>CAIVXG010000019.1 GCA_903909815.1 uncultured beta proteobacterium | reverse complement strand
TCTGAACAACAAAGTCAAAGTGACCATGAGAAAGTCCTATGGGTTTCGGACCTTCAGAATCACCGAGCTCGCCCTATATCACGTGCTTGGCAAGCTTCCTGAGCCCGAACTCACCCACAGGTTCTACTGACGAAGCAAAAAACTTTTTCAAGCCATGGTCGGCAGCACTACCCCGAAAGAGGTGGTGCTGACCCTGGGCGGTGTGCCCATGGCACGTGAGCAAGAGACCTTGCACATCCTGTTGGCGGGCAGCACAGGCACTGGCAAGACCACGGGCGTGGTCGAGTTGATGCTGGGCCTGGCGCGTCGTGGAGACCGCATGATCGTGGCCGATCCCAATGGTTTTTACCTTAGTCGCTTTTACAAGCCGGGCGATGTGATCCTGAACCCGTTTGACCGTCGCTCGCCGGGGTGGTCACCGTTTGCCGAGGTGAAAAAACCCTACGACTTTGACAAGGTCGCGCGCTCCATCGTGCCCGATGGCCACGACGGCGATGCGGCCTGGCACTTCTATGCCCAGGTGCTGATTGCAGAGGTGATGCGTGCCCTGATGGCACGCGGCGAGAGCACAACGGCGGCCTTGGTTACCGCCTTGACGGCCTGGCCTGCCGAGCAGTTGGCAACACTGGTGGCGGGCACGGCGGCGGCGGGATTGTTCGACAAGGATGCGGCGCGTGCCTTGGCTTCGACCCGCTTCATTGTGGCCAGTTACCTCAAGCCGTACCAGTACCTGCAGCCGGGTGAGTTCAGCCTGCGGCAATGGCTGGAGGGTGACAGCGGCAATCTGTTTCTCACTTGGCGCGAGGACATGTCGGCCAGTTTGGCACCACTGATTGCGTGCTGGGTGGACGTGTTGTGTACGGCCACGCTGAGCCTCGCACCGGACCCGCAGCGGCGTCTGTGGCTACTCCTGGATGAGCTGGCTTCGCTGGGCAAAATTGGTAGCCTGGAGGCCGCCCTGACCAAGGGCCGCAAACACGGCCTGTGCTGCGTGGCGGGTCTTCAGTCCACGGCCCAACTGGACCGGGTGTATGGCAAGGAAAGCGCCGTCGTTCTGCGTTCGTGCTTTCGAAACTTCTGTGCCTTTGCCGTGGCCAAGATCGACCCCGATACGGCCGAAGTGTTCAGCCGCGCTCTGGGTGAGCAGGAGGTGGACCGTGGCGTCAAGAGCGAGTCGCGCGGTGCCCAGGGCAGCAGCAAGAGTGTGAGCGTGCAGCGCGTGCGTGAACGCCTGGTGCTGCCCAGCCAGATTGCCGAGCTGGCGGACTTGCACGCCTATCTGGCCTTGGCCGGTGCCCAGCCCACACGCCTGGTGCAACTGCGCCCGCTGGTGTTGCCCGCGATGGCCCAAGCCATTGATGAACAGTAATTCAAGGAGTTTGCATGCTTTCCATGTCCAACGTATCCAACAGCGCCGCAGCCGGCGCGTACTATGAACAAGCCGATGATTACTACAGCAAGGATCGCAGCCCAAGCCAGTGGTCGGGCCAGGGCGCAGCCGAGCTGGGTTTGAGTGGTGCCGTCCGGCCCGAGGACTTCCGCGCGCTGCTCGATGGCCAGTTGCCCAATGGCGAGGCCATTCACCTGGCCGGTCCGGGTCGGCGGGGTGGCACCGACCTGACCTTCAGTGCACCCAAATCGGTCTCGCTGCAAGCCCTGGTCGAGGGTGACACGCGGCTCTTGCAGGCGCATGAGGTGGCGGTGGCGCGTGCCATGGACTATGCCCAAACCTTGGCCGCGTGTCGCGTCACGGTCGATGGCGTAACCAGTCGGCAATCCAGCGCCAACCTGGTGGTGGCGCAGTTCCGCCACGACTTGAGCCGTGCGGCCGATCCCCAGTTGCACACGCACTGCGTGGTGCTCAACATGACCCAGCGCGATGATGGTGCCTGGCGTGCTTTGGACAATGAGCCGCTGTACCGCCACAAGATGATGCTGGGCGCCTACTACCGGTCGGAGCTGGCGCGCGAGGTGCAGGCCCTGGGCTACGGGGTGCGCGTGACGCACGGGGACGGCCGCTTTGAGCTCTCGCACATCACGCCCGAGCAGGTCAAGCAGTTCAGCAACCGTTCCCAAGCGATTGAGCAGGCTTTGCAAAAGCAGGGTCTCACGCGTGAAGAGGCCAGCGCGCGGCAGTTGCAGATGGCCGCCCTGCAGACCCGGCCCGCCAAAGAAAACGTGGACCGTGGCGCGCTGCACGCCCAGTGGCGTGAGCGTGCCGCGGCCGTCGGGCTGGACTTCGCGGCACGTGCTGCACCAACGTTGCAGCGTGACGTGTCACGCGAGGTTCTGGAGGCGACCCAGGCGGTGCGCTTTGCAGCCGCGCACCTGATGGAGCGCTCAGCGGTGGTGCCGCGCGTGGACATTGAGCGCGCGGCGCTGGAGCGTGGTGTGGGTCTCACGCACCTGGAGGCCATTCGCTCGGCCATCGAGCGGGCCGTGGGCCAGGGCGAGCTGATTCGCCAAGGTGAGCGCTACACCACGCCAGGCGCGCAGCAGCGCGAGCGCGACATCTTGGGCCTGGAGGTGGCAGGTCGTGGTCAGGCGGCGCCACTGATGACGCGCGAGGCAGTGCACGCCGCGCTGCAAGGCAGCAAGCTCAATGCCGACCAGTGCGGTGTGGTGGCGCATGTGCTGACCAGCAGTGACCGCGTGATTGGCGTGCAAGGTGGTGCGGGCACGGGTAAAACCACAGCGCTGCGCTCGGTGCGGGAACTGGCCGAGGCCAGTGGCTTGACGCTGGTGGGCATAGCGCCGTCTCGGGGTGCGGTGCGCGAGCTGGCAGGCAGTGGCATGGACAGTCAAACACTGGCCTGGCACTCCACCAAGAACTATGCAGATTTGAATGCACGCACGCTGGTGGTACTGGATGAGGCGGGCATGGTCAGTGCGCGTGACATGCACACGCTGCTCACGGCGGCCGACAAAGCGGGCGCGCGGGTGGTGCTGGTGGGTGACGTGCGCCAGCTCAAGGCTGTGCAGGCTGGCAAGCCCTTTGCGCAACTGCAGGCAGCGGGCATGGCGTGTGCCGAACTGTGCGAGATCCAGCGCCAGCAAGATCCACAGCTTAAAACTGCGGTGGAGCTGGCGGCTGCCGGAAATGTGCCTGCATCCCTGGAGCGACTGCAAAACCGCATGGTCGAGATCGAGCGCTACCAGGACCGCCACGTGCGTATTGCGGCGGACTTTGCGGCACTCAACTCCGAGCAGCGCGCGGCCACCCTGATCGTGGCGGGCACCCACCTGGGACGTGAGGCCATCAACGCTGAGGTGCGCCAGGCACTGGGCTTGGCCGGTCAGGGGGAGGTGCTGCAAACGCTTAGCCGCAAGGACTTGACCCAGGCGCAGGCGCTGCGCACCGTCAGCTACCAAGACGGCGATGTGCTGCGCGCGGATCGTGATTACAAGGGCATGGGCTTGCAGCGTGGCGAGTTTGCGCACGTGGTCGATGGCCGCGAAGGCGTGGTGACATTGGAGCGCCAGGACGGCGTGCGGGTGGAGTGGCGCCCGGCGAACCAGCCACACATGAGCGCCTTCACCGAGCACCAGCGCGAAATTGCAGTGGGCGACGTGCTGCGCTTTACCCACAACGACTACCGTGCGGGAATCGTCAACGGTGAACGCGCCACGGTGCTGGCGGTGGAGCCAGGCAATGACCGTTTGCTGGTGGAGAAGACGGACGGGATGCGTCTGGCACTGCGCACGGATGCGCCCTTGTATGTGGAGCACGGCTACTGCCAGACGGTCCATGCGGCGCAGGGCAAGACCTGCGAGCGGGTCTTGGTTGAAGCACCGGCCAGCGGCGCCATGGGCAATGAGGCGAGCTACTACGTGGCCATCAGTCGGGCCACGCACCAGGCCACGCTGTACACCGATGACGCGCAGCGGCTGCCCGAGGTGCTGAGCCGCGAGGATGTGAAAAGCGCGGCGCTGGAGGTGCAAGCGCAAACAGGGGAGAAGAGCGAAGGCCGCCAGAGGGACGCGTTGGCGCGGGAATAAGTCTATTTAAAACAAAAAAAGCCACCCGCTACCCCTTAGCTGCTAAGAGCTGGGGTTCGTGGGTGGTCACAAATTGTGATCTCAAATATTTTGTTGCCCAGGCTAGCGGGCCATCTCGATCAGTTCGATATCCTTCTTGAGCAGGTCATTGATCAATGCAGAAAAGTCCACCCCCTTGGCACTGGCCAGCGCGGCCAGCGTGGACTGCACCCTCTGATCCAGGTACACCGGCAGATTCAACTGCGCACCGGCCTTGTAAAACTGGCCGCGCTTGGCACCGGAGAAGTCAATCTCTGCGGGCATGTCGTCATCGTTGTGTGTGGTCATGGTGTTCACCTCTGGCGAAACGGTTCTAACGGGGTTCATTCTCGTACTGTTGACGCTCATGCCGGGTGGCCTCGCGTGCCGAGATGATGCGCACCCGTACATGGATCGGTCCGGTGTGCTGATAGGTATGCGAGAGGGCCAGCAGCTTGCCCTCGCTGGAGAAGCCCAGCGTGAACCAGCGCTCCTCGGATTCGCTGTGTGCTGCATCGAATAGGGTCAGGGCCAGCGGGTCGATCAGCACCGTGGCTGCCTGCACAAACGTGACGCCGTGTTTGGCGATATTGGACTGAGCCTTGAGCGGATCCCATGTAATGTCGAGCTGTGGCGCATTCATGCGGGCGCACCGGCCAGGCGGCGGGCCTGATGTTTGAGCAGCATGCCGTCGAGCAATTCCTTAACCACCATGCGCTCGTTAGTGTCGAGCTGCGACAGCGCCTCAAAGCGTAGCCGTAAATCCTCATCCGGACCGCGTTCGCCTTCTTCGAACACCAAGCTGTCCAGACTCACATGCAGCGCCTTGGCGAGTCGAATCAGGGCTTCCAAGGTGGGTTGAGCCGTCCCCGCCTCATAGCGGCGAATCTGGTTGACATGCAACTCCGCCGTCTCGGACAAGGTTTGCTGGGTGTAGTTGGCCGCTTTGCGTAGCTGGATCAAACGTGCTGGGAAGTGCATGGGCAAAAAGCCAAGTAAGTGCAACGCCATGACTGTAGGCCCTCATTCTGAAAAGGATTGACAAAGCAACAGTATAAGGTACTAAAATAAGACAGTAAAAGAGTATTGACAGGTTTTAGGAGCAAAACGGCATGGCACGCATCCCCGAAGCAGAAATCGAGCGGCTAAAAAGCGAAGTCAGCGTGCAGCGCCTGGTCGAGGCAGCGGGTCTGGAGTTGAAAAAGTCGGGCCAGGACTTCACCACGTGCTGCCCGTTCCACGGCGACGACACGGCCAGCCTGGTGGTGACACCGGCGAAGAACCTGTGGCACTGCTTTGGTTGCGGCGCGGCGGGTGGCCCGCTGGACTGGGTGATGAAGACCCAGGGCGTGAGCTTTCGCCACGCGGTGGAGCTGCTCAAGGCCGATCCCTCCTTCGCTGCTGGCGGTGCTGCCTGTACAGGTGTTGCCAGCACAGGCGCTGGCGTCAAGCGCTCCCTGGTGCGTCACTTGCCCACGCCGGTGGCGCTGGAGGCCAGCGAACAAGAGCTGCTGAACCAGATCATCGGCTACTACCACGAGACCCTGCTGGCCAGTCCCGAGGCGCTGGCTTACCTGGACAAACGCGGGTTGGGCGGGCTTGGCGGGCTGGGAAACAGCGAGCACGCCCGCGAGCTGGTCGTCAAGTTCCGTCTGGGCTTTGCCAATCGCACCCTGGGCCTGCGCCTGCCACAGGCGCGGGTGAAGGCGGGTGGCGAGCTGCGCGCACGGCTGCAAAGCTTGGGCATCCTGCGCGAAAGCGGTCATGAACACTTCAACGGTTGCCTGGTGGTGCCGGTGTTGGATGAGGCCGGGAATGTGAGCGAAATCTATGGCCGCAAGATCGCCGACAAGGTGGACGGATCGGCCCACCTGTACCTGCCCGGTCCGCACCGTGGCGTGTGGAACGCCCAAGGGTTGCAGGGGCAAGAGGAAGTGATCCTCACCGAAGCCCTGATCGATGCCATGAGCTTCTGGTGCGCGGGGTATGCGAACGTCACCGCTGCCTATGGTGTGGAAGGCTTCACCGATGACCACATCAGCAGCTTCAAGCGCTGCGGCGTGCGCCGCGTGCTGATTGCGTTTGACCGTGATGAAGCCGGTGAGCGCGGCACGGCCAAAGTGGCACAGCGGCTGATGCAGGCGGGCCTGGAGTGCTTGCGCATCGTTCTGCCCAAGGGCATGGACGTGAACGAGTACGCGTGCAAGGTAACGCCTGCGGCCAAGAGCTTGGGTCTGTTGATACGCACGGCCGTCTGGCTCGGTAAAGGCGAAGCGCCGCCAGCGGCACCGGTAGAGGTGGCGTCAGAGGCAGCAGGCGCGCCGCCCGCCCAGGCAGCGGTGCCAGCGGAGCCGCCACCCTCATCTGCACCTGTCTCTTTAGCCGCTGGTGACGAACCCAGTAGCGAACCGACCAGCGAGCACATTGGCGAAGAAGAAATCGTGCTGCACTTCGGTGAGCGGCGCTACCGCATCCGGGGTCTGGCCAAGAACCTCTCGCCCCAGACCCTCAAAATCAATGTGCTGGCCAGTCGGGGTGAGGCTTACTACGTCGATGCCTTTGATTTGTACGCCGCGCGTGCGCGCAGCGCCTACATCGTGCAGGCCGCGCGCGAGTTGGCTCTGAGAGAAGAGATCATCAAGCACGACCTGGGCCGCGTGCTGCTCAAGTTGGAGGTGCTGCAAACCCAACGCATCCAGGCAGCTCTTCAGGCCGAGCCCGCCGTGCCCGTGATGAGTGAGGCCGAGCAGGCGCAGGCCCTGGAGTGGCTGCGTGCGCCCGACTTGCTCGCTCGCATCTTGGCCGACTTCGATGCGGTGGGTCTGGTGGGCGAGAGCAGCAACAAGCTCATGGGCTATCTGGCAGCGGTCAGCAGAAAGCTCAGTGCGCCCCTGGCCGTGGTGGTGCAGTCCAGTTCGGCGGCCGGTAAAAGCTCCCTGATGGACGCGGTGCTGGCCTTCATGCCCGAAGAAGAGCGCATCCAGTACAGCGCCATGACCGGGCAGTCGTTGTTCTACATGGGCCAGACCCAGCTCAAGCACAAAATCCTGGCCATCGCCGAGGAAGAAGGTGCCGCGCGCGCCAGCTACGCCTTAAAGCTGTTGCAGTCCGAGGGCGAGTTGACGATTGCCAGCACCGGCAAAGACCCCGTGAGCGGCAACCTCATCACCCAGCAATACCGGGTTGAAGGGCCGGTGATGATCTTCCTGACCACCACCGCCATCGAGATTGACGAAGAGCTGCTCAACCGCTGCATTGTTCTCTCGGTGGACGAAGGCCGTGGCCAGACCCAGGCCATCCACCAGCGCCAGCGCCACAAACGCACGCTGCAGGGCCTGCGTGCCCGGCAAGCCAGGGCCCAGGTGCTGGCCCTGCACCGCAACGCCCAGCGTTTGCTGCGCCCCTTGGCCGTGGTCAACCCCTACGCTGACCAGCTCACCTTCCTCTCTGACAAAACCCGCACCCGGCGCGATCACGAAAAGTACCTCACCCTGATCGACACCATCGCCCTGTTGCACCAACACCAGCGCCAGGTGAAGACCTTGGCCACGGCGGGCCAGAGTATCGAGTACATCGAAGCCCAGGCCAGCGACATTGCGCAGGCCAACGCGCTGGCGCACGCGGTGCTGGGGGTCAGCCTGGACGAGTTACCCCCGGTCACGCGCCGGGTCCTGGGCGAGGTGGTGCGTCTGGTGCAGGCGCGCATGAGCGCGCAGCAACTGCTGCGCGCCGACATCCGCTTTAGCCGCAAGGAAGTGCGCCAGGCCAGCGGCATGAGCGACACCCAGTTGCGCGTGCACCTGGAGCGCCTGGTGCAACTCGAATACCTGCTGACGCACCGCGGCAAGCGGGGTCAGAGCTTCGAGTACGAGTTGCTGTACGACGGCGACGGCCAACAGGCCGCGCACCTGTCGGGTTTGCTGGAGATTGTCGAATCTGCACCTACAAATCCGAGTTCGCGGGGTGAGACCCCCCACAACGCGGCTCCAACGCGGGCACAAAACGGCCCTAACGCGGGGACTTCGCCAGACGGCAAACCGACTGGAAAGTCGCATGAAATAAGGGTTTTACAGGCGGCAGTGCTCAACGGCGACAAACCGCACGCCCTGCACGTCATGCCAACAGAAGAACACCCCCCGTCGTACCTGCAGGACCCGTCCCCCGCCATCTTCTTGGCGACCCACTCAAACGCCCAGGCCCTCGCATGAACACGTCCACCACCACGTCCACAGTTCCCCACATTGCGGCGCTGCACACCCGCAGCCAGAAACTGAGCTACCGGCGTCCCGGCAAAACACCGGGTGCGCTGCACGTGGCCGGTGACCCCCAGACGGTGGGCGGCTTTAGAGGCTACGCGCTGGACATGCTGGCGTGGATGGCGGCGTGTGCCTTCTCGGCGCACACCGTCAAGAATCGGCGCATTGATCTGGGCTACTTCATCGACTGGTGCGAAGAGCGCGCCATCCAGCGCCCCGATGAAGTCACCCGTGCGCTGCTGGAGCGCTACCGCCAGCACGTCTTCAACTATCGGCGCAAAGACAGCGGCCAGCCCGGCTCGGGTCTGCCCCTGTCGCATCCGAGCCAGACGCACCGCCTGGTTGCGGTGCGCATGTTCTTCCAGTGGATGGCGCGCCAGCACCACCTGCTGTACAACCCGGCCAGCGAGCTCGAGTTGCCGCGTCAGCAAAGGCGCCTGCCGCGCAACATCCTGAGCGTGGCCGAGATCGAGCAGATTCTGAATGCCATCGACACGGCAGAGACCGGCAACCCAGAACCCACCGGGCTGGGCGTGCGCGACCGCGCCATGCTGGAGACGCTGTATTCCACCGGCATGCGCCGCGCCGAGTTGGTGGCGCTGCACACCGACGACCTGGACACCGAGCGCGGCACCGTGCACATTCGCCAGGGCAAGGGTGCCAAAGACCGGGTGGTGCCCATTGGAGCGCGGGCCTGCCGCTGGATCGAGAAATACCTCAGCACCATCCGGCCGCTGTACATAGAAGCCTCGGGCGAGCCGGACAGTGGTGCGCTGTTCCTGGCCAAACACGGCCAGGGCATGCAAGCAAAACAACTCTCCGTCATCGTCAAGAAGGCGATTGAGGCGGCCCACCTGGAGCGATTCAGGCAGACGCACCCCAATGCCGCGTGCCACCTGTTTCGCCACGCCTGCGCCACCCACATGCTCGAAGCAGGTGCGGACATCCGCTACATCCAGGCGCTGCTGGGACACGCGGCACTGACCACCACCGAGGTCTATACCCACGTCAGCATCCTGCAACTCAAGGCCGTGCATGAGCGCACCCACCCGGCGCGCATGCAGGCCACGCCTGAGGTGATAAAGCGGCGCTGGGACGGCGAACAGGAGCCGTAGCCCTGGCCAGGCGCTTGAGCGGCCAAGCGCGGGAAAACCTTTGCCTCCCCGCGTGCGCGCGTGAGGCAGAATGTGCGTCTAGGAAAAAATCTCCAACCACCCACAGGTGCCGTCTTCGTTTTAGCCGCACGACCCTTTGATTTGCCTCAGGAAAACCCGTTCATCTACGGTGAAGGCACGTCGTGGCGGATATTCATGCAGACAGACCCCATTGGGTACAAGGACGATATGGACTTGTACAGCTATGTCGGCAATGACCCGTTCAATAAGACGGATCCGACAGGGCTTGCCACTTGCGCCGACCCAGATTGCAAAACGTCAAAAATCGATGCGCGCCCTGCCGGCGACAAGGGTCCGACCATCACATTTAAGAATGACAATCCAAAGGGACCGAGTCCCGATCAGCCAGTCACAACTGCTACCGCCAAGATGGTGGAGTCTGCAGTAATAAAGTCTGGTGTGAATTCGGTGAATATCAATAGTACGACTGGAGGTGAGCATGACCCGGCCAGTCGCCACGCACAGGGGAAGGCGGTCGACATTGACACAGTAAACGGCGAGACAGTGAAATCACAGGGTGCGTCAACTCCTGTGAAGGCGCTACAAGAAGCTTTCCGGAAAGAGCCAAATTCTCGGGAAAATTTCGGCCCCATGGAGCAAATCAAGACATTGAGCCGAGGTGGAACGCCTGTCCCTTGGCCAGGTGTTGCTGAAGGGCACCAAAACCACTTACATGAATCTGGGCAGGACTAATATGCGAAGAATTATTTTGTGTGGATTGGTTGTAGGTTCATGTCTTGCCTTTAGCCGCGCTGACGCAAAACCCTGTGAATCAGTCGTGGTGGAGCCTGTTCGCGCTCTGTCAGTGCAACAAGTCGGCCAGCTTGCAAGCCGACAGACGCAATCAAATTCCGCATATACGGCACTTTTGTGGAGCTTCGATGTGGAAGATCGGCCAAGGCGACAGGGCATGACATCGATCGGATTCTTGCTAGTCAGCACTGGTGATTTGGGAGCTCAACCAGTGGGAGCGCTTATTTGGGTGAGCAAATTAGTCAATGCTCAACTACAGAAGAACACCGAGGATGGATTCAATATCGTTGTCGGCGATGCTGGCGCCACTTGTTCACAATCTATCGTGTCGATCCATGTCTTAGCGGATGGAACGGTATTAGCCGATTCGAAAAATCTTGGGAAAGTGAAATAGCAGGACGTTGTTGCTCGGGACCAGATTCCAATTACCACAATGCCACGTGTTTCGGCACGCTGGGCAGCAAGATCAGCGAGACCACCCCAATCGGTGCCGATCCCGACCACAGCCGTGGTCCACCGTGAGCAAGAAACTTCCCGCAATGCACACGTCGAAGGCTCGCTGAGCTTGTCGGCGTCCGGTTCTCGTGTTTAAAATCCGCACGTTGGTCGCCGTGAGGTAAAACTCCTGGAAATCATCGGGACCCATAGCGTGGTCCCATAGAAAAATCATGGCTCTCGTGGCCATGAACGCCCGGCAGAAATGCCTGGCCGTAAAAGTCCCTGAAACCGGGGCAATCACATAGCGCCAACGGGTGCCGTGTGATAACTCACCGACCGGTGCCAGCACTGCCCGGTGAGTTTAAAAAGAGGTCCGCAATGCGGGCCGCGAAGTTCAGCAATGAACCTCGCTCCAAGAAGTCCCCGCCAGGGGCGGACGGTCCGGTTGTAAAAACCAGACCTCGGCGGCAAACAGGACAGGTGCGTCCAAACCGCACTCTCACCTGATTGCCGCCGCCGCCCAAACGGTGCGACCGTGCGCGCGGTTAGACAAATCAGCCGCGCCACCTCCCAAAAAATTCGCCGTGCCGCTGCACGTGCCCACCCAGGCACACGCACGTCCGTGCGAAGCACATGACAAGTCGTTCACGACAAGCCCTGTGCCACCCAAAGCACGCGCTCTTTACCGAGCGCCGTGCATCGATGCCGCCGCCCGTGGTCCCGCAAGTTTGCTTGTGAGGCCACGCGGCGCGCGCGCTCGACCCATCAAAACAAGACCACGGCAGACCGCACCAAGCGGCCGACGAGCGCCGCCCATCAAGTGCGCTCACCCCTTCGCCTGCATGCAGTTTTTAGCTGCGCTGCAGACCCATTGCCATCCATTTGAAAGGACAAACCATGACACACATTGCCAATCTCCCCCGCGATGCGGCTGCGCTGCCGCAGGCGCAGCCCTGCGCGCACGGAATCACAAATCACCCCCGCAAAACAGCCCTGTGGAACTACACACCAGACGCAGTGCTGGCGCACCTGCAAACGGCCACAGCGCGACCACAGCAAAAGCGCACCACCGAAGGAGCTGCAGCATGAAAGAAAGCTACTTCAAGGCCCGTGTGCCAGCGGCGCTGCACGAGGCTGCATGTGCCCGCGCTGGGCGCGAAGGGTTGCGTCTTGGCACCTACATCCGGGAGGCCATTGAGCGTGATCTGAGCGCCAAGGCCGCGCCGATTGTGCAGCCACAGCCGCCCGCAATCGACCACGAAACGCGCATGACGTTGCAAGAAATCCGCCTTCTTGCACGTGAGCTGGCGATGGCCAGCAATGCGCAAATCGTGGCCCGTGTGGTCGCGCAGTTGAAGTCACAAACCCCTCAATCCACCTAAAAAGGGAGTTCCATCATGAGCAATTTTTACGACCCCTGGGCGCATGCCGTCCACCTGTTTTTTACGCGCCTGATGCAGTTTGCCATCCTGTCTGCCCTGCTGGGCCTGGCTGTGTGGGCTGGTTTGCTGCACTGGTACTTTGCAGACTCCACATGGACTGAGCTGGCGCACTGGAGCTGGGACATAGCCCGGCACAGCAACCGCCATTGGCAAGGTGTGTTCGCGCTGTGCATGACCGTCGCTGCCCTGTTGGTTGGCTGGCTGTTCACCACGCTGATCCTGGTGGGCCGTTTGCAAGGCGGCGAGCGCCACCACCGTGGCGCGCGCGTGGTCCACCACGAGCAGGATTGAAGGAGCCAATGATGCTTAAAAAACTGGCTCGTTGGGGGAATCTGTGGGTAGTTTTTGGCGGTTTTCTATCCAACGCTCATGTTTTTCGGCCGATCAGATATCGCGCCCGCCGTGGACAAGGCACCTGCGCACAGGACAAGCCTGTGGGCAGCCGCTGCGCGG
>CAIVXG010000018.1 GCA_903909815.1 uncultured beta proteobacterium | reverse complement strand
TGTCCACAGGCTCGCCCTGTGGTCAGGACAGTCGTCCATGGCGGGCGCGATTACCTACGCCGCGTCCACGTCCATCGACGAAATCACTGCCGGGTCAATTCCGGTGAGCAGGGGTGGGTCAATTCCCGTGAGCGCCAAAGTTCACCCCCTCACACACGAGGGGAAACCGGATTGAACGTCTTGAAACCACATCTACAAATAACCATCGCAACACTGCTGGCATCCAACACCAGCCACCGCCAAATTGAACGTGTCACCGGTATTGATCGCAAGACCATACGCACCTATGCCAAACGTATAGAGAAGCTCACGGCAAATTCCTCCGGGGTGGCCACCGGCACACCTGATCAAATTCCCCCACCCCGGCCACCGGCTCAGGTCAAGTTAACGACCTCCACCTGCGAGCCTCATCGCGATTTCATCGAAGCCCAGTTGCGCGCCAAGCGCAACTACACAGCGATCTACCAAGACTTGGTTGACATACATGGATTTACCGGTGCCTACAACGCCGTCAAACGCTTCTGTGGCGGGCTGTGCAAAAGTGAGCCCGAACAATTTGACCGTCTGGAATTTGCCCCCGGCGAAGAAGCCCAGGTCGATTACGGCGAAGGCGCACTCACCCGTGTTGCTGGCACGCAGCGCTTTCGCAAACCGCGCCTGTTTGTGATGACCTTGCGCTACTCCCGGCGCAGCTTTCGCCGGGTGGTGTGGAAATCCAGCCAGGAAACCTGGGCACGTTTGCATGAAGACGCTTGGCGCTACTTTGGTGGTGCCTGCCGCTATGTGGTGCTGGACAACCTCAAGGAGGGTGTCATCAAACCCGACTTGTATGAGCCTGAGCTCAATGCAGTTTATGCCGCCACCCTGAAACACTACGGTGTCGTGGGTGACCCGGCGCGCGTTCGTGATCCAAACCGCAAAGGCACGGTTGAACATGCTATCGGTCACACCCAGGCCACGGCCCTGAAGGGGCGCAGGTTCGAGACGATTGAGGAACAAAACCAGCACCTCGAACACTGGGAAACAAAATGGGCGGCCCAGCGAATTCACGGCAGCGAACGCCGTCAGGTCGAGGCGATGTTCCAGGAAGAGAAACCCCATCTGTTGCCCCTGCCTATGGTTGGGATGCAATACTTTGTCGAGGGTCAGTACAGCGTCAACGACGACTCATGCGTGCGGGTGGACCACAGCAGTTATGCCGCCCGCCCAGCGGTCATTGGCAGTCGGGTGCTGGTTCGCCTGTTTGCGCGTTGCCTGGAAATCCGTGATCTCAAGACGCAAGCCCTGCTGCGCACGCATGACCGAGCTGAGAAACACGGCACGGTGGTGCTGCCCATGAACGAGCGCGTATTCAATCCATCGCGCGAGACACAGCGCATTCTGGGTCAGGCCAAGGCCATTGGCTTGGCCACCCACAAGCTGTGCGAGACCTTGTTTGAGCGTGAAGGTCGTGTTGGCCAGCGCAAGCTCTGGGGCATTGTCGGACTGGTGCGGCGCTACCCGCGCCGATTGATCAACAACGCCTGCGACATGGCGATGACACAAGGCGTGTACAGCTACGGTCATGTCAAGACTTTGACCGAGCAGCTCATGGAGGATGCCCTGGCCTTGCTGGATGCGCCCAACCCAGGCGAGGTGACCCTGACCCAAAGCCATACGCTGATCCGCGCTGGCGACGACTATGCCGATTTGTTCACCCTGGGCGCACAGCAAAGCGCCACTGTCCCATTTCCCCGATCCGTAACCCAAGTGGAGGTCACGCTATGACCATGAGCCGCCAAGAAATCGAACGCGCTCTGATTGAACTGCGTTTGTCGGGCATGGCTGCCACACTGGAGACCCGTATCCTGCAAGCCCAGGCCAGCGAGCAGCCTTTCCTTGAAACCTTCTGCATGCTGCTTCAAGATGAACTCGATCGCAGGCGTTCGCGACTCACCGAGCGGCGTTTCAAGCAGTGCGGTCTTGATGAACGTCTGAGCTTGGCAGACTTTGACTGGCACTTCAACCCCAAGGTGCCACGTCAGGCGTGCTTTGAGTTGCACACCTTGAAGTTCATCAAGGAGGGCATCAATGGACTACTCATTGGCAAGCCCGGCACTGGCAAGAGTCACATTGCCAAAGCTGTTGCCTATCAGGCAACGCTACAGGGCTACTGCGTGCGCTACGTGGAAGCCGACAGCGTGTTTGCGCATTACTGTCTGGCCAACCCCGTTGAGCAGGCAAAACTTCTCAAAGGTCTGTTGGAGCCAGATTTACTGGTGCTTGACGATCTGTTTCTGGCGCGGCGCATCTCCGACGGTGCCGCTGAGCTGCTGCAGACGGTGGTGCACCGGCGCTACAAACTGCGCCGCTCCATTGTGGTGACCTCCAACAGAATCGTTGAGGACTGGGGTAAATACTTGGGCGACAACACGATGAGCACGACCATCTTGGATCGGTTGATGCACCGCTCGGCCCTGCTGGCGTTTGAGGGCAAGAGTTACCGACTGAAGGAGGCTGCATTGCGCATTAGCAGTGCCAGCGCAGCGTGAGCAACTCGCCCGCCATGGACAACTGTCCTGCCCACAGGGCGAGCCTGTGGACAGCCGGTGTGCTGTGCACCGGTGCAACAGTTGCCCACCGCTCCCCGGCATTTCGCCTTCGGCCTGTCGCGCTGGGCTTGCCAAACAGCCGTTTACAAAAATCCCAAAAGTCAGAGGAGAAACTACCAAGAAAGGATGCCAGAGTCAGTCAGACCAAAAGACTGATAATTTGCCCGTCCTGCCTGGGGGAATTTGACTGTAAGTGCTCCATGAACCCCAGGCTTGTCAGCGCAATCTGAATCCCACATGCTTTCCCCATCAAAACCAAGATGGAGAAGCGAGCATGAAGAAGGCGAAGCACGACTGGGCAGGCCACGTCGCAGCGATCAAGACCCAAGG
>CAIVXG010000017.1 GCA_903909815.1 uncultured beta proteobacterium | reverse complement strand
GCCAGACCCGACCATTAGCGCCATGAACCGGTTCGCCCGCTTTAGTAAAAACACGTTCCGGATGCTTGCCAACCTGCTTATTCAATACACCCAAGGCTTGCTCATTCAGAGGTACGGCAATCGGCTTGCGGGTTTTGGAATGCAAGGACTCAACCCGCATATGCTTATTGGTTAAATCCACTTTGTCCCATTCCAGCTTGAGCACATTGCTATACCGCAAACCAGTACACAAGCTAAAAACCACCATGTCCCTGATGTGTTCAGGTAACTCACCCAGCAAGACCTGAACCTGTTCAACTGTCAAGAAACGAACCCTGCCTTCAGGTTCCTTGTACATCTTGATTACCGGAACCTTGTCCAACCATTCCCACTCTGCTGCCCGATTCAACACAGAGCGTAGAAACGAGAGGTAGCGGTTAACCGTGCTCTTGCAATTGCCAACCAGCTTGGCTTGCCGGATGGTATCGATAACTGTTGAGTCAATTTCAGTTAACTTCAGATGCCCCAGAAACTGATCCAGCCACACCAGCTTGTCCTTGTCCTGCTGGTGAGTGCGCTTATCACTCGTTTCCTGCAAAAAACGCACCACTGCTTCTTGCCAAGTCCTGACAGGCTTAACGCCCAATTTCTTTTGTTGCCAGAATTCGGCTTTAAGCTTGTCGTGAAACTCTTGCGCCTGATGTTTTACTGCAGTCCCAGTGCTTCTTTGTATAACCTGTCCACCGATTGAGAGCTTGATCCAGTAGACTTGCGAATCTTTTCTTTTGTAGAGCGACATGATAAAACTCCTTTCAAATCGCCCTGCACTACCTGCGGGCGATATTTTCCTCTGATGTAGGCCACCAGGTCAACATCAATAAAAACCCAAGCTCTGCCGACCTTGGCGGCAGGCACGTCACCGGCACGCACAAGCTTTAACAGCGTCTGCTCATGCACATGCAAAAATGCAGATGCCTGTGTCAGATCAAGTGTGTTCGGGGTGTCCATGACGAATGCCGTATTGCCGTTTATCCGGTGACCGTGCCATTACCAACATGCGGCATGACTCCGCGCGATAAGGAGACCGCGCCTTTAGCACCTGAAGACACCATGTTTTTCTGTCCTGCGGACAACCGTAGCTCCGACAACCGGCAGCCACGGTCTGCAAAACGGCGCGTATATCCGTGATATGCGGGTTCCGGCATCGCTTCTGATTTCGCGCGCCTGCGCTTCCATTCAGCCCGGATCAAGGCATTCAGTTTTTTTACCTGCTCACGTATACCGGCAAACCCCAGTGAACGCGCAATCGAGTGCATCACTTGCCGCAATGATTCATCCTGCTTGCTGCGCACCACGCTGATGATCGCATCACGGAGCAGGTCATATTGCTTCTGGGTATAGCGCCATGTCCACGCGGGCTTGCCCGATCCTGCGCGGGTGTGCCGAACCAGTTCATAGTTGGTGAGAATGATTTTGTCAGTAAGCGCATCGCGCCATTTCTGGCCGGAGTGATCAGGCGTCACACCTGGCTGGAATAACAATACCCAAGTCAGATGATCGTTGTCGGCCTGATGCAGGAAAAGCAACCGCGAGCTCGATTCACCGCGTTGACGCGCCCGGCATGCTTCAACTTTGCCAATATTCGTTTTGAATTGGGTCTCAAACTTGTATGCCAGAAATCCGGCCTTTTCAATGGGGATGGTTCCCATCACATATTGCGTATGTCCTGAGCGCACCAGATCAGCAAGGCGCTGCATGAGAGGCGTTTTGTGCGTAAATACGAATGGGTTGCTGTAGTTCACTGCGGTTGGATTATTCATATTGTGCTCCTGATCTAATTGAGTAAATTAGAACTCCGTTACAAGCACAAAACAAGAATAACTTATTGAATATAAAGCATATAGATAAACAAATCCCTACCCACTCAACCCCGGTTCACTTGCGGGAGGGGATGGGTGCGAACCATCCAGCCGCATCGAGGTTTCCCGGCAAAAGCTTGCGCATTTGCCGGGAAAGAAATGCCGGCCACGGATAGAGATGTTTTGCAGGAGATTATAAAAAAATGATGTGCGCTATTTATTTGCGCAGGAATATCGGCGTAGCAAATAAACAGGATGAATTGCAGGATGATTTGGCAATTAATTGGGAACAAACTTGGCCGGTACTTGCACTTTTTCTCCCGTCATGGGATTTCGCCCTTGCCTTGGCGCGCGGTAATTCAGTTGAAAACTGCCAAACCCACGTACTTCTACTCGCTCACCGCGCGATAGCGTATTGGCTATCGCGCCAATAATTACTTCAACTGCAAATGCAACGTCCT
>CAIVXG010000016.1 GCA_903909815.1 uncultured beta proteobacterium | reverse complement strand
TGGATTGCCGCGCTGCACTTGCAATGACGAAACCTTTTGACGGCCACATCCGTCATTGCGAGGAGCTTCAGCGACGCGGCAATCCACGCGCACCACCGTTATGCGAGCATGGATTTCCGCGCTGCACTTGCAATGACGAAACCTTTTAACGGCCACGTCCGTCATTGCGAGGAGCTTCAGCGACGCGGCAATCCACAAGCACCACAGGTATACCAGCATGGATTGCCGCACTGCGCTTGCAATGACGGAGCCTTTGCTAGGCCGATGTCTTGAAGTCAGGAAAGTGCTGTCGCAGCCATAACCGTAGGAATTGATCTCGTCGGGAACGCCTTTATCACGCAGCATGCACGCATGCGGCCTAAAGGGATGAAATCACGCCGTGCCATTCCTCGCCAGCGGCGGGTTCTTGGAGAAGTAGCGTTCGATGCCGCGCATCAGGGCGTCGGCCAGTTGCTCCTGGTAGGCCTCGCTGCGCAGCTTGACCTCTTCGTCGGGGTTGCTGATGAAGGCGGTCTCCACCAGCACGCTGGGTATGTCGGGGGCCTTGAGCACGGCAAATCCGGCCTGCTCCACGCGCGTCTTGTGCAGCGCGCCCAGCTTGCCAATCTCGCCCAGCATGGCGCCACCCAGCTGCAGGCTGTCCTTGATCTGCGCCGTGGTGCTCATGTCCAGCAAAGCGTGCTGCAACTGAATGTCCTTGCCGCGCACGTTCAGGCCT
The DNA here is from genome assembly GCA_903909815.1 of uncultured beta proteobacterium. Taxonomy (GTDB): domain Bacteria; phylum Pseudomonadota; class Gammaproteobacteria; order Burkholderiales; family Burkholderiaceae_C; genus CAIKVZ01. Next base: position 18,753 of record CAIVXG010000016.1, on the reverse strand, counting down.
CCAATGGCATCGGCCTTGTTCTCCTTGTCGGCCATCCAGCGCGCCGCGCTGCTGGAGGCCGCGCCCTGGCTCAGTGCAAACACGCTGGCGCCGCGCGCCTGGGGCGTGAAGAATGCGTCTGCGTGCAGGCTCACAAACAGGTCGGCTTGCACGCGTCGCGCCTTTTGCACACGCACCTGCAGCGGCACGAAGAAATCGGCGTCGCGCGTGAGGTAGGCGCGCATGGGATTGCCCTTGAGCGTGGTGGCGTTGATGCGGTCGCGCAAGCGGTGCGCGATGGCAAGGACCACGTCCTTTTCACGGGTGCCGCCGGGGCCGGTGGCACCCGGGTCTTCGCCGCCGTGTCCTGGATCCAGCGCGATGATGATTAGGCGGTCGGTGCGCGCTGTTTCGTCCGGAGTCGGCGCGGACGAGGCTGGCGACATTGGCATCGATGCTGCAGCCGCAGGTACGAGTGGCGCAGACGCGGACCCTGCCTTGGCAGCGATGGCCGCAGACCCGGCCTTTCGCGCCTGGCGCGCCATCAGGTCTCCCAGCGGGTCAGTCAGGGCGGTGGCGTTGGACAACTTCACGCCCATACTGGCCGCTTGCTGGGCCGATTCGGCCACATGGCCTTCCTTTAGCCGCTCGGCGATCAGGGCCTCCAGCGGGTCCGCAGCATGCTCGGGATAGAGGTCGAGCACCAGCCGGTGGCGGTAGTGAGCCACCGGAGCCAGCGTGAACACCTGGGGCGCCATGGGCCGCTTCAGGTCCATCACCAGCCGCACCACGCCCGGCGCGAATTGACCGACGCGAATGCCGGCGATATTCGGGTCGTCGGCCTTGACCTTGGCCACGAGTTCACGTAGCGCCGGGTTCAGGTCGATGCCCTCGATATCCACCGCCAGCCGCGGTGGATTCGACACGAATCTTTGCGATGTCGTGAGCGCGGTGTCGGACTCGATCGTGACGCGCGAATAGTCGGGCGCGGGCCAGACGCGAACGGCCAGAATGGTCGCGCCACGTGCGATCTGCTGCACGCCCAGCAACAGCACCACAGCGCCCGACTGGATGAAGCCGCGGCGTTTCATGGCTTGGCGGCTTGCAGCATGGCGTAGCCCGTGTCGGTGTGTGCAATCAGTGTGACCTCGCGCGTCTCGTCGGCCAAGACCGCGATATGGATTTCCAGGTCGGCCTGCGGCAGAAAGGCTGCGGCGTGCTCCGGCCATTCGGCGATCTTCAGTCCCGGGCTGGCAAAGATGTCGCGAAAGCCGGCGTCCTCCCACTCGCGCGGATCGGAGAAACGGTAGAAATCGAAATGCCAGATGGCGAGGTCAGGCAACTCGTAGGGTTCCACCACGGTGTAGGTGGGGCTCTTGATGCGCCCTGTCACACCCAGGGCGTGCAGCAAATGGCGCACGAGCGTGGTCTTGCCCGCACCCAGGTCGCCGTGGAGTTGCACAAAGCTGTGCTGCAGCGCGGGGCAAAGTGATAGGCGCTGCGCGAACGCTTGCGTGTAGTGTTCGCTGCGCCACAGCAGCAAAGCTTCGGCGCCAGGGCTTTCTACAATCGGCGGGTGACGCACGGCAGCATTCAAATCAACAGCACTCCTGAAGCGGGCTCGCCATGGTTTGAAAAAGTTCAAATCTGGGCCCGCGAACTCGGATTCTCCCAAATTGGCGTGACCGGTGTGGATTTGAGTTCCGCCGAGCCCGGAATGCTGGCCTGGCTGGAGCGCGGATTCCACGGCGACATGGCCTATATGGCAGCGCATGGCCTCAAGCGAGCGCGCCCGGCAGAGCTGGTTCCGGGCACGGTGAGCGTGATCACCGCACGCATGGATTACCTGCCGCGTGCCACCGGTGAGGGCTGGCAGGCACAGGAACTGGCGCGGCTGCAACGGCCTGGCGAAGCCATCGTTTCCATCTATGCCCGAGGGCGCGATTACCACAAGGTGTTGCGCCGTCGCCTGCAGCAATTGAGCGAACGCATTGCGCACGAGATCGGCCCGCTGGGCCACCGCGTCTTCACCGATTCGGCGCCGGTGCTGGAGGCCGAACTGGCTGCGCGCAGCGGCCAGGGCTGGCGCGGCAAACACACGCTGGTGCTGAACCGCGAGGCCGGCTCCATGTTCTTTCTGGGCGAGATCTATGTTGACCTGGCGCTGCCTTCCAGCCCCCCGGTGAGCGGGCACTGCGGGCGCTGCCGCAGTTGCATCGACGTCTGCCCGACGCAGGCGATTGTGGCGCCCTACCGGCTGGATGCGCGCCGCTGCATCTCCTATCTGACGATCGAGCACGCAGGCCCGATTGCGCTGGAACTGCGCGCCCTCATCGGCAACCGCATCTATGGCTGTGACGACTGCCAACTGGTGTGCCCCTGGAACAAGTTCGCGCAGCGCAGCACCTTGCCCGATTTCGACGAGCGCGCGGGCTTGAGTGGCCAGCAATTGCTCGCGTTGTTCGGCTGGAGCGAAGAAGAATTTCTGCGCCACACCGAGGGCAGCCCGATCCGGCGCATCGGCCACGAACGCTGGCTCAGGAACATCGCGGTCGCGCTGGGCAATGCGCTGCGTGGCGGCGCCGATGTCGCAATCCGCTCGGCTTTGACGCAGCGCCTGCAAGGGGCCAGCGAACTGTTGCGCGAGCATCTGGTCTGGGCGCTGGCGCAGTAGCCCACCAGCGGCGCCTTGCCATACCGATGTCACAGTGGGCGAGCAGACTTCGCCCCTGCGCCATTTACTTTTCTACACAGAGGCCGAATACACTGCAACGCGGGCGCGCTGCCTTGAAAAATTACACCTGCCATCACCATGACTGACTCAGAATCCGGTTCGCCCCACTTGCTCAATCCAGACGCAGCCGCCCAGCCGCGCGCAAGCCGGCGCTGGCGTGGGAGCGTGGTGGCGATTATTTTGGCGGCCCTGCTCGGTGGCCTGGCTTGGTATCTGACGCACCGACCCGCGGTGAATGCTGCAGGCGGCTACCCGGCAGTGGCTGCGTCGGGCGCACGCGGTGCGGCGGCCGGCACGCGTGGCGGACCGCCGAGCACCGTGGGCGTTGCGCTGGCGCGCCAGGCCGACATCCCGGTGAACATCGAAGCCCTGGGCACGGTGACCTCGGCCGCCAGCGTCACGGTCGCGCCCCAGGTTTCGGGCGTGATCACGCAGGTGCTCTACAAGGAGGGCCAGATGGTGCAGAAGGGGCAGGTGCTGGCCACCATCGACCCGCAGCCGTTTCAGTTGGCGCTGGCCCAGACCAGTGGCGCACGTCAGCGCGACGCGGCGCAGCTGGACGCCGCCCGGCTGCTGCTGGAGCGCTATCAGACGCTGCTCAAGCAGGATTCGATTGCGGGCCAAGCGGTCGATACGCAGGCCGCTCTGGTGCAGCAACTGGCGGGCACCGTGGCGCTGGACCAGGCGAATGAAGGCAGCGCCAGGCTCAATTTGCAGTGGTCGCGCGTTGTGGCGCCGGTGTCGGGTCGCGTGGGCTTGCGCCCCATTGACGCGGGCAACTTCATCGCTGCGGGAAATAGCACCGGCATTGCCACCATCACCCAGGTCTCACCCATCGACATCGCGTTCTCGATCCCGCAGGACCGCGTGCCTGAACTGCAGCAGCGCCAGGGCGCCACGCTGCCGGTGACGGCATGGAACAGCGCGCGCACCGCGCAACTCGACGCGGGACGCTTCCTGACCACGGACAACCAGATCGACACCAGCACCGGCACCGTGAAGGCCAAGGCGCGCTTCCCCAACGCCTCGGGCACACTGTTCCCGAACCAGTTCGTGAACGTGCGGCTGTTGCTGCGAACTATGACGGCAGCGGTGGTGGTACCGGTGACGGCGCTGCGCCACGGGCCGAACGGGGATTTTGTGTACGTGGTGAATGCCGAGCGCGTGGTCTCGATTCGACCCGTGACGGTGGGCATTTCCGGCGTGAACGATGTCGCCATCACCCAGGGTCTGGCCGTGGGCGAGCAGGTCGTGACCGAGGGCGCAGACCGACTCAAGGACGGCGCGCGGGTGCAGACCAGCGCCGACAGGCCCGCGGGTGCGGCGTCGGGTGCGCGCGGCAGCCGCCGCGGCGCCAGCGGCGCAGGTCCGCAGGCCGGTGCCAGTGCGCCCGCAGAGGGCAGCAGCGGCGCGCAGGGGGGCAGTCACCGCCGCGCCGTGGGCGCAGCGAGTAGCGCATCTTGATCACCAGGTTTAAGGGGGCGCGGCCATGCTGAGTCCATCGCGCCTGTTCATCGAGCGGCCGGTTGCCACGTCGCTGCTGATGCTGGCGATCGTGCTTGCGGGCGTGGTGGGCTTCAGGTTTTTGCCGCTGTCGGCGCTGCCACAGGTCGACTACCCGACGATCCAGGTCCAGACCCTGTACCCCGGCGCCAGCCCCGAGGTCATGGGCAACACCGTGACGGCGCCGCTCGAAGGCCAGTTCGGACAGATGTCGGGGCTGGAGCGCATGAGTTCGTCCAGCGCGGCGGGCGTGTCGGTGATCACGCTGCAGTTCGGCCTCTCCCTGACGCTGGACGTGGCCGAGCAGGAAGTGCAGGCCGCCATCAACGCCGCCAATTCCCTGCTGCCGGCCGACCTGCCGGCGCCGCCCGTTTACGCCAAGGTCAACCCTGCGGACGCGCCGGTGCTGACACTGGCGATCAGTTCGAGCAGTCTGCCACTGACCGAGGTGCAGAACCTGGTGAACACGCGCCTGGCGCTAAAGGTGAGCCAGGTTTCGGGCGTCGGACTGGTGTCGCTCTCGGGCGGGCAGCGCCCTGCTGTGCGCATCCAGGCCAACACCCAGGCGCTGGCCTCGTTCGGCATCGGTCTGGACACGCTGCGCACGGCCATCAGCAGTGCCAATGCGAACGCAGCCAAAGGCAGTTTCGACGGCCCCAGGCGCGCCTTCACCATCAACTCCAACGACCAGCTGGTGACGGTGGACGACTACAAGAAGCTGATCGTCGCCTACAAAAACAACGCGCCGGTGCGCGTGAACGATGTCGCCACCGTGATCCAGAGCGCGGAGAACACCCAGCTCGGCGCCTGGGCTGGTCTGACATGCGCGACTGGTTCGGATGAGGCCGCCGCTGCCGCAGCGTCGGCCACTGACGGCGACCGCTGCGTCGACGGCGTGGAGCTGTTTCCCGCCATCATCATGAATGTGCAGCGCCAGCCGGGCGCGAACGTGATTGCCACGGTGGACGCCATCAAGCGGCAGTTGCCGCAGTTGCAGGCGGGGCTGCCGGCGGCGCTCCGCATCGACCTGCTGGCGGATCGCACCAAGGGCATACGCGCCTCGGTTGAGCACGTGGAGATGGAACTGATCCTGGCTGTGGTGCTGGTGGTGCTGGTGATCTTCGCGTTCCTGGGAAGCCTGCGCGCCACCCTCATCGCCAGCATCGCCGTGCCGATCTCGCTCATCGGAACCTGTGGCCTGATGTACCTGTTGGGCTACAGCCTGAACAACCTGAGCCTGATGGCGCTGACCATCGCCACCGGCTTCGTGGTCGATGACGCGATCGTCATGTTGGAGAATATTGCCCGCTACATCGAGAAGGGCGAACCGCCGATGCGCGCCGCACTCAAGGGCGCCACCCAGATCGGCTTCACCATCATCTCGCTCACGGTGTCTCTGATCGCGGTCCTGATTCCGCTGCTGTTCATGGGCGATGTGATCGGGCGCCTGTTCCGCGAGTTCGCGGTCACGCTGGCGCTCACCATCATCATCTCGGCTGTGGTCTCGCTCACCTTGGTGCCGATGATGTCGGCACGCTGGCTTAAGCCCCGGCGCAAGGAACACGACACGGCGACAGCGCCGTCGCGCAGCCAGCGCTTCTATGCCACTCTGATGCAGCGCTACGACCGAGCCCTGGTCTGGGTCATGGACCACCACGCCATCACGCTGGCCGTGGCGCTGGCGACCTTCATGGTCACGGTGCTGCTCTACATCACCATCCCCAAGGGGCTGTTTCCGACCCAGGATACAGGCCAGTTGCAGGCCCGGGTGCAGGCGGCGCAGGACGTGTCCTACGAGCGCATGGCGCAGTTGCAGGCGCAAGCCGCGCGCGCCATCCTGGCCGATCCGGCCGTGCAAAACCTGAGTTCCTTCGTCGGTGTGGACGCGGCCAACAACACCATGCTGCAGACCGGCAGCATGCTCATCAACCTCAAGGCCGTGCACGGCGACCAGCAGGCCGTGATGGATCGGCTGCGTGAACGCGTGCGCGCTGTGGCCGGCGTGAGCCTGGCGCTGCAGCCGACCCAGGACCTGACGATCGACTCCGAGACCGGGCCGACCGAGTTCCGGGTGTCGCTGGAAGCGGTCAACAGTGCCGAGATCACGCTCTGGATGGGCAAGCTGATGGAGCGTCTGCAAGGGGTTGCGCAGGTGCGCAACGTCAGCAGCGACACTGGCGCGCAGGGCCTGGCGACCTACATCAACGTGAACCGCGACACGGCGTCGCGCCTGGGCATCAGCGCCAGCGCGGTGGACGATGCGCTGTACAGCGCGTTTGGCCAGCGCATCGTGTCCACCATCTTCACGCAGACCAATCAGTACCGCGTGATCCTGGAGGCCCAGAGCGCGCTGGCGCAGGACGCCTCTGGCGTGGGACGCCTCAACCTGATGTCGGGCAGCGGCAAGGCGACCCCTTTGTCGGCCTTCGCCGAGATCAAGGAGCAACTGGCGCCGTTACAGATCACGCACGTGGGGCAGTACCCTGCCAGCACCCTCAATTTCGACACGGCGCCGGGCGTGGCGCTGGGCAGCGCGGTGGACGCGATCCACAGGGCAGCGCTGGACATCGGCTTGCCGAGCACCATCACCATGACCTTCCTGGGCGCCTCGGGCGCCTACGAGAAGTCGCTCTCCAGTACGCTGTGGCTGATCCTGGCGGCGGTGATCTGCGTCTACATCGTGCTCGGCGTGCTGTATGAGAGCTACGTGCACCCGCTCACCATTTTGTCCACACTGCCCTCGGCCGGTGTGGGCGCGTTGCTGGCGCTGATCATTGCCGGCCACGATCTGGGCGTGATCGGCATCATCGGCATCATCCTGCTGATCGGCATCGTCAAAAAGAATGCGATCATGATGATCGACTTCGCCATCGACGCCGAGCGCAACCTGGGAATGAGCGCGCGCGACGCCATCCACCAGGCGGCCAAGCTGCGTCTGCGCCCGATCCTGATGACGACGCTGGCGGCGCTGTTTGCAGCAGTGCCGCTGATGCTGAGTTTTGGCGACGGCGCCGAGCTGCGCCGACCGCTCGGTCTGGCGATCTTCGGCGGCCTGATCGTGAGCCAGATGCTGACACTGTTCACCACGCCCGTGATTTATCTCGCGTTCGACAAGCTCGGCGGCGGCATGGCCGCGCCCGTGGACTTTGACGCCGAGGAACGCGCTGCAGACACGGCGAGCGCAACCATGGTGGTGGAGCGACGCGAGTGAACCTGTCGCTGCCGTTCGTGCGCCGACCCATAGGCACGGTGCTGCTGACAGTGGGCATTGCGCTGGCCGGCATCGCCGGCTTCTTTGGACTGCCGGTGTCGCCGCTGCCGCAGATCGACCTGCCCGTGATCCAGGTCAACGCCAACATCCCCGGCGCCAGCCCCGAGACCATGGCCACGAGCGTGGCCACGCCGCTGGAGCGGCACCTGGGTACGATCGCCGGTGTGAACGAGATCACCTCGTCAAGTTCGGTCGGCTCCTCGCGCGTGACGCTGCAGTTCGACCTGAGCCGCGACATCGACGGCGCGGCGCGCGACGTGCAGGCGGCGATCAACGCGGCGCGCATCGACCTGCCCAGCACGCTGCGCTCCAACCCCACCTACCGCAAGGCAAACCCGGCGGCGGCGCCGGTGATCATCATGGCGCTCACGTCCAAGACGAAGACGCCGGGCCAGATTTTTGACGAAGTCTCCAACACCCTGAACCAGCAACTGCTGCAGGTCAGCGGCGTGGGCGACGTGGTGATTGGCGGGGGCTCGCTGCCGGCCGTGCGCATCGAACTCAAGCCGTTCGCGCTGAACCGGTATGGCATCAGCACCGAGGACGTGCGCGCCGCGATCCAGGCCAGCAACGCCAACCGGCCCAAGGGCATGGTGCAGGGGGGAGGGCGTCGGCTGCAGATCTACACCCAGACGCCGGGCCTGCGCGCCAGCGACTATGCGCCCATGGTGATCGCCTGGCGCAACAGCGCCGCGGTGCGGCTGCAAGACGTGGCGGACGTGGTCGACGGCGTAGAGGACACGCGCACGTTGGGCCTGTTCAACGACGAGCGCGCCATCATCGTGCAGGTGATTTGCCAGCCCTCGGCCAACGTGGTGGCCACGGTGGATGCGATCCGCGCGCTGCTGCCCGCGCTGCAGGCGCAGCTGCCGGCGGACGTGACGCTGCACGTCGCCTCCGACCGCACCAGCTCGATCCGGGCTTCACTGCACGAGGTCGAGCTCACGCTCATCATCGCGGTGATCCTGGTGGTGCTGGTGGTGAGCCTGTTCCTGCGCAGCGTGCGCGCCACGCTGGTGCCGGCCGTGGCCACGGTGGCGGCGCTGCTGGGCACCTTTGGCGTGATCTACCTGCTGGGCTACAGCCTGAACAACCTGACGCTGATGGCACTGACCGTGGCCACCGGCTTTGTCGTAGACGACGCGATCGTGGTGCTGGAGAACACCAGCCGCCACATCGAGGCCGGCATGACGCGCATGCAGGCGGCGCTGCTGGGTGCGCGCGAGGTCGGTTTCACGGTGGTATCGATCAGCCTGTCGCTGGTGGCGGTGTTCATTCCTCTGCTCTTCATGGGCGGCCAGACCGGACGGCTGTTTCGCGAGTTCGCGGTCACTCTTTCGGTGGCGGTGCTGATTTCGCTCGTGCTTTCGCTCACCACCACACCCATGATGTGCGCCTGGCTGCTCCAGCCCGACGCCAGCCCTGCGAGCAAGAAGCCGGCGGGCTGGCTCGCGCGTTTGGCCGAGCGTGGTTACAACGCAGTGCTGGGTGTCTATGCAAGCGCCCTGGACTGGGCCTTGGCCAGCAAGGCACTGGTGCTGCTGATCCTGCTGGGCGTGATCGGGCTCAACGTCTATCTGTTTTCGGCCGTTCCCAAGAGCCTGTTCCCGCAGCAGGACACGGGACAATTGATGGGCGGACTCAGCGCCGACCAGAGCATCTCCAGTGCGGCCATGGGCGACAAGCTGCGCCAGGTGGTGGACATCGTGCGCGCCGATCCGGCCGTGGCCACCGTGGTCGGTTTCACCGGCGGACCGCGTGCCGGGGGCGGCTTCATGTTCGTCACGCTCAAGCCGGCGGGTGAGCGCGTAGACAAGGGGCTGGCTGTGATTGCGCGTCTGCGGCCACAGCTCGCGCGCGTGGCCGGCCTGCAGTTGTTCCTGAACCCGGTGCAGGACCTGCGCTCGGGCGGACGGCAAAGCAACTCCACCTACCAGTACACGCTCAAGGGCGACAGCAGCGCGAGTCTGCGCGAGTGGTCGGCCAAATTGTTGGCCGAGCTGAAGAAGCAGCCCGAAATCACGGATCTGGACAGCGACCAGCGCGAGAACGGCGTCGAGAGCAACGTCACAGTTGACGCCAACGCCGCGGGCCGCCTGGGCATCACCGCAACCGCGGTGGACGCCGCGCTCTACGACGCCTTCGGCCAGCGCCAGGTCGCCACCATCTACACCGGGCTCAACCAGTACCACGTGGTGATGGAATGGGCGCCCCCATACACGCTGAGCCCAGCCGCACTTTCGGACATCTACGTGCCGGGCACGAGGCTGGTCAGAAGCGGCGGCAAGCTGGTGGCCGTGGAGAGTGCGGCAGGTTTGAGCGCCAGCGCTGTGTCCGCAGTTCCGGTGTCTCCGAACCCGGCGCTGCGCAATGCCTCCAGCGGCAATGTGCTGAGCAACACGCCGGCGAGCATGGTGCCGCTGTCCACCATCGCGCAGGTGGTGGAGCGCGCCACGGCCAGTTCGGTGAATCACCAGGACACGGAACTGGCGACCACAGTCTCGTTCAACCTGGCCGAGGGCATGACCCTGGCGGATGCCCGCGCTGCCATCAAGCAGGCCGAGGCCGACATCGGCATGCCCAGCAGCGTGCGCGGCGACTTCGCCGGCACAGCCATGCTGGCGCAGCAGTCCAACAACCAGACGCTGCTGCTGATCGTGGCCGCGCTGTTGGTGATCTACATCGTGCTGGGCATACTCTACGAGAGCCTGGTGCATCCGATCACGGTGCTCTCGACCTTGCCATCGGCCGGCGTGGGCGCGGTGCTGGCGCTGCTGCTGTTTCGCATGGAGCTGTCGGTGATAGCCGTGATCGGCGTGCTGCTACTGATTGGCATCGTGAAAAAGAACGCGATCCTGATCATCGACTTTGCGATCGAGGCCGAGCGCTCGCGCGGCCTGACGCCGCTGGCAGCGGTGCGCGAAGCCTGCATGCTGCGCTTTCGCCCGATCCTGATGACCACGCTGGCGGCGGCGCTGGGCGCGCTGCCGCTGGCCATCGGTTTCGGCGAGGGCTCCGAGCTGCGCCAGCCGCTGGGCGTGGCCATCGTGGGTGGCCTGATTGCGAGCCAGTTGCTCACGCTGCTGACGACGCCGGTGGTATACCTGATGCTGGACAAGCTCAGCCGCAAACAGGCCGACAAACGGCACCTGACCCAGCTCGCCGGTGACCTGAGCCAACCTTTGGAATCGACATGAACAATCCGCCAAAATTCCATCTCCGACTCGGCACCTGGTGGTTGTGTGCGACGCTGGCGACGCTGGCGACGCTGGCGACGCTGTCGGCCTGCGCCAGCGGCCCGGCCTTGGAGCGTGCGAGTGCCTCCGCGCCTGCGGCCTTCAAGGAGGCGCCTGCTGCCGATTCCAACTGGTTCCCGGCTGCGCCCGCCGATGCGCTGGAGCGCGGACCCTGGTGGCAGGTGTTCGACGACGCGACGCTGTCGGCGCTGTTGGAGCAGGTAGAGGTCTCGAACCAGAACGTGGCCGCCGCGACTGCCAATTACGCCCAGGCGCAGGCGCTGGTGCGACAGGAGAACGCCAGCTTTTTCCCCTCGCTGTCAATGAACGCGGGCATTGCCCGCAGCGGCGCCGACGCGGCCAAACCCACCAACCTGCAGTTGGGCCTGGGCGCGAGTTGGGCACCCGACGTCTGGGGTGCGCTGCGTCTGGCGGTCACGGGGGCGCAGGCCAGCGCCCAGGCCAGCGCCGCGAACCTGGCAGCGGCGCGTTTGTCTGCGCAGGCGGCCTTGGCCACCGACTACTTCGCACTGCGTGAAGCCGACCACGAGATCACGCTGCTGGGTGGTGCCGTCGCGGCCTATGATCGCGCGCTCAAAATCACGCAAAACCAGTATGCCGCGGCGATTGCGCAGCGCACGGATGTGTTGCAGGCGCAGACCCAGTTGGAGAGCACGCGCGCCAATCTCACCGCCATGGTGGGGCAGCGCGCCGTGCTCGAACACGCGATCGCCTTGCTGGTGGGCAAGGCCCCGGCGGAGTTCAACCTGCCGGTGGTGAACTGGACCGCCAACGTGCCGGCTGTGCCGCTGCTGGTTCCTTCGGAGTTGCTGCAGCGCCGACCCGACATTGCAGCAGCAGAACGCGCCGTGGCCGCGGCCAATGCGCAGGTTGGTGTCCAGCGCGCAGCCTACTTCCCAAGCGCCGCATTGTCGGCGTCCTACGGTGGCGCCGGCAGCACCTTGCCCAACCTGTTGCGGGCTTCGAACACGCTGTGGTCGCTGGGGCTGTCGGTGGCGCAGAACCTATTCGACGCGGGCGCGACCGCGGCGCGGGTCGAGGGTGCACAGGCGGCGCGCGCCACCGCGGTGGCCAATTACCGGCAGTCGGTGCTAAGCGCATTTCAGGCGGTCGAGGATCAGTTGGCGACGAGCCGTTCGCTGGCGCAGCAGGAGAGCCAACGCCGTGCGGCATCACGCGACGCCGACCTCACAGAGAAGCTGACCATGAACCAGTACCTGCAAGGCCAGCTGCCCTTCACCAGCGTCGTCACGGCCCAGGTCGCAGCGTTGAGCGCGCGCCAGACTCTGTCTCAGTTGCTGTCAAACCGCCAGGCTTCGGCCATCGGCCTGATCCAGGCCATGGGTGGAGGCTGGCACGCGACGGCAACGCAAACCGGGGCTGCACTTCCATGAGCCTGGCTGCCCGGGAGCGCTATATGGCATTTGACATCTGGCGCCGGCTGGCGCTGATGGATAATGTTGGTGCACCGGATCAGCGAATCGCAGGGTGCGTCAATGACTTCCCGGCTTGAGCCGATGCCAGGGAGAATGTCAGCGCAACGCTGGACGCACCGAGCAAGCCGTGTCCATGCGTTCATGATTCGCCCCAACACCATGATTGAAAACGAAAAGCTCTTGATCGCCTCGACCTCCTTGCTGTCACGCACCTATGCCCGGACCAGAACCTTGACCCCAGCCCCCAAGCACGGCGCCGTGTTGAGCGCGGCGGCGCTTGCCGTTGCGCTGCTGAGCGGCTGTGCCGCAGGCCCCGACTACGTTCGTCCTCAGTTGGATGCGCCGGCCGCGTTCAAGGAGTCCGGCCCCTGGAAGAGTGCTCAGCCACAGCAGGTTGACAGCCAGCATCCCTGGTGGACGCTGTATGGCGACGCGACATTGGACACGCTCATGGTCCAGGCCAATCAGGCGAATCAAAACATCGCCCTGGCACAGGCGCAATATCGTCAGGCCAGCGCCTTGGCCGAAGCCGCGCACGCAGGCTTTTTTCCGACGGCGGGCGTCACTGCCAGCGGGGGGCGCGCGCGCTCCAATAGCTCTGGTGTGAAAGTGGGGGATCCGCTCACGCTGGGGCTCACGGCGAGCTGGGAGCCGGACCTGTGGGGCAGCGTGCGGCGTGCGGTCGAGGCCGGTGACTTCGCCAGCCAGGCCAGCGCCGCAGACCTGGCGGCGGCACGCCTGAGCGTGCAGGCCGCGTTGGCGCAGGCCTATTTTCAACTGCGCACCACCGACGCCCAGGCGGCGCTCTATCAGCGCACCGTGGACGGCTACCGCAAGGCGCTGGCGCTGGTGCAGCACCAGCAGGAGGCCGGCGTGGCGCTGCGCTCCGACGTGGCGCTGGCGCAGACGCAACTGGAGTCGGCCGACGCGCAGCGCATCGAACTGCAGTTGCAACGTGCGCAACTGGAGCATGCGCTCGCGGTGCTGCTGGGCCAGCCACCATCGTCCTTCGGCCTGGCGCCGCGGGATGAGCCCATGGCCCTTGTGCCGGCGACGCCGGCCGGCGTGCCGTCCGAGCTGCTGGAACGCCGACCCGACGTTGCCGCTGCGGAACGTCGCGCCGCCCAGGCCAATGCCAATATCGGGGTGGCGCGCGCGGCCTATTTCCCCATGATCATCCTCAGTGGTGCTGACGGCCGCGCCTCCGCGGGCCTGACGAACCTGTTCAGCGCCCCGGCGCGGGTCTGGTCGCTGGGTGCGGCGCTGGCAGGAACGCTGTTCGACGGTGGCTTGCGCCAAGCGCAGGACGCACGCGCGATGGCCGCATATGACGGCGCCGTGGCGCAATACCGACAGACCGTGCTGCTGGGCTTTCAGGAAGTGGAAGACAACCTGGCCGCGCTGCGCGTGCTTAGCGCTGAATCTGTGGTGCAGGAGCGCGCCGTGCAGGCGGCGCAGTTGTCCGAGCGGCTGGCGCTGAGCCAGTACCGCGCCGGCACGGTCAACTATCTTGCCGTGGTCACCGCCCAGGCGCTGGCGCTCACGAATCAGCGCGCGGCCGTGCAATTGCTGGGCCGCCAACTGAGCGCCAGCGTGACCCTGGTGAAAGCCACCGGCGGCGGCTGGAACACCCACGAAGAAAATTCTGCCAAGCTCGCCCAGAATCCCTTGAATTGAACCCATGAAACCGACCATGACACTGACACCCACTTACCGTCGTCGCGCCTGGATGGGCGGCGTGAGCCTCGTCGCCATGATGGGCGCCATCGCTTTAGTTCCCAAGTCGGCGCAGGCCGACAAGCCGGCCGTGCCCGCAAGCCCTGCGGTGCTGGTCAACACCGCACGGGTGCAGGCGCAGACGGTGCCGATGTACCTGAGCGGCGTCGGCAGCGTGACGGCAGCGCAAAGCGTGACAGTCAAGGCACGCATCGATGGCCAGCTCGACAAGATCGGTTTCACCGAAGGGCAGGATGTCAGAGCCGGGCAACTGCTGGCGCAGCTTGATGCGCGCTCGCTGCAGGCGCAACTGGCACAGGCACAGGCGCAAAAAGCGCGCGACGCCGCGCTTTTGGGTAATGCCCGCGCCGACCTGCAGCGCTACGTTACCCTGGTGGCGCAGGACGCGGCCACGGCGCAGCAGCTAGAAACACAGCGTGCGCTGGTGGCGCAGCTCGAAGCCGCGCAACTGACGGATGACGCGCAAATCAACTACGCCCAGGTGCAACTCAGCTTCACCAAGATCGCCGCGCCCATCAGTGGACGCGTCGGAGCGCGCCTGGTCGACGTGGGCAACATCGTGCATGCCGCCGACCCCGGCGGCCTGGTGGTGATCAACCAGATCGATCCGATCACGGCGCAGTTCACACTGCCCGAAGACGCCGTACCGGAAGTCAACCGGGCCTTGCGCAGTTCGCGCAAACCCCTGACGGTGCTGGCCTACGCGCGCAACGGCAAGGAGCCCCTGGCCAGCGGGCGCCTGGTGTTGTTGAACAACCAGATCGATGCCAGCACCGGCACGGTGCAGCTCAAGGCGCAATTCGCCAACGCCAACCACGCGCTGTGGCCGGGACAGTTCGTGAACGTGCGCCTGGTGCTGGGACAGCGTGCCCAGGCGCTCACGGTGGCAGCCGCAGCGGTGCAGCGGGGCCAGGAAGGCACCTATGTCTACGTTGTGAAAGACGGTGATGTAGTACAAAGTCAAGTGGTCAAGGTGGCCAATATGCAGGACGGCATCGCTGTCATCGAGAGCGGTCTGAAGGCGGGCGACCGGGTTGTGGTCGATGGCCAATACAAACTCAAGCCCGGCTCCAGCGTCGCTGAATCCCCGCCGCGCAAGGGCGCGTCCGCACCGGCCGCCGCAGCGCCAGGGGCTGCGAAGTGAGCGCCGTGCTGGGCCGCCCCGAACAAGCTCGTTCCCCCTCGGGGGGACGGCGCACAGCGCCTAGGGGGCAAGTGAGCGCCGTGCTGGGCCGCCCCGAACAAGCTCGTTCCCCCTCGGGGGGACGGCGCGCAGCGCCTAGGGGGCAAGCGTGAGCGTCTCCACCAATTTCATCAAGCGACCGATCGGTACCACGCTGCTGGCGGCAGCGATCCTGCTGGTGGGGGTGGCGGTGTTCCCGCTGCTGCCGGTGGCGCCGCTGCCGCAGGTGGACTTTCCCACGCTCCAGGTTTCGGCCAGCCTGCCGGGCGCCAGCCCGGAAACCATGGCCTCCAATGTGGCGCAGCCGCTGGAGCGCCAGTTTGCGCAGATTTCGGGCCTGGCGCAGATGACGTCGACCAGCGGCATCGGCTCCACGCAGATCACGCTGCAGTTCGATCTGGAGCGGCAGATCGACGCGGCCGCGCTGGACGTGCAGGCGGCGATGACGGCGGCCACGGGCCAGTTGCCGGCGAACCTGCCCAGTCCTCCGACCTATCGCAAGATCAACCCGGCGGACTCGCCCATCATGCTGATCGCGGTGCAGTCCAAGACGCTGCCGCTGACCCAGGTCAATGACTACGCCGACAACATCCTGGCGCAGCAGATTTCCCAGATCAAGGGGGTGGGCCTGGTCAACATCTACGGCGTGCAAAAGCCCGCCGTGCGCATCCAGCTCGATCCGTCCAAGCTGTCGGCTCTGGGGCTGAGCCTGGAGGAGGCGCGCATCGTCATCGCCGCCACCACGGTCAACAACCCCAAGGGAACAATCAACGGCGCAGCGCAAAGCTTCACCGTCTACACCGACGACCAGTTGCTGTCGGCCGCGCCCTGGAACGAGGTGATCCTGGCCTGGCGCAACGGCGCCCCGATCCGCGTGCGCGATCTCGGTGTGGCTATCGACGGCGCCGAGAACACCAAGATTTCGGCCGCCGTCTTCGCTGGCGCTGCGGCCAGCACGGATAACACCATCACCAATGGGCGCTCCATCATGTTGGCCGTCACGAAGGAGCCGGGCGCGAACGTGATCGAGACCGTGGACCGCATCAACGCGGCACTGCCGCGGCTGCGCGCGGCGATTCCGCCGACGATCGAGGTAAACACCCTGATCGACCGCACCCAGACCATTCGGGCCTCGGTCAAGGACGTGGAGTTCACGCTGCTGCTGACGATTGCGCTGGTGGTGATGGTGATCTTCGTGTTCCTGCGCAATGTCGCAGCCACGCTCATCCCCAGCGTGACCGTTCCACTGGCGCTGCTGGGAACGGTGGCCGTGATGTATCTGGTGGGATACAGCCTCGATAACCTTTCGCTGATGGCGCTCACGATCTCGGTGGGCTTTGTCGTGGACGATGCGATCGTGATGCTGGAGAACATCTACCGCCACGTTGAGGACGGCATGACGCCGATGGAGGCGGCGCTCAAGGGTGCCGGCGAGGTGGCCTTCACCATCGTCTCGATCTCGGTCTCCTTGGTGGCGGTGTTCATTCCGCTGCTGCTCATGGGCGGCATCGTGGGCCGGCTGTTTCGCGAGTTCGCGGTCACGGTCACGCTCACCATAGCGATCTCGGTCATCGTCTCGCTCACACTCACGCCGATGCTGTGCTCACGCTACCTGCGCAATGAACACAACGCCAGACACGGCCGTATCTTCATGGCGTTCGAGCGCAGTTTTGACGCGGTGCTGAGCGGCTACAAGCGCGGTCTGAACCTGGTGCTGCGGCATCAGTTCATCACGCTCATGTTCTTTTTCTGCACGCTGGGGGCCACGGTGGCGCTGTTCGCGGTCATCCCCAAGGGCTTCTTTCCGCAGCAGGACACGGGTTTCATCTTCGGCACGGCCGAGTCATCGCAGGATGTGTCGTTCAGCGCCATGAACGCCCACATGATCGAGCTCGCCGATGTGGTGCGCAAGGACCCCGACGTGGTGGCGCTGGGCATGAACGGCAATTCGGCGACCTTCAACATTGGCACCATGTTCATCAGCTTGAAGCCCAAGGACGAGGGCCGCACGCTCACCGCGGATCAGATCATCGCGCGGCTGCGTCCCCAGTTGGCCAAGGTCCAGGGCGTGAATCTGTTCATGCAGGCAGGCCAGGACATCAACGTCGGCGGGCGCCTCTCGCGCACCCAATACCAGTACACGCTGACGGACGCGAACCTGGAAGAACTCAACACCTGGTCGCCGCGGTTGCTGGAGAAATTTCGCCAGTTGCCACAGCTCACCGACGTGGTGTCGGACCTGCAGAGTGCAGCGGCGACGGCGCAGCTCACGATCGACCGCGACCGTGCTTCCAGTCTGGGAATTACGCCGGCGCTGATCGACGCCACCATTTACGACGCGATCGGCCAACGTCAGGTGGCGCAGTACTTCACCCAGATCAACAGCTACCGCGTGATCCTCGAGGTCACACCGAAGCTACAGGAAGACCCGTCGCTGTTCAGCAAGCTCTTCATTACCTCGCCGCTGACCGGCAAGCAGGTGCCGCTGTCCATGCTGGTGAAGATCGACACCGAAAAGACAGCCAACCTGTCCATCGCGCACCAGAGCCAGTTCCCGGCGGTGACGCTGTCGTTCAACCTGGCGCCCGGGGTGGCGCTGGGCGACGCGGTCGATGCCATCAACAAGGCGCAGGCTCAGATGGCGCTGCCGCAGGCGCTGGCGGGTTCGTTCCAGGGCACGGCGCAGGCTTTCCGCGATTCCCTGCGCACCCAACCCTACCTGATTCTGGCGGCTCTGGTGGCGGTCTACATCGTGCTCGGCTTGCTGTACGAGAGCTATATCCACCCGCTGACGATTCTCTCGACCCTGCCTTCTGCGGGCATCGGCGCCTTGCTGATCCTGATGGCCGGCGGCTACGACCTGTCCGTGATCGCACTCATCGGCATCATCCTGCTGATCGGCATCGTGAAGAAGAACGGCATCATGATGGTGGACTTCGCGCTCACGGCCGAGCGCGAGCGCGGTGCCACGCCCGAGGATGCGATCTACCAGGCTTGTATGCTGCGGTTTCGGCCGATCATGATGACCACCATGTGCGCGCTGCTCAGCGGCCTGCCGCTGATGCTGGGCCATGGCGCCGGCTCCGAACTGCGTCGCCCCCTGGGTTACGCGATGGTGGGCGGATTGGTGCTGTCGCAGGCGCTCACGCTCTTCACCACGCCCGTGGTCTACCTCTATCTGGACCGCGCGCACCACTGGTATGTGCGGCGCAAGCAGGCGCGCTTGGTGCGCAAGGGTTTGATCGCCGCTCCAGCACTACCGGATGTGAACAGCGCTGGCTGAGATTGACCGGGTGCGGTGTCTGTACCGCCGCCTCGCGGCTGACAGTGACGAGCGCGGGCGCATTGCGCCGCAGGGCGCAAAAGTCGCATGGGTGCGCCGCAGTGGATGCGTTGGCGTAGCAAGCTTTACCTGGCGTTTCCGCGGCGTTGACGAAAATTGACAAGGCTTCATGCAGGCGCTATGTCGACGCATCAGTATCGGGGTGTCAAATTTGGAGTGTTTATTCATGGACTGGACAGTGCTAAGTTCTCGCTGACATTCAACCGGTCTTTTGAGTCAACCGCAGGGTTGACAATTCCGTTGCCAAGTCAATCCAGTGCTCCATCAGGAGCTTCATGCGCTCGTAGTTCTTGAGTTGCTTTCGCACCGC
>CAIVXG010000015.1 GCA_903909815.1 uncultured beta proteobacterium | reverse complement strand
TCCATCTCATCGAGAAATTCGCGCTTGCGAGTCCGCTTGTGCACGAGTTCAAATCCGGTGGTGGCGAGGCTCATTTGTTTCATCAATGCTTAACGTTTTAGCGGTCAATTCGATGACACACTTATGCAGAGTTTCCCTAAGGCGTTTCATAACGTTTAAACAGGGTGGCTACACCTCTTGATGACGTGTCTAGAGCCGTTCTAGATCCGGGTCGATCAACGGGGAAACCATGAATAACGATACAAATGAGACAGAACACGGCGCTGCAGCAGAATGCGCTGCGGCGGAGGATTTCGCAGGCAGATTGAGCGATGCCGAGCTTGCGGCGCGCGGCTTCAAGAAAATTCAGGCATTTGCCCGAACTGCGACGGCGGGTGATGGAAGCGCAGCTCGGTCCAAGCGGGCGCGAGAAAAGGCGAAGGTGCTCGGGGTGAGTCAGCTCAATATCGTCGCTCCAGAGTGCGCCCATGCAGCCTTAAAGGCCATGGCCAAGAGACTTCAGGCAGGGGAAACACTGGCGCAGGTGATGCGCAGTACTTTGGTGGAAGAGGCGAAGTGCTCGGGAGTGGCGGTCCTTGGGAATGTGGGCGAAGCCAAAGTATGCGAACCGTTGACCAGGCCGATTGCGAGCTTGAAAGGATGGCGGCGTCTGGTAGCCAGACTGCTGGGAATCCTGTAGTTTCAGAGGCGGGCACTGAACAGCTCATCTGGCAGGAACAGGGCCTGCTGCAGTGTCACTGGGTGAGCACACCCTTGTGAACAGAGCAGCGGGGCCGTAAGGGCACGCCGTGCCCTGTCGGCACACCAAAATGCACGCAGGCGAGCAAGCCCGTGTTCGTGCCTGTTGGCACCAGATTCATAGCCCCGGCAGGCGCGTCGCGCCTGGGCGGACCAGTCGCTTTAGCACGGCTGGACGCCGCGTCGCTCCTTCTTGCGCTAGGGCGCAAGTCCGTCCATGAGGTCAGCGCCTCCCCGCTGCTGCTGCGCAACGGGGCAAGGGGAGACAGCCCCGACGCGTGCATCACAAGGCCCCCACCGCTCTGGACTCGGCTTCGCCTGAGTCGTCGTTTGCTGGGGGCCTCGTCATGCACAACCTGACGGTTGCTGCTCTGGGCCGGCCGCGGGCCGGGCGTTTCGCACTGACTCCCCTTGCCCCGCTGCCTTTGCAGTCGGGGAGGCGGGGCTAGCGCCCCCGCTGACGACTGGGCTGTGGGCAGCCCAGCGCGGGACGTGGTGCCGTCCTGCGGCGGCCCACCCGCTACTCGTCATCGGCTCCCCCTGCAACGCGCTGGTTTCCCTCGGCTGGGGCCTCGGGACGCGTTGGGCTGCGGGCTGGACGCCTTAGCCCCGCTATGCAAGCCTGACGGCTAGCAGCGGCTCCCAAATTGAGAGCCAACGCTCCCCGCGCCTGACAGGCCGTGCCTACCAGTGCGACGGCTTACGAATAGGTTTCTTCCTCGTGGGAACGACGCCCGGAAGAAGAGCGGCCAGAAGGTGTTCGTCCGAAATGAAATCGATGGTCCAGTCTGCCCGAGATGCCAGCGAGCCGCTGCGGCGCCTTTGCGGCTGGTCGACTGTCAGGACTGGTTTACGAGGCATCACAACGCCAATCATGATTTTCGGAAAATCCCGGCGAATTGCTTCGAGAACTGGTTCGGTGTCGCTGTCGTTGGACACGAGGATGACTCGGTCAATCAAGCCCCGCACCGCATCCCGATACATGCCGAGCGCCAAGTTGACGTCGGTCTTCTTTTCTTCAATTTTCCAAACCCGAGAGCGACGATTTCGGTCGTAGGGCACGCCTTTTTCAAACGTTGGCAGCAGGGTGCCGTCGTTGTCCATTGAATGTGTCCCGTAGGTGATTTCCAACCGCTCACCATGCAACTGCTTCAAGGCGCGGTGGTATGCGTCTTGGGCCTGGACCGATGCATCCCCGTGCGTGGAGAAGCGAGCGAACGCATAAGCCGTGTAGATATTGACTCTTGTCAGAACTTCATTTTGGTCTCGACGCTGAAGGAGTGCATCGAAGAACGCGACCAAGTCAAGCCACTTGAACTCTGTCCCACGAAGGCGACCGTAGTAGAGGTTATAGCCGTCGACATAAACAGTGGTGCGCCGGGGTGGGTTTTGTTCTTGCTCCACTGTTTTCTGGCCTCCAAATGTGAAAAAGCCGCCCCGAGGGAGCGGCTTTTTCGTCCCAGGAGGGAGCCAACTTAATGACCCCTCTAGGGATGAGTGGTTCCAAATTATTGCACAGCCCCCGAGTCGCTGTCCACCTATTTTTTGTCAAAACCGGTTGCAGGTGTGCCATGGAAGTGTGCCAAAATAGCCACTGAGTCCACACCTAAGTATTTGATTTATATGGTTTTGTGTGGCAGTGAGTAAATTTCTCACCGCTTCCGCCAAATTCTCCTGTGTCCAGGCGCCGCGCAAGGCGTTATCTTTAGTCTGCTGCAACTTTGTTGCTAACGAGGGATCAGGCTGCTTGGATTTTCCTTCGGCATGAATCGACCCGGCATGCGTGCAGCGTCTTTTTTGCTGGTGCGACTCAAACCCGTGCTGCGGCCCTCACGCCTTGGAAAGTCATGAAAATGCGAAGCTCCTTGTTGATACTCGCGGTCGGATTCGTCGCAACCAGCGCCATGGCATGGGGTGACCATCGATTCCCAAGCTACCGCGCATTTGAGCGCATGCCAGAGGTGGCGCGCGCAGCTCCCGTCAAAGTCGAGTCTTTGCAGGAATTCTTGCGTGTCGAAGAGACTGGCGTCGAAAAGCTGCTGGCCCAACAGCAGGCTTGGGCTGAAGGCAATCTGCAGTATTACCCGGTGCTTCCCACCGCGCTGGCATTCAAGGCGAATCCATCGCGTGACGATGAAACGCGAAAGAAAGCGTTCCTGATGGCATTGCGGGTGGCTCCAAACTATCCTTTTGCGCTTTACTTCCAGGGCGATCCGCGCAAGCCGCGGCCCGCTGGCGCGCCACTGGTACACGGCGCAGTCAACACGCTGCCGATGAGCGCTGGCGTGGCGTTCAGCTACTTCCCGCTGCAGAGCAACCAGACCATCGATGCCCTGACGGTGTTGGCCACGGCTTCGGAGGAGCCTGACAACGGCGTTGACATCAACCTCTGGTCCGACAATCCGTCAGATTGGGGTCAATTGATGGGACTGGGTGCGCAGCCCTTCGGCAACCCCTCTCTTCCCTACTCGTCGCAGGCCCCGTTTCACATGGGTTTTTATCACGAGAGTCCCGTGATCTACAAGGCGGCCGGTTTTGTTACGCACACCTTTCCCTTGCTGCGCCATCACCAGTTTTCCAGCCTGTCCATCCTGGCGTTTCGCACCGGCCATCCTTATTGGGGCTGGCGTTTCGCAGGACTGGCGCTGCACTACTTGCAGGACCTCACACAGCCGTTTCACGCCAGTCTTTCCCCCGGCGACGGGACGGCGAAGGTTATAGGCATCAATGTGTTGGCCATGGTGGGCCTGCCCAGGTGGAAGGATGAGCTGATCATCTTGTTGTCCAACCGTCATTTGGCGCTGGAGTCCTATCAGGCCACAGCCATGCGCCGCAACGCCACGCTGCAGCGCGATTCGGCGCTCGAAGTCTCGTTGCGGGCCATGGATAAGGACGGCACCTATCCCGCTTGGAGCGACAACTACCTGCGCGACACGGTATCGGCACAGGCGGCGGCCAAGGGCGCAGAACTGGTGCAGACCTTGTTGAACAGCATGCCCAAAACCTATGTCAGTGACCCGAAGTTTGATTTTGGCCCGGTCTCGAGCACGATCGCATTGAACGATGAAGTTGAGACCGCCGCATCCTCCGAGGCAAGGCAGCACCTGGAATCCACCATTGCGGAGCTGCTGGGTAATTTGGGTGCCCACAGCCGCAATGCGATACGCGGCATCTTGAGAGTCAGCAGTCAACCCTGACATCGTGCCAGGGATTTCCAGCGCAGCCCTCCACTTGGGCCGCAAGAAAACCGCGACGGAGTGCAAGCAATGAGATTCAAGGAAGACCGGCTGACCACCTTCAGCGCCAGCGATCAGGTGCAGCGCAGCGTGCACATCTGGAGCCCCCAGCAGCCCCGTGCGGTAATACTCGCCATTCACGGCGGCATGGCCCACGCGGGGGACTATGTCACACCGGCCCTGTATTTCAGGGACAAGGGCATTGCCACCGTCAGCTATGACCTGTGCGGCCACGGTCAACTGGCGCGCGTCGACATCCCCTCCTTTGAGGTGTTCCTGCGCGACACTGAAATTTTCCTGGTGTGGACCCGCGCCCAGTTTCCGGGTAAACCGATCTTCCTCATGGGCCACTCCATGGGCGCGCTGATTGCGGCGCACCTGGAACTCGGCCGCTTCGCAAACAGTCCGGATATCCAGGGCATCATCCTGTCGTCGCCGTACTTTGTGAACGCGGTGCGGGTGCCCAAACTCCTGATCGCGTTGTCGTCGGTGCTGGCCAAACTGTTACCGAAGGCCAAAGTGCCGATGGAGTCGCTGACAGAGTCACTGACCCACGACCCGGCCATTCTGGCGCGCCACCGGGCGGATGAAAAGGACAACATCCGAGCCAGTGAAGCGTCGTTTCGTTTTGCCGCAGCCCTGCTTTCGGCGCAGGCGGCGCTGGTGGGAAAGCTGTCGGCCTGGAACCATCCGGTATTCGCGGTGCTCGCCGGCGACGACAAACTGGCCGATGCCCAGGCGTCTCGCGCCATGCTGCAGACCATCCCACATCCACTGCTGGAACTGCACTGGTGTCAGGAAAACTTTCACGAGAACTTCAACGAGCTCAATCGCGAAACGATATTTCGCGACATCGAAGTCTGGTTGAACAAGGTGCTGGCGTCGGGCCTCAGGTGATCTTCACGCTCAGGTTGGGCAGGCCGTCGATGTGCATTTCAATCACATCACCGCGCACCACCGGCCCCACGTTTTCCGGGGTGCCGGAATAGATGATGTCGCCGGGGAAGAGTTCGTTGGCTTCGGACAGTTTGCTGATCTGCTCGGCTACTGACCACAGCATCTGGCTCAGGTCGGCGCTTTGCTTGGTCTGCCCATTCACCTTGAGCCAGATGGCGCCCTTGGTGAAGTGCCCGATTTGGGCCACTCGATGAATCGCGCCGATGGGCGCCGAGTGGTCGAAGCTCTTGCCGATTTCCCAGGGCTTCTTTTCGTCGCCCATGGCGCGCTGCAGGTCGCGCCGCGTCATGTCCAGGCCCAGGGTATAGCCATAGACCAGTTCCAGCGCCTTGGCCACCGGAATGTTGCGCCCGCCCTTGTCCAGCGCCGCCACGAGCTCGGCTTCGTAGTGGTAGTTCTTGGTCAGTGACGGGTAGGGATGGTCGGCCACCGTGCCCGCGGGCACGTGCTGGATCGCGTCCGTGGGCTTTTGAAAGAAGAAGGGCGGCTCGCGGCTCGGGTCCGACCCCATTTCGCGCGCATGGGCGGCGTAGTTGCGCCCGATGCAGTAGATGCGGCGCACCGGGAACAGCTCGTCCGATCCCACGATCGGGATGAAGCTGTGCGCCACGCTGAAGGGGGTTCGGGTCTGCTGCTGCGCGACACCGGGCGTGGCGCAGCCGATGAGTGCGCCAGTGGATACCAGAGCCGAACTCTGGAAAAAATTGCGTCTGTCCATGTTGTGTCTCCTTTGGGCCCAGGGTGCGGATGCCGTGACTTTAACCGCGCAACGCGCCGACGCAAAGGAAAGCTGTGCGGATGGGCTTTCACTTTCGTTGGGCGTGTTGTCCAAGGGGACAGTTTTTGCGAACAGCAAAATGCTGTTGCTCGGAATGCGCGCCCTTGTTGCGCCTATAGTGGGACGTCACCGCAATCAACCAGTGCTTCAATAATGGACGTGATCCGCCAGATTCAGCTGTTCAACGCAGAGCGCGAGCCAGAGCGCCTGGCCCTCAAGTACGCCAAGATGCGTTCCAGTGCGTTCGCCTTCATGCGCGGCAGTTGTCATCTCTTTTACGAGCGCCTGTCGCAGGGCGGCCTGTTCAAGTCGGCGCCCCTGGCCTGGTGCTGCGGGGACCTGCATCTGGAGAATTTCGGCAGCTACAAGGGCGACAACCGCCTGATCTATTTCGACATCAATGACTTCGATGAAGCGGCGCTGGCCCCTGCCAGTTGGGACCTGGTACGCATGCTCACCAGCTTGCGCGTCGGCGCCGCTGCGCTCGGCGTCAAACCCTCCCAAATCGAAGGCTTGTGCACGTTGTTTCTCCAAACCTATGCGGCTTCGCTGGGGCAGGGCAAGGCCTACTGGTTGGAGCGTGATACGGCGCAAGGCCTGGTGCGCGAGTTGCTCGATGGTTTGGGCGAGCGCAGCCGGGCCGCGTTTCTAACGGCCCGCACCCGCGTCAAGGGCAAGCAGCGCCTGCTGTGGTTGGACGGGAAGAAGGCGCTGGCAGTGAGCGATGCCCAGCGCGAGGCGGTGAGCCAATTCATGGCCGGCTTTGCGCAAGCCCAGGCTCACCCTGACTTCTACGAAGTGCTGGACGTGGCCAGACGCGTCGCGGGCACCGGCAGTCTGGGCGTGCAGCGCTACGCCATTTTGGTACGGGGCAAAGGATCACCCGATGGAAATTATTTGCTGGACTTGAAGCAGGCCGTTCCTTCCTCTTCGGCACCGCATTTGAAAGTGCCGCAGCCCGACTTTGGAAGTCAGGCGCACCGCGTTGTGGCGGTTCAGACCCGCATGCAGGCGGTCGCGATGGCGTTTTTGCATCCGGTGCGGTTTGATGAGAAGCCCTATGTACTGCGCGCCCTGCAGCCCGCGGAGGACCGCGTTGCGCTGGGGCAGCGCGGCCAGACCCTGGATGAGTGCAAGCTGCTGCTGCAGACCCTGGCACAACTCGCGGCCTGGGCCCAGCTGCGCAGTGCTGGCCGCGATGGTTCGGCCAGCGCCGACGAACTGATCGACTTTGGCCGCGATGCGGACTGGAGCGAGCATCTGCTGCAGGCATCCGATGCTTGCGCGAGTCGGGTGCGTGAGGACGCCGCGGCTTTCAATGCGGGCTACGACCAGGGTGAGTTTTCGCGTTAAGCGCCGCTGGCGACCGCAAGGAGTCACGGCCTTGTCACGATCTGAAGTGCATGGATCTGCTGCGGCGATACAAAGGATGCGTCGCACGCCAAAGCCGGATTTGCCACCGCGGCGGTCAGAACGGCCAGCGAAAAGAGGTATTTTCATTTGACCGTTCGAAAAGAATGGACAAATTGCGTCTGAAATCGGCCGCAGCGTCGCTTCGAAGCGTAGTCAGGCAAAAGGTGATTGTTTGCTATCGCGTTGGAGCATGCCGCCATGACATGGCTCTACCGCAAAGGAGCGCGTTCAAAATAAGCGAGCCGCCCTCGCTGTGAACGCAGGGCGGCTCGTCTGCTCCGACCCTGCTAAAAGCGCAGGGCGGCTCAGGTTGCGACGGTCTTGTCTCAGAAGTCCATCGTTGCCGTCACCGAGGCGGTGCGCCCTGGCAGGATGGTCAGCAAATCGGCGGCGTTGGGCGCGGCGCTGGTGCTGCCCGCCGTGGCCGATGCGATGCCGACGATGGAATGTCGGTTCAAGAGGTTGTTCACGCCGAATTGAAGTTTGGTCTGCTTGTCAAAGCTTGTCAGGTGCTTGAAGGTGTAGTTGGCAAACAGGTTCGTCACCAGCACCGGGTCGATCACAAATGCCTGATGGGTTCCGTCCTTGGCATCGTTGTACATGCGGCCCACGCGATGCACCGACAGGTTGGTGGCCCAGCCCGAATGCAGATAGTTCAGGCCAACGGCTTCGGTGTCACGCGCAGCGCCCGCGACCCACTGGCCATTGGCGTATTTCAGGCTGCCCAGGGTGGCGTTGGCGTAAAGGCTGAAGCCGCTTCCCAGAACGAAGTTGGTCTCGGCTTCAACTCCCTGATTCACCTGAGTGCCGCTGAGCAGCCAGCCGAAGTTGCCAAAGGCGTCCGGGCCGACCTGAGAGTAGGCTCCTTCGAGTTGCGTGTGGTAGACGTCAGCCGACACCGACAGCCCCGCTCCGTTCCAGACCGTGCCGACTTGCGCCGTCTTGGACTTGGTCGGCTTGGGTACCGGCGACACCTGGGCATTCTTCACGTCGAAAACGCTGGTGCTGGGGATCTGGTCGCCCAAGGCGTACTGCGCGTACATGCTCCAGTTCGGCTTGAGCATGTAGTGCACGTCGATCGATGGCAGCACGTCGGTGTAGGTGATGGCGTTGGACAGCGTGGCCGAGCCGCCCGTAATGGCGTTGGTGGTCTTGCTGAAGGTGCCGCCCAGAGGGCCTACGGCGCCGCCGTTGTCCTGACGGTGCAGGAATTCCTGCTTGTAGGAGGCATATTTCACGCCGGGTGTGATGCTCAGGTCGCGGCCAAGCTTGAATTCGTGCTCGACATAAGGCTGCATTGTCGTCGTGGTGTAGCTCTCGACGAAGTTGGGTGCCGGGGTGTCGACCCAGGTGAGCGGGTTCGAAGGGATTTGATAGCGAAAGCTCTTCGCCTGATCCAGCCAAAGGCCGGCGCGCAGCGTGCCCAATGAGGATTCCCGGGTCAGACGCAGCAGATTGCCTACGGTGATGTACGAATTGAGCTTGTCGACGGCACTGGTGGCCGACAGCGTGGTGGGCGATCCGTTGTAGTTCTGCTTGTTGTGGTAGTTGTACCGGTACAGCTTGTCTTCGAGTTTCCAGCCGCCGCCAAGATTCGCGGCGATGCCGGCGTATTCGAAATCGGTCTTGATGTCGTAGAAGTTGTAGCCGTAATAGTCGCCGCGCGTTGGATCGGCGCTGAGCAGATAGGTGTAGTTTGCGGTCAGGAAATTGGTACGCGACAGACCCTTGATGCTGGGCGTGTTGTTCACCAGGTTCAAATAGGAGGCGAACAGCGTCAAGGTGACGTCAGTCGTCAATGCTTGCTGGTATTTTGCCGACAGGGCCTGGCGATCCTGCTTGTTGAAGGTCTGGTAGCCGTCGGACTTCATCTTCTGCACGTTCACGAGCAGGTTGGAAGTGCCGTCCACACCGAACTGGCCCGTCTCATGTTCCACACCAAGCAGGCGCGTATTCCACGACGCATACGAGGCGGTGACGCTGGTGCGGCGCTCAGCATCGAGCACGCGCGATTGCAGATCGACGCTGCCGCCAAACGTGGCCTGACCGATGGTGGCGGCGGAGCCCGGGCTGCGATCGACAACGGCGCCGCCGATGAACTGGCTGGGGAAGAACACCCAGGAATGGTGGCTCACGCCATTGGTGTCGTTGAACGGAATGCCGTCAAAGCTGAAAACGGTGTTGCCGTCGGACAGTCCGCGCAGCGTGATCTTGGCATCTCCCAGACCGACGCCGTTGGGCGTGTAGCTGAACACGCCTGGGGTCATGTCGATGACCTGGGTGTAATCGGCGATGGGTGAAGTGAAATTGCGGATGTAGCCGTCGCCCACGACCGATTTAGCAGAGCGGGCGTCCAGCGAACCTTGGGACGGAGCGGTCTCGGTCGGTGCGAACGTTTCGGGCGCTTTCACCTTGACGATGACAGGGGCCAATTCGGTGGTTGTCTGGGCCAGTGCGAAGGCGGGTGCGGCGGCAAATATGACGGCCAGGGCGCGTGCGACGTTGCGCACGTTGGCTTTGACTTGATGCGGGTGGCGCTTGGAGATCATGGGGTGTTCAAAATGAGGTTGAGGAATAAGTACTTACCCGCGTATGCTCGTTTTTTGATGTGACAGTGGCGTGAATTCACAATCGGCCATGGGGTTTGCGCTGCGACTGTTGTTCTACGGCGAGGCGCCGGTTTTTCTTGTTGTCGTCACAGTCTTGTCACGCAAGTCGGATATACCGCAGCATGTCTTTTTCAGCGACTCCAGCGGCGCCTCATGGCGCACCTTCCCGACGCGCGGTGTCCGGCGCTCGCTGGCTGCGACTGGCGGCGGAATTCGCCCGCGCGGCCTGGTTGATGCTCTGGCTTTTCCCGCGTTTGCACAGGGATGCCAGGCTGAATGAAATCCGGCGCTGGGCACAACGGGTGTTGCTGATTCTGGAGGTCGAGGTGCAGTGCGACGGCTGCGCACCGCCGCAGTTTTGCGGATTGCTGGTGGCCAATCACGTGTCCTGGCTCGACATTCTGGTAATCCAGTCGGTGCTGCCTGGCGTGTTCGTGGCCAAGGCTGAAGTTCGACGCTGGCCCCTGATCGGCGCGCTGGCGCAGGCTTGTGCGACCATCTTTGTGCAGCGCTCCTCGAGCCGGTCTGCGCGCGCCATGGTGGACGCCTGCGTGGCGGCGTTCGAGCAGGGCTATTGCGTCGTCGGCTTTCCCGAGGGCACCAGCGGCGACGGCGCCGACGTGGGCGTCTTTCACTCGAATATTTTTGAATCTGCCATCAAGGGAAAAACACAGGTGCAGCCGCTGGTATTGCGTTACGTGGATGCGCAGACAGGCCTGCCCACGCAGGCCCCCGTCTTCATTGGCGACACCACACTGGCGTCCACCGTCAAAAGAGTGATGGCAACGCCGTCGATCCAGGCGAAGTTGCATTTCGGGATGTGCATCTCGGCCCACGGTCACTCACGCAAGACCCTGGCCGCGCAGGCGCACCAGAGCATGCGCAAACAACTTCTTGGCGCTACCGTCAGCGTCTAGAAATCGTGCCTGGGTGAGTGGCGATGCCTGTCACGCAACTGCCACGCAACTGCCACAACCCTGTCACGCTGGGCTTTCAAACTTCGCTCAAACCAAGGAGCAAATCCATGAGCGAATCCCACTATTTTGAAAAATCAGCCGATTCTTCTTCCCACCCTGGCGTCCTGTACTCGGCCGTCAGCGGGTCCGACCCGACCAGAAAGCTGTCCGCCGCTTCGGCCAGCCGACTGCCCGGTGGCATTGAGGTTTCCTGGGCCAGGCATCAGGACGAAGTGCGCCAGGCGCAGCGCCTGCGCTACCAGGTGTTTGCCGACGAAATGGGCGCTCGACTGCAAACCAAAGTGGCGGGTCACGACATCGATCTGTTCGACGATTTCTGCGAGCACCTGCTGGTGCGCGACAGCGCCAGTGGCGAAGTCATCGGCACCTACCGCGTGCTCACGCCGGCGCAAGCCAAGCGCGTGGGCAGCACCTACAGCGACACCGAATTTGATCTGACCCGCTTGCGCTCGCTGCGTGAGCGCATGGTCGAGTTGGGGCGCAGCTGTGTGCATCCCGAGCACCGGCACGGCGGCGTCATCATGGCGCTGTGGGGTGCGCTGGCAGAGTTCATGCAACGCAATCAGCTCGACATCATGATCGGTTGCGCCAGCATCCCGATGTGGCACAACGGCGTCGTCAGCGG
>CAIVXG010000014.1 GCA_903909815.1 uncultured beta proteobacterium | reverse complement strand
GTCAGGGTAAGTGTGTGAACAAAGTCGCCGTCCGTCTTGACGCCACCGCAATGCTCGACCATGTCTATCTCGAAGAATCCTGGCGGCGGATCCCGCCAGTCGGAAAAGGTACGCACAGGGATACTGCGCCATTAAAACCAAGGGGCCAGGGGTAGGGTGGCTTGGCAGTGCGAAAACGTCAGGATTGCACGTTTTTCCTCAAGATGCCGAGCCAACGCCGCTATCTTGGCAAAAATGGAGATCGCGCATGGCTTAAAGGCGTCGATAACGGTTCAAACGGCGGTTGGACTGTCGCCGGCTCTGACATGTGGACGACGAATTTTGCTTCGTGGCGGTCGTCAATGTTCACGCAAGGTCAAAGCTATTACTTAAATTGAGTGATAGGCCGCCTCAAATGCGTTCGTTCAACACATTAGCAGCCCTCGATGCAGCAAGGTCTGGCAGCACATGCAGATATACCTGCGTACTGCTCAAATTTTTATGTCCAAGCAAATGCTGAACTTCGACGGGGTTGAGACCTGCCTTTAGCATGTTTACCGCGTATGTATGCCGAAACACATGGGGGCTGACGTCTTCAATACCAGCACGCTCCGCAGCGTTAGCAAGCCAATCTTTGTTGCTTTTTGCTTGTGATTTTGCCGGGAACAAATAGCCATCTACCGCCCGGCCTTGTGGCCCTTGGCCGATGTTGCGTGGTACAAGTCCAAAAGCAATGCGTCGTTCAACCGTTTTCCGCAATGCTTTAGTCATGGTGAAAGTTGTGTTCAGCCCACCCTTGCTTCTGATGATGGTCAATGTGTTGTTTGGCAAGTCTATCTGCGACATCTTGATGCTGGCTACTTCCATGTCACGGGCGCCAGTGTGTAGGCAAGCAATGACGTAGTCGTAATTGTCCTGTGCCTTACGCTTTTCTCGAAAAACAAATGCTCCGTTCGCATCCTTGACGTTCGGGTCCAGTTGAGCCAGTAGTGCTTTTTCCTCGTCGTTCGTGAGAAACCGAATTCGTCCACCGCCACCGGTAAGCTTCTTCAATTTTTCAGGTACTTTGTACTTGTTTTCACTCAGGAAATTTATCACAGCGTTCCAGTAAACAATGGATACGTTGACCGTGTTGATCGTGAATTTGTTTGCTGCGACTGCATTGATTGCCAGCTGCCGTGCGTCCTTGGCAGTGACAGATTCGAACTTGTTCTTGTTTAGCGGGGCAAATAGGCGAAGCTTTACAACTGCACTCATGTATCCGTTGGTACCGACACGAGACTCCAAGAACATGTCGATGGCATCTTTGACCAAAACCGACTTCCTTGTACCAAGCATGGTCTCGTCATGGACCTCTTTAAGTCGCTTGGCAAGCACTGCTTCTGCCTGCTTTCTACTGCGCGTTTTTGTGGATTCGGCGATCAGTTCGCCATTGATCATCTTGCGTATGTGCCAGATGTTTCCGCGTAGCAGCAGGCCATCGCTTTTTGTCGCCATGAGTACACCTCGAATGAAATCAGCACAACGTCACAATTTTGTTACACAAAATTCGACAGCTGACCATACTATGTACTGTTATGTGAATTTGGGCAACCTCTTTAATTTTGCAGAAAAATGCATAAAAAAAGAGCTGCTTAAAAATTGAGCAAAACCGGGGAAATTGTGACGTTTTCAAATTTCTGCAAAAAACGTGCAAAAAAGCAAATTAGTACAAAGAAATCAACTGCTTACAAGGGAGATTTTGTACCAACTTTAGTAGCTGATGTACTGCAGTGCAGCGGCAACGGATTCGATCAGATCGTTCTGGGCAATGGAGGTGGTCATGATGGTGTTCGATGTGGACTGCGCTGAAGTTTAACGAAACTCTCCGACCTGCAACTGACGCTCAAGCCATGCCCGTTGGCCCTGGCATCAAGCCTGCAGGCTGTAAGGCTGGCGCCAGTCAGTGGCACGTAAGTGCCGCACCAGACATTACGCCGCAAACTTTCTAATCTGCTAACCTGTCGGTGACCGTGGGCTTCGGCTTCGAACGGGAGTTGACGGTACAGCAGTTTTCACTAAATCCAAGGAGACAAGTTCCATGAGCGCCATTGAGTCCGTGTTGATTGAGAACCGCGTATTTACCCCGAGCGAGGCCATGGTCAAGGGCGCTCGCATCTCCGGCATGGACGCTTACCACGCCCTGTGCGCTGAAGCCGAGAATGATTTTGAGGGATTCTGGTCACGCCTGGCAAAGGAAAACGTGGTCTGGAACAAGCCCTTCACCCGCACGCTGGACGAATCCAATGCACCGTTCTACAAGTGGTTTGACGACGGCGAGCTGAACGCCTCGGCCAACTGCCTGGACAAGCACGTCGGCACGCCAGTGGAAAACAAGGTGGCTGTCATCTTCGAAGCCGACGACGGCACGGTCATCAAGACCACGTACCGGGAACTGCTCGCCAAGGTGAGCCAGTTCGCCAACGCGCTCAAGGCCGAAGGCGTGAAGAAGGGCGACCGCGTGCTGATCTATATGCCCATGACGCTCGAAGGCGTGGTTGCGATGCAGGCGTGCGCGCGCATCGGCGCCACCCACAGCGTGGTGTTTGGCGGCTTTTCAGCCAAGGCGCTGCAGGAGCGCATCATCGACGCTGGCGCGGTGCTGGTTGTGACCTCGAACTATCAGATGCGTGGTGGCAAGGCCTTGCCGCTCAAGTCCATCGTGGACGAAGGCCTGGCCATGGGCGGGTGCGAGTCCATCAAGGCCGTTCTGGTGTACGAGCGCACTGCCACAGCCTGCAACATGGTCCCCGGCCGGGACAAGACCTTTGCCCAGGCTTTGCAGGGACAAAGCACGCAGTGCGACCCGGTTCCCGTTGGCGCCGAGCATCCCCTGTTCATCCTCTATACCTCGGGCTCCACCGGCAAGCCCAAAGGCGTGCAGCATTCCACGGGCGGCTACCTGCTGTGGGCCAAGCTCACGATGGACTGGACCTTCGATCTGCAGCCGAACGACGTATTCTGGTGCACGGCCGACATCGGCTGGATTACAGGCCACACCTATGTCGCCTACGGTCCACTGGCAGCGGGCGCCACGCAGATCATTTTCGAAGGCATCCCCACATTCCCCAACGCAGGTCGTTTCTGGCAGATGATCGAACGACACAAATGCTCGATCTTTTACACGGCGCCCACGGCCATCCGATCGCTCATCAAGGCCGCCGAAAGCGATGAGAAGGTGCATCCGGATCGTTCCGATCTGTCGAGCCTGCGCATCCTGGGTTCGGTGGGAGAGCCCATCAACCCCGAAGCCTGGATGTGGTACTACAAGAACATCGGGCACGAACGCTGCCCCATCGTCGACACCTTCTGGCAAACGGAAACCGGGGGCCACATGATGACGCCACTGCCGGGCGCCACACCCCTGGTTCCGGGTTCCTGCACCTTGCCGTTGCCCGGCATCATGGCGGCAATCGTGGACGAGGTGGGTAACGACGTGCCCAACGGTTCCGGCGGCATGCTGGTGGTCAAGCGCCCCTGGCCTTCGATGATCCGCACCATCTGGAACGACCCGGAGCGCTACAAATCGAGCTATTTCCCCGACGAGTTGGGGGGAAAGACTTACCTGGCGGGTGACGGCGCCGTGCGCAGCATCGACCGCGGTTACTTCCGCATCACGGGCCGCATCGACGACGTGCTCAACGTGTCGGGCCACCGCATGGGAACGATGGAGATCGAATCAGCCCTGGTGTCCAAATCGGATCTGGTGGCCGAGGCCGCCGTCGTGGGACGCCCTGACGATCTGACGGGTGAGGCCATTTGCGCCTTCGTGGTACTCAAGCGGTCGCGTCCCAGTGGCGACGAGGCCAAGGCCATTGCCAAGGAATTGCGCGACTGGGTCGCCAAGGAAATCGGCCCGATCGCGAAACCGAAGGACATCCGCTTTGGCGAGAACCTGCCCAAGACTCGCAGCGGCAAGATCATGCGCCGACTGCTGCGCTCCATCGCCAAGGGCGAGAAAGTGACGCAGGACACGTCCACGCTGGAAAATCCGGCGATCCTGGACCAACTCGGCGAGACCTACTGAGTTGGCGAGGCGGCCCTGCGCTTCAGGGTTGCTGCGCCGGGACATAAAAAAACCGCCCATGGGCGGTTTTTTCACTTCTTTGCTGGCAGCGCACCCGGTACAAACGGCGGACTGATTTGCATCAGTCCGGGCTGTGCCTGAAAATCAGGCGGCTTGGGTCACCAAGGCTTTGACCTTGGTGCTCAGGCGGCTCTTGTCGCGAGCAGCCTTGTTCTTGTGGAAGATGCCCTTGTCGGCCACGGTGTCCACCACGGCTTGCATCTTGCCAAAGGCTTCGGTCGCCTTGGCCTTGTCACCAGCGATGACTGCCTTCTCGACGTTCTTGACAGCGGTGCGGTATTTGGAACGCAGCGAGGTATTCGCGGCGTTGATCTTGACGTCCTGGCGGACGCGCTTGCGGCCCGACGCCAGGCGCGGGTTCTTTTTCTTGGGTTTTGTTGCCATTTTGATGTGTTCCTAAGGGTCTGTGGATGATGCCAGCAAAGCCGACCATTATAGCAGGCTCACCACCAAAAACCTGAGCCCTTGCTCAAGCGAGAGCATTCAGCCGCAGGCCTGTCATGGCCACGGCTACACTTGACGCGTGAGTCTATTCAAATCCGCCTCCATTGTGTCCTTGCTGACCCTGGCCTCGCGCATCACGGGCCTGTTGCGCGAGTCCTTGATTGCCGCCATGTTTGGCGCCAGTGCCTTGACCGATGCGTTTCGCGTGGCGTTTTTGTTGCCCAACATGTTCCGGCGTCTGTTTGCGGAGGGTGCATTCAGTCAAGCCTTCATCCCAGTGCTGGGTCAGACCCGTACCCAGCAGGGGGAGATCGCCACCAAGCGTCTGGTGGACAGGGTGGGCAGCCTGCTCACCGCGATGCTGCTGTTGACCTGCATCCTGGGCGTGCTGGGAGCGCCGGTGCTGGTGTGGGCCATGGCCAGCGGTTTGCAGAAGGAAGCGCGCGGATTTGAGGCCGCCGTGGTGATGACGCGCTGGATGTTTCCCTACCTGGGCTTCATTTCGCTGGCCGGCATGGCGGCGGGTGTGCTCAACACCTGGGGCCGATTCACGGTGCCTGCGGGTGCCCCGGTGCTGCTCAATCTTTCCGTGATCGCTGCCGCCTGGTGGGGTGCTCCGTGGTTTCAGACCCTGGGGATCGAGCCGATCTATGCGCTCTGTGGCGGCGTGATGTTGGGCGGGATATTGCAATTGGGCGTGCAAATTCCGACGCTGATGCGCATTGGCATGCTGCCGCGCATCGGTTTGACCTGGTCGCTGCTGAAAGCGGCCTGGGCCGACCCGCCGACCCGACGCATTGCCCAACTCATGGTGCCGGCGCTGTTCGGCGTGGCGGTGGCGCAAATCTCGCAACTCATCAATACCGAGATTGCCTCGCATCTGGTCACGCGCAGCGTCACCTGGCTCACCAATGCCGATCGTCTGATGGAATTCCCCACGGCGATGCTGGGCGTGGCGCTGGGCGTTGTCTTGATGCCTCGGCTGTCCGCGGCCAGAGCGGCGGGAGACGCCAGCGACTACTCGGCCATGCTGGACTGGGGATTGCGCCTGGTGGTGCTAATGACTGTGCCCTGTTCAGTGGCGCTGCTGACGTTCTCACTTCCCCTGGCGGCGACCATCTTCCACTACGGTGCCTATGCCGCGGACGACGTGCGTCAGACCAGCCTGGCGCTGACCGGCTACGGCGTGGGCCTGTTGGGACTGGTGGCGATCAAGGTGCTGGCGCCGGGCTATTACGCCAGCCAGAACATCCGCACACCGGTGAAAATTGCGATTTTTGTGCTGGTGCTGACGCAGTTGTTCAACCTGGTGCTGGTGCCGCTGTTCCAGGTCGCGGGGCTGGCGTTGTCGATCGGCCTGGGTGCCTTGGTGAACGCGACCTGGTTGCTCGTGGGTCTGATGCGGCGCGGCAGTTACCGCCCGCAGCCGGGGTGGCGGCTGTTCGCACTGCAGGTGGTGGCGGCCAGTGCCCTGCTGGCAGTGTTCCTCATGTGGGCTGCCAGCGGCTTTGACTGGACCCAGATGGGGGCCGAACAGAAGCTGCGGCGCATCGGCCTCATGGGGCTGATCTTGACGGGATCGGGTGTTATTTATTTCACCGCTTTGTGGGCGTCCGGCATGAAGTTGCGTCGCCTGCTGCGGCATTGATGCGAGGTGTTGCATGACTATCAAGATGTCGTTTTCCACCCCCACCGCACTCGAATACTTTGCGTCGCTGGTGGCACGGGATGAGCAGTTCCCGCTGCTGGAGGCGGCCATCAGTCTGGCCCAGGATGAGTATCCGGAACTGGACGTGCAGCAGGTTCTGGGCGAGGTGGATCAGATGCAGGCCCGACTCAAGCGTCGGCTGCCGCTGGACGCCGACAGCCTGCACCGGCTGCGGGTGCTGAACCAGTTCTTCTGCCGTGAGCTCGGGTTTGGTGGCAACGTGAACAACTATTACGACCCCGACAACAGCTATCTCAACATCGTGCTGCACACCCGTCGCGGCATTCCCATCACGCTCGGTGTGCTCTGGCTGGAGTTGGCGCAGAGCCTGGGATTGCGCGCTCGCGGTGTCGCGTTCCCAGGCCATTTCATGGTGAAGGTGAATCTTCCCAAAGGCCAGGTGGTGGTGGACCCGTTCAGTGGCCAGTCGCTGGGGCGCGAGGAACTGGCCGAGCGGCTTGAGCACTACCGCGGCGACGGTGCGCTGATGGACGCCGACGTGCCGCTGGGGCTGTTCCTGCAGGCCGCCCCGGCGCGCGACATCATCGCTCGCATGCTGCGCAACCTGAAGGAAATTCACCGAACGCAGGAAGACTGGACGCGCCTGCTGGCGGTGCAGAACCGCTTGATGATTCTGCTGCCAAGCGACGGCGCCGAACTGCGCGACCGCGGACTGGTGTTGGCGGAGTTGGGGCACAACGCGCAGGCCGCACAGGATCTGGAAAACTATCTGGTGCACACACCCGACGCCCACGACGCCGCGCCTATCGCCTGGCGCGCTGCCGAGTTACGCAGCAGCCTCGGTGGTGATTGATCAGCGGGCTTTGCAGCCTGGCTAAAACTTAGGCCTGAACCAGCACTGCCGCGCCGTCACCGCGCGCTGCGATCACGCCGATCTCATACACGGTTTCACCTAAATCGCGCAGCGTTGCGGCGCAGGCTGGCGCCTCGGAGGCGGCAATCACCACCACCATGCCGATGCCGTTGTTGAAGGTGCGGTTCATTTCAAAGTCGTCTATGCCGGCCGTGCTTTGCAGCCAGGCGAAGAGCTCGGTTTTTGGCCAACTGCCCTTCTTCAAATGCGCTGCCGTGCCCTCGGGAAGAACACGCGGGATATTCTCCAGCAAGCCGCCACCGGTGATGTGGGCCAGCGCCTTGATGCCGGACGACGAACCCGCCGTCGTGGGATGCGCTGCCAACGCTGCCAGCACGTTCTTCACGTACAGCCGCGTGGGTTCCATCAGCGCCTGCTTGAAGGGTTTTCCGTCCAGCGCGACCGGCGCGTTGCTGCCGGCGCGTTCGATGCATTTGCGCACCAGGCTGAAGCCGTTGGAATGCACGCCGCTGCTCGCCAGGCCCAGCACCACGTCGCCGGCCTCGATCGATGCGCCGGTAAGGATTTTTGATTTTTCCACCGCACCCACGGCAAAGCCGGCCAGGTCGTATTCGCCAGGCGGGTACATGCCCGGCATCTCCGCGGTTTCCCCACCGATCAGCGCGCAACCCGAGAGTTCACAGCCCCGGGCGATGCCGCCCACCACGGCCGCGGCCGTATCCACGTCGAGCTTGCCGCAGGCGAAGTAGTCCAGAAAGAACAGCGGCTCGGCGCCTTGCACCAGCACGTCGTTCACGCTCATGGCGACCAGGTCGATGCCGACGGTGTCGTGCATGGCCCACTCAAACGCCAAGCGCAATTTGGTGCCCACGCCATCGGTGCCACTCACCAGCACCGGCTCGTTATAGCGTTTTGGCACCTCAAACAGCGCTCCAAAGCCGCCAATGCCGGCCAGCACGCCTTCACGCATCGTTCTTTTGGCCAGCGGTTTGATGCGCTCTACCAGAGCGTCGCCGGCGTCGATATCGACCCCAGCGTCCTTGTAGGAAAGCGGCGGGGCCGAGGCGGATTGAGAAGCAGATGAGGTCATGAGAAGGCGCTCGGTGGCGTCAAGGTCGGGGCAGACTAAAATTTGCTTGAATTTTACGGGTTCTTGCCCCATCACCTTATGTCGTTGACCTTCACCCAAAAAAGCGCCGCTGCCTGGAGCCTGATTGCCGCCTTGATGGCGCTGCTGCTCTGGCTTCTGGCGGCCGTGCTGACGCCTTTTGTGGTGGCGGCCGTGCTGGCATACGCGCTCACGCCGCTGGTCAAGCGCCTGCACCTGTTTGGCCGCGGCCATGTGCCGCGCGTGTTGGTGGTGTTGGTGGTGGAGGTACTGTTCATCCTCTGCGTGCTCGGCCTGCTGCTGCTGCTCGTGCCGATTCTGGTGAAGGAGCTGCCACAGATGCGCGAACAGGTGCCCCTGGCACTGGATCGCTTGAATGCCATCTCACAACCCTGGCTGTCCCAGTTTGGCGTGAAGCTGTCGCTGGACGTGGCCGGCATCAAGGCATTCGCACTCAAGTACATGAGCGCGAATGCGGAGGATGGGCTGAGTTCGGTGCTGTCCTCGCTCAAACTCGGCGGCAGCGTGGCGTTTGCCCTGATCGGCAACGCGGTGCTGATCCCGGTGGCGCTGTTCTACCTGCTGATGGATTGGGATGGCTTTGTGCAGCGCGTGCTGGAACTTGTGCCACCGCGCCTGCGCGGCTCCTACGACAGTTTCACGAGCGAGGCCGACGCGGTGCTGGGCCAGTATTTGCGCGGGCAGTTGCTGGTGATGCTGCTGCTGGCCGTCTACTATAGCCTGGGCCTGTCCTTGTTCGGACTCGATCTGGCTTGGCCCATAGGGATCTTCACCGGGTTGGCGGTGTTTGTGCCGTATGTGGGATTCGGTCTGGGGCTGGTGCTGGCGGGCTTGGCTGGCATGCTGCAATTTGCGGTCCTGAAGACCGTGGTGATGGTCGCCGTTGTTTACGGATTGGGCCAGACCCTGGAGGGGTTCTTCCTCACGCCCCGCCTGGTGGGCGAGCGCATCGGCCTGCATCCGCTGGCGGTCATTTTTGCCTTGATGTCGTTTGGCCAATTGTTTGGCTTTGTCGGCGTGCTGATTGCATTGCCCGCCAGCGCCGTGCTGCTGGTGGCGATTCGGCGCCTGCGCTCGGGCTATATCGCCAGCCACCTGTATCGAGGAAACGCTCGGCCATGAGGCAACTCGCTTTGGACATCGGTCTGGCAACCGGCCCCAGCTTGGCCAATTTCTTCGCCGGACCGAATGAAGCCGCGCTTAGCCACCTGCAGCTCTGGATCGGAGACAAGGCGCTCAGCAGCGTCCTCTCTCCGGTGCCCACCTACCTGTGGGGGCCTGCCGGCAGCGGCAAGACGCATCTGCTCAAGGCGGTGCGCGAAGCGCTGCGCGAACGCGGCACCAGCTCCCAACACGGTGTGGGCTGGATGGACGCGTCCACGCTGGAGCCGCCGGCCTACAACGAGGCCTGGAGTCTGGTGCTGCTGGATGACGTGCACCTATACACGGCGACGCAGCAGCAGGCCGCTTTCAACTGGTTCGTGAATGCACAGACGCAGCAGCGCGGCGTGCTCGCCGCCGGTGAGCTGCCGCCCAAGGAATTGAAGCTACGCGAAGACCTGCGCACGCGTCTGGGCTGGGGCCACATCCATGCCTTGCAGGTGCTGGACGAAAATGCACGCCGCGGTGTGCTGCGCAAGGCAGCCGACGCCCGTGGCGTGTTCCTGAGCGACGAGGTGATGGACTTCATGCTGAACCGATTCAGCCGCGATCTAGGCAGTCTGATGGAACTGCTGGACTTGCTGGATGGCTACGCGCTGCAAAGCAAGCGTGCCATTACCATCCCACTGATCAAAGCCATGATGGACGACACACCTTGAAAGTCACTCTTTTCGACCTGGACCATACGCTGTTGCCGCTGGACTCGGACTTTGCCTGGGGCGAGTTCACCACCGCGCTGGGATGGACCGACAGCGTGGAGTTCCTGCGCCGCAACGACGCCTTCTACCGTGCCTACCAGGAGGGCACGCTTGACATCCATGACTATGTGCGGTTTGCCACGCAAGCCGTGCGGCAACAGGGGGCGGCGCTGTCGGCTGCGGCACACGAGAATTTCATGCGCATGGTGATCCGCCCGGCAATGCAGCCGCAAGCACTGGCACTGGTGCAAGCGCACCGGCAAGCCGGAGACAGCCTGCTCATCATCACGGCGACGAACGAGTTTGTGACGCGACCCATTGCCGATGCCTTTGGTGTGGACGAACTGCTTGCCGTGCAACTGGAGCGCGATACGCAGCCCGGTGGCACCGGCTGGATTACCGGCGAAATCGTCGGCATCCCGACCTTTCGCGAGGGCAAGGTGGCGCGCATGGAACAGTGGTTGGAACAGCGCCAACTCCAATGGCGCGATCTGCAGACCACGTTCTATTCGGACTCGATCAACGATTTGCCGCTGCTGGAGAAAGTGAACACCCCGGTCGCCACCAATCCGGACGACAAACTCCGCGCCATTGCCACCCAGCGTGGATGGCGCATACTGGAACTGTTTCCTGCAAAATAATTGATGTCAAATTCCCGGGCCAGCAGGCCACGCGGCATGTCCAAAGTGTTGGGGACAGAGCACGCTCACTGCGTGTAGCTTTGGACTTTCCCAAAAAAATATTTTCAATATGATTAAAAAATTCTTCGACAAACTCCTGGGCAAGTCCTCGGGTACTTCTGGCAAGACCAAGCGGCCCAGCTTCGGCAAGCGCGAGGAGTTCAGCGCAACCCAGCACGGTATCGACCCCAGTTTGGTGGACGAGCGCGCGCGCAACGTGGTGCAGACGCTGAAAGACGCAGGCTTCGAGGCCTACATCGTGGGCGGCGCGGTGCGCGACCTACTGCTGGGCCTGCGCCCAAAGGACTTCGACGTGGCCACCAACGCCACGCCCGAACAGGTCAAGGGCCTGTTCCGACGCGCCTTCATCATCGGTCGGCGCTTTCGCATCGTGCACGTGGTCTATGGCCGCGGGCGCGAGCATGAAGTGATCGAGGTCTCCACGTACCGCGCCTACCTGGACAACGCGGCGGCCGAACAGGTGGCGGGTAACGAAAAGACCAGCAAGAGCGAATTGGCAGGAATGAAGCACGCCGTCGACTCCACGGGGCGAGTGCTGCGCGACAACGTCTGGGGTCCGCAAGACGAGGACGCCACGCGCCGCGACTTCACCATCAACGCCATGTACTACGACCCGCAGACACAGATCGTGGTGGATTACCACGGTGGCATGAAGGACGCGAAGAAACTGCTGTTGCGCATGATCGGCGACCCGGCCACGCGCTATCGCGAAGACCCGGTGCGCATCATCCGCGCCGTGCGCTTTGCCGCCAAGCTGCAGGGCCTGGGCTTCAAGCTCGACCCCAAGACCGCCAAACCACTGATCGAATCGCAGCAGCTGCTGGGCGACGTGCCGCAAAGCCGCTTGTTCGATGAGATGCTCAAGTTGCTGCAGACCGGCCACGCCATGGCCACCATCGCCAAGCTCAAAGAGCTGGGCATGGCGCGCGGCATCTACCCGCTGCTGGACGTGGTGGTGGAGCGCGCTGCCAGCAGCTTTGTGAGCGCGGCGCTGCAGGACACGGATAGGCGCGTGGGCGAAGGCAAACCGGTGGCGCCCAGCTTTCTGCTGGCCTGCGTGCTATGGGAAGACGTGCGCGACGGCTGGGCCCACAGGCAAAAACGCCAGCCCATGTTCCCGGCGCTGGAAGAAGCGATCGACGACGTGTTCAATGCACGCATCGGCGACGTTTCCGGGCGCGGCAAGCTGGCTGCCGACATGCGCGAAATCTGGATGATGCAGACCCGCTTCGAGAAGCGTTCTGGCGCCTCGGCCTACGGCTTGGTGGAACAGCTGCGCTTTCGCGCCGGCTTTGACTTCATGCGGCTGCGCGCGGACGCGCTCGAGGTGGATGAAGCCCTGGCTGACTGGTGGCAGCAGTTCAGCTTGGCCGATGACAACCAGCGCCACGATCTGATCGAGCAGGCGCGCGAAGAGCAGCACAAGCGACAAAAGGGGCGGGTCGCGAAGGTCCCGGGTACGGATGCTACGGACCGGGTTTCCCCCAAGCCCGAGCGCAGTTCGGATGCTGAAGGGCTGGCGCCTCAGCCTGCCTCCGGCGATCAGTTCGATGCGCCGAAGAAGCGCCGCCGCCGCCGCGCGCGCCGCCCGGCAGGCGAGGGCGGCGCAGCCGATGCGCCCAGCGAACGATCTTCCGATTGATGGAAGACGGTCGCGATCTCGTGGTCGCCTGCATTGCACTGGGTGCCAATCTAGGTGACGCTGCGGTCTCGGTTCTCGCTGCGATGGATGCGTTGGCGCGGCTGCCTGGCACGACCGTCACGCACCGCTCCGGTCTGTACCAAAGCGCACCGGTGGAAGCCAGCGGACCTGACTTCATCAACGCCGTGGCGGAAATTTCCACCCATTTGTCTGCGCCAGACCTGCTGGCGCAATTGCAGGCGCTGGAGTATGAAGCGGGTCGCGAACGACCCTACGCCAACGCCCCGCGCACGCTCGATCTGGATCTGCTGTTGTACGGGGACGCGGCCATCAACAGCCCGTCCCTGACGGTTCCGCATCCGCGCATGGCGCAGCGCGCCTTTGTGCTGTTGCCGCTGGCCGAGATTGCGCCGCAGCGCGTCAGCGCCGCGCAACTCGAGGCCGTGCGGTACCAGTTCATCGTTCGACTGTGAGTTTCGGACCATGCCTGTGAACGCCCCGGTTTCGGCCAACTTCTGGCGCCTTTCCGTGGCCCCGATGATGGATTGGACCGATAGACATTGCCGCTATTTTCATCGGCTGCTGACCAAGAATACTCTGCTCTACACCGAGATGGTGACCACGGGCGCGCTGTTGCACGGCGATGTGCCAAGGCATCTGCGCTTCAACGCCGAAGAACAGCCGCTTGCATTGCAGCTGGGTGGCAGCGAGCCCAGTGATCTGGCGCATTGCGCGCGTCTGGGCGAGCAGTGGAGTTACGACGAAATCAACCTCAACTGCGGTTGTCCGAGCGAGCGCGTGCAGCGCGGCGCTTTTGGTGCCTGCCTCATGGCCGAGCCGCAGCTCGTGGCCGACTGCGTCAAGGCCATGGTCGATGTCGTCTCGATCCCGGTCACAGTCAAGCACCGCATCGGCATCGACCGCGACGAGAGCTACGACTTCGTGCGCGACTTTGTCGGCACGGTGAGTCAGGCCGGCTGCACCACCTTCATCGTGCACGCCCGCAACGCCTGGCTTCAGGGCTTGAGCCCCAAGGAGAACCGCGAGATCCCGCCGCTGCGCTACGAGCTCGCGCACCGGCTGAAGGCCGACTTTCCCGAGCTCACGATCTGCGTCAATGGCGGCGTCCGAACCAGCGACCAGGTGGCGCAGCAACTGCAGCACGTGGACGGCGTGATGGTCGGGCGCGAGGCCTATCACAACCCCTGGTGGCTCAGCAGTTGGGACGCCGAGTTCTTCGGCTGCGCACCCGCTTTGGAAATGACGCGAGAGCGTGTCGAAGAGCTGATGGTGGCCTACATGGAGCGCGAAGCCGCAGCCAACGACACGCCCTGGTACAGCGTCGCCCGTCACATGCTGGGCCTGCGCCACGGCCTGCCCGGCGCGCGCCGCTGGCGCCAAGTGTGGAGCGACCACCGGATGAAGACCTTGCCCGCGCGGGAGGTGCTGGCAAGGGCACAGCAAACCGCTGACGTTGCAGGTTAATCCCGAGTTGTCATAATTTCAGCGTACTTCAGATCAGCCCATGGAAAAACGCAAACTACGAGTCGGCCAGCCGATCACACCCGAAGAATTCGATGAACTCAGCGACGCCCAGCTCGAGCGTCTGGTGCCGCGCGCCTATCGCGAGTATTTTCCCGGCAAGGATGATTGCGCCGACGGTCACTTTTACCTGCACGATGGCACGGCCTGGTGTTTCTACAAGGGGAGTTTTCTGGACGACTGACGCGCTGCCCGTTGGCAGCGGTCCCAACCTCGAATGACTGCAAGCAAAGGGCGCAAGCCTGCAACTGTGACGCGCGCGACGGCGTCAGCCGATCAGGCCGCAGCCTCCAGCCCGTTGCTGAAATGCTCGCGCATACGCTGCACAGCGACCTTGGCGTTCTTCGCCTCCAGCGCCTCCATGAGGGCGCGGTGCTCGGCCAGGGACTCCTTGATGCGCCCAGACTTGAGCAGCGAGTTATGGCGGTTGAGCT
Organism: uncultured beta proteobacterium; assembly: GCA_903909815.1. Classification (GTDB taxonomy): domain Bacteria; phylum Pseudomonadota; class Gammaproteobacteria; order Burkholderiales; family Burkholderiaceae_C; genus CAIKVZ01. The sequence continues at coordinate 220,627 of CAIVXG010000014.1, read as the reverse complement.
TCATCACCTTGCGCAGGTCAGCCACCATTTGATTGCGCCAGCGGTTGTTGGCGATTTCCAGCAGCCGCATGTGAAAGCGTTCGTTGATCTCGAAAAACTTGTCGGTGTGCGCGGTGGCCTTTTCGAGCTGCTGATGCAGCGTCTGCAGTTCCTTGAGTTGGGCTTCTGTGGCCATCGCGGCGACCACGCCGGCGGCGTCGGACTCCAGCAGGCTCAGCAGGTGATACACGTCGCGCAGGTCCTGCTCCGACACCTCGGTCACGTAGGCGCCGCGGCGCACCTTCATGGTGACCAGGCCTTCGGCCGCCAGCACCTTGAGCGCTTCGCGCAGAGGGGTGCGGCTGATGCCGTATTCCTCAGCTATCTTGAGCTCATCGATCCAGGTTCCGGGCTCCAGTTCGCGCTTGAAGATGCGCTGACGCAGGATTTCTGCGACTTCCTCGTAAAGCGCGCGCGGGGCAAGTGAAAGGGCTACCATGGCCCCGATTGTAAGCTGAAAATAATATTTTGCATCAATAATTATGAATGATGTACACTCGTTTCGCGTCTGAGAGGACGCTGGAACTTCATTCCTAACTGCGCAAGCGCCATGAGCTCAAAGACACCTGAATTCTCACCCGCCAGCCTTGAAGCCTGGGCCAAGACTGCCGCCAAATCCGCCCCCAGTGGCGACGTGGCGGCGCTCAACTGGCTCACCCCTGACGGTATCAGCGTCAAGCCGCTGTATACGGCAGCCGACACGGCCGACCTGCCGTATGCGAATACGTTGCCGGGCTTTGAGCCTTACCTGCGCGGACCGCAGGCCACGATGTATGCCGTGCGGCCCTGGACTATTCGCCAGTACGCCGGGTTCTCCACCGCAGAAGAGTCCAACGCGTTTTATCGCAAGGCCCTGGCCGCTGGCGGCCAGGGCGTGAGCGTGGCCTTTGATCTGGCGACACACCGCGGCTACGACTCGGACCATCCGCGCGTCACCGGCGACGTGGGCAAGGCCGGCGTGGCGATCGATTCGGTCGAGGACATGAAGATCCTGTTCGACCAGATCCCGCTGGACAAGGTCTCGGTGTCCATGACCATGAACGGCGCGGTGCTGCCGGTGCTGGCCGGCTACGTGGTGGCGGCGGAAGAACAGGGTGTGAGCCAGGACAAGTTGAGCGGCACTATTCAGAACGACATTCTGAAAGAGTTCATGGTGCGCAACACCTACATCTACCCGCCTGCGCCCTCGATGCGCATCATTGGCGACATCATCGAGTACACGGCGCAGCATTGCCCCAAGTTCAACTCGATCAGCATTTCCGGCTACCACATGCAGGAAGCCGGCGCGAACCAGGCGCTCGAACTGGCCTTCACGCTGGCCGACGGCAAGGAGTACGTGAAGACGGCCATCGCCAAGGGCATGGACGTGGACGGCTTTGCCGGGCGTCTGAGTTTCTTCTGGGCCATCGGCATGAATTTCTATCTGGAGGTGGCCAAGATGCGCGCGGCGCGCCTGCTGTGGTGCCGCATCATGAAGGGCTTTGACGCCAAGTCGCCCAAGAGCCTGATGCTGCGCACGCACTGCCAGACCAGCGGCTGGAGCCTGACCGAGCAGGACCCGTACAACAACGTTGTGCGCACCACAATCGAGGCCATGGCGGCGGTCTTTGGCGGCACCCAATCGCTGCACACCAACTCCTTTGACGAGGCGATCGCGCTGCCCACGGAATTCTCCTCGCGCATCGCGCGCAACACCCAGCTCATCATCCAGGAAGAGACCCACATCCCGAACGTGATCGACCCATGGGCCGGCAGTTACATGATGGAGCGGCTCACACAGGACATGGCGGACGCGGCCTGGGCCATCATCGAGGAAGTCGAAGCCATGGGCGGCATGACGAAGGCCGTGGACTCCGGCTGGGCCAAGCTCAAGATCGAGGCCGCTGCGGCAGAGAAACAGGCGCGTATCGACTCGGGTCAGGACGTGATCGTGGGCGTGAACAAATACCGGCTCAAGACCGAGGACGTGGTGGATTCGCGCGAGATCGACAACGTGGCCGTGCGCGATGGCCAGATAGCGCGCCTCGCCGTGATCAAGGCGCAGCGTGATGGGGTGGCCGTGCAGGCTGCGCTATCGGCGCTGACTGAAGCGGCGCACAGTGGTCAAGGCAATCTATTGGATTTGTCGATCAAAGCGGTGCGCCTGCGCGCCACCGTGGGCGAAGTGAGCGATGCCTTGGAAAAAATCTACGGTCGCCACCGCGCCGATACGCAAAAGGTCAGCGGCGTGTATGCCGCTGCCTACGATTCGGCTGCCACCGGAGCTGACACCATGGAATTTTGGGAACAAATCAAGACCGCGGTCAACACTTTCGCCGACAAGGAAGGTCGCCGCCCACGTGTGCTGATCGCCAAACTGGGCCAGGACGGGCACGACCGTGGCGCCAAGGTGGTGGCCACGGCATTCGCCGATCTGGGCTTCGACGTGGATATGGGTCCCTTGTTTCAAACGCCCGAGGAATGTGCGCGACAAGCCATCGAAAACGACGTGCACGCAGTGGGCGTGTCCACGCTCGCCGCTGGCCACAAGACCCTGGTCCCCGCCATCATTGCCGAGCTCAAGAAGCAGGGCGCCGATGACATCGTGGTCTTCGTCGGCGGCGTGATCCCACGCCAGGACTACGGCATGCTGTATGAAGCTGGCGTGAAAGGCATCTACGGTCCGGGCACGCCCATCCCCTTCAGCGCCAAAGACGTTCTGGAGCAAATACAAAAGGCGCGCGGGTGATTCAAGCCGGTTTGATCGAAGGCATTCTGCACGGTGCGCCTGCGGTACAACGCCGCGCCGTCGCGAAAGCCATCACGCTGCTGGAGTCAACGCGGCCTGAACATCAGGTGCAGGGTGATGAATTGCTGAGCGCATTGTTGCCGCATACCGGCCAGTCGTTTCGCATTGGCATCAGCGGCGTTCCGGGCGTTGGCAAGTCCACTTTCATCGAAGCGCTGGGGCTGTACCTGATCGCACAAGGGCATCGGGTTGCCGTACTGGCGGTTGATCCGTCATCCAGCGTTTCCGGCGGCTCCATCCTGGGCGACAAGACGCGCATGGACATGCTCTCGGTGCAACAGCACGCATTCATCCGGCCCAGCCCGAGCAGCGGCACGCTGGGCGGCGTGGCGGAGAAGACCCGCGACGCTGTGGCCGTGTGCGAAGCTGCGGGCTATGACGTGGTGATTGTCGAGACCGTGGGCGTGGGCCAGTCCGAGACGGCGGTAGCGAACATGACCGACATGTTCGTGCTGATGCAGTTGCCCAACGCCGGCGACGACCTGCAGGCGATCAAGAAGGGTGTGATGGAACTGGCCGATCTGGTGCTCATCAACAAGGCCGATATCGACCCCGATGCTGCCACGCGCGCACAGTTACAGATCAAGGCCGCGTTGCGCCTGTTGGGCTTGCACGGCCACGCCGAGCCCGACGAAAGCGACTGGCAGCCGCAGGTGCTGCAGTTGAGCGCGCTCAAGGGCGAGGGTGTAGAACGATTCTGGGCCGCCGCAACCGAGTTCAAGTCACTGCAAACCCGCTCTGGCCGCTGGAGCCTGCGGCGCCAGGTGCAGGCCAAGGACTGGATGTGGGAGCGCATAGCCTCAGGCTTGAAGCAGGCGTTTCGCCAGCACCCCAAAGTTCGCGCCTTGCTGCCACAACTCACGGCCGAGGTGACCGCAGGACACCTACCCGCAACGACTGCCGCAAGACGGCTTCTGCAAGCCAGCAGCCAAACTGTTTGAAGCGCTAAAACCAACCGAGTAACGGAGAGACCCCATGCACGACATCCTGGAACAACTGGAACAAAAACGCGCCGCGGCCCATCTGGGCGGAGGCCAAAAGCGCATTGACGCGCAGCACAAGAAGGGCAAGCTCACCGCGCGCGAGCGGCTCGAAGTGCTGCTGGACGAGGGCAGCTTCGAAGAGTGGGACATGTTCGTGGAGCACCGCTGCGTGGACTTCGGCATGGAAGAGCAGAAGATTCCGGGCGACGGCGTCGTCACCGGCTACGGCATGATCAACGGGCGCCTGGTGTTTGTCTTCAGCCAGGACTTCACGGTGTTCGGCGGCGCCTTGAGCGAGGCGCACGCGGAGAAGATCTGCAAGATCATGGACCAGGCGATGAAGGTCGGCGCTCCCGTGATCGGGCTGAACGACTCGGGCGGCGCGCGCATCCAGGAAGGCGTGGCCTCGCTGGGCGGCTACGCCGACGTGTTCCAGCGCAACGTCATGGCCAGCGGCGTGGTGCCGCAGATCAGCATGATCATGGGCCCCTGCGCCGGCGGCGCCGTGTACTCGCCGGCGATGACCGACTTCATCTTCATGGTGAAGGACAGCTCCTACATGTTCGTCACCGGCCCGGAAGTGGTGAAGACCGTGACGCACGAGGAGGTGACGGCAGAAGAACTGGGCGGCGCCATCAGCCACACCACCAAGAGCGGCGTGGCGGATCTGGCGTTCGAGGACGACGTGCAGGCGCTGCTGATGCTGCGCCGTTTATACAACTACCTGCCGCTGAACAACCGCGAGAAGGCGCCGGTGCGCCGCAGCGGCGACCCGATTGACCGCCTGGAAAAGAGCCTGGACACGCTCATCCCCGACAACGCCAACAAGCCCTACGACATGAAGGAGCTGATCGTCAAGACCGTGGACGACGGCGACTTCTTCGAGCTCCAGCCCGAGTACGCGAAGAACATCCTGATCGGCTTTGCCCGCATGGACGGCCAGACCGTGGGCATCGTGGCGAATCAGCCGCTGGTGCTGGCGGGTTGCCTGGACATCAAGAGCTCGATCAAGGCCGCGCGTTTCGTGCGTTTTTGCGACGCCTTCAACATCCCGGTGATCACCTTCGTCGACGTGCCGGGCTTCATGCCGGGGACGAGTCAGGAGTACGGCGGCATCATCAAGCACGGCGCCAAGCTGCTCTACGCCTACGCCGAATGCACCGTGCCCAAGATCACCGTGATCACGCGCAAGGCCTACGGCGGCGCCTACGATGTGATGGCCTCCAAGCATCTGCGCGGGGACGTCAACTTCGCCTGGCCCAACGCCGAAATCGCCGTCATGGGTGCCAAGGGCGCCGTGGAGATCATCTTTCGCGAAGACAAGGGCGACCCCGCCAAGCTGGCCGCCAAGGAAGCCGAATACAAGGCCCGCTTCGCTAATCCCTTTGTCGCCGGCGCGCGCGGTTTCATCGACGATGTGATCCTGCCCAGCGAGACGCGCAAGCGCATCTGCCGCTCGCTGGTGATGCTCAAAGACAAGAAGCTGGAAAACCCGTGGCGCAAGCACGGCAACATTCCGCTTTGAAGTTGCTCCACAGTTTCGAAACCACATGACATCCCTGTCCGTCATTGCGAGCGTAGCGCGGCAATCCATGGCTCGCGTGTTACGCCACGATGGACTGCCACGGCCTGCGGCCTCGCAGTGACGCAGGGCGGATGAAGCCAAGTCAATAGGAGAAAGAATATGTTTACCAAAATACTGATCGCCAATCGCGGAGAAATCGCCTGCCGCGTCATCCTCACGGCCCGCAAGATGGGCATCCTGACCGTGGCCGTTTATTCGGACGCGGACCGAGACGCGCGCCACGTGCTGCTGGCCGACGAGGCCGTTCACATCGGCGCGCCGCCTAGTCGCGAGAGCTACTTGTTGGTCGACAGGATCATCGCGGCCTGCAAGCAGACCGGGGCCCAGGCCGTGCATCCGGGCTACGGTTTCCTGAGTGAGAACGCGACCTTTGCCAAGCGCGTGGAAGAGGAGGGCATTGTTTTCATCGGCCCCAAGCACCATTCGATCGCGGCCATGGGGGACAAGATTGCGTCCAAGAAACTTGCGAACGCGGCCGGCGTGAACTGCATCCCAGGCGTGAATGACGCGATCGAGACGGCCGAGCGCGCGGTCGAGATTGCCATCAGCATCGGCTATCCGGTGATGATCAAGGCCAGCGCCGGCGGCGGTGGCAAAGGCTTGCGCGTGGCCTATAACGACAAGGAGGCGTTCGAGGGTTTCACTTCCTGTCGCAACGAGGCGCGCAACAGTTTTGGCGACGACCGCGTGTTCATCGAGAAGTTTGTCGAAGAGCCGCGCCACATCGAGATCCAGTTGATCGGCGACAGCTTCGGCAACTGTGTTTATTTGAACGAGCGCGAGTGCTCGATCCAACGCCGGCACCAGAAGGTGATCGAGGAGGCGCCATCACCTTTCATCAGCGACGCCACGCGTAAGGCCATGGGCGAGCAGGCCGTGGCCTTGGCCAAGGCCGTGAACTACCAGAGTGCCGGCACGGTGGAGTTCGTGGTGGGACGGGACCAGAGCTTTTACTTTTTGGAGATGAACACGCGCCTGCAGGTCGAGCATCCCGTGACCGAGTGCATTACCGGCCTGGATCTGGTGGAACTGATGATCCGTGTCGCGGCCGGCGAGAAACTGCCGCTCACGCAGGCGGATGTGAAGCGCGAGGGCTGGGCCATGGAGTGCCGCATCAACGCCGAGGACCCGTTTCGCGGCTTCTTGCCCAGCACCGGGCGCCTGGTGCGCTTTCAGCCACCGACCGAGACCATGTTCGCCTCTGATGTTTCGCGCTGGCAGGGTGTGCGCGTGGACACCGGCGTGCAGGACGGCGGTGAAATCCCGATGTACTACGACTCCATGATCGCCAAATTGATCGTGCATGGCAAGGATCGGCTGGAGGCGATTGCTAAGATGCGCGAAGCCCTCAACGGCTTCGTCATCCGCGGCGTATCCAGCAACATCCCGTTCCAGGCGGCGCTGCTGGCGCACCCCAAGTTTGTCGCAGGCGACTTCAACACCGGCTTCATCGCCGAAAACTACGCCCACGGTTTCCGCGCGGAAGATGTGCCGCACGACGACGCCAATTTCCTGATCGCACTCGCCGCCTTCGTGCGGCGCAAGTCGCGTGAACGCGCGGCCAACCTCTCGGGCCAACTGCCCGGCTACGGCGTCAAGCTCGGACAGGACTACACCGTGGTGGTGCTGGAGGCGGCGGGTGAGCATCGGCATGTGGACGTGCATGTGGATGAGTTTTCTGGCAAGACGGGCGTGGCGGTGATACGCGTGGGCACCGACTGCTACGAGATCGAAAGCAACTCGCGCATCAACGACATCCGCATCGAAGGCACGGTCAACGGCCAAGCGTTCACCGCCCAGGTGGAACGCGGCACGCCCCGCAATCCGCTGGGCCTGCGCGTGCAGCACAACGGCAGCAAGATCGAAGTCATGGTGGTGTCCCCGCGTATGGCCGAGTTGCAGCGTCTGATGCCGTTCAAGCCGCCGCAGGACTTGAGTCGCTTCGTGCTCTCACCCATGCCGGGCCTGCTGGCCGACGTGGCTGTGCAGGTGGGGCAGAAGGTGCTGGCCGGCGAGCGCGTGGCCGTGATCGAAGCCATGAAGATGGAGAACGTGCTGTTCGCCGCTCAGGACGGCGTGGTGAGCAAGGTGCTGGCGGCCAAGGGTGATTCGCTCGCCGTGGATCAGGCCATTGTCGAGTTCGCTTGAGGACCGCTCCATGATCCCAACGGAACGACCTTTCAAGGTGCTGGGTATTCAGCAAATCGCCATCGGCGGACCCGACAAGAACCGGCTTAAGAAGCTCTGGGTGGACATGCTCGGTCTGGAGGTGACCGGTACGTTTCGCAGCGAACGCGAGAACGTGGACGAGGACATCTGCGCCATCGGCAGCGGGCCTTTCAAGGTCGAGGTCGATCTGATGCAGCCCGTGGACCCGCAGCGAAAGCCGGCGGTGCACGCCACGCCGCTGAACCACGTGGGCTTGTGGATCGACGACCTGCCCTTGGCCGTGCAATGGCTCACGAACCAGGGTGTGCGCTTTGCGCCCGGGGGAATCCGTCAAGGCGCAGCCGGTTTCGACATCTGCTTTTTGCATCCCAAGTCGAACGACGAATTCCCCGTCAGCGGCGAAGGCGTGCTAATTGAACTGGTGCAGGCACCGCCCGAGGTGGTGGCAGCCTTTTCACGCCTGGCCGCGAGCGCCTGAGGACGGCTGGGGCGGGGGCCCACAAAGTTCTTGATATGGGTCATAAAACCCGCAGTTTTCGGGAATGCCCTGAAGCTTTGCCAAGCACGAGCCTTTAGACTGCGATCCACCTGCAGCGCCGCTTTGGCGCGTCACGGGTCAAGGAGGACGTTTTGCAACCCACAAACATCACCCAACCGACGTATTTTCACAAAGTCGTCGATTGCCAATGGGCCTGTCCGGCCCACACACCCGTTCCCGAATACATCCGCCTGATCGGTCAGGGTCGCTACAGCGACGCCTACATGATCAACTGGGTCTCGAATGTGTTCCCGGGCGTGTTGGGTCGCACCTGCGACCGCCCCTGCGAGCCCGCCTGTCGGCGCGGCCGGGTGGAAGAGAACAACGGCGAGAAGCCCGAACCCGTGGCGATCTGCCGCCTGAAGCGCGTTGCCGCCGACCACAAGGATGACGTCAAGGCGCGCATGCCCAAGGTAGCCGCGTCCAATGGCAAGCGCATCGCCTGCGTCGGCGCCGGCCCGGCCTCGCTCACGGTGGCGCGCGACCTCACGCCGCTGGGTTATCAGGTGACGGTGTTTGACGGCGAAGCCAAGGCGGGCGGCTTCATCCGCTCGCAGATTCCACGTTTTCGGCTGCCGGAGTCGGTGATCGACGAAGAAACGGGTTACATCCTGGACCTGGGTGTCGAGTTCAAGAGCGGCCAACGCGTGGAATCCTTGCAGGCGCTGCTCAAGCAGGGGTACGACGCGGTGTTTGTCGGCTGCGGCGCACCGCGCGGGCGCGACCTGGAGGTGCCCGGGCGCAAGGAGGCTGCAGCGCACATCCACATCGGCATCGACTGGCTGGCTTCGGTGTCCTTTGGTCATATCACCAGCGTGCCGCCACGCGTGATCGTGCTGGGCGGGGGCAACACGGCCATGGACTGCTGCCGTTCCGCGCGCCGCCTGGGTGGCTCGGACGTGAAGGTGATCGTGCGTAGCGGCTTCGAAGAAATGAAGGCGTCTCCCTGGGAAAAGGAAGACGCGGTGCACGAAGGCATCCCGATCGTCAACTTCCACGTGCCCAAGAGTTTCGAACACGAGAACGGCAAGCTCACCGGCATGACGTTTGAAGTGGTGAGCGCGGTCTACGACGCCAAGGGCCGGCGCAGCCTGGTGCCCACCGGCGCCGCCGACGTGTTCTTCGCCTGCGACGCGGTGCTGGTGGCCGTGGGGCAGGAGAATTCCTTCCCCTGGATCGAGCGCGAAGCCGGCATCGAGTTCGACAAATGGGGTCTTCCGGTGCTGGTCGAGAACACGTTTCAGTCGACCCTGCCTCATGTCTTTTTCGGCGGCGACGCGGCCTACGGTCCTAAGAACATCATCACTGCCGTGGCCCAAGGGCACGAAGCGGCGGTGTCGATCGATCGCTTCGTGCACGGCGAATCGGTGGTGGTGCGGCCTGCGCCGTTGACGAAATTGATGTCGCAGAAGATGGGTATCCACGAATGGAGCTACCACAACGATGTCTCCAACGACCATCGCTTCAAGGTGCCATGGGCTGCGGCCGAGGTGGCGCTGGCCAACATCCGCGTGGAGGTGGAGTTGGGCTTTGACGCAGCGACCGCGTTCAAGGAGGCGAGTCGCTGTCTGAACTGCGACGTGCAGACCGTGTTCAACCGCGACACCTGCATCGAGTGCGACGCCTGCGTGGACATCTGCCCCATGGACTGCATCACTTTCACCAGCAACGGCGATGAGGCGGATCTGCGCTCGCGGCTGAAGGCGCCGGCGCAGCACCAGGATCAGGCGCTGTATGTATCGGCCGACCTCAAGACCGGGCGCGTCATGGTCAAGGACGAGGACGTCTGCCTGCACTGCGGTCTGTGCGCCGAGCGCTGCCCCACCGGAGCCTGGGACATGCAAAAGTTTTTATTGAACACCACGCAAGCCGGTTCCGGCTGCCGTGACGCCCGGAAGGTAACAGCATGAAGCGCATCGAAGCCATCAATGATTTCGTCATCAAGTTCGCCAACGTCAACGGCTCCGGGTCGGCGTCGGCCAACGAGTTGTTCTCCAAGGCCGTGATGCGCATGGGTGTGCCGGTGAGCCCGCGCAACATCTTCCCCAGCAACATCCAGGGCATGCCGACCTGGTACGAGGCGCGCGTCTGCGAAAAGGGCTACCACGGCCGCCGCGGCGGCGTGGACATGCTGGTTGCGATGAATCCGCAGACCTGGGACGCCGATCTGGCCGAAGTCGAGCCCGGCGGTTACCTGTTCTACGACAGCACGCGCCCCATCCCCGAGTCGAAATTTCGCAAGGACGTGCACACCATCGGCATGCCGCTGACCGAGATCAGCAATGCCGCGTACGCCGACCCGCGCCAGCGCCAGTTGTTCAAGAACATCATCTACGTGGGCGCGCTGTCGGTGCTGCTCGACGTCGAAGCCGAGGTATTCGAGACGCTTTTTGCCGAAACCTACAAGGGCAAGGAGCGCCTGCTCGACTCCAACATCCAGGCGCTGCACCTGGGGCGTGACTTCGTCAAGGAGCACCTGGACGCGCCCTTGGGCATCCGCGTGCGCCGCTCCGACAAGGTAGGGGATCAGATCTTCACCGACGGCAATTCTGCCGCGGCGCTGGGTCTGGTGTATGGCGGCGCCACCGTGGCCGCCTGGTACCCGATCACGCCTTCGACCTCGGTGCCCGAAGCGTTCCAGAAGTATTGCGAGAAGTTCCGCGTCGACCCCGCCACGGGACAGCACAACTTCGCCATCGTGCAGGCCGAGGACGAACTCGCCTCCATCGGCATGGTGGTGGGCGCGGGCTGGAATGGCGCGCGGGCGTTTACCGCGACCTCGGGTCCGGGCGTGTCACTGATGACCGAGTTCATCGGTCTGGCCTACTTTGCCGAGATCCCGGTGACCATCATCAACGTGCAGCGCGGTGGCCCTTCCACCGGCATGCCCACGCGCACGCAGCAGGCCGACCTGATCTCCTGTGCCTATGCCTCGCACGGCGACACCAAGCACGTGCTGCTTTTTCCGCAGGACCCGTACGAGTGCTTCACGCATTCCGCTGCGGCACTGGACCTGGCCGACCGCTTGCAGACGCCAATCTTCGTCATGACCGATCTGGACATCGGCATGAACCAGCGCCTGTGCAAACCCTTTGCCTGGGACGACGCCAGAAAGTACGATATTGGCAAGGTCATGACGGCTGAGGAACTGGAAGCTGGCAAGGACTTCGGCCGCTACAAGGACGTGGATGGCGACGGCATTCCCTGGCGCACACTGCCGGGCACGCACCCGAGCAAAGGCGCGTACTTCACGCGCGGCACCACACGCAACCCCTACGCGCAATATTCCGAGCGCGGCCCCGACTACATCTACAACATGGAGCGGCTACTGAAGAAATTCAAAACCGCCGCCGACCTGGTGCCGCAGCCCTTGCTGCGCAAGGCACAGCAGGCGACAAAACTGGGCGTGATCTATTTCGGATCCACCGCGCCGGCCATGCGCGAGGCGCTGGATGTGCTCGAAGTCGAAGGTGTGCACCTGGACGCAATGCGCCTGCAGGCGTTTCCGTTCCCCCAATCGGTGGCCGATTTCATCGCCGCGCACGACAAGGTGTTTGTGGTCGAGCAAAATCGCGACGCGCAGATGCATTCCATGCTGGTGAACGAACTGGACATCAATCCGGCACAGATGGTGCGGGTGCTGCACTATGACGGCACGCCGATCACGGCGCGCTTCATCGCCAACGCCATCCGTGAAAGTGCGCTCAAGACCGCCGCCCAGAAACAGCCCAAGGAGCTCGCATGACCTACATCGCCAAACCCCGGCTGCACCATCCCACGCTGACGACGAACAAGGTCGGCTACACGCGTCGCGACTACGAAGGCCGCATCTCCACCCTGTGCGCGGGGTGCGGGCACGACTCGATTTCGGCCGCGATCATTCAGGCCTGCTGGGAACTCGACATCGAGCCGCACCGCGTCGCCAAGCTCTCGGGCATCGGCTGCAGTTCCAAAACACCCGACTATTTCCTGGGCGCGTCGCACGGCTTCAACACCGTGCATGGGCGCATGCCCTCGGCCCTGACGGGCGCGAATCTGGCGAACCGCGACCTACTGTACCTGGGTGTGTCCGGCGACGGGGACTCGGCGTCGATTGGCCTGGGGCAGTTTGCCAACGCCATGCGCCGGGGCGTGCGCATGTGCTACATCGTGGAAAACAACGGCGTCTATGGCCTGACCAAGGGGCAGTTCTCGGCCACGGCCGATCGCGGCTCCAAGAGCAAGAAGGGCGTCATCAACAGCGACTCGCCGGTCGATCTGGTGGCGCTGGCGCTGCAGCTCGGCGCCACCTATGTGGCGCGCAGTTTCTCTGGCGACAAGGAGCAACTCGTGCCCCTGATCAAGGGCGCAATGGCGCACGGCGGTGCAGCTTTCATCGACGTCATCAGTCCGTGCGTGACCTTCAACAACCACTCGGGCAGCACCAAGAGTTACGACTATGTGCGCCAGCACAACGACGCCGTGAGCCGCATCGACTTCATTACCACGCGCGACGAGATCACGACCCGTTACGCTGCGGGGGAAGTGGTGGACGTGCAGCAGCACGACGGCTCCACGCTGCGCCTGCGCAAGCTGCACGCGGACTACGACGCCACCGATCGCTACGCGGCCATGAGCTATATGCAGACGCATCAGGCGCGCGGCGAGGTGGTCACGGGCTTGTTGTATCTGGACCCTTTGGCCACGGATTTGCATTCCTCACTGAACACCAGCGACCGGCCGCTCAACACCTTGGCCGAGGCGCAACTGTGCCCTGGTGCCAAGGCGCTGGACAAGATCAACGCGTCATTGCGCTGAGGGCTGAGCGCGCGCACAGCAAAACCGGATCTACATCGTCACATGAAAGGGGTTGCACCATGCCTGAACGTACCGTTTTTCAATCCATGTCCCAAAGGCACGTCATCAGTCTGGGCCCGCATGCGACTATCTGGGAGGCGGCCTGCGTCATGACCAAGGCCAACTGCGGCAGCGTGTTGATCGTGGATACGGCAGCGACCCTGTTGGGGATACTGACCGAGCGCGACTTGATGACACGCGTCCTGGCCAAGGCGCTGGATCCGCAGAAGAGCCAGGTAGCCGATGTGATGACTCGCAACCCCTATTGTGTGGCGCCGGAAACGCTGGTGTCGGACGCGGTGCTGATCATGATCGAGCGCGGTTTTCGACATTTGCCCATCGTCGGCGTGGGCCCGAAGATCCTGGGGGTGTTCTCGGTGCGCGATGCCTTGCCCCGGGAAATCGGTGCAGCCGTCAGCATGGCCGAATTTCATGAGCAGGTGAACGACGCACTCGGGTAAACGCTGCTTACCCTGCGCTCATGCACAGGAGGCGTGCGTGAGGCATGTGGCTTAACCGCCGCGGCGCATCATCTCGAAGAACTCGTTGTTGGTCTTGGTCGCCTTCATCTGCTTGAGCACCATTTCCATGGCCTCGATTTCGTCCATGTTGTACATGAACTGGCGCAGAATGCGGGTCTTTTGCAGGATGTCCGGGGCCAGCAGCAGTTCCTCGCGGCGCGTGCCGCTGCGGTTGAGCTGAATCGACGGGAACACGCGCTTTTCATACAGGCGCCGATCCAGGTGGATTTCCGAGTTGCCCGTGCCCTTGAATTCTTCGAAGATCACTTCATCCATGCGGCTGCCGGTGTCGATCAACGCGGTGCCGATGATGGTGAGCGACCCGCCTTCTTCGACGTTGCGCGCAGCACCCAGGAAGCGCTTGGGGCGTTGCAGTGCATTCGAGTCCACGCCGCCGGTGAGCACCTTGCCCGAAGAAGGAACGACGTTGTTGTAGGCGCGTGCCAGACGCGTGATCGAGTCCAGCAGGATCACCACGTCTTTCTTCAGTTCGACCAGGCGCTTGGCGCGCTCGATCACCATCTCTGCCACGTGCACGTGGCGTGCGGCGGGTTCGTCGAAGGTGGAGGCGATCACCTCGCCCTTGACGGTGCGCTGCATTTCGGTCACTTCTTCGGGACGCTCATCTACCAGCAGCACCATCATGTAGATTTCGGGGTAGTTGGCCGAGATCGCGTGCGCGATGTGCTGCATCATCACCGTCTTGCCGCTCTTGGGCGGCGCCACCAACAGGGCGCGCTGGCCCTTGCCGATGGGGGCGATGATGTCGATGATGCGGCCCGTGATGTTCTCGTCGGTCTTGACGTTGTCGCGCTCGAGTTTCATCTGCACATTGGGGAACAGCGGCGTCAGATTCTCGAACATCACCTTGTGCTTGTTCTCTTCGGGGCCACCGCCGTTGACCTTGTCCAGCTTGTTCAGCGCGAAGTAGCGCTCGCCGTCCTTGGGTGTGCGCACCTCGCCTTCGATCATGTCGCCGGTGTGCAGGTTGAAGCGGCGCACCTGGCTCGGGCTGATGTAGATGTCGTCCGTAGACGCGGTGTAGCTCGTGTCCGGGCTGCGCAGGAAACCAAAACCGTCGGGCAGGATTTCGAGCACGCCGTCGGCAATGATCTGCTCGCCGGTGCGTGCGCGCTTCTTGATGATGGCAAACATCAACTCCTGCTTGCGCATGCGGCCGGTGTTTTCAATCTCCAGTTCTTCAGCCTGTTTCAGGACTTCGGAAACGTGCAGTGCCTTGAGTTCGTTTAAGTGCATGGGGTGAAGCCCGTGGGGCAGTGTGGAGTGAATCCGAAAGGGAAGAGGCGAGAACAGCAGGGGGGAGGTGGGTAGCCAGGCGGTAGGGGCCTGAACTGCCGGGAACTCGAACTGTCGGGCTGGGGTGCCCCACGGTGAACTGGCCGAATTATGACAGGAAAAAAACTGTCGGGTTAGCCCAGCAGGGCGTAACCCGACAAATGCTCACGTATCAGGCTAACTGTTCGTCGATGAAAGCGCTCATCTGCGCCTTGCTCATGGCGCCGACCTTGGTGGCGCTGAGTTGTCCGTTCTTGAACACCATCAGCGTGGGGATGCCGCGGATGCCGAACTTGGCCGGAATGTCGCGGTTCTCGTCGACGTTCATCTTGGTGATCTGCAGCTTGCCGTCATAGGTCTGCGCCAGTTCGTCCAGGATCGGCGCGATGCCTTTGCAGGGACCGCACCATTCGGCCCAGTAGTCCACCAGGACCGGCTTGTCGGACTGCAATACGTCGCTGTCGAATGTGGCGTCGGTGGTGTGTGTGATCAGGTCGCTGGCCATGATGGTTCCTTGGTAAATGGGCTGTGGCGCTAAAGTCGGGGCATTGTGACATATACACCGCCTCCATATGCAGCCGCACCTGCCTCGATGATGCTATGACCGCCATAGTGACAAAGCATGAATTTGACCCCTCCTGGCACAGCGTGCAGCGCTGGCTCACGGGCGACACCGGCCTGATGGCGCAGCTGGCGCAGGCGATGCAGCTACGTGCAGCCCATCCGGCCCGCACCCTGGTGCTGCTGCCATTTGCCCAACTCATCGCGCTGGCGCAGCGCATGTGGGCGCAGTCCGTTCCTTCTGGATTTGCACCCCGCTTCGAGACCACAACGAGCTGGGCGCGCAGCCTGGGCGGCGGCGCGCGCGATGCTGAAGACATCACGCTCGATCGGGGGCGCGACTTGCTCACAGCCCAGTCCCTGCTGGAGCGCGCCGGGCTGGGAAAGGCGCGCGAGCTGCTGAGTGCAGGCCTGCTGGAGTCGGCCTATTCCTTGGTAGCGCGGGTGGCGTCGCTGCCACCGGCCGAGCGCAACGCTTGGGGTGACGCGGCGCGCGCGGCGGTGCTTAGCGGACTGGAAGGTCCGGCGCTGGCGCTGGAGGCGGCGCTGTCGCGTCTGGCGCTGGAATGGGCGCTGGCATCGTCCTATCCAACGGACGTGCTGCTGACGGACGACGCCATTGGGGCCTGGGACTGCGTCGTGGTGATGCAGGGTTTTCAGGCCGAGCCGCTGACGCGAACGCTGCAGGGACTGATGGGCGGGCGTTGCGCTTTGATCGTCCTGGACGGGGCGCACGCTGCGGCTACGCCAGGACCCATCGCCCTGCATGCTGCGTCCGACTCTGAGGACGAGGCCGAGCGTGCCGCGGCTTGCGTGCTGCGCCATGTTGCGCAGGGCCAGGTGCCGGTGGCGCTGGCGGCGACGGACCGCGTGCTGACACGGCGCATTCGCGCCATGCTCGACCTGCAGGGCGTGGCGATCCGCGATGAAACCGGCTGGAAACTGTCCACCACGCGCGCTGCCGCGCAGGTGATGGGCTGTCTGCGGGCCAGCCGCTGGGACGCCAGCAGCGACGCCGTGCTCGATTGGCTGAAGAACGCGCCAGCCTTCGATCCGCAAGCCGTGGCCGCGCTGGAACGGCGGTTGCGCCGCGCCGCCCTGTCGCAGTGGCGCGCTGTCACCGGCAACCCGGCCATGACCGAGGCTGGCGGCTTTGCGGGCGAAGCGGCGGTGCTCGTGCCAGCGCTGCTGCAACAACTGGAGTTGGAACGAGAAGCGCTCACGCGCTCGCGCCCGCTGGCGCGCTGGCTGCAGGACCTGGGCCAGACGCTGCTGCGCACTGGTGTCTGGATCCCGCTGAGCGCAGACGCGGCCGGTGCGCGCGTGATCGAGGCGCTGCGCCTGGGGCCGCAGCGTCATGCCGAATTCGAGTCGTTGCCTCAGGCTGCGCGCCGCCTGAGCCTGGCCGAGTTCAGCGCCTGGGTCGACGCCGTGCTGGAGTCGGGCAGCTTCGCGCCGCTATCGCCCGGCGAGGCGCAGGTCGTTATCCTGCCGCTGAGCCAATTGCTGGTGCGGCCCTTTGCGGCGCTGGTCTTACCCGGTTGCGACGAGGTGCGGATGAATCCCGCGCCCGAACCCGGCGCAAACTGGACGCCGATGCAGCGTGCCGCACTGGGTCTGGACTCGCGCGAGGAACTGGGCCGGGCCACCCGCGCGGCCTGGCGCCACGCGCTCACTTTTCCCCATTGCGAGGTGCTGTGGCGCAGGCAGGACGACAGCGGTGAGCCGCTGCTGCCCAGCAGTTTCGTGCAGGCCTTGCAGATGGATTCCCTGGCGCTAGCGGCAGACGATGTGCGGGTGGCGCGCACGCTCGCGACCCAGGCAACGCTGCCACCGCTGCCACGGGGCGACAGCTTGCCGCTGCGACGGCTATCTGCCAGCGCCTACCAGGACCTGCGACGCTGTCCTTACCGCTTCTTTGCGCTGCGCCTGTTGGGCCTGCAGGAAGCGGATGAACTCGAATCCGAAGTCGACAAACGCGACTTCGGACTCTGGCTGCACGCCGTGCTGCAGCGCTTTCACGATGACCTGAAGCTGCGCGGGGCGGCCGATGACAGCCAACGGCGCGCCCTGATTGAGCTGGCTGCAGCGACGGTCACTGCAGCCATGGGAATGGACGAGGCCGAATTTTTGCCTTTCAGTGCAGCCTGGCCCGGCGTGCGCGACGGCTACCTCGCCTGGCTGGGCGCGCACGAGGCCACGGGCGC
Source organism: uncultured beta proteobacterium (assembly GCA_903909815.1). Taxonomy (GTDB): domain Bacteria; phylum Pseudomonadota; class Gammaproteobacteria; order Burkholderiales; family Burkholderiaceae_C; genus CAIKVZ01. The sequence continues at coordinate 203,104 of CAIVXG010000014.1, read as the reverse complement.
GCGCTTCGATGTCGGCGAGAGCGCGCATGAGCAGCGGCTGGGCGAGCTCACGCTGTTTGGCAAGATCGACCGCATCGACCACCTGCCTGGCGGAACCGTTCTGCTGATCGACTACAAGACCGAGACCCCGACGCAGACCGGCGAGCGGGTAAAGCTGCCACTGGAGGACACGCAACTGGCGTTCTACGCGGCCCTGCTGCCACAGGACACGCTGCGCGCAGCCTATGTCAACGTGGGTGAAAAAGGCGGTAGCAAGACGTTCGAGCAGGAGCAGGTTGTGCCAGCGCGCGATGCCCTGATCGACGGCCTGCTGCACGACATGGAGCGCATTCAGGAGGGCGCGGTGCTGGCAGCGTTGGGCGAGGGCGCCGCCTGTGAGTACTGCGCCGCTCGCGGACTGTGTCGAAAAGACTTCTGGGCGGGCCCGGCATGAGCGCGCCCGCCTTTCGAGCCAATGGCGTGGAAGTATCGCGCGCGGACTTTTATGCCGTCGCATGCGATCCGCGGCGCAGCGTGGCGGTGGAGGCCTGCGCCGGTGCGGGCAAGACCTGGATGCTGGTGTCGCGCATCGTGCGCGCCCTGCTCGAAGGCGCGCAGCCGCAGGAGATTCTGGCCATCACTTTCACCAAGAAGGCCGCGGGCGAGATGCGCCAGCGCCTGCAGGAGTGGCTGGCCGAGTTTGTCCATGCCACGCCGCAACAACTCCAGGCCGAACTCGCCGCTCGCGGATTGAACGCGCAGCGTGCCAGGGAAGGCGCCGCCTTGCTGCAGCAGCTCTACCCGGCCTTGCTGACGTGCGACCGCTCGGTGCAGATTCGCACATTTCACAGCTGGTTTGCCGCCTTGCTGCGCAGCGCACCCATGGGCGTGATGCAGGCACTGGGCCTACCGCTTCAACACGAGTTGCTGGAGGATGATGCGCCCGCGGTGGCGCAGGTGTGGCGACCTTTTTATGCGGCACTGGTGGCGCACGCGCCGGCGCGTGCCGATTACGAGGCGGTGGTCGCGGTGCACGGACGCTTCCAGGCGCAAAAGGCGCTGGACTCGGCCCTGCAAAAGCGGGTCGAATTTACGCTCGCCGACGTCCGGGGCGTGGTCGACGCCTCGGTGCTGCGTTTTGGCGAACAATTTCCCGAGTTCTCGGCACTGGCTACACCCGAGGAGGCCCTGCTGCAAGGCGCTTGCGGGCGCAGCCTGCTGTTGGAGGCGGCCAAGGCGTTGGGCGCGGCCAAGGCGGTGACGTTTTCCGCCAAGGGGGCGGACCTGGAACGTGCACTGTCGGACGGGGATGCGCCGGGCGTGCTGGCGGCCTTGCTCACGCAAAAGGGCGAAGCGCGCAAGTTCGGTGAAAAGATGGCCGGCATCGAGCAGATTCGCCAGGCACAGCAACTGGCATTGGCCGTGGCGCAGGCGCGCTCGCAATTTGACGCCTGGCTCTATCAGCAGCGCATGGCGCGGCTCACACGGCGGCTGATCCAGTGCTACGCGACGCTCAAGCGTGAACGCGGCTGGGTCGACATGAACGATGTGGAGAGCGCAGCGCTGGTGCTGTTGGGCGACGCGCAGTTGAGCGGCTGGATGCAGCAGCGCCTGGACGCGCGCGTACGCCACCTCCTGATCGACGAGTTTCAGGACACGAACCCGCTGCAATGGCAGGCGCTGCATGCCTGGCTCAGCGGCTACGTGGGTGCGGGCGGGGGCAGCGACGCTCCCAGTGTCTTCATCGTGGGCGACCCCAAGCAAAGCATTTACCGTTTTCGCCGCGCCGAACCGCAGGTGTTTCGCGCCGCGCAGGCGTTCGTACGCGACGGTCTGGGCGGCTGCCTGCTGCAGTGCGACCACACGCGGCGCAACGCGCCCGGGGTGATCGCGGTCGTGAACGAAGTCATGCACGAAGCGCAGGCGGCGCGGGAATATGAAGGTTTTCGCGAACACACGACCGAGTCCGGGGCGGCAGGGTCGGTGGCCTGTCTGCCGCAGATTGCACGCGACGCACGGTTTACTGATGCGGACAATGCAAGGGGCCCAGGCCGATGGCGCGACAGCCTCACAACGCCGCGCGAACTGGTGGAGGAGACGCTCAAGGCGCTGGAATGTCGCCAGGCCGCGGCCTGGCTGGCGCAGCAATTGCAGCAGGGCCTGCAAGCCAAAGACGTTCTGGTGCTGGCGCGCAAGCGCGACCGCCTGTCGGTGATGCAGGAGGAACTGCGCGCCTTGCATATCCCGGCCCAGCAACCGGAAAAATCCGACCTGAGCGAAGCGCCTGCAGTGCAGGACGTCGTGGCTCTGCTGGACGTGCTGGTGTCGACCGCACACGACCTGTCGCTGGCACGGGCGCTGAAGTCGCCGTTGTTTGGCGTGGGTGACGACGACTTGGGGGCACTGGCGCTGCTGCAAAAGGCAAACATGGGTCAGGGTCTGGCAGCTTTGCCTACGAAGCCCTCCTGGTTCGAACTGCTGCAGCAGTCGCAGTCGCTGCCCGCCTCGCTGTCAGCCATCGGCGCGACCCTGCTGCGCTGGCAGGGCTGGATTTCGCTGCTGCCGCCGCACGACGCGCTGGCCGCGATCTATCACGAAGCAGACGTGCTCGCACGCTATGCTGCGGCCACGCCGGCTGCGCTGCGCGCCACGGTGCTGGCGCAACTGCGCTCGCTGCTGGCGGCGTCGCTGCAACTCGATGCCTCGCGCTACGCCACGCCCTATGCCCTGGTGCGCCTGCTCAAGGCCGGCGGCATCCGGGCGCCGATCACGGCTGAGGCCGGAGCGGTGCGCCTGCTCACGATCCACGGTGCCAAGGGCCTGGAGGCGTCTGTGGTGCTGCTGCTGGACGCTGATGCGCCGCCGCCCAACGCGCAGAGCATGGGCGTGCTGATCGATTGGCCGGGCGAAGCGACTGCACCCCAACGCTTTGTGTTTGTCGCCAGTGAGAGCACGCCGCCTGGGTGCGCACGCGACGCGTTGCAAGCGGAGCAGGTCGCGCGCCAGCGCGAGGAGGTGAATGCGCTGTACGTGGCGATGACGCGAGCCAAGCAGCGCCTGGTGCTGTCGTCGGTGCAGCCGCACCGCGAGGCTCCGCGCAGCTGGTGGCAAAGGCTGTCGCCACTGTGCGCGCAGCTGGCGCAACCACCCGTGGCGCATGCCGGCCAGATCCGCGCTGGGCCCGATGCGACGCCATTCATCCTGCCGGTTCTGCCCGAATTGCCGCTGGAGTTGCAGGCCAAAGACACCAGCGGGGCCCGGCGCGAGAGCGCGGTGGTGGCCGATTCAGCCGAGTCTGTGCTGGGGCAGGCCATGCACCGGTTGCTCGAGTGGGCGCCCCTGGGGGCAAGCAGTTGCAGTGCGTTGCAACTGCAAGCAGTCGCAGCGGAATTTTCGCTGGACGCGAGCCAGGCGAATCAGGCCGCGGCCATGACCCAATTCATTCTCTCGGGCGCTGCGGCCTGGGCCTGGGACGCCGAACTCATCCAATGGCAGGGCAACGAAGTGGCCTTGACCTGGCAGGGTCAGAGCCTGCGCCTGGACCGCCTGGTGCAGCGGCGCGACAGCGGCGAGTGGTGGGTGCTGGATTACAAGTCCAGTGCTCAACCTCAGAACGACGCGACGCTGGTGGCGCAGCTGCGCAACTACCGGGGGGCGGTGCAAGCCGCTTATCCGGGTGCCACGGTCAGGGCTGCGTTCCTGAGCGCGAATGGTCGCTTGATTGAAATTACGAATTGATCGTTGCGAAAATTTCGAGATTCAATCGCGCTATAGAAGCGTCATTGCGAGGAGCAACGCGACGTGGCAATCCATGGTGGCGAACCAACCGGCATGGATTGCGGCGCTGCGCTCGCAATGACGGCGGTGGTTGTTACGGATGCTGGCAAGCTCAACCGACAAAGCGCACTGGAGGACAATCCCCTACTACGGCTGCGGCCACACATCAGGAAAACATGAAAACAGCAGTGGTCATTGGGGGCGGTCCGTCCGGGTTGATGGCGGCCGAGGTCTTGGCGGGTGCGGGCGTGGTGGTGCAGGTGTTTGACGCGATGCCCTCGGTCGGGCGCAAGTTCTTGCTGGCCGGAAAAGGGGGGCTCAATCTGACCCACGCCGAGGGCGCCGACGCCTTCGCCGGGCGCTTTGGCGCCAGGAGAGCGCAAATTGAAGCCCTGTTGCAGCGCTTCGGCAGCGAGCGATCGCGCGCCTGGGCACTTGAACTGGGTGTGGAGACCTTCGTCGGTACGTCGGGGCGCGTTTTCCCCAAGGACCTGAAGGCTGCACCGCTGCTTCGCGCCTGGCTGCACCGGCTGCGCGCCAGCGGCGTGCAGTTCCACATGCGCCATCGCTGGACCGGCTGGGACGTGCAAAACGCCTTGCGATTTGAGACGCCCCAGGGCGCGCGCATCGTCACGGCCGATGCCGTCGTGCTGGCGCTGGGTGGCGGCAGTTGGCCGCAATTGGGCTCGGACGGCGCCTGGGCGCCGCTGTTGCGCTCGCGCGGCGTGGCGGTCGCACCCCTGTTGCCGTCCAACTGCGGCTTTGACGTGGGAACACAGCAGCGCATGGGATGGACGGAGCTGTTCTCAAGCCGCTATGCCGGCCAGCCGTTCAAGTCGGTGGCTATCTCCTGCCGCGATTCCTTGGGCACTTCTTTTTCGCGCCGGGGTGAATTCGTCGCCACGCAGACCGGCGTGGAAGGCAGTCTGGTGTACGCGGCCTCAGCCCTGTTGCGCGACGAGATTGCACGCGCTGGCAGCGCCACCTTCAGTCTGGATCTGCTGCCAGACTGGTCGCTGGAGAAGGTGCAGGCCGAAGTCGCCCATGCCCGCGGCTCGCGCTCCTTGGCCAGCCACCTGAAGAGCCGGCTCGGGCTCGAAGGCATCAAGGCTGCCATCCTGCACGAAGTCCTGGGCAAGGAGCAGATGCACGATCTGCCCACGCTGGCGGCGACGATAAAGGCCTTGCCGATACGCCTGGTGGCGCCGCGTCCTCTGGACGAGTCAATCAGCAGCGCCGGTGGGGTGCTGTTCGAAGTGCTGGATCAGCAGCTCATGCTGGAGCAGCTTCCCGGCGTCTTTTGCGCCGGAGAAATGCTCGACTGGGAGGCTCCCACCGGGGGCTATTTGCTGACCGCGTCCATGGCAAGCGGCTTTGCCGCAGGGCAGGGTGCGAAGCGATACCTTGAAAGCGTGGCGGACGCGCCGCAGCACACCGATTGAGGCTGTGCCGTCCTCAACCGCCGTGGCTCAGTTGAGCCGTTGCTCGCTCTCCATGCCGAGTACGGCGTCGATCAGCGCGTCGGCAGCGGCCTCATCCAGCGCGCTGTCCGGGCCAGCGTCAATGCCGGCATCGAAGGCTTCGAGATCGCGGTTCACCCGCCGAGCCATCAGCGGCGCGTCCAACGGGCAGCATTTGCGCTGGCGCAGGCTGCGCAGTTGGGCCGAGCGCTCCATGGCTTCAAGCACCAACGACGGGTCCATCATCAGGGCAAAGGGATTCAAGGCAATGGCGGCTGGGATCATGGGAAGTTCTCCTGGTGTTCGGAGCGACAAAGTCAACCTGGAGCGAACACAGGCCTACTGTAAAACTGTCGAACCAGGGAATGAAGTCGGCGGACAACGCGCTCTGCTGTAGGAAAAAGCCTGTCAAGCACGAGCGCTCACACAATCATCGATGTTTCAGAAGGCGCGCCGGGTAGTGACCCGCACGCCGCCGAAAATTGAAATGTAAGTTGACGAGCCTTGACCCCGGCACTGGCTTTGCAGTTAGGGCTGCTTGGTTCCCCACCTGACCCGGTTGGCCGCTCCACCATGCGGGAAGGCCCGTCGGGGTCGATTGTAGGCGACAGCGCGGCACTTTGCTGGCGTTTCAGTACACAGGGCGGTCCGGCCTCGTGTCCTGCAGTATGGTGGTGGCGATTTCCTCGATCGACTTGGTCGTGGTGGAGAGCCAGCGAATGCCGGCGCGGCGCATCATGGCCTCGGCCTCGGCCACTTCCATGCGACAGTTCTCCAGGCTGGAGTAGCGCGACCCGGGTCGGCGCTCGTTGCGGATTTCGTTCAGGCGCTCGGGTGTGATCGTCAGTCCAAAGAGTTTCTTTCGGAACGGTGTGAGGGCAGGCGGCAACTCGCGGCGCTCGAAGTCGTCAGGGATCAGCGGGTAGTTGGCGACCTTCATTCCATATTGCATGGCCAGATAGAGCGAGGTTGGGGTCTTTCCGCTGCGGCTGATTCCCACCAGGATCACATCGGCCCCCGCCAGGTCGCGGTGCGACTGGCCGTCGTCGTGGGCAAGGGAAAAATTGATGGCCTCGATCCGGTCGTGGTACTGCTGGCTTTTGCTGACATCGCTGAAGCGGCCGATGCGGTGGCTTGACTTCAGGCCCAGTTCGTTTTCCAACGGATGCACAAAGGTGCCAAACATGTCCAGCAGCATGCCCTTGCAGCCTTCCTGAATCACGCCCAGTACCTCCATGTTGACCAGGGTCGTGAACACGATCGGCTTCTTGCCTTCGATCTCCGCCGTGTGGTTGATCTGACGCACCGCCTGATGGGCCTTGTCCACGGTGTCGGTGAAAGGCAGTCGCACCTGGCGCGTCTTCATGTCGAATTGCGCCAGGATGGCGTTGCCAAAGGTCTCCGCCGTGATGCCGGTTCCGTCGGAGATGAAAAACACGGAGCGATTGTGCATAGGGTTCGTCGTGATCGAAGCTGCGCCATGGCGCGGTTGAGGGGGGCTGCAAGTCCGTAACCGGTCGGTAACAGACCGGTGTGACCTACAATTGCGGCAATCACCGAATTCTCCCATGCCCGCTCTCGCACACCTCAAAATATTCCAAAGATGCGCCGCCGGCATGAGCGCGACCCTTGACTTTGACCCCCGGTCCAAGCCCAGGCGCGCAGCACTGGTTTTAACTTCTGGAGTCTTCCCATGTCTGCACGCTTTAGTCCGACCGCCCTGGTCGTTGCCTTTGAGAATCTGAGAATGTCCGACGTCGATGTCGTTGGCGGTAAGAACGCCAGCCTCGGCGAAATGATTTCGCAGCTACCACAAGGGGTTCGTGTCCCCACGGGCTTTGCCACCACGGCCCATGCCTTTCGCGAGTTTCTGAAATTCCAGGGGCTGGACGACAAGATCAATGCCAAGCTCAACGCGCTCGATACCGAAGACGTGCGCTCGCTCGCCAAAGTGGGCGCCGAGATCCGCGCCATGGTCGAGGCGCAACCCTTTCCAGCCGAACTCGACGCAGCCATCCACGCCGCCTTTGCCACGTTGACCGCGGGCAATGCCACACCGTCGTTTGCCGTGCGCTCGTCCGCCACGGCAGAGGATTTGCCCGACGCCTCATTTGCGGGGCAGCAGGAGACCTTCCTCAACGTGATCGGCATCGAAGAGGTGCTGCACAAGATGAAGGAGGTGTTTGCCTCGCTTTACAACGACCGTGCCATCTCCTACCGCGTGCACAAGGGTTTCGCCCACGCCGACGTGGCGTTGAGTGCGGGTGTGCAGCGCATGGTGCGCTCCGACATAGGCGCGGCCGGCGTGATGTTCACGATGGATACCGAGTCCGGCTTTGACGACGTGGTCTTCATCACGTCCAGCTACGGGCTGGGTGAGACCGTGGTGCAAGGCGCGGTGAATCCGGACGAGTTCTACGTGCACAAGCCCATGCTGCGCGCCGGCAAGCGCGCCGTGATCCGCCGCAATCTGGGCTCCAAGATGATCCAGATGGCGTTCACGACGGCACAGGAAAAGGGCGCGACTGGCAAGCTGGTCAAGACCATCGATGTCCCTACCGAACAGCGCAACCGCTACTCGCTCACGGACGCCGACGTGGAGCAATTGGCGCGCTATGCGTTGGTGATCGAGCAGCACTACGGGCGCCCGATGGACATCGAGTGGGGCAAGGACGGCGTTGATGGCCTGCTCTACATACTGCAGGCGCGCCCGGAGACCGTGAAGAGCCAGGCCGTAGGCAAGTCCGAGATGCGCTACGCGCTCAAGGGCAAGGGCACGGTGCTGGCCCACGGCCGCGCCATCGGTCAGAAGATCGGCACCGGGCCGGTGCGCCTGGTGCACAACATCAGCGAAATGGACAAGGTCCAGCCCGGAGATGTGCTCGTGACCGACATGACCGACCCCAACTGGGAGCCGGTCATGAAGCGGGCTTCGGCGATCGTCACGAATCGGGGCGGGCGCACCTGCCACGCCGCCATCATTGCGCGTGAACTGGGCATTCCAGCCGTTGTCGGTTGTGGGGACGCCACAGAACACTTGAGCGACGGCACGCTGGTCACGGTGAGTTGTGCCCAGGGCGACACCGGGTTCATCTACGACGGACTGCTGGAAACGGAAGTGACCGAGGTCGAGCGCGGCGCCATGCCCGAGATCAAGACCAAGATCACCATGAACATTGGCAACCCGCAAATGGCTTTTGATTTCTGCCAACTGCCCAACTCCGGCGTGGGACTGGCGCGCCTTGAGTTCATCATCAACAACAACATCGGCGTGCATCCCAAGGCCATCCTAGACTACCCCAATGTCGCTGCGGATCTGAAAAAGGCGGTGGAATCGGTGGCCCGCGGCCACGCTTCGCCGCGCGCCTTCTACGTGGACAAGGTGGCCGAAGGCGTGGCCACGATTGCGGCCGCGTTCTGGCCCAAACCGGTGATCGTGCGGCTGAGCGACTTCAAGTCAAACGAATACCGCAAGCTCATCGGTGGCTCGCGCTACGAGCCCGACGAAGAGAACCCCATGCTGGGTTTTCGCGGTGCCGCGCGCTACGTCAGCGAAGACTTCCGCGAAGCGTTTGCCATGGAGTGCGAGGCGCTCAAGCGCGTGCGCGGAGAGATGGGTCTGACCAATGTGCAGGTAATGGTGCCGTTTGTGCGCACCCTGGGTCAAGCCCGCCGTGTCACAGAGTTGCTGGCAGAGCAGGGTCTCAAGCGCGGCGTCGACGGTCTCTTGATCATCATGATGTGCGAGGTTCCAAGCAACGCCATTCTGGCGGACGAGTTCCTTGAATACTTCGACGGCTTCTCCATTGGCTCCAACGATCTGACGCAACTCACGCTGGGGCTGGACCGTGACTCCGGGCTGGAGCTGCTGGCGGCGGATTTTGACGAACGCGATCCGGCCGTGAAGGCTCTGCTTTCACTGGCGATAGCCGCCTGCAGGCGCCAAGGCAAGTATGTGGGCATTTGCGGCCAGGGGCCCAGCGACCACCCGGACTTTGCGCGCTGGCTGGTGGAGCAGGGGATTGAATCCATTTCCCTCAATCCCGACTCGGTGATCGCCACCTGGAAGTTGCTTGCAGCGAGCTGAAAGTTAGGAAAACCCTAGCCGATTTACAGTGGGGCGCTGGCATGATATGGACATGCAGTTCCCCCCTCAGTTGCCACTGAAAGCCGCGCCCCGCGTGCGGCCATTTCCGTTGCGGGTGACGCTGCTGGCGCTGTGGTTTGTGGCGTCTTTCGGCTTCGTCTTTTTTGCGCGGGACCTACAGTTTTCCGTGGCCGGGTGGCCGTTGAGCTTCTGGTTCTCGGCCCAGGGCGCGGTCATTCTCTTTGTGGCCATCGTTTCCCTGTACGCATGGCTTAGAAATCGACGCGGCGACGCCGATGCGCCGGCCTATGACGCCGCGGACTACGCCAGGTACAAGCGTCGATTGCACCGCTGGTTTGGGCTCTATATCCTTGGACTGGCGATCTTCCTGGTGCTGCTGTTCTGGGCTGAACGCGAAGGCTTGTCCAAACCCTGGATGGGTGCGATCTTCCTGTTCAGTACCATCGGGCTGTACGCGGTCATAGGCATCTATAACCGCACCTCTGATCCCGATGAATACTACGTCGCGGGACGACGCATTCCGGCAATGTACAACGGCATGGCGACTGCGGCCGACTGGATGAGCGCAGCGTCTTTTATCAGCCTGGCCGGAGGACTGTATCTTCAAGGCTTTTCTGGCACCGAAGAGCAGCCCGGTGGCCTGGCTTATGTGCTGGGGTGGACGGGAGGGTTTTGCCTGGTTGCGCTGCTGATTGCACCCCACCTGCGCAAGATGGGGCTGTACACCATCCCGGACTTTTTTGCCGAACGATTCGGAGGGCTTTGGCCCAGGCGCATTGCTGCGCTGGCGGCCGTCATGTGTTCATTCACCTATGTCGTGGCGCAAATCTACGGCGTCGGACTGATCACCGCAAGGCTGACGGGTGTGCAGTTTGAAATTGGCATTCTGTTGGGTTTGGGCGGCGTCTTGTTGTGCTCCTTCCTGGGCGGCATGAGGGCCGTGACCTGGACGCAAGTGGCTCAATACGTGATTGTGATGCTGGCCTTCCTGATCCCGGTCTCCTGGCTGGCGTACAAGCAGTTGGGCAACCCGCTGGCGCCCCTGGTGTACGGTCAGCAATTGGAAAAGATTACCGCCATGGAGCGTGCGCTGATGGATTCCCCGGCGGAGCAGGAGGTGACGGACGAGTACGCCCGCCGGGCCAAGGCGTTCGAGAAGAAGCTGAAAAATGTCGAGGCCTCACTCGCCATCGAGCGCAGGGTGGCGCACGAAAATTTGCGCAGGCTCAATCTCCAGCGGGCCGATGCAAGCGAGGTGTTCAGCGCCAGCCGCGAACTGGCGTTGCTGCCGAAGGACGCTGCCACCGCGCGCGAGCAGTGGACCCGTGCCATGCGCGAGAACCAGGAGCGCTCGCGTCCCTTGGGGGGTATGCCGCCGCACGTCCAGGCCTTCGCCGGAGACCCGGATGGATCACCGCAGCAGCGGCATTCTTTTGAAAGCTCGCGCCGAAATTTCCTGGCGCTGATGTTTTGCCTGATGGTCGGTACGGCCGGTCTGCCGCATCTGCTGACCCGCTTCTTTACCACCCCGACCGTGGCCGAGGCGCGCACTTCTGCTGCGTGGTCGTTGTTCTTCATCGGACTGCTTTATCTCGCTGCTCCGGCGCTGGCAGTGCTTGTGAAATTCGAAGTGATGAGCCACCTGGTAGGGCAGGACTTTTCGCAACTGCCTGCCTGGATGGCACAGTGGACCAAGGTGGACCCGGGGCTGCTGTCGGTCGCCGACGTCAATGGCGACCACATCCTGCAGTTTTCAGAGCTCAAATTGGGCGCGGACATCGTGATGCTGGTGAGTCCGGAACTGGGCGGCCTGCCCTATATCGTGTCGGGTCTGGTTGCGGCCGGCGGTCTGGCCGCCGCACTCTCCACTGCCGACGGCCTGTTGCTGACGATCGGCAACGCGCTGGCGCACGACCTCTATTTTCGTGGCGAAAACAGCCGTTTCAGCGCGATGCAGCGCGTGATGCTGTCCAAGTTTGCCTTGTTGGTGGTGGCTTTGTCCGCGGCTTACGCGGCGGCACAAAAGCCTGCCGATATCCTGTACCTGGTGTCTGCATCGTTTTCCATGGCCGCGTCGGCGTTTGTGCCGGTGATGGTGCTGGGCATCTTCTGGGCTCGAACCACGCGTGCGGGAGCAGTTGCTGGCATGCTGACGGGGCTGGGGGTTGCGATCTACTACATGGTCATCAATTCGCCCGCCGTACGGGCGACGCTGCAACTGGCAGGCAATGGCTTGTGGTTTGAAATTCAGCCGATTTCAGCGGGTGTTTTTGGTGTTCCTGCCGGTGTGGTCGCCGCCGTCCTGGTCAGCCTGATGTGGGGGTCAAACGCCGTGGGCGCATCGACTGACGCCAATCGCCTATAATCTTAGGCTTTGCCTTGTCGCACTACTACAGACGCAGTGGGCGACTCTTAACCACAAGGAGTGTTTATGCGTCATTATGAAATCGTACTGTTGATCCATCCGGATCAAAGTGAGCAAGTTCCGGCCATGCTGGAGCGTTACAAGGGCATGATTGTTGCCGGCGGCGGAAAAATCCACCGCGTTGAAGATTGGGGTCGGCGTCAGCTGATGTACCTGATCAACAAATTGGCCAAGGCCCATTACCTATGCGTCAACATCGAAGCCGACCAAGCGGTCATGGCCGAGTTGGAGCATGCATTCAAGTTCAATGACGCGGTCCTGCGGCACCTGACGGTGCTGAAGAAGAAAGCGGATACGGGTCCTTCGTCGATGATGAAGACGGTCGAGCGCGAAGAATCGCGCAAGAGCCAGCCCTCCGAATACGCGTCCTGATCTGGTAGCGACTTGACTTTTTTGAGAGCGAGAAAGATTTCTCATTGCTAATCAGCTTGTCCTGAGCGCCTGTATCGTGGAGACGAATGTCCTGCGTTACACCCCGGCGGGCTTGCCAGCGATTGACCTCAGGCTTGAACACGAATCGGTGCTCGAACAGGCAGGTCAAACCAGGCAGGTCAAGGCGTCCATCAAGGCACAGGCCTTTGGCGCGATGGCAGAGAGGCTGGTCCGACAAAGCATTGGCAGCGTCTGGCAGTTCAAGGGATTTCTCGCAACTCCCATCAAAGGCAAATCAGTCGTTTTTCACATTCAGGAATTTGAACAGGATTTAGATCAAAAGCCGGACGGAGTCCAGACTCCGCCCTTCACCCTTTAGGAGCCCATCATGGCCGGACCCAGTCGTTTCAAGAACAAAGACAAGCGCCCCAAGCGCCCCGCACAGAATCTGCTTTTCAAACGCAAGCGCTTTTGCCGTTTTACGGTGACCGGCGTGGAAGAGATCGACTACAAGGATGTCGATACCCTGCGTGACTTCATTGCCGAAAACGGCAAGATCATTCCCGCGCGCCTGACTGGCACCCGTGCCATTTTCCAGCGCCAGCTCAACACCGCCATCAAGCGTGCACGCTTTCTCGCGATGGTGCCGTACAGCGACCAGCACCGCATCTAAGGAGCACACATATGCAAATCATTCTGCTCGACAAAATCGTCAACCTCGGCAATCTGGGCGAAATCGTCCGGGTCAAAGATGGTTATGCCCGTAACTACCTGATTCCCGCCGGTCGTGCTCGTCGCGCGACCGATACGGCGAAGCAGGAGTTTGAAGCCAAGCGCGCCGAATTGGAGAAGGCCGCTGCCGCCAAATTGGCCGAGTCGCAAGCTCAAGGCGAGAAGCTCGCTGGCGCTACCATCAAGCTGACGCAAAAAGCAGGCGTGGACGGGCGCCTGTTTGGCTCCGTTACGAATTTCGACATCGCTGAGGAACTGAATAAGCAGGGCTACGGCGTGGTCAAGGCCCAGGTGCGCATGCCCAACGGCCCGATCAAACTCGTCGGTGACAGCAAGGTCAACGTGGCTTTGCATACCGACGTGGTGGTTGAAATCACCGTCTCGGTGTACGGCGAAACCGCCTAAGTCGTACTTTTCGAGCGACCCCCAGCGGGCCGTCAGCATTCGATGCTGGCGGCCCGTTGCTTTTTCAAATCGGATTCCTTCGGTGTTGATAATTCGTATACACAAGTTGTACAGGACTTGTACCCAGGCTTTCCCTGGACGCGCCCCTGTTCGCGGCGTAGCATCGACGGCCTCAAGGAATTTCCATGTCTGCCGTATTTTCAGCCTCTGAAGACCACTTCACGCCTGACCGCCAGGTGGCGCAATTGCGCATTCCTCCGCACTCGGTGGAGGCGGAGTCGAGCGTGCTCGGCGGCCTGCTGTTGGACAACCAGGCTTGGGACCGCGTCGGTGACCTGCTGGTGGACCGCGACTTTTACCGCTACGAGCACCGCGTCGTTTATGGCGCCATCAGTACGCTGGTGAACGCATCCAAGCCGGCCGACGTCATCACCGTATTCGAACAATTGCAAAGCCTGGGCAAAGCCGAGGAAGTGGGCGGCCTGGCGTATCTGAATTCACTGGCGCAGTACGTTCCCAGCGCCAGCAATATCCGCCGCTACGCCGAGATCGTGCGCGAGCGCTCGATCCTGCGAAAACTCGTGAGCGCCAGCGACGAGATTGCCACCAACGCCTTCAACCCCCAGGGCAAGCCGGTGGCCAAGATCCTGGACGAGGCCGAGCAGAAGATCTTCAACATCGGGGAGGAAGGCTCGCGCATGAAGCAGGGCTTTCAGGGCATGGACACGCTGGTGGTCGAGTTGCTGGACCGGGTGCAGGAGATGGCCGACAACCCGATGGACATCACGGGTGTGCCCACCGGCTTTTACGACCTGGACCGAATGACATCGGGGTTTCAGGCTGGCGACATGGTGGTGCTGGCGGCGCGGCCGTCCATGGGCAAGACCGCGCTGGCGATCAATATTGCGGAACACGTGGCGCTGAACGAAGGCCTGCCGGTAGCGGTGTTTTCCATGGAAATGGGTGCATCGCAGTTGGCGGTGCGTATCGTAGGTTCCATCGGCCGCATCGATCAGACGCATTTGCGCACCGGCAAGCTCACCGATGAAGAATGGCCACGCCTGACGGAGGCCATCGAGAAGCTGCGCAACGTCTCATTGCATATCGATGAAACCCCCGGCTTGACGACAAGTGAACTGCGCGCTAACGCGCGGCGCCTGGCGCGCCAATGCGGCAAGCTCGGTCTGATCGTCGTGGATTATTTGCAACTCATGAGCGGCTCCAGCGCCGACGGCGAAAATCGGGCCACCGAGTTAGGCGAAATTTCCCGTGGACTGAAGATGCTGGCCAAGGAATTGCAATGCCCGGTGATTGCGTTGTCGCAGCTCAACCGCAGCGTGGAAACGCGCACCGACAAGAGGCCCATGATGAGCGACCTGCGTGAGTCCGGTGCGATCGAGCAGGATGCCGACGTCATCATGTTCATCTACCGCGACGACTACTACAACAAGGATAGCAAGGAGCCCGGTGTGACCGAGATCATCATCGGCAAGCAGCGCAACGGCCCCACCGGCACCGTCAAGCTTGCCTTTATCAAGAACCTCACCCGCTTCGAGAGCCTCGCACATGGAGGCGGCGGCGGGGACTTCTGATACTTTGTGGGACGGACCAAGAATTGCGCGCAGCGAACGTTGCTCGGTCCTCAACATTTCGCTGGAAGTTGGCTGGTCTTATGGGACAGGCCAGGCGTGCAGGTCGGGTTAGCGAAACCTAACCCAACCTACAAAACTCAAGGAATTAGAGAACTTCGCTGGCGAAATCAGCGAGTCGCGAGCGCTCGCCACGTGCCAGCGTAATGTGGCCGCCGTGTGGCCAGCCCTTGAACTTGTCCACGGCGAAGGTCAGGCCGGACGAGCCTTCGGTCAGGTAGGGCGTATCGATCTGCGCCAGGTTGCCCATGCAAATGATCTTGGTGCCGGGGCCGGCGCGCGTGATCAAGGTCTTCATCTGCTTGGGCGTCAGATTCTGCGCCTCGTCGATGATGAGGTACTTGTTCAGAAAGGTGCGTCCACGCATGAAGTTCATGCTCTTGACCTTGACGCGCGATCGGATCAGATCGTTCGTGGCTGCGCGCCCCCATTCGCCGGCGTTGGTTTCGGTCTTGGCCAGTGCCTCCAGGTTGTCGTCCAGCGCGCCCATCCAGGGGCCCATTTTTTCTTCCTCAGTGCCAGGAAGAAAGCCGATGTCGTCGCCGACCGAGACCGTGGCACGGGTCATGATGATTTCGGTGTAGCGCCGGTCGTCCAGCACTTGCGTCAGGCCTGCGGCCAGGGCCATCAGGGTCTTGCCGCTGCCGGCTGTTCCGGTAAGCGTGACGAAGTCGACCTCCGGGTCCATGAGCAGGTTCAGCGCGAAATTCTGTTCGCGGTTGCGTGCTGCGATGCCCCAGACCGCATGCTTCAAATGCGCGTAGTCCTTGAGTGTCTTCAGCACCGCCGTCTTGCCGCGAATCTCCGTCACCCGGGCGTACAGGCTGGGCTCACCCGGCGCCTCGAAATAGACGAACTGATTGATCATCATGCTCGGAACGATCGGGCCCGCAATGCGATAGAAGGTGTGCACGCCCTGCTGCCAACTCTCCACTGCGTTGCCGTTGACGCTCCAGAAGTCGCTGGGTAGAGCGAGCCAGCCGCAGTACAGCAGGTCGCCGTCTTCGAGCGTCTTGTCGTTCTGGTAGTCCTCGGTGGGCAGCCCCAGCGCGCGCGCCTTGACGCGCATGTTGATGTCCTTGGACACCAGCACCACATCGCGCGGGGTCTGCTGCTGGCGTAGCGCCGCGACCACGCCCAGGATCTGGTTGTCGGCCTTGCCCTGGGGCAGGCTCAGCGGCAGTGTGTAGTTGAGGGGTTGGGTCTGAAAGAACAGCTTGCCCCGGGCTTGGCTGTGGCCGGTATGGTCCAGTTTCAGCCCCGCGACGATGTCCCCATTCTGCGCCGATGCCAGAGCGTCCAGCGTGCGGCTGGTCTGGCGCGCATTGCGCGCCACTTCGGTCATTCCCTTCTTGTGGCCATCCAGTTCTTCCAGCACGATCATGGGCAGGAAGATGTCGTGTTCCTCAAAGCGGAACAGGCACATCGGGTCGTGCAGCAGCACATTGGTATCGAGCACAAACAGCTTGGCCGGGCCGGTGCTGGGCTTCTTGCGCGTGCCCGTGTTGGTGCTGGGCACCGGCGCCTTCTTGCGCTGCGCAATCGCTACGGGTTCGGCGGCGAGCGCCTGGTGTTGCACCCGTGCGGTCGGTGTTTCTGTGCGATCCGGCTGAGCCCGCGCTGTTGGCGCTGCTTGCGGGCGAACTTGCCGCAAGGGCTTGGCGTCTGCCCGCGCGTTTCGCAACTCAGGTGTTTCGGGCGCCAGCGCCTCCAAGCTGTGCTGAGACAGCAGACTGGCGCGTTTGGTGGGGGCAGGTGGCAGGGGCATGGAACTTGGAATTCAATCAGGGTTCAGAAAACAAAAAAGCCGCCCTTTGACCTGGGCGGCTCTATTGGCTCGTGCAGTGCAGGCCACACCGTCATGTGACCATTATGCACGGTACCGGTGACGCTGCTCCGGCGCTTGATCAGACCAGGACAGGGGTCTTTTTCAGCGCCTTGACCGCCTTGAGCACTTCTTCCACATGACCCGGTACTTTGAGGCCGCGCCATTCCTGCTTGACCAGGCCGTCGGCACCGATCAGAAAGGTGCTGCGCTCGATCCCCTTGACCTTCTTGCCATACATGATCTTGTTCTTGACGACGCCGAACATGTGGCACATCTTTTCTTCGGTGTCGGCGATCAGTTCAAACTGAAGCTCCAGCTTGGCCTTGAATTCGTCGTGTGATTTCATGTTGTCGCGCGACACACCAAAAACGATCGCGCCGGCCTTGACGAAGTCCTTGAACTTGTCGCGGAACTGCATCGCCTCGGTGGTGCAGCCTGGTGTGTTGTCCTTCGGGTAGAAGTACAAAATGAACGGCGTACCGAGGTGGGAAATGTTGGAAACCTTGACGCCACTGGTGGCGTTGGCTTCAAATTCAGGGAGGGGTTTGTTGACAACGATCGCCATATTTCTTCAATCTTTTGTGACAGGATGTGCTCGTTGGATGGTCGAGGCATTTGGACTGATGGGTCTTTTTTGCCTGAAACCGCAACCGCCGATTTTACCCGCAAATGAAAGACGGTTCGCAAACTGGCTAAGCTGACTCCAATAGCAGCGCCGCCACCACATGGCGCCCCTCGGCGGCAAGGATGTTGTAGGTGCGGCAAGCGGCTGCGGTGTCCATGGTTTCCAGCCCAATGCGGTGCTCCATCAGCCCTTGCAGCCATTGGGGCGGCACAAAGCGCAGGCTGGCACCACTGCCGAAAATCACCAACTCCGGCCGCAGCGCGGCAAGGTGGGCGAAATTGGCTGCGCTCAAATCGTCAAAACGCTGGCATGGCCAGTCCAGACAAACGCCACGCGAACTGATCACGATCGAGTTGTGCTTCTTTTCTCCGTTGACTGCGATCCATCCGGCGCCGTGACCGCTGATGATCAGGCCATCCAACTTTTCGGCATGCAGTTTCATGAGTAGGGGCTTGTGTATGTGAAAAATGGAAGCAGCTGCGGCAGGTGCGCAAGCTCGCTAGAGAATTGCCGCGCTGCACGCACTGCCACGGTGGAAGTGTGGTCCAATTATAGGTTTTCACCCGCAGAACGCGCTTGGAGGGACTTTGAAACCTATTCTGAAATCCGCAAAATTAGCCAACGTTTGTTACGACATCCGCGGCCCCATCATGGACCGGGCGCGCCAGATGGAGGAAGAGGGCCAGAAGATCATCAAGCTCAATATCGGCAATCTGGCGGTGTTCGGCTTTGACGCGCCCGAGGAAATTCAGCAGGACATGATCCGCAACCTGCCCAACTCGGCCGGCTACTCCGACAGCAAGGGCATCTTTGCGGCGCGCAAGGCGGTGATGCACAGCACGCAACAGCAGGGCATCAAGGGGGTGACGCTGGACGATATCTATCTGGGCAATGGCGCCAGCGAGCTCATCGTCATGGCCACCAACGCCTTGCTCGACGATGGCGACGAGTTGCTGCTGCCAGCGCCCGACTATCCCCTGTGGACAGCAGCCGTGAGCCTGTCGGGCGCCACCCCGGTGCACTACCTGTGCGATGAAGCCAACGGCTGGATGCCGAACCTGAACGACATTGCCGCCAAGATCACGCCGCGCACCAAGGGCATCGTGGTTATCAACCCCAATAACCCCACGGGTGCGCTGTATTCGGACGAACTGCTCAAGGCCATTGTCAAACTGGCGCGGGCGCACAATCTGGTGATATTCGCCGACGAGGTCTACGACAAGGTGCTGTACGACGGCGTACGCCACACACCGATCGCGTCGTTGAGCGAGGACGTGTTGACACTCACCTTCAACAGCCTGTCCAAGAGCCATCGCTCGTGCGGCTATCGCGCGGGCTGGATGGTGGTGACTGGCGACAAGAAGGCCGCGCGCGATTACATCGAAGGCCTGAACATGCTGTCCAACATGCGGCTGTGCGCGAATGTGCCCGGACAGTGGGCGATTCAGACCGCACTGGGCGGTTATCAGAGCATCAATGAACTCGTGGGCGAGGGCGGGCGTTTGCGCAAGCAGCGCGATCTGGCCTACGAGCTGATCACGGCCATTCCCGGCGTGAGTTGCGTCAAGCCTACGGCCGCGCTCTACATGTTCCCAAAGCTCGACCCGAAGGTCTATCCGATCGAGGACGACCAGCAGTTCTTTCTGGAACTGCTGGAGGAAACCAAGGTCATGCTGGTGCAGGGAACGGGTTTCAACTGGCCCTCGCCCGACCACTTTCGCATCGTGTTCCTGCCGCACGAGGACGAACTGCGCGAAGCCATCGGGCGCATGGCTCGATTCCTCGAAAGCTATCGCTTGCGCTGCGCTGCAGCTCGAGCCTGAAGCGGATCCATTTATTGACGACTATTCAATTCCAATCTTCAAGCATGAAACCGATACAAGTAGGCCTTCTGGGCATTGGCACCGTGGGCAGCGGCGTCTTCAACGTGTTGCAGCGCAATCAGCCGGAGATCAAGCGCCGTGCCGGTCGCGGCATCGAGATCGGCATGGTGGCAGACCTGGATGTGGTGCGGGCCCAGTCGCTGGTCGGTCCGGGTACGCAGGTCGTGAACGACGCCCGTGCGGTCATCTCCAACCCCGACATCGACATCGTGATTGAGCTGATCGGTGGCTACGGCATCGCGCGCAAGCTGGTGCTCGAGGCGATCGAAGCGGGCAAGCATGTCGTCACCGCCAACAAGGCGTTGCTGGCGGTGCACGGCACGGAGATCTTTGCCGCGGCCCACAAGAAGGGCGTGATGGTGGCGTTCGAAGCGGCGGTGGCCGGCGGCATTCCCATCATCAAGGCGCTGCGCGAAGGCCTCACTGCAAACCGCATTCAGTGGGTGGCCGGCATCATCAACGGCACCACCAACTTCATCCTTAGCGAGATGCGCGACAAGGGGCTGGACTTTGCGGCGGCGCTGAAAGACGCGCAGGCGCTGGGCTACGCCGAAGCGGATCCGACCTTCGACATCGAGGGCGTGGACGCAGCGCACAAGGTCACTCTGATGTCGGCCATTGCCTTTGGCATACCGGTGCAGTTTGACAAGGCTTATGTTGAAGGCATCAGCCAATTGGCGGCGCAGGACATTCGCTACGCCGAGCAACTGGGCTACCGCATCAAGCTGTTGGGTATCACCAAGCAGACCGCCAAGGGCATCGAACTGCGCGTGCATCCCAGTCTGGTGCCGGCCAAGCGCCTCATCGCCAACGTCGAAGGCGCGATGAACGCGGTCATGGTGCAAGGCGACGCCGTCGGCACGACGCTGTACTACGGCAAGGGCGCGGGCTCTGAGCCCACCGCCAGCGCCGTGATCGCGGACCTGGTGGACATTACGCGGTTGCACACAGCAGATGCTGCACACCGCGTACCGCACCTGGCGTTCCAGCCCGACGCCATGAGCGACGCTCCGGTGCTGCCCATGGGCGAGGTTGTCACCAGCTACTACCTGAGGCTGCGCGTGGCCGATCAGGCCGGCGTGCTGGCCAAGGTCACGGGCATTTTGGCCCAGGCCGACATCAGCATCGACGCGGTGCTGCAGCGCGAAGCGGACGAGGTCGGTGGCGAAGGTTCCACGCAAACCGACGTCATCATCCTGACGCACGACTGCGTCGAAGCTGACATGAACGTGGCGTTGGCGCAGATGCAGGCGCTGCCCACCGTGCTCGCGCCGATTGTGCGCATTCGCAAGGAAGAGCTGGCCTGATGCAGTACCTCTCCACACGCGGCCATGCGCAGCGCAAGCGCTTTTGCGAAATCCTGCTTGAAGGCCTGGCGCCCGACGGCGGCCTGTACCTGCCAGAGACCTACCCCCGCGTCAACGCCGACACCCTGGCGCGCTGGCGCTTGGTGTACAACGAAGCGGGCTATGCGGACCTGGCCTTTGAAATCCTTTCGCTCTACATCGACGACATTCCTGGAGCCGACCTGCGCGCCATCTGCCGCAAGACCTACACCGAAGAAGTCTTCGGCTCGAGAGAGATCGTTCCGCTGAAGCAACTGCAGCCCGGCCTGTACCTCCAGGCCCTGTCCAGCGGCCCGACGCTGGCGTTCAAGGACATGGCGATGCAGTTGCTGGGCAACCTGTTCGAATACGAACTGGCGCGCCGCGGCGAAGAGCTCAACATCCTGGGTGCCACCAGCGGCGATACCGGCAGCGCGGCCGAGTACGCCATGCGCGGCAAGAAGGGCGTGCGCGTCTTCATGACCTCGCCCTATGGTCGCATGAGCCCGTTCCAGCAGGCGCAGATGTTCAGCCTGATGGACGAGAACATCCACAACATCGCCGTCGACGGCGTGTTCGACGATTGCCAGGACATGGTGAAGGCCGTGTCCAACGATCTCGCGTTCAAGCGCCAGTACAAAATCGGCACCGTGAACTCCATCAACTGGGCGCGTCTGATGGCGCAAGTTGTGTACTACTTCGCCGGCTATTTTCAGGCCACGGAGATTTCCCCCACGCTTGCGACTTCGTCTGCTGCGCTGCGCCCCGAGGGGGCCCTTTCGCCTAGGGGCGGCCCGTCGGCGAAAGATGCTCCTGCACGGGTGAGTTTCGCGGTGCCCAGCGGCAACTTCGGCAACGTCTGCGCCGGCCACGTGGCGCGCATGATGGGGTTGCCGATCGAGCACCTGGTGGTGGCGACGAACGAGAACGACGTGCTGGACGAGTTCTTCCGCACCGGTGTCTACCGCGTGCGCACCAGCGCCGACACGCACGAGACCTCCAGCCCCTCCATGGATATTTCCAAGGCGTCCAACTTCGAGCGCTTTGTGTTCGACCTGCTGGGCCGCGATGCTGCGAAAACGCAGGATCTGTTTGGCGCACAGTTGAGCCAGCAGGGACGGTTTGACTTGAGCGGCGACGTGGCCTTCAAGGACGCGGCACAGCGCTATGGTTTCGCCAGCGGCACCAGCACCCATGCGGATCGACTTGCAACAATTCGACAGACCTTCCAGGAGTTTGGTGTGTTGATCGACACCCACACCGCCGACGGACTGAAGGTTGCACGCGAGCATCTGCAGCCAGGCGTTGCGATGATCGTGCTGGAAACGGCGCTGCCGATCAAGTTCGCCGCCACTATCGTGGAAGCATTGGGGCGCGAGCCGGATCGACCGGACCGGTTTGTCGGGATCGAAGCCCTGCCCAAGCGCGTGCAGCGCATGGCGGCAGACGTGGCGCAGATCAAGGCCTATATCACCGAGCATTGCAGGTGAGCAAGGTGCCCCATGCAAGCCCAGCAATTGGGACGACATCATGAACGTGGTGGGCATTGCAGGCTACTCGGGCGCTGGCAAGACGACGCTGGTGGAGCAACTCATACCGGCGCTGAAGCGCCGTGGCCTGCGGGTGTCGGTGGTGAAACACGCGCACCACAATTTCGACATCGACCGGGTCGGCAAGGACACCTGGCGGCACCGCGAAGCGGGCGCTTTTGAGGTGGTGGTGGCGTCAGACAAGCGTCTGGCCCTGATGCGCGAGTTCGAACGCGAGGCAGCGCTGTCGGCGCATCACCTGATTGCCGAACTGCACCCGCAAGTGGACTGGGTCATTGTTGAAGGCTTCAAACAAAGCGATCTGCTCAAGATCGAGGTCTGGCGCGCTGCCAGCGGCAAGCCCGCGCGCTACCCCGACGACGACTTTGTCGTGGCGATTGCCACCGACAGCGCCGACGCCATGCCACAGTCGACGCAGCGACCGGTGCTGGACCTGAACGATGCCGAATCCATCGCTGCCTGGCTGCTGGATCAGGGCGAACGCTTCGACTACAACGCGGAACTGTACGCATGAAACCCCCACGTCCGCCCCTGAAGTCCCTGGACGATGCGCTGGGCGAATTGCTGGCCTTTGCGCAGCCGCTGGCGCAATGGCTAGAGATCGATACCTTTGACGCCGATGGGTGCGTGCTGGCGCAGGATTTGATCTCCGAGTTGCAGGTGCCGCCCCAGGACAACAGCTCCATGGATGGCTATGCGCTGCGCTGCGCTGACGTTGCCGAGGCGGGCAGCGTACTGACGGTGACGCAGCGCATCCCGGCCGGGACCCAGGGCATTGCCGTTGAAGCGGCAACGGCGGCGCGCATCTTCACCGGCGCGCCCATTCCTGAGGGTGCAGATGCCGTGGTGATGCAGGAAGACTGCGAAGCCCTGTCCTCAATCAGCGCTACGGATCCAGCGCAACGGGTGCGCATCCTGGCGCTACCGCAGCCGGGTCAGTGGATACGACGTGCCGGTGAAGACGTGGCGCGCGGCGCGGTGGTATTGCCACGTGGCACGCGCTTGTCGCCGGCGGCACTAGGGCTGGCGGCCAGCATCGGCCTGGATCGACTCGCCGTTATTCGCGCGCCGCGCGTGGCCCTGTTTTCCACCGGCGACGAACTTGTCATGCCGGGCACTGTGCCACCGCAGCAGATGAAACCGGGCGCGATCTACAACTCGAACCGCTTCTTTCTGCGCTCCCTGTTGAAGCGTCTGGGCTGTGAAGTGAGTGATTTCGGCATCGTTCCGGACCAGCGCGACGCCACCCTGCAGGCGCTGCGCGACGCGTCTCTCAGCCACGATTTGATCCTGACCAGCGGCGGCGTGTCTGTGGGCGAGGAAGACCACGTCAAACCTGCGGTGCAGGCGCTGGGCGAACTCCGTCTATGGCAGATCGCGATCAAGCCAGGCAAGCCATTTGCCTATGGACGCATCGCTCAGGCTCACTTCATCGGCCTGCCCGGTAACCCGGTTTCCAGCTTCATCACTTTTTTGCTGCTGGTGCGACCCTTTGTACTCAAGCTCCAGGGCGTGAGCGTGCTGGAGTCGCAGTCCATGAGCTTGCCGGCGCATTTTGACTGGCCGCGTGCCGACAAGCGGCGCGAATTCCTGCGCGTGCGGCGCAATGCTGAGGGCGGGCTGGATCTTTTTTCCAACCAAAGTTCCGGTGTGCTGACCTCGGCCGTCTGGGGCGATGGACTGGTCGACAATGCGCCGGGACAGCGCATTGCGCGGGGCGACAGGGTCCGTTTCATTTCCTTTGCGGAGCTGCTGGCATGAAGGTCACGGTCAAGTATTTCGCTTCCGTCCGCGAGGACATGGGCGTCTCCAGCGAGGTGGTGCAAACGCGAGCTGCCAAGCTGTCGGAGCTGCGCGACGAATTGCTCTGCCGCAGCGCCGATCATGCTCAGGCTCTGGCGCGTGGCAAGGCGGTGCGCATGGCCCTGAACCAGGTCATGAGCGATGAATCTGCCTTGCTTTCTGAGGGCTGCGAGGTCGCGTTCTTTCCACCCGTGACCGGAGGCTGAAGATGCGTCGGGTTTCGATTCAACGCGAAGACTTTGATTTGACGCAAGAGGTGCAGACCTTGCGCCAGGGCGACCCGCGTGTCGGCGCCGTCTGCAGCTTCATCGGCGCAGTGCGAGACCGGAATGTGGCCCCGACGCCGGCGACTTCGTCTGCTGCGCTGCCCCCCAGGGCGGGGCCGTCGCCTGGGGGCGGCCCGTCGGCGACCGACTCGATTCTTTCGTTGGAGCTGGAACACTACCCCGGCATGACGGAAAAGGCGATTGAGGCCATGATCGATCAGGCGCTGCAGCGCTTCGACATCTTTGGCGCGCGCGTGGTGCATCGAATCGGCCTGCTGCAGCCGCTGGACCAGATCGTGCTGGTGGCGGTCGCGTCAGCGCACCGAGGCGAGAGCTTCAAGGCCTGCGAATTTCTGATGGACTATCTCAAGACCCAGGCGCCCTTTTGGAAAAAGGAGCAGACACCCGACGGCGCACGTTGGGTGGATGCGCGCGTCAGCGACGATCAGGCGCTGGCGCGCTGGGGCATCCAGGCGTCCAATTCCTGACCGGGTTACTGCAGGTAGCGCGGTCGCGCCTCGCCATTGCCTTCGTCAACAATGCCAGCGTGCGCGTCGTCTTGCGCAGCACTGGCAAGCTTCCATTGGGATTTCGTCAGCGCGGCCGCCAGCAGGTGCACAAAGCCGTGCAGCATGGTGGACTCCATCGCCACCTGAAATCCTCGCGCTTCCTCTTGCTGTGGCAGGCGCTCCTCAAAGCCGATCTGCAGATGCTTATGGTCTTGCACGCTGAGGTTCATCTGCGTCACCACCAGCGGCTCAGAGCCCAGCGGCAACTTGACCGATTCGTCCTTGAAGGGGGTGGCGAAGTCCGATTGCTGCAGCACCTCGGCCCGCCGCAAGTCGGTAAGCATGCGCCGCGTCGATTCGCTGCTGTCGGGTAGGGGGGTTTTCTTCGACTCCAGATGGCCCACGGCCTCCTGCAATGGCTCCCAGACGCGGGACACCATGCGCCGCGTCAGCCAAAGGCGCAGCTCCTCACCCTCATTGGTGTTGAAGCGAACCAGGATGCGATCCTGCTCGTCGACGTAAATAACGGAAAGTTGATGAATGTTCATTGGCGTTTATTTTAGACCGGCACGCGAGCACTTGAAATGCCGTGGTTGACCCCTAGCTGCTATGCATACCGGAGAACAGCCATGCGTATGGAAAAACTGACCACCAAATTTCAAGAAGCTTTAGGCGAGGCCCAGACCCTGGCCCTGAGCTCGGACCACGCCTATATCGAACCGGCCCATGTGCTGGTGGCGATGCTGCATCAGGAGGGAGGCCCCAAGGCGCTGTTGCAGCGCGCAGGCGCGAACGTCGCGGGTCTGTTGGCGGCAGCCGAAGGTGCGGTCAAGAAGCTGCCGCAAGTGCAGGGACAGGATCAGGTGCAACTCAGCCGCGACATGGGCGCGCTGATGCAGGCGGCCGAGAAGGAATCCATCAAGCGGGGCGACCAGTTTGTCGCCAGCGAGTTGTTCCTGCTGGCGTTGACCGACAGCAAGGCTGACATTGGCAAGCTGGCCAAGGACAATGGACTCAGCCGCAAACCCTTGGAAGCAGCGATTGAGGCCGTGCGCGGCGGCGACAAGGTGGACAGCGCCGATGCCGAGGATCAACGCGAATCACTCAAGAAATACTGCGTGGACCTGACCGAGCGCGCGCGCATGGGCAAGGTCGACCCGGTGATTGGTCGCGACGACGAAATCCGCCGCGCGATCCAGGTGTTGCAGCGCCGCACCAAGAACAACCCGGTGCTGATTGGCGAGCCCGGCGTGGGCAAGACGGCAATTGTTGAAGGACTGGCGCAGCGCATCGTGGCCGGTGAAGTGCCCGAGTCGCTTAAAGGCAAGCGCGTGTTGTCGCTGGACATGGCGGCGTTGCTCGCTGGTGCCAAGTTTCGCGGCGAATTCGAGGAGCGGCTCAAGAGCGTGCTGAAGGATTTGGCCAAGGATGAAGGCCAGACCATCGTCTTTATCGACGAACTGCACACCATGGTGGGTGCAGGCAAGGCCGAGGGTGCGATGGACGCAGGCAACATGCTCAAACCCGCACTGGCGCGTGGCGAATTGCACTGTGTGGGTGCGACCACGCTGGATGAATACCGGAAATACATCGAGAAGGACGCGGCGCTGGAGCGGCGTTTCCAGAAAATCCTGGTGGGCGAACCCACGGTGGAGGCGACGATAGCCATCCTGCGCGGTTTGCAGGCACGCTATGAAACCCACCATGGCGTGCAGATCACCGACCCGGCGATCGTGGCTGCTGCCGAGCTGAGCCACCGCTATATCACCGACCGCTTTCTGCCCGACAAGGCGATCGACCTGATCGACGAAGCGGCGGCCAAGATCAAGATCGAGATGGACTCCAAACCGGAAGTCATGGACAAGCTGGATCGCCGTCTCATCCAATTGCAAATCGAGCGCGAGGCCGTGCGCCGCGAAAAGGACGAGGCCTCGCAAAAGCGCTTTGCCCTGATCGAGGAGGAGATTGCCAAGCTGCAAAAGGAAATTGCCGATTTCGATGAAATCTGGAAGGCGGAAAAAGCGCAGGCGCAGGGGTCCAAGGCGGTGATGGAGGAAATCGAAAAATACAAGTTGCAGCTTGAAGACCTCAAGCGCAAGGGCGACTTCAACAAGATGGCCGAGCTGCAATACGGCAAGCTTCCCGAGCTGGAAAAGCAGCTCAAGGAAGCTCAGGCCAAGGAGGAGAAGAAAGGCGTTGGCACGGCGGCGCGACTGCTGCGCACGCAGGTGGGCGCGGAAGAGATCGCCGAAGTCGTGGCCCGTGCCACCGGCATTCCGGTGTCCAAGTTGATGCAGGGCGAGCGCGACAAGCTGCTGCTGATGGAAGACAAGCTGCACCAACGCGTGGTGGGGCAGGAAGAAGCGATCGCGGCGGTGGCCAACGCCATCCGCAGATCGCGCTCAGGGCTGTCGGACCCGAATCGCCCCACGGGTTCTTTCCTGTTCCTGGGCCCCACTGGCGTGGGCAAGACCGAACTGTGCAAGGCGCTTGCCGGTTTCTTGTTCGACTCCGAAGACCACTTGATCCGCATCGACATGAGCGAATTCATGGAGAAGCACTCGGTTGCACGCCTGATCGGCGCGCCACCCGGCTACGTGGGTTACGAGGAGGGAGGCTACCTGACCGAAGCTGTGCGCCGCAAACCCTACAGCGTGCTGCTGCTGGATGAGGTGGAGAAGGCGCACCCTGACGTGTTCAATGTGTTGCTGCAAGTGCTGGACGATGGTCGTTTGACCGACGGTCAGGGTCGCACCGTGGACTTCAAGAACACCGTGATTGTCATGACCAGCAACATCGGCTCGCACCTGATCCAGAGCATGGTCGGGCAGGACTCGGAGGAAATGAAGGAAGCCGTGATGGGCGAGTTGAAGAACCACTTCCGCCCTGAGTTCCTGAACCGCATCGACGAAACCGTGGTATTCCATGCGCTCGACGCCAGGAACATCGAGGCCATCGCCGGCATCCAGCTCAAACTGCTGCAGGCGCGTCTGGCAAAGATGGACCTGCAACTCGAGGTTTCGCCTGCTGCGCTGGCCGAGCTCGCCAAGGTCGGTTTCGATCCGGTGTTTGGCGCAAGGCCGCTCAAGCGCGCGATCCAGCAACGCATCGAGAACCCGCTGTCCAAGCTGCTGCTCGAGGGCAAGTTTGCGCCCAAGGACGTGATTCCCGTGGATGTGGATCCGATTCGTGCGCCTGGGCAGTTCAGCTTTGCGCGGGTGGTGCACTGAAACCTGGTTGATCTGGGTTACGCTTGAGGGCGCGAGCGGGGGCTGGTCCCCCGTTTCTCGTTATCCCGAAAGCTGAATTTGAATCGACCCCTTGCGCGACTGATTACCGGCCAGATCTGCATCCACGCCAGCATGGCTGGCATGCGCATGGCAGCCCCGTTGCTGGCGCTGAAGCAGGGTTATAGCGCAGCCGCCGTGGGCGTGTTGCTGGCGCTGTTTGCCCTGACCCAGGTCTTCCTTGCCCTACCGGCGGGGCGCTACGCCGATCGCCATGGGTTAAGGCGTCCGGTGCGCCTGGCTGTGGCTGTGGCGGCCGTGGGCGCGGCGCTGGCAGTGGCGTTTCCCGTCTTTCCGGTGCTGTGCCTGAGCGCACTGATGACCGGTGGGGCTACAGGCGCTGCTTCGCTCGCACTACAGCGCCATGTGGGTCGCGCCGCCGAGAATCCGACCCAACTCAAGCAGGTATTCAGCTGGCTGGCAATCGGTCCGGCCATCTCCAACTTCCTGGGTCCCTTTTGTTGCGGCCTGCTGATCGACTACGCGGGCGTCGGTGCTGGAGACCTGCAGGGCTACCGCGCAGCCTTTCTCTTCGCCGCGCTGCTTCCGCTGGCCGGTTGGTGGTGGGTGCGCCATACGCGCGAGCTGCCGCCAATTGCGGCGCCAACGGATGAAAAGAAGTCCAGCGCATGGCATTTGCTGCGCGAGCCCATGATGCGCCGACTGCTGTTGGTGAACTGGTTCTTGTCGTCGTGCTGGGACGTGCACACGTTTGTATTGCCGGTGCTGGGGCACGAGCGCGGTTTGAGCGCCTCGGTCATCGGCAGCATTTTGGGCTCGTTTGCGGTGGCGGCCGCGCTGGTACGCGTGCTCCTGCCGCTGGTGGCAGAGCGCCTGCGTGAGTCCGCGGTGGTGACCGCTTCAATGCTGCTTACGGCCCTGTTGTTTATGGTGTATCCGTTCATGCAGTCGCCGCTGGGCATGGGCGTGTGTTCGGTGTTGCTGGGTCTGGTGCTGGGGTCGGTGCAGCCGATGATCATGAGCACCTTGCACCAGATTACGCCGGCACACCGACATGGCGAGGGTCTTGCCTTGCGCCAGATGACGATCAACGGCTCCAGCGTGCTCATGCCCATGCTGTTCGGCACCGTGGGCGCCGTCGTGGGTGTCTCGGTCGTGTTCTGGACGGTAGGCGCCGCTGTGGGTCTGGGTGCCCGCGCGGCGTGGGGACTCAAGCCGGTGCGCTCGCACTTGCATTCGCCTCATCCGGCGCAGGGCAAGTGAAGCCGGGGCGAACGCCGATGCAGTTTGTCCATTACGATCGGCGCATGACTTCTGCCACGTTTGCCTCGCCCGAACCGGCCCCTGCTGTATCACTGAAACAGGACGCTGGAATCATTACCCTGGTGGGACTGGCGCACGCCAGTTCGCACTTCTCGCACTTGCTGTTGCCGCTGATGTTTCCGGTGTTTCTTAAAGAGTTCGGTTTGAGCTATTCGGAGCTGGGTTTGCTGATGACGGTGTTCTTCACTGTCTCCGGCAGCGGACAGGCGCTGGCCGGATTTGTGGTGGACCGTATCGGCGCTCGGCCCCTTCTTTTCTCCTCCATCAGTATGCTGCTGGCGGCCTGCGTTGCAGCCTCTGTGGCCACCGGCTACCTCGGTTTGATGGGCGTGGCGGCACTCTTGGGCTTGGGCAATGCGGCGTTCCATCCGGTTGACTTCACCATCCTGAATCAGCGCATTTCGGCGCCGCGCCTGGGCTACGCGTTCAGCGCCCATGGTTTGACGGGCAATCTGGGTTGGGCCGTGGCGCCGGTATTTCTGGTGGGAATCAGCAGTCTGGCCGGTTGGCGCTGGGCCTATGTGGCGGCAGCCGTGCTGTACGCCTTGGTCGCGCTGCTGTTACTTTTACATCGCGACAAACTGCTGACCAAGGTGGCACTGCGCCATCCGCAGGCGACGCCCGGCAACGACCTGGCTTTCATGAAGTTGCCGGTGGTGTGGTGGTGCTTTTCCTTCTTTCTGCTGTCGACCATGACGCTGGCCGTGGTCCAAAGCTTTGCTGTTCCCATTCTCAAGGCCTTGCACGGCGTGAGTCTTGAGACAGCGACGCTTACGCTCACGGCCTATATGCTGTGCGGTGCCGCCGGCGTGCTGGTGGGTGGGTTCATCGCGGCGCGCACCCGCCACAGTGAGCGCGTGGTTGCGGCCTGCATGGGCATGGGCGCGCTGTTTCTCGCCCTCTGTGCCACGGGTGTCTTTGGCGTGACGGGGACGATGGTGGTGTTGGCCGCAACCGGGTTTGCGATAGGCATCGGCGGGCCGTCGCGCGACATGATGATCAAGAAGGCCACGCCCAAGGGCGCAACCGGACGCGTCTATGGACTGGTTTATTCCGGTCTGGACGTGGGCTTTGCTCTTGCGCCGGTGTTGTTCGGCGTCTTCATGGACCGCGGTTGGTACGCAGCAGTGCTGCTGGGTGCCGCTATGGCGCTGGCCATTTCCGTCTTCGCAGCGCTGGGCGTGGGGCGCAGAACGACGGCCTGACGCTGCGTCACCCTGAAGCTTAGGTGGGCGCCGAGTGGGCGGGCTGCAGCAGGCTTGCTACCAGGCTTTCTAGCTCAGCCGTTGGAGCCGTATGCGCGTCTCGTCCCAAGCAAGCCGTCAGGTTGCCGCTGAGCTGCAAACAGGCCAGGCCATGGACAAGCGCCCAACAACGCAGCGCCTCTGCCTGGACCGCCGCTGCATCGGGATCGGTGCTGCGCAAACGTCGCATGACGCTTTGCACCAGATGCTGGTAGGCGCGTTCGGCCGCGTTCAGCACCTGAGCGGAGCCGCTGGACGATTGAATCACGGGCGCAAACATCGCGGCAAAATGGCCAGGATGGCGCACCGCCATGCCCACGTACGCTGCACCCTGGCGCGCCAACTGCTGCACCGGTTCGTGGTCCAATCCGACGCCGGCATCGCGCACCGTCTGCGTCAACAACTCAAAGCCGTTGATTGCAACGGCGCAAAGCAGCGCGGCCTTGTCGGAATAGTGTCGGTAGACGGCGGCATGACTGACCCCCACCAAGGCCGCCAGATCACGCAGGCTGAAGTCGAGGTTACCCCGCCTGGCAATGAGTTTTACCGCCTCACGCACCAGCGCAGCAGGTAGGTCGCCGTGATGATAAGCATCCTTCGGACGGGGTTTCGACGCTGCGCTCATGGCGCCATTGTAACGCTCATGCGGCATATGTTGACACTGGAAACATCGCAAGTTACCATTGATAACATTAGCCGATTCCGCGGCATTATTGCGCTTCGAGGGGCTCACCGATGACACGAAAACGATTGCAACTGGCCACCGCCGTCCTGGCGGCCATTCCACTGGTCACGGGTGTGCTTGGTCTGATGGGCGTGCAAGATCCGCTGTATGCCGCCATGCACTTACCGAACGAACCGATGCTGGACAGCAATATGCGCTTCTTTGGTGGCGTCTGGCTTGCCTTGGGGATCGCGGTGCTCTGGCTGATTCCCAACATAGAGCGCCAGACTGAGCTCTTTCGCGCCGTGTGGGGGATGGTTTTCAGGGGTGGCGTGGTGCGCCTTCTGTCCCTCAGCGTGGTGGGCTGGCCGCCGTTTCCCGTCGTTGCCGTGACGCTGCTGGAACTGATGGGAGCACCACTTTTTGTGGCCTGGCATATGCGCGTTGCCCGCGCTGCTGCGGTGTGAGAGACGTATGAAGAAGATTCTTATCATTCAGGGCCATCCCGACGTCAAAAGCCTGTGCCATGCCCTGGCCGATGCATATGAGGCAGGGGCGCAGGCGACATCGGCTCAGGTGCGTCGAATCAATCTGCATGAGCAAAAGTTTGACCCCATACTGCATCAGGGGTTGGGTGCAGAGCAGCCGTTGGAGCCTGACCTACAGGCGGCGCAACAGGACATCGCCTGGGCCGAACATCTGGTGTTTGTCTATCCCAACTGGTGGGGTTCCATGCCCGCGTTGCTCAAGGGATTCTTTGACCGGACGCTGCAGCCTGGTTTTGCGTACAAGTACCGCAAGCAGTCTTCCCGCTGGGATAAGCTCTTGACCGGACGCACCGCGCAATTGCTGGTCACCATGGATACCCCCGGCTGGTACTACCGGTGGGTCTGGCACCGGCCTGGGCACCAGCAAATGAGGCATACCATCCTGGGTTTTTGTGGCATCAAAATCACGCGCATCACGGAGTTCTCGCCCGTGCAAGGTTCGTCGGCAGTGCAGCGCGAAGGCTGGCTGTCGCGGGCCATGGCGCTGGGCCTTCAAGCCTTTGCAACTTGAGGCCGCAACGTGCGGTAAACCGTGGCCCGGCTGATCCCAAGCTTGCGCGCCGCCTGCGTGACGTTGCCCATGGCCTCCTGTACTGCCGTTCGGATGAGTGCTGCCTGAATGTCTTTCAATGGGGAGTTCTGCGCTGACAGCGGTTGCCATGGACTGGGCGTGCGAACTTCAGGACTGCGGTCGCGACGGCGGTTGCTGGCCACCCCTTGTAGCCGCAAGCCCGACCACAAGGGGATCTCCTTCGCCTGCGCATCCTGATTTGCAGCGTCAAAAAGCAGTGCAAACGGCAGTGCAAAAAGTTCGCTGCTGTGCCAAGGGCTCGCGCGGCGCTGGTTGAGTTCAGGCAGGAGTTGGCGCGCCGCCGTATTCGAGCAAACGATACCGCCGTCGGCGTTCAATCCAATCAACCCGTCCGACTCTTCGCCCAGGGCGCGGCCGGGCCAGTTCAGACGCAGCAGCACGGCATGCGCCTGCCGCAAGGTGAGCGCGTTTTCAATCTGGCGCGCGGCATGCACCACCAGGTGGCGCAGCTCCGGTCGTTCCAGTGCCTGCACACCCGTCAAGTCCAGCATTCCTACGCACATGCCATCCGGGCCGAACAACGGTGCTCCGGCACAACTGTAGACCGAGGTGTCGTTGAAAAAGTGCTCGCCCCGGTGTAACCATACTGGCGCTAACTCGCTCAGCGCCGCACCAATTGCCGTGGTACCCACGGCCGCTTCGGAAAGGTCGACCCCAACGCGGGTGATGAGGTCGGCGCGCCGATCGCCGCGGTCGATCGGGCCGTGGGCGTCGATCACGATGCCGTCTTGATTTGTCAGGATCGCAAAGTAGCCCGTGTCCAGCATGGCGCGGCCCAGATGCTCTAGCACCGGTCGAGCGGCTTGCACCAGATGGCGATTCGCCTCTTCGGTGTGGCGCATCTCGACTTTCGAGACAGCATCAAAGTTCACGCGCCGCGCTGGATGCAGGCCCAGGGCCAAGCAGCGCTGCCATGAGCGCAGGATCCAGGGCTCAATCAGCACCGGATCCAGCACCGTGCTCTGGTGCAGTACCTGCTGTCGCGCCCGCCCGATGCGTTGCAGACGGTCGTCGATGGAAGAAATGAAGGTGGATGCCATGTAAGGTGGGATACCGAGACGTTGAATGCGGAGTATTCCCTATGCCCGCGTCTTCGTCGAGCCCGACGCACTGTCGCATTTTGAGAATTTTGTCGCGGCCACGATACCCGACTAGGGTTGTCCCTAGGGCGGGAACGCGCGACGCGACCAACAATGCCTATGCAGTTTCATTCATAGGCAAAGTACTTCATAGGAGAGAGACATGCAGAAGGTCTTGCATATCAACCCGGACAAATGCACTGGCTGCTTGCAGTGCGAGATGGCCTGTTCGTTCGAGAACTACGGCACGTTCGCTACCGCCAAGTCGCGCATCAAGGTGTTCGATTTCCATCACACGGGCAAGAAAGTGCCCTACACCTGCACCCAGTGCGATGAGGCCTGGTGCCTGCACGCCTGTCCGGTGGAGGCGATCACCGTGGACAAGGCGACGGGAGCCAAGGTGGTGAACGAGGCCACGTGCGTCGGTTGCAAGGTCTGCACCATCGCCTGCCCATTTGGCACGATCAACTATGTAGCCGACACCGGCAAGGTACAAAAGTGTGACCTGTGCGGCGGCGAACCCGCCTGTGCCGAGGCCTGCCCGACCGGCGCCATCACCTTCATTGATGCCAACTGGACCGGCTTGGGCAAGATGGCTCAATGGGCCGACAAGCTTGGCAATCAACCTTCAGCCGCTTAAGGAGCACACATCATGTCATGGGCAGGAAAAATCCTCCGCGTCAATTTGACTGCGGGCACCGTCAAGTCCGAACCTCTCAACATGGAATGGGCGCAGGCCTACATCGGCTCGCGAGGCCTGGGGACCAAGTACTTTGTGGACGAAGTTGACGCGAAAGTCGACCCGCTGTCGTCCGAGAACAAGATCATCTGGGCCACGGGTCCGCTCACCGGCACCATGGCCTCCACCGGCGGGCGCTACACCGTCATCACCAAAGGGCCGCTTACTGGCGCCATCGCGTGCTCCAATTCGGGTGGCTACTGGGGCGCAGAGTTCAAGATGGCCGGCTGGGATATGGTCATCTTCGAAGGCAAGTCGGCCAAGCCGGTGTACCTGTATGTGTTTGACGATGTGGCGGAACTGCGCGACGCTTCCCACCTGTGGGGCAAAAGCGTGTGGGAGACCGAGGAGACGCTGAAGAAGAGTTTGCAGGACCCCCTCACGCGCGTCTCCAGCATCGGCAAGGCGGGTGAGAACGGCGTGCTGTTTGCGGCCGTGGTGAATGACCTGCACCGAGCCGCCGGCCGCTCCGGCGTGGGCGCCGTCATGGGCAGCAAGAATCTCAAGGCCATTGCCGTGCGCGGCACCCTGGGTGTGGGCAATATCCGCGACCCCAAGGCCTTTATGGCGGCGGTGAAGGCGGGCAAGAAGGTACTGGCCGACAACGGCGTCACGGGTCAGGGGCTGCCGGCTTTTGGCACGCAGGTGCTGATGAGCGTGATCAATGAAGTCGGCGCCTTGCCGACGCGCAATCACCGCGACAACCAGTTTGAAGGCGCCAAGGACATCGGTGCCGAAGCCATGGCCACGCCGCGCAAGACCGACGGCAAGAAGCACCTGGTGACGAACCAGGCCTGCTTTGGCTGCACTATTGCCTGCGGTCGCGTCAGCAAGATGGACGAGACACACTTCACGATCGTGAACAAGCCTCAGTACCGTGGCGCCAACGGCGGACTCGAGTACGAAGCGGCCTGGGCTCTGGGCGCGGCAAACGGTGTGAACGACCTGGAGGCGCTGCAATATGCCAATCTGCTGTGCAACGAGGAGGGCATCGACCCCATCAGCTTCGGCGCCACCGTGGGTGCGGTGATGGAGCTGTACGAGATGGGCGTTCTGACCAAGGAGCAGATTGGCATTGACGCCAAGTTTGGCTCGGCCCATACCCTGGCATTTCTGGCGGAAGAAACCATCAACGGACGCGGCTTTGGAAAGGAAATCGGCCAGGGATCCAAGCGCCTCACGGCCAAGTATGGACACCCGGAGCTGAGCATGAGTTCCAAGGGCCAGGAGTTCCCGGCCTACGACGGACGTGCCATCCAGGGCATAGGCCTGGCCTACGCCACGTCGAACCGCGGTGGCTGCCATCTGCGTGGCTACACCATCGCCTCCGAGGTGCTGGGCATCCCGGTGAAGACGGATCCGCTGGAGTCCGAAGGAAAGCCCGAATTGGTGAAGGCGTTCCAGGACGCCACCGCCGCTTTTGATTCCTCCGGACTGTGCATCTTCACTACCTTTGCCTGGGGCTTGCAGGACCTGGCACCACAAATCTCGGCGGCCTGCAGCGAGGCCTACACGATCGAGGAACTGGCCAAGATCGGCGAGCGTATCTGGAACATGGAGCGCGAATTCAACAACCGGGCTGGCTTCACCGAGAAGGACGACTCGCTGCCTCCGCGGCTGCTGAACGAGGGTTGCAAGACCGGTCCCGCGAAGGGGCGGGTGAACGAGTTGGCCAAGATGCTGCCCAAGTACTATGAAGCACGTGGTTGGGATCCGCAGGGCCGACCCACGGCCGCAACCAAGGCACGCCTGGGGCTGTAAGGGCGAGCCGAAAGCAACACAGAGCGGCCACCAGTGGCCGCTCTTCTTTTTTGGAGACCTTCATGCACCACGTCATTCTCGGAGCCGGCCCAGCCGGCGTCATCGCCGCTGAAACGATTCGCAAGCACGCGCCCAGCGACAGTATCACCCTGATCGGCGAAGAGAGCGAGCCGCCATACTCGCGCATGGCGATTCCCTATCTGCTCATGGGACGCATTGGCGAGAGCGGAACCTATTTGCGCAAGGGTTTGACGCACTTCGATGATCTGAAGATAAAGCTCATTCACGCGCGCGCGAAAGGCGTCGATGCCGCGGCGCGCAGGGTCACGTTGGACAATGGGCAGACGCTTTCCTTCGATCGGCTGTTGATTGCGACAGGCTCACAACCGGCGCGCGCGCCCATTCCCGGCATTGACTGCGCCGGCGTGCACTCCTGCTGGACCTTGGAAGACGCGCGCGCCATCATGGCACTGGCCGTGCCCGGCGCACGGGTGCTTCAGATGGGCGCGGGCTTCATCGGCTGCATCATCATGGAGGCGCTGGCCGAGCGCGGCGTGCACTTGAGCGTGGTCGAAATGGGCGACCGCATGGTGCCGCGCATGATGGGACCGACCGCCGGCGGCATGATCCGCGACTGGTGCGAGGCCAAGGGCGTCGAAGTGTTCACTGGCACGCGGGTGGAGGCAATCGAGGTCGCCAGCCCGTTGCGCGTGCGCCTGTCCGACGGCCGCCATGTGGCGGCGGACCTGGTGATCAGCGCCACCGGCGTCAAACCGGCCATCGTCTTTCTGGAGAATTCGGGCATCAACTGCCTTCAGGGCGTACTCACCGATCAATACTTGCAGACCAATGTGCCCGGCATCTATGCGGCGGGCGACTGCGCCGAGGCTTTCGACAAGGTAAGCGGCAAAACCATCATCAGTGCGATCCAGCCGAATGCCGCCGAGCAGGCCCGGGTGGCGGCGCTGAACATGGTGGGCCAGGGCGCAGCGCTCAAGGGCGTGACCCAGATCAATGTGCTGGATACGCTGGGGTTGATTTCCACCAGCTTCGGCAATTGGGAAGGCGTTGCCGGCGGCGAGCATGTCGAACTCACTGACAGGGCGAATGGTCGGCATCTGAGTCTGCAGTTCAAGGGCGACGTTCTGGTGGGTTGCAACTCGGTCGGCTGGACCGAACATGTGGGCGCGATGCGCGGTCTGGTCGAAGGCCAGATCGCTCTGGGCGCGTGGAAGGACAGCTTGTTGCGGGACCCGACCCAACTCATGCTCGCGTATCTGGCCAGCGCTCAGGGTGCGAGCGCCTGGAGCGGTGCACAGGACGAGCGGCGCCGATGAAGATCCAGTTCAAGCTGTTCGCCTCTCTCACCGACTATTTGCCCACGCAGGGGCGCGACGGCAACGTGGTGGAGTTGGAGTTACCCGAGCGCACGACCATCACCCAGATGGTGCAGCGCTACAGTCTGCCCGACAAACTGGTGCACTTGGTGCTTGTGAATGGCACCTACATTGCGCCTGAACACCGGAGCGAGCACCGGCTGCAAGAGGGCGATGCGCTGGCGATCTGGCCACCGATTGCCGGAGGCTGAGGCGCGGCCCCGCCTGTTGCCGATTCTGCTTCATGCAGTCCTACTATCCGGCGCAATTCGCACGCGAGCTGGGCTGCACCGAGCGCGACTGGTTGCGCTGGCTGCCCTCGGCCATAGGCGCGCACCCCTATCAGCTGCGCCCGGGCCAGGCCAGCGTCGTATGCGACGGCGCCACGCTTGAATTGTGCTGGCGCGTGGGCGAGCCCCTGCGCATCGCCCTGATTCGCATGCCGCGACTGCATGTGCGTTTTTTGTTTGAGGGCTTTGGCGAGGCGCAGCGCCAAGCCTTCATGCAGCGCTTTGATCTGCACATGCAGCGCGGCGGCGGCTGAGCCGGGCGGCGGGCGAACCCGAACGCTTGCGGTATAACACCCTGGCCCTACTCACTCCGTTCCAGCCTTGACCAACCTTGTCCATCCCATGAACCCGCCGCGCGTGCAGGGGTGGCTGAAGATCTGCGCCGTGGCGCTGGTCTATGCGGTCCTGTCCAGGGCGAGCCTGGCTTACCTGTCGGGAAATGGCGCGCCCAGCATCTTCTGGCCGCCCGCCGGGTTCGCCTTGACGGCCTTGCTGCTGGGGGGCAGGCGCTATGCGCTGAGTGTCCTGATCGGCTCGGCCTTGGCCAACGGGTCCGATCCGCATGGCTCGGTGTGGGGCGCTCTTGGCCTTGCTGGCACCAACGCGATGGAGGCGATGGTCGGGTTCTGGCTGATCCAGCACCGTGGCACGTTCTCGGTCCGGCTCGAGCGCCTGAGCGACTATTTTCGCGTCATGATTCTTGGCGGATTTGTCGCGGCGGCGGCGGGCGCCTTGGCGGGTGCGGTGGCGCTGCGCCTGGCGGGAGCGATCAGCGACGCTAATTTTGCCGTGAGTGTTCTGCGCTGGTGGATGGGCGATGTGCTCGGCATCGTGCTGCTGACGCCGGTGCTGCTGGTTGGGCGAACCATGATTGCACGACCGGTGTTTTCTGCGCGCACGCTGGAGTTGGCCCTGGCATTTCTTCTGGCCTTCATGGTCGGCCAAATTTCCCACTTCAACTGGTTCGCTTCGACCGTGGGCGCGGTGGTGGGCGACTACTGGATGTTTTTGATCGTCGCCTGGATTGCGGTGCGCGCCGGATTGACCGGTGTCGCTTTGGTGCTGCTCATGGCGGCGTTACAGGGGGTGCTGGGTTCGCATCATGGGGCCGGGTTCTATTCCAGTGACAGCTTGCAGCCTCAGCAGCTTCATTTTTGGTTCTTTTTGCTGCTGCTGTCCACCGTGGGCGTGGCGCTGGCAGCGCATTTTGCCGAGCACGAACGCACTATTTCGGACTTGCTGCTTGCCAGGAAGCGGCAGGATGCCATGCTCGTCGCCATACCGGATCTGCTTTTCGAAGTTGACCTGGACGGGCGCTACCACAACATCTTCACGCACCACCCGCAACTGCTGGTAGCGCCCGAAGCCGATCTGAGGGGCTCCCTGATCAAGGACAGGCTGCCGCCCGACGCGGCAAAGGAGGTGCTTGCGTCGCTACAGCAGGCGAACGAGCAGGGGTTTTCGGTGGGGCGTCAGATCGAGCTGGATCTTCCCCAGGGACGCGTCTGGTTCGAGTTGTCGGTGTCGCCCATGGCAACGGACCTGCCGAGCGCGGGCCCGCATTTCATCGTGATGTCGCGTGACATCACTGCGCGCAAGTTGGCGGAACAAGATTTGCGCATCGCCGCCATCGCCTTTGAAAATCAGGAAGGCATGTTTGTCGCCGACGCCGAGCACAGGATCTTGCGTGTGAACAAGGCGTTTACCGAGATCACAGGTTACGCGGCCGAGGAGATTGTTGGTCGCCATCCCATGCTGTTCCGGTCAGACCAGCATGGTGAAGCCTTTTACGCGGAAGTCTTCGACACGATTCGACGCACCGGGCAGTGGCAGGGTGAGATCTGGAGTCGGCGCAAGAGCGGTGAATTGATTTCGGTGTTGGGAACCTTGACCGAAGTGCGCGACGAACAGCAACGTGTGACGCACTACGTGCGCACCCTGATCGACAACACCCATCGCAAGCTGCAGGAGCAACAACGCCTGGAGCGCGAAGCGCAATTGCGAGACACGCTGGTGCTCGAAGTCCACCACCGCGTCAAGAACAGCCTTCAGGGTGTGACCGGTGTGTTGCGACAGCATGTGCAAAGACACCCGAGCAGCGCCGGCCCCATCACTCAGGCGATCGCGCAGGTGCAAAGCATCGCGGCCATCCATGGCTTGCAGGGGCGCGATGTCTCGGGTGAGGTGCAACTGCGCGAGTTGCTGTGCGCCGTTGCGCACGGAGTTCAATCGATCTGGCACATAGCGGTCGCCGTTGACGTGGCACCAGGTCTTGGCAACTGCTGCGTGGTACAGCCTGAGGCAGTGCCGCTGGCCTTGGTGCTGAATGAACTGCTTTCGAACGCTGTCAAGCACGGTGGACCTGAGCCCAACGTGCGGATCAAGCTGGAGCTCATCGCAGAGCTTGCCGCGCCAGATCGAGGCGTGCGGATCTTGATTGCCAACGCACGCCACGACGACGCGCCGGTGCGGGACGGGGCGACATCGTCTGACGTCATGAAACGCCGCTCGGCCGGCCTGGAACTGGTGGCAGCGCTGTTGCCGCGAAGGGGTGCGCTGATGCGTCAGCACAGCCAGGGGCCACAATTCTTGTCCACGCTGGAGCTCACGCCTCCGGTCCTTCACTGGCAGCTCCATGACTGATAACCTATCTGCACCCCGCGCAACACGCATCCTGTTGCTGGATGACGAACGGCTGATTCTGGTGACCCTGGGCGGCGGCCTCAGAGCGGCGGGATTTGAGGTTCAGACTGCCGAATCGGTGGAAGACGCAGAGAATCTCTTGTCGGGCGGAGAGCGCCCCGATCTGGCCATTCTGGACGTGAACTTGCCGGGGCGTTCAGGGCTGGAATTTGCACGACGACTGAGCGAACTCGATCGAATCCCGTTCGTCATGCTCAGCGCCTACAGTGATCCCACCTATGTCGCCCGGGCCACGAACAGCGGCGCCCTGGGCTATATAGTCAAGCCGATCGACATCGGTCAACTGCTGCCGGTGATTCAGGCGGCTCTGGCGCGTGCCCGTGAATTGCAGGATTTGCGCCAGAGCAGTGAGCAGTTGCAGGGCGCGCTGGCAAACGAGCGCGACATCAGCGTTGCCATCGGGCTTTTGATGATGCAGCGGCAGCTTGCGCGTCCGGCCGCGTTTGAAGCATTGCGTCAGTCGGCACGGCAGCAAAGGCGTCGGCTCGCGCATGTGGCATTGGAGCTGATTCATGAGTTCGAGTCCGTGTAAGGCCGCTGGCAGCACCAGGCCTTAACGTAGGCTGCGATGAAACCTGAATTTTTGATCGTCGGTGGCGGTATAGGCGGCTTGTCCGCGGCCTTGGCGTGCTCGCGCGCGGGCGCGCGGGTCAGGGTCTTGGAGCGCGCGGGCCAACTGATGGAGGTGGGAGCGGGGATTCAAATGGGGCCCAATGTGGTGCGGCGTCTGCATCAATGGGGATTGCAGCGCGCTCTGGACGAGGTGGTGGCGCTGCCCGAGGCAATTCAGGCCCGCGACGCTATTTCGGCCGACTTGTTGGGCGAGCTGCCTCTGGCAAACCGCAGCATGCAGCGGTATGGCGCCCCCTACGCCACCGTGCACCGGGCGGATTTGCAGCAGTTGTTGCTGGCCGCGGTGCAGCAGCAGACCGACACCCGGCTCACGCTGAATGCCTGTGTCAGCAGCTTCACGCAAAGCGCAGGCGGCGTGATCTTGAACACGGCGCAGGGGCTGAGCTTGCAAGCGGATGCATTGATCGGGGCCGATGGGCTGTGGAGCCGGGTGCGCCAGTGTTTGCTAGGCGATGAAGCGCCCCGTGTCACCGGTCATATTGCCTACCGGGCCATGGTGCACCAGAGCGCATTGCCCGAGCGCCTGCGCTCCCAACTTGTGACCGCCTGGCTGGGGCCGAAGCTTCACGTTGTGCAATATCCGGTGCGGCGTGGCGAATGGCTCAATGTCGTGGCCGTGGTGCATGGACGCCTGAGCGGTCCCGAGACACAGACCTGGGACCATCAGGCCACGGCCAGCGACTTGCGCACCGCCTTGTCGCGTGCGGGCGCCCACGCCGCCTTGCAGGAACTGGTGGGCGCCATCGATGAATGGCGTTTGTGGGCGCTGTGCGACCGTGTGCCGATGCGCGGCGCGCATGAGCAGGCGCAGGGTCGGGTCGCGCTGCTGGGCGACGCAGCCCATCCCATGCGCCCCTACCTGGCACAGGGCGCTGGTATGGCGATTGAAGACGCAGATGAATTGGCTCGAGGGCTCGCCAGCGGGCCACACAGCATGGCGGACCTGTTGCAGCGCTACGCCCAGGTTCGCTGGCAGCGCAACGCCAGGGTGCAAGCGCGCTCCATCCGCAACGGCGACATCTACCACGCCCAGGGCCTGCTGCGCTGGGGTCGAGACCGCGCGCTCGCGCTGCTTGGCCCCAAGCTCATGGACATGCCGTGGCTGTATAAATACTAAGAAATTGCGGGACAGACCAAGAACTACGCGCAGCGAGTTTTGCTCTGCCCCAACATTTTAGGATTGCGGGACAGACTCCAACGACTGTCCTCAACTGATCACACCCAAGCGCACTCGCAGGTAAAGTGGCGCAGGTACTGGGGTTGTTTCGTGATCTTCACGCCGCGTATGGAAGCGGCCTTTTCCTTGACCTCGGAGATCACTTCGGCGGCATAGTCGAAGTGCGATTGCGTGTACATGCGCCGCGGAAAGGCCAGTCGCACCAGTTCCATGCTGTGATAGGTCTCGGTGCCATCTTCCAGGCGCTTTCCGAACATCACGGAGCCGATCTCCACGCCGCGAATGCCGCCTTCGAGGTAGAGCGCATTGCACAAGGCCCAAGCCGGGTAGTGGGCAATCGGCATGTCCGGCAGCACGGTGCGCGCGTCGATGTAGACCGCGTGTCCGCCTGTGGGTTTGACGAAGCCCACGCCTGCTGCCTCGAGCCGTTCGCCCAGGTACTCTGCGGTGCGCAAACGGTAGCGCAGGTAGTCCTCGTTCATGCCTTCGATCAGACCCACGGCCAAGGCTTCCAGGTCGCGTCCGGCCAGACCGCCGTAGGTGGGGAAGCCTTCGGTCAGGATCAACATGTTGCGCACGGCGTCCATCCATTCGTCGCTGCGCAGCACGATGAAGCCGCCGATGTTGACCATACCGTCCTTCTTGGCACTCATGGTGCAGCCGTCAGCGAGCGAAAACATCTCCTGCACGATCGCCTTGATGGGCGTGTTCTCGTAACCCGGCTCGCGCATCTTGATGAACATCGCGTTCTCCGAGAAACGGCAAACGTCCATGATGAAGGGCTTGCCGTACTTCTTCAATAGGGCCGCGTAGGCGCGCATATTGGCCATCGATACCGGTTGGCCGCCGCCCGTGTTGTTGGTCACCGTGATCATTCCGAAGGGAACCCGCTCGCCTTCGGTTTGCAGCAGTTGTTCGACCCGCGCCAGGTCGATGTTGCCCTTGAACGGATAGATCAGCGCCGGCTGCAGGCCTTGCGCGATCACCAGATCGCGCGCCTCGATGCCCAGGTATTCGAGGTTGGCGCGCGTGGTGTCGAAGTGGCAGTTGTTGGGCACCAGATCACCTTTCTTGCA
Organism: uncultured beta proteobacterium; assembly: GCA_903909815.1. Taxonomy (GTDB): domain Bacteria; phylum Pseudomonadota; class Gammaproteobacteria; order Burkholderiales; family Burkholderiaceae_C; genus CAIKVZ01. The sequence goes on along the minus strand of CAIVXG010000014.1, from coordinate 159,955 downwards.
AACCGCCGTGAACAGTACCTTTTCAGCGGCGCGCCCCTGGTGCGTGGGAATGAAATGCTTCATGCCGGTGATGTCCTGAATCACCTTTTCCAGGCGGTAAAAACTGCGCGCACCAGCGTAGCTTTCGTCACCTTCCATGATCGCGCCCCATTGGCGCGAGGACATCGCGCCGGTGCCGGAATCGGTCAACCAGTCGATGAGTACGTCCTCTGCGCGCAGTTTGAAGACATTGAGTTTGGCTTCGTCCAGCAGCGAATCGCGCTCGGCGCGCGTGGTCATGCGAATGGGTTCGACGCTCTTGATGCGGAAGGGTTCGATCAGGGTTTTTGGCATGGGGGCTCGGTGAAGTTTGCGAAAGAGGTCGCAAAGGTAGCATCGGCCAAATCCCCGCGGTGTCGGCTATTTCCAACAGAGTGAAAAAATTCGCTGTCAGTTTCGGGAGATCGAAGCTGCATGCTGGTCATGAGCCGGCGCCGCTGAAGTCGTCATTGCGAGCCGCGTCAGCGGCGTGGCAATCCATGCCGGCGTACCAACAGCCTGGATTGCTGCGGCCTTCAGCCTCGCAATGACGAGAAATTGCCGTACCTTGGAAATCCGTCCCCAGGCTCGCTACGCGGCCCGCCCGAGCAATAGGTACTCCATCAGTGCCTTTTGCGCGTGCAGCCGGTTTTGCTTGTGGCTGGCGCCAGCGAAACCGGCTTGAGGCCCTCGCTGGCCTCGGCATCGACTTGTCAGCCGATGCGCCCGAGCAATAGGTACTCCATCAGTGCCTTTTGCGCGTGCAGCCGGTTTTCGGCTTCGTCCCAGACCACGGACTGGGCGCCATCAATCACCTCGGCCGCAACCTCCTCGCCGCGGTGCGCGGGCAGACAGTGCATGAACAGGGCGTCGGATTTTGCCACGCCCATCATCTCGGGGTCGACGCACCAGTTGGCAAAGGCGGTTTTACGGGCCTCATTTTCTGCCTCGTAGCCCATGCTGGTCCAAACGTCGGTTGTGACCAGATCGGCGCCCACGCAGGCCTGCATGGGATCGTCGAACACTTGGTAGCTGTCGGCCGAGCGGATGCCGGCAATGGACTGGTCCACTTCATAGCCGCTGGGGGTGCTGAGGTGCACCTTGAAGCCCAGGATTTCGCTGGCCTGCAGCCAGGTGTTGGCCATGTTGTTGCCGTCTCCCACCCAGGCCACAGTCTTGCCCTCAATCGAGCCACGGTGCTCGATGTAGGTGAAGATGTCGGCCAGGATCTGGCAGGGGTGAAATTCGTTCGTCAAACCGTTGATCACCGGCACCCGGGAATGCTGCGCAAAACATTCTATTTTGGTCTGCTCAAAAGTGCGGATCATCACCAGGTCGACCATGCGGCTGATGACCTTGGCGCTGTCCTCGATCGGCTCGGCCCGGCCCAGTTGGCTGTCGCCCGTGGTCAGGTGTACTACGCTGCCACCGAGCTGGTACATGCCGGCCTCGAAGCTCACGCGGGTGCGGGTGGATGCCTTCTCGAAGATCATGGCCAGGGTTCTGTCCACCAGCGGCTGATGCCTTTCGTAGGTCTTGAACTTCTTCTTGATGAGCGCGGCGCGCTCGAACAGATAAGCGTATTCCGTGGCGCTCAGATCGCTGAATTGCAGGTAATGTTTCATGGCGTGGGCTTTCATTCGCGGCCCGGGTTCGGACCGGGGGAGGGCAGTTCAGGCGTTCTCGGCGAGGAAGGCCTGGATGATCGGGCACAGGATGGCGGCCACTTCGTCGGCCTCAGCCACGCTCATGATGAGTGCGGGCACCAAGCGGATCACGCAGTCAGCGGTGACGCTGATGAGCAGGCCCGCGTCAGCGCAGCGAAGTGCCAGCACGCCACAGGGTCTTGTCAGCTCGATGCCGATCATCAAGCCCTGACCGCGAATTTCCTTCACCCCCACGCCAGCGGCAAGTTCTGCAGCAAGCGCTTTCGCCAATACGCTGCGCAGGTGCTCACCCACCAGGGCCGCGTGCGCGAGCAAGCCGTCCTCTTCCATGATGCGGATGGTTTCGACGCCAGCGCGCATCGCCAGTGGATTGCCGCCAAAAGTCGTGCCGTGGTTTCCAGGCTGGAAGATGTGGGCGGCTTTGGGGCCGGCAACGACGGCACCGACGGGCACACCGGATCCCAGGCCCTTGGCCAATGGCATGACGTCGGGGACGATGCCCGCCCACTGATGCGCGAACCACTTTCCGGTGCGTCCCATGCCGCACTGCACCTCGTCAATCATCAACAGCCAGTCGCGCTCGTCGCACAGCTGGCGCACCTGCTGCAGGTATTCCACGCGCATAGGATGGATGCCGCCTTCGCCCTGAATGGTTTCGAAAAACACGGCCACCACATTGGGGTTGTCGGCTGTGGCGGCCTTGAGCGCTTCCATGTTGTTCAAGGGCACACGGATGAAGCCTTCGACCAGTGGTCCAAAGCCGGCCTGCACCTTGGGGTTGCCTGTGGCGCTCAGGGTCGCGATCGAGCGACCATGGAACGCCTGTTCATAGACCACGATTTCGGGGTGTTCAATGCCACGGTCGTGACCGAACTTGCGCGCCAGCTTGAGCGCCGCTTCATTCGCTTCGAGGCCGGTGGAGCAGAAAAATACATTCGTCATGCCCGACAGCTCCACCAGCTTGGCCGCCAGCTTTTCCTGATTCGGTATGTGATAGTAGTTGCAGCTGTGGATGATCTTGGCGATCTGGTCCTGCAGCGCCGGCACCAGCTTGGGGTGGTTGTGTCCCAGGGTGTTGACGGCAATGCCTGCGAGCGCGTCCAAGTAGGACTTGCCGTTGATGTCCCAGACGCGGCACCCTTGGCCATGGGACAGGGCGATGGGCAGTCGCCCATAGGTATTCATCGTGTGGGGCGAAGACGCCTCAAGCAAAGCAGCCATGCTGTTCTCCAGGGAATGACAAAACAAGGGAGTTCAGCGAAGAATGACAAGCCGCTGAAGCCCGATTTTAGGCTGAGCTCGAAAGCATGGTTGGCTGAACCTGCCAGACAGGGCCACGGCTCAGCCCGGCCCGGCCGCAGGGCGTCTTTTACCTCAGCGACAGCACCCAGGTTGCCAGTTTTTTCGCTTCCGGCTCACTTACCTGGACGTTCGCCGGCATCGGCACCGGACCCCAGACACCTGCACCGCCCTTCATGATCTTGCCTGTTAAGCGCTCGGCGGCGCCCTTGTCGGACTTGTACTTTTCTGCGACATCCTTGTAGGCCGGGCCCACCACCTTCTTGTCGATGGCATGGCAAGCCATGCAGTTCTTCGAAACGGCCAAGGCCTGATCGGCCATGGCCGGGGCAACCATGGCGATGGCCAATGCAAGGGCAAGAGAGGCGTGTTTCATGCGGTTTCCTTGGATACGTTAAATTACACTATGTCAACGGGTTTTCAGCAGCGACGTTGACAGTGTCTTCGTCGCCGTATTTTTTTCAGGAGCAGCTATGTATTTTTTAGGGATCGGGCTGGTTTTTCTCGGACTGAAATGGTTCGAAATCGGTCCGGTTGCGGCCTGGAGCTGGTGGCTCGTTTTGTCGCCCTTTGCCTTGACGGTGCTTTGGTGGACTTGGGCAGATTTGTCTGGCTACTCCAAAAATCAGCAAGTCAAGAAGATTGAGCAGCGCCGGCATGCTCGTATCGCCAAGAACCGCAACGCCTTGAAAGGACCCACAGGACGGTACCGCTGAGGACCGTTGCTGCCTTGGACCGATTGGGTCGGCCGCCCTGGTCGGCAGGGCGGCCGCTGCTTCAAGACCCGGCCCTGCGGTTCAATAATCGTCCAGTACGGCACCGCGGCTGGCGGTGGAGGCGTTGAATGCAAACTTCGCTTGCACGCCCCTGGTATAGCGCGGTGCCGGGGCAGTCCAACCCACTTTGCGCTGCGCCAGTTCGGCGTCACTGATGTTGAGCTGCAGCAGCAGTTGGCGCGCGTCGATCGTGATCGAATCGTTCTCGCGCACGAAGGCGATGTTGCCGCCCGCTGCAGCTTCTGGCGCCACGTGTCCCACCACCATGCCCCAGGTGCCACCAGAGAATCGCCCGTCGGTGATCAGGCCCACGCTTTCACCCAGGCCCGCGCCGATGAGTGCACCGGTGGGTGCCAGCATCTCGGGCATGCCAGGGCCGCCCTTGGGGCCCAAATAGCGCAGCACCATCACGTCACCGGCGACAATCTTGCCCGCCAGAATCGCCTTCAATGCCGACTGCTCGTCGTCGAACACGCGCGCCGGGCCGGTGATCACTGGATTCTTCAGTCCGGTGATTTTCGCAACGGCGCCCTCGGGCGACAGGTTGCCCTTGAGGATGGCCAGATGGCCCTGGGCGTACATGGGCTTGTCCATGGGGCGGATCACGTCCTGATCGGCGCGTGGCGCGATCGGCACGTCCTTCAGCACCTGCGCGATGGTCTGCCCGGTGATGGTAATGCAGTCGCCGTGCAGCAGGCCCGCGTGTAGCAGCATCTTCATCACCTGGGGAATGCCGCCGGCGCGATGCAGGTCGACGGCCAGGTATTTTCCACTGGGCTTGAGGTCACACAGCACCGGCGTCTTTTGCCGCACGCGCTCGAAGTCGTCGATGGTCCATTCGACCTCGGCCGCGTGCGCGATCGCCAGGAAGTGCAGCACCGCGTTGGTGGACCCCCCCGTGGCCATGATCACGGAGACGGCGTTCTCGATCGATTTGCGCGTCACGATGTCGCGCGGCTTGAGGTCCTTTTTGATGGCTTCGATCAGCACCTTGGCCGACTCGCGCGCCGAGTTCACTTTCTCCTCGTGCGGATTGGCCATGGTGCTGGAGTAGGCAAGCGAAATGCCCAGCGCTTCGAAGGCCGAGGACATGGTGTTGGCCGTGTACATGCCGCCGCAGGAGCCGGGGCCGGGAATGGCGCGGTGCTCGATCTCATTCAGGTCGTGGTCGCTGAGTCTGCCAGCGGCGTTTTCGCCTACGGCCTCGAATACGCTCACGATGTTCAAATCGCGTCCCTGGTAGCTGCCCGGCAGAATCGTGCCGCCGTAGACGAAGATGGCCGGAACGTTGGCGCGCAGCATGCCCATCAGGCCGCCGGGCATGTTCTTGTCGCAGCCGCCCACGACCAGCACGCCGTCCATCCACTGCCCCTGCACACAGGTCTCGATGCAGTCCGAGATGACTTCTCGGCTCACCAGCGAATACTTCATGCCTTCGGTTCCCATGGCCATGCCGTCGGAGATCGTGGGCGTGCCGAATACCTGGGCATTGCCGCCGGCTTCTTCAATGCCAGCGATGGCCGCGTCAGCGAGCTTTTGCAGACCCGAATTGCACGGGGTGATGGTGCTGTGTCCGTTGGCCACACCCACCATGGGCTTGACGAAATCGCCGTCCTCGTAGCCCATGGCGTAGTACATGGAGCGGTTCGGTGCGCGGGCCTTGCCCTCGGTGATGTTTCGGCTGCGACGGTTGATTGGCATGATCTTGCTTTCTAAAGTCTGGGTGTGACACACTGGGATTTCACTGGCCTCAAGTGTAATTCGAGCGGCAGTGCCTTTGTGTGGCTGCGGCACAATCGCTTCATGCTTATCCAACCACTCATCAATCCCGTCGCGCTGCAGATCGGACCACTGGCCGTGCACTGGTACGGACTGACCTATCTGGCGGCCTTTGGCTTCTTCATGTTTTTGGGGCTGCGCCGTCTGCAGCATCCACCCTTTGCCTCGGTGACCGGTGTCGGAGCCTGGAGCCGAAGGGACGTGGAGGACATCCTGTTCCTGGGCGTCATGGGCGTGGTCATCGGAGGGCGCCTGGGCTATTGCCTGTTCTACAAGCCGGGCTATTACTTGGCGCATCCGCTGGAAGTATTCGCGGTGTGGCAGGGCGGCATGAGTTTTCACGGTGGCATGCTGGGCGTCGCAGTGGCTTCATTCTGGTTCGCGAGGTCGCGCCAGAAGCCCTGGCTCCAGGTCGCCGATTTTGTCGTTCCCTGCGTTCCCACGGGCTTGGCCATGGGGCGGATTGGAAACTTCATCAACGGAGAGTTGTGGGGTCGGATCGCTTCTCCCGATCTGGCCTGGGCCATGGTGTTTCGCGGGGCCGGCAATGCGCCACGCCACCCCTCGCAAATCTACAACTTCTTGCTCGAAGGCGTCGTGTTGTTTGTCGTGCTGTGGCTCTACGCCCGCAAGCAGCGCAGACAGGGCCAGGTGGCCGCAGCCTTCCTGATGGGCTATGGATGCCTGCGGTTTTTTGCAGAATTTTTTCGTGAGCCCGACGACTTTTTGGGGTTGTTGTCGTTGGGACTGAGCATGGGCCAGTGGCTGTGTCTGCCGATGGTGGTTGTCGGTGCAATCTTGTGGCTGTTCGCCCAGAGGAGGCCGAATTCACTGCTATAATTCGCCTTGTCGAACAGACTTTCAGGCGCGTAGCTCAGCTGGTTAGAGCACCACCTTGACATGGTGGGGGTCGTTGGTTCGAGTCCAATCGCGCCTACCAATTTTTCCAACCGTCACTGCAACTCCTCAGGGTAATCCTTGGGGCCTCATCGCCAGCTTATTTCTAGAATTGGCAGCGACGCAACCGTTTGCGTTGGCGATTAACGTGAATGACCGACTTTGATGACCCAGTGCGCGTGCCGCTCATTGCATGAAAGTCAGCTTTGAAGGAATCATTGCAGTGCCTACCACCAAGTCAGACGGCGCCAAGTCGGCGCAACGTGTCGTCAAAAAGTACCCCAATCGGCGCCTCTACGACACGAGTTCCTCCAGTTACATCACCTTGGCCGATGTGAAGCGTCTGGTGATGGCGGGTGAATCGTTTGTGGTGCGCGACGCCAAGACCAACGAGGACCTGACTCGTGCCATTCTGCTGCAGATCATTCTGGAGGAGGAGGCGGGCGGAAAGCCGATATTCACCGAGGCGGCACTGGCCAACATCATTCGTTTTTACGGTCACGCGATGCAGGGATTTATGGGTTCGTGTCTGGAAGAGAACGTGCAGTCGATGATGGACATACAGAATAAGTTGACGGAACAGGCCAAGGGTCATTCGCCCGAGATGTGGGCGCCGTTCACCAACCTGCAATCGCCCTTGATGCAGAACATGGTGGGCGGCTATGCAGAGAATTCCCGAAAAGCATTTCTCAAGATGCAAGACCAGATGCAAAAGCAGACAGAACAAATCCTGGGGGCATTCGGATTAAAGCCGTAATGCTCGCGATAACTGGGACAATGCAGGGATGAACGAAGCTATTTCTCCCGCAAAAATACCCCACATTGGATTTGTCAGCCTGGGCTGCCCGAAGGCGCTTACCGACTCCGAGTTGATTCTCACGCGCCTGAGCGCCGAGGGCTATCAAACCTCCAAGACCTTCGCCGGTGCCGACCTGGTGATCGTCAACACCTGTGGGTTCATCGATGACGCGGTCCGCGAAAGTCTGGACACCATCGGCGAGGCACTTGCGGAAAACGGTAAGGTCATCGTCACCGGTTGCCTGGGCGCGAAAGCCGGCAGCGACGGCAGTGCCAATCTGGTGCGCCAGATGCACCCCAGCGTGCTGGCCGTGACCGGTCCGCACGCGACCCAGGAAGTGATGGACGCGGTACACGAGCATTTGCCCAAACCGCACGACCCCTTTTTGGACCTGGTGCCGAATGCCTTTGGTGTGGCCGGCATCAAACTCACGCCGCGCCATTACGCCTACCTCAAGATCAGCGAGGGCTGCAACCACCGCTGCACCTTCTGCATCATCCCCTCGATGCGTGGCGACCTGGTGTCGCGCCCGATAGGCGACGTGCTGATGGAGGCGCAGGCGCTGTTTGCCGGCGGCGTCAAGGAACTGCTGGTGATCAGCCAGGACACCTCGGCCTACGGTGTCGATTTGAAGTACCGCACTGGCTTTTGGAACGGCAAGCCGGTGAAGACGCGCATGCTGGAACTGGTGCAGCAACTCGGCGAGATGGCCAAGGAGTACGGTGCCTGGGTGCGGTTGCATTACGTTTATCCTTATCCGAGCGTGGACGAGGTCGTGCCATTGATGGCGACGGGATTGATCCTGCCGTATCTGGACGTGCCGCTGCAGCACAGCCACCCGGACGTGCTCAAGCGCATGAAGCGCCCGGCCAGCGGCGAGCGTAATCTGGAGCGGATACTGCGCTGGCGTGAGATCTGTCCGCAGATCGTGGTACGAAGCACCTTCATCGCGGGCTTTCCGGGTGAGACGGAAGAGGAATTTACGCATCTGCTGGACTTTATGCGGGAAGCGCAGATTGATCGTGCTGGATGTTTCGCCTACAGCCCTGTGCAGGGTGCTGCAGCCAACGAGATTCCCGGCATGTTGCCCCTGGAGTTGCGTGAAGAAAGACGATCGCGTTTCATGGCGGTGGCCGAGGAGGTCTCTGCGGCCAAGCTGCGCCAACGCGTGGGCGCCACGATGCAGGTGTTGGTTGACTCCGCACCAGGCATGGGAAAAAAGGGAGGCGTGGGCCGCAGTTACGCGGACGCGCCCGAGATTGACGGCAGCGTGAGGTTGTTGCCGCCACAGAAGGTCAGCAAGACGCTGAAAGCGGGGGAATTTACCAAGGCGCGCATTGTGGGAACACAAGGGCACGACCTGGTGGGCCTGCCGATTTGAAAACAAAAAAGCCGCTTCAAATGAAGCGGCTGATCTGTTACAAATCGCTAGGATTTATAGTCTACATTGGTGCCCAGGAAGGGACTCGAACCCCCACGAAGTTACTCGCTAGTACCTGAAACTAGTGCGTCTACCAATTCCGCCACCTGGGCATTTCAGGAAAGAGAGAATTGTATCAAAAATATTGGAACAACCAGCGCAGCGCTGGATGAAATTGAAGGAATAGTTCTGGGCCATCGCGATGGCCACGGATTTGTCCAGCGCGACGACGGGGAATCGGACATCTATCTGGCGCCCAACGAGATGCGCGCTGTGCTGCACAAGGACCGGGTCAAGGTGCGCATCGTGCGCCAGGATCGCAAGGGCCGACCCGAAGGGCGTGTGCTCGAGATTGTGGAGCGCCCCGAGCAGCCCATCATTGGTCGTTTGCTGCACGAGAGCGGCATCTGGATCGTGGCGCCTGAAGACAAGCGCTACGGCCAGGATGTGCTGATACCTAAGAGCGCAGTCGGCGTGGCCAAAGCGGGCCAGGTGGTTGTGGTCGAGCTGACCGAGCCTGCGGCGCTGTTTGGGCAGCCGGTCGGGCGCGTGAAGGAGGTGCTCGGTGAAGTCGATGATCCAGGCATGGAAATTGAAATTGCGGTTCGCAAATACAGCGTTCCGCATGAGTTTTCAGAGGCCTGCATCGCTTTGGCGCGCACGCTTCCCGACAAAGTGCTGCCACAGGATCGAAAGAATCGCGTCGATCTGACCGACGTGCCTCTGGTCACAATCGATGGCGAAGACGCGCGCGATTTTGACGACGCCGTCTACTGCGAACCCGCCAAGGTGGGGCGCGGCAAAGGGTGGCGTTTGCTGGTCGCAATCGCCGATGTGAGCCACTATGTGGAAACCGGCAGCGCGATCGACATTGACGCCTATGAGCGCGCCACCAGCGTTTATTTCCCGCGCCGCGTGATCCCGATGCTGCCGGAGAAGCTCTCCAACGGTCTGTGTTCGCTCAACCCCGAGGTGCAGCGCCTGTGCATGGTCTGTGACATGTTGGTCACGGCCGCGGGCGAGGTCCACGCCTACCAGTTTTATCCGGCGGTGATGTTCAGCCATGCGCGTTTCACCTACACCGAAGTTGCCGCGATCTTGAGCAACACGCGTGGACCCGAAGCGGCCAAGCGCAAGGAACGCATCAACGACTTGCTCAACTTGCACGATGTCTATCGCGCCCTGCTGGCGTCGCGCAGCGTGCGCGGTGCGGTGGACTTTGAGACCACGGAGACCCAGATCATCTGCGACGAAGTGGGGCGCATCGAAAAGATCGTTCCACGTACCCGCAACGAGGCGCATCGCTTGATCGAAGAGGCGATGCTCGCCGCCAACGTGTGCAGCGCGGACTTCATTCACTCCAGCAAGCACGCCGGACTGTTTCGCGTGCACGAAGGCCCGACGCCGGAGAAAGTCGAGTTGCTTCGCAACTACCTCAAGGCCATCGGTGTTGCCATGAACGTGAGTGATGAGCCCACGCCAGCACAGTTTCAGGCCATCGCACAAGCGACCAAGGAGCGTCCCGACGCGCAGCAGATCCATTCGATGCTGCTGCGCTCCATGCAACAGGCGATCTACACCCCGACCAACGCCGGACACTTCGGTCTGGCGTATGAGGCCTACACGCATTTCACGAGCCCGATCCGGCGCTATCCGGACCTGCTGGTGCATCGCGTGATCAAGGCGATTCTGGAAAAGAAGCGCTATCACCTGCCGGTTCTGCCCACACCCGGCGAGGCCCATGCCAAGCTTGCCAAGCGACTGCTCAAGGGCCAGGCCGCCAAGCGCAAGGATTCGGACGAAGTGCCGGTCAAGGCCAGTGCCGAGAACCTGGCCTGGGCCGCCGCGGGTCTGCATTGCAGCGCCAATGAGCGCCGTGCGGACGAGGCCAGTCGCGACGTGGAAGCCTGGCTCAAGTGCAAGTACATGCGCGACCATCTGGGCGAGGAATTCTCCGGTGTCGTGAGCTCGGCCACGAGCTTTGGCATCTTTGTCACGCTGGACGAGATGTACGTCGAAGGCCTGGTGCACATCACCGAGCTCGGCGGCGAGTACTTCCGCTTTGACGAGGCGCGCCAGGAACTGCGCGGCGAGCGCACCGGTATGCGCTATGCCATCGGATCACGGGTGCGGGTGCAGGTGAGCCGGGTGGATCTGGACGGACGAAGGATCGATTTTCGCCTGATCAATGAAGTTGAAGATCTGCCGGCGCGTTCGGTTAAAGACCGCGGCGTGGCGTCCATTGCGCGCAGCGACAAGGAGCAGCCACCAGGAAAATTTGCCGCAAAGCGCGCGCAGAAGCTCGCCAAAGGTTCAGGCGCACGCACGGTCAAGGGCGCGGCAGAAGGGCGCAAGGCGACTGCCAAAAAGGACTCCGGCGGCAAGGCCGCGCGCAAGCCAAGGCGGTAGCGTAAGCGCTTGAACTTTCATGGCTTGGTGCGGCGCGCACCAAGCGTGAAGCTCAGCAGTTTGCCGCCAACTGGCCCGCGCTCAGGGGCATGCCAGCGGGCCAGCGGTCTGCAAGCGCACCATGCCGGTACACGGCTTCGCAGGCTGCGCCAAACGCAGGCAAGCCCGCGGCCAGCGCGGCCCCCAGCATTCCTGCCAGGACATCTCCGGTGCCGGCGGTGGCCAGGCGCGCGTTGCCCGTGGGGTTGATGGCCGGGATTTGCCCCGGTGCCGCGATCACTGTTCCCGAGCCCTTGAGCACCACGATGCAACGAAACTGGTCGGCCAAGCGCTGGGCCGCGTGCAACCGATGCTCTTGCACCTGCGCCGCGCTGCAAGCCAGCAGGCGTGCAGCTTCCAGCGGGTGCGGCGTCAACGCCGTGACTCTGCGGCGTTGGCCGCGCGCACGCAGCAGGCTTTGCAGCTGGGTGTCGCCGGCGATGGCATTGAGCGCGTCCGCGTCCAGCACCAGAGCCGGCGCTTGGGCCAGCACGCTTGGCAGGACGGAGCCAACCTCAGCACCGCCGCCACAGCCACACACGACGGTCATGCCCTTGACGTCAAGGCGGTCAAAGTCGCGGAACATCAACTCCGGCAGCGTTGCATTCACGCTGATGCCCTGCGCATCCAGTAGTGACACATAGACGCGGCCCGCGCCAGCGTGCAAGGCAGCGCTTGCGGCCAGTAGCGCCGCCCCGCTCATGCCCTTGGCGCCGCCGATGATGGCGACGTCACCGAAACTGCCTTTATGACTGGCATGAGGCCGTGTTCGCACATGTGGCAGACCCGCCAAGGTCGCGCTGCAGGCCAGGTCTGCAGCATCTACCCCTAGGTCATCGAACCAGACCTCGCCGGCTGTGTCGCGTCCTTGGGCGGTGAACAGGCCCGGTTTCAGGGTCAGCAAACTCAGCGTGTAGCGCGCTTGAACCGTGGTCATTGGGCGCGCCGCAGCCGCAGCTGCGTGCGCTGCGCAAAACGCGCCCGTATCGCCATCCAATCCCGAAGGCAGGTCCAGCGCCAGGACCGGTGCTGCGCTGGCGTTCAACTGCTGAGCGAGTTCGGCCAAACGCCCTTGCAGCGCGCGCGTGCTGCCGATCCCCAGCAAGGCGTCGATGCAAAGGTCGTGCTGCTCCAGATCGGTCGGTGTCTGGGCGGAAAATTCAACGCCCGCATTCCGGGCCCGGGCCAGCGAGAGCAATGCGTCAGGGGGCGAGTTCTCCTCGTCTCCGAGCCAGGTCACCCAGGGCGCCTTGCCCCAGTGCTGCAGGTGCATGGCTGCTTCTAGGCCGTCACCGCCATTGTTGCCCGGACCGCAAGCGATCCATACGCGGCGCGCATGCGGCGCCAGTGCCAACGCCAGCCGAGCCGCGGTCAGACCGGCGCGCTGCATCAGTGTATGGGGCGCCAGATGCGCTGCAGCGCTCTGCTCGAGTTGGCGCGTGGCGGCCGTGTCGAACAGGCGGTGTTGTTGTTGGCCGGTGATGCGATGCATACCGCGATTGTGGCGCGAAGGCGCCCTCAGCCCAAGCGTTCCACGCCCAAGCCCTCCAGGTCCAGCCCAGGCGCTCGTTGCGCCACCAGATCGGCCAGAGCCCGGGCACTGCCGCAACTCAGCGCCCAGCCGCTGGAGCCATGTCCCAGATTCAGCCAGACTCCGGGGACGCCGCTGGCGCCCAGAATCGGTGGTCCGTCTGGCAACATGGGGCGCGCGCCTTTCCATTCCTGCACGCCGCTGGAGAACTGCGCCGCCCCCGGGAACCAATCCTGCAGCACCTTGTACAGTGTGCGCAGGGAGGAGGCCCGCTTGTGCTCCATGGATCCGCCCAGTTCGGCACTACCAGCCACCCGCACGCGCTGGCCCAGGCGCGAAATCGCGACCTTGTAGCGTTCGTCCATGACAGCGCTGCGCGGTGCATTCAGGGACTCGCGCAGCGGCGCACTCACAGAATAGCCGTGGACCGCGACCATGGGGATATTCAAGCCGATGCTGCGCAGCAACTTAGCAGAATCCACGCCCGCACAGACCACCACCGCGTCAAAGCTGCGTGCTGTTGCTTCACCCTCGAGCTGGACATGGGTGGGAGACGCAAGACTCAAGCATTGCACCACCGAATTGAACTGGAACTGAGCGCCCAGGCGCAATGCCTCGTTCTTAAGCAGCAGAGTGAACTGGCGGCAGTTGGCGACCTCATCCTGCGCCAGGTGGATGGCGCCGAACAAGGCGGTTTCAGGATTCAACGCGGGCTCGACCTTGCGCGCATCCTGCGCGCTCAGTTCACTGAAAGCCACGCCGGCGTCGCGCAGAAGTTGCAGCCCCGGCTGCGCCAACTGGCTGTCCTTTTCCGAGCGCAACAAAACCATGTAGCCGGTGCTGTGGTCATACTCCAATTGCAACTCGGCGCTGATCTGATGCAGTCGCTCGCGGCTGTAGAAGGCCAGGCGCTGCAGGCGCAATCGGTTGGCCTGGTAGCTTTGCAGATTGCAGGATCGAAGCCAGCGCCACATCCAGGTGATTTCGCTCATCGTGAGTGGCAACGAGAGCTTGACCGGCGCATGACGGCTGAACAGGTAGCGTGCGACCTTGCCGGGCATGCCCGGAGCGGCCCAGGGTGTCACGTAGCCGGGCGCCAGCACGCCGGCATTGGCGAAGCTGCTCTCCTCGGCCGCGGCGCCGCGGCGTTCGAAGACGGTGACTTCATGACCATCGCGGGCCAGTTCGTAAGCGCTGGTTGTGCCAATCACGCCCGCACCTATCACGGCAATTCTCATGGTTTTGGCAGGCGCTCTTGGTCGAGTGTCATGTGGTTGTGGTATGTTGAAAGAGGTGAATTGAACAATGCGCGTCCATGCGAGCGCTGCAATTGCTATACATTTAACAGCAATTCTTCGACCCGCAGCGCGCTGTTGAGCACAGAGTCATCCCGCAGCGCGCAGTGCCAGAGCATCAAACCGACGGGCAATTCGCCGCGCTGGTGACAAGGTATGGAGATGGCGCAACCGTCCAGCATGTTAACCACACTGGTGTTGCGCAGCACCAAGCCATTGATCCGGAAGAATTCCGCATCGCGCTCCAGCCCGGGCGCGACTTCGGCCAGCAAGGGTGCCACGATCGGCACGCACGGCGAGAGCACGGCGTCGAACCCCTGAAGATCGGTTTCCACACGGCAAATCCACGCGGCGCGCGCGCGCACCAGCTCGAGGTAGTCGCAAGCCAGCATGGTTGCCGCGTTCGCGATGCGCGCACGCACGCGGGGGTCATAGCGCTCGGCGCGACGCTCAAGCAACGAGCGGTGCCAGACGTAGCTTTCGATGGCAGAGAAGCTGCCCTTGGATTGCATCGCGCCTAGTTCCCCCAGCGCGCTGAGCTGCAGTGGCTCCAGTTTGGCACCTGCCTGTCTCAGCAGCATCAGCGTGCGCTCGAATGCGGTCGCCACGGCCGGCTCCAGTCCATCCAACATCGTCGTTTGGGGTACGGCAAAACGGTAACTCGACAAGGGCGCAGGGCTGCGAGTAATCCGGCGCGCCGCCAGGATTTCGTGCGCCAGCATCGCGTCGCGCACCGTTCGGGTCAGGGCGCAGGCCGTGTCCAGCGTGACCGACAGTGGCACAGCGCCTGTGGTCGGTACGAGCCGTGCCGTGCCTTTGAAACCGACGATGCCGTTGAATGCGGCTGGAATGCGGATCGAGCCACCGGTGTCCGTGCCCAGACCGATGAAGGCGGCCCCGGTGGCCACCGACACGGCCGCGCCGGATGAGGAACCGCCGGGTATCCTGGGCGCCGCGTGCGTGCCCACGCCCATGTCGTAGCGGCCATCCCACGCTGCGGGCGTGCCGCAGTGCGGGTTGGTGCCGATGCCGGAGAAGGCGAATTCGACCATATGGGTGCGTCCCAGCAGGCTGGCGCCGGCCGCGCGCAGGCGCGCAACGGCCACGCTGTCGCGGGCCGCGGGCGGCGCATCGGCCAGCACCACAGAGCCGGCGGTCGTGGTTTGTCCGGCGACGTCGAACAGGTCCTTGACCGACACGCTCAGTCCGGCCAGCGGCAGTTGTTGCGCCGTCGCATTGGCGGCGGTGCTGCGAGCCGAGTCGAACATGGTGCGCACGAAGGCGTGCGCGCAGGCCGGTGACTGTGCGATGGCGACACAGGTTTCGAGTTCCTGCGTGGCGCTGCCGAGCCGCTGTTGGAGGCGTTCGCGGGTGCTTGTCAGGTCGGCGATCATGGTGATTTCTCTCTTCGCTATGGTATACTCCTTGGGTTTTGCCGCTGCTGCAGGGTGTTCCTGGATCGTCTGCAAAACAAAATCGCAAACCAGTCCCACCAAGGTGTTGTGAGTATCGCGCCTAGAGCTAGAAGAAGCTCAGCCGGAATTCACAAAACGGACTGGATTTTAGAAACAACCTTCGGAGTTAAACATGTCTGTAACAATGCGCGAAATGCTGGAAGCTGGCGTCCACTTTGGTCACCAAACCCGCTTCTGGAATCCCAAGATGGCCCCGTATATTTTCGGCCATCGCAACAAGATCCACATCATCAACCTGGAAAAGTCGTTGCCGATGTTCCAGGATGCACTGACGCATGTGCGCCAGCTGTCCGCCAACCGTGGCACCATTCTGATGGTGGGCACCAAGCGCCAGTCGCGCGACACCATTGCGGCCGAAGCGCAGCGCGCCGGCGTCCCTTATGTGGACCAGCGCTGGTTGGGCGGCATGTTGACCAACTTCAAGACGGTCAAGACCTCGATCAAGCGCCTGAAGGACATGAAAGTCCAGCAGGAAGCCGGTCTGGACGCCATGAGCAAGAAGGAACAGCTGATGTTCGCGCGCGAAATGGCCAAGCTCGAGAAAGACATTGGCGGCATTCAGAACATGACCGCTTTGCCCGACGCGATTTTCGTGATCGACGTGGGCTACCACAAGATCGCCATTTCCGAAGCCAAGAAGCTGGGCATTCCGTTGATCGGTATTGTCGACACCAACCATTCCCCGGTTGGCATCGACTACATCATCCCCGGCAATGATGACTCAGCCAAGGCGATCACGCTGTACGCCCGCAGCATCGCCGACGCGATTCTGGAAGGCCGCGCCAACCCGATGGCGGAGGTGGTCAAGGCCATCGCGGCAGAAACCGGTGACGAATTTGTGGAAGTGCAAGAAGCTACCGTCTAAGCACTCAGGAGCCGCGTCCAGCGCGATCAGGAGGGGCTTTTGCCCCTTTTTTTTAGCTCTTTCCTTTGAACCCTTTTTGAATTGATGATGGAGAAATAACGATGGCTGCAATTACCGCAAGCATGGTCGCCGAACTGCGCGGCAAGACCGACGCACCGATGATGGAGTGCAAGAGGGCTCTGACCGAGGCCGAAGGCAATATGGAAAAAGCAGAGGAACTGCTGCGCGTCAAGCTCGGCAACAAGGCCGGCAAGGCGTCCGCGCGCATCACGTCCGAAGGCGTTGTGACCTGTTTCATCGAAGGCAGCACTGGCGCCATGATTGAAGTCAACTGCGAAACCGACTTCGTTACCAAGAGCGATGGCTTTCTCGCCATGGCCAAGGCGGCAGCAGAACTGATCGCCAAGAGTAATCCGTCCGACGTCGCAGCGCTGGGTGCGCTCGCTTATAGCCAGGACGGCTTCGGTCCGACACTGGAAGACGTGCGCAAGGGACTGATCGGCAAGATCGGCGAGAACATGAGCTTTCGCCGCTTCAAGCGTTTTGCCTCGGGCGCCAAGCTCGCCTCGTATCTGCACGGCACGCGCATCGGCGTGGTGGTCGAGTATGAAGGCGACGAAGTCGCGGCCAAGGACGTTGCCATGCACATCGCGGCGATGAAGCCGGTGGCCCTGTCCAGCGCGGACGTTCCTGCCGAATTGGTGGCTAAGGAGCGCTCGCTGGCAGCAGCCAAGGCAGCGGATGACGCCGCCACAGCGGTGGCGGCGGGCAAGCCGATTCAGTCTGACGAAATCGTGGCCAAGCGTATCGAAGGCGGCGTGCAGAAGTTCCTCAAGGAAGTGTCCCTGTTCAACCAGGCTTTCGTGAAAAACGACAAGCAATCGGTGGAGCAAATGCTCAAGGCCACGGGCACAACCGTGAACGCCTTCACCTTGTACGTTGTGGGCGAAGGCATCGAGAAGAAGGTAGACGATTTTGCAGCCGAAGTTGCAGCCACGGTGGCAGCGGCACAAAAGGGCGCCTGATCCTGGCACTTTGCCAGCACTGCGTTCCACATCCCATCCACACCTACCCAGGAGCTCAACCATGTCCGATGCCGTGCCAGCCATTCAGCGGCCCGCCTACAAGCGGATCTTGTTGAAGCTCTCGGGCGAGGCGCTGATGGGGGATGACGCCTTCGGCATCAACCACAGTACCATCGTGCGCATGGTGGAGGAGATCGCCGAGGTCACGCGCCTGGGCGTGCAGGTGGCGGTGGTAATCGGGGGCGGCAACATTTTTCGGGGCGTTGCCGGCGGCTCGGTAGGCATGGACCGGGCTACGGCCGATTACATGGGCATGCTGGCGACGGTGATGAATGCACTGGCGCTGGCCGACACCATGAACAAGGCCGGCTTGGTGGCGCGCGTCATGTCTGCGATCGCGATCGAACAGGTGGTCGAACCCTATGTTCGACCCAAGGCGCTGCAGTACCTGGAAGAGGGCAAGGTGGTGGTGTTCGCAGCCGGCACCGGCAACCCCTTCTTCACCACCGATACCGCCGCTGCCTTGCGTGGCGCTGAAGTCGGTGCCGAGATCGTGCTCAAGGCGACCAAGGTGGACGGCGTGTACAGCGCAGATCCGAAGAAGGATCCCAACGCCACGCGTTATGCCACAATTTCCTTTGACGACGCCATGTCGCAGAATCTGGGCATCATGGATGCCACGGCCTTTGCGCTGTGCCGGGACCAGAAGTTGCCGATCAAGGTATTTTCGATTTTGAAGAACGGCGCTTTCAAGCGCGTCGTCATGGGTGAGGACGAGGGTACCTTGGTGTATGCCTGACTTTCGTGCCGGCGCCGGGCGCGCCCGCAGCATGCAGCCGAGTGCCTTGACATTAACGGCGCCGTTATTTATTTGTTGCCAGGAGATAGACAGATGACGATTGCGGACATCAAGACCACGACGCAAGCAAAGATGGATCAGTCCATCGCCGCCTTCAAACACAACCTGACGAAGATTCGCACCGGGCGCGCCAGCCCGGGCCTGCTCGACACCGTGCATGTCGACTACTACGGTTCGATGGTACCGATTGGCCAGGTGGCCAACGTGTCCTTGCTGGACTCGCGCACGCTCAGCGTTCAGCCCTGGGAAAAAGGCATGGGCGCGAAGATCGAAAAAGCCATTCGCGACAGCGATCTGGGTCTGAACCCGGCGTCCATGGGGGATCTGATTCGCGTGCCGCTGCCCGCGATGTCGGAAGAGCGTCGGCGCGAACTGACCAAGCTGGTGCGAACCGAGGGCGAAGGCGCCAAGATTGCGGTGCGCAGCCTGCGGCGCGACGCCAACGAATCTGTGAAGAAACTGGTCAAGGACAAGCTTGCTTCCGAAGACGATCAGAAGCGAACGGAAGCCGAGATCCAGAAAGCCACGGACCGGCATGTCGTGGAAATAGATCAACTGGTGGCGGCCAAGGAACATGACATCATGGCGGTCTGACCGCTCGATGATTCATGCTTAAACAACGCATCATCACGGCACTCGTGCTGCTGGCTGTCTTGCTGCCGGCAATGATCTATCACGATCCCCGATTGTTTTGTGGCGTGGTGTTGGTGCTGATCGCTGCCGGCGCCTGGGAGTGGGGGCGTCTGAACGCCTGCACGCCGATGGGCAGTTCTCTGGTAGGTGCAGCTTGTGTGGCGATGTGCGTCCTGAGTTGGACTGCGGGCTGCCTGAGCGCGCAGCTGCCCTTGCTCTGGACCGTGGCGGGTGGGGGCTGGGTGCTGTTGGGCGCCTGGTTGCTGCGCGGCGGAGTCGCGCATTGGTCCCGCATCGCGCGCCCCGTGCGTTTGGTGGGCGGACTGCTGGCTCTGTGGCTGGCCTGGTTGGCCATGGCTCAAGCGCGGATCATCGGCGTGAATTTCCTGCTGTCGGTACTGGTGCTGGTCTGGGCGGCGGATGTCTTTGCCTATTTCGCCGGGCGTACCTTGGGTGGCCGGTTTGCAAAGAGCAAGCTGGCGCCCAGCATCAGTCCAGGTAAGACCTGGGAAGGGGTTTGGGGCGGAATGGCTGGCGTCCTGCTGCTGGCGGCAGCCTGGGTTTGGGCGGACCGTTTCTGGACCCTGAGTGTGCCCAGCTTCTATTCGCAGCTGGCCCTTCGCGGCACCTGGCTGCTGGCACTTGCACTGTTGTTCATGGCCGCTATGAGCGTGGTCGGGGACCTGGTCGAATCCTTGATCAAGCGCTCCGCCGGGGTCAAAGACAGCAGCGGTTTGTTGCCCGGGCATGGCGGCATACTCGACCGCGTTGACGCCTTGCTGCCCACGCTGCCCCTGGCCATGATGCTTTATTCCCTGGGGGCCGTTTGACTAGCGCGTCCAAACAAAGGGTATGTGTGCTCGGATCGACGGGCTCGATCGGCGTCAACACGCTGGATGTGCTGAGCCGACATCCGGACCGCTTTGAGGTCTTTGCCTTGAGCGGCGCCACGCAGGTGGAATTGATGCTGCAGCAGTGCGTTCGTTTTTCTCCTCGCTATGCTGTCATGGCGAGTGTCGCGCATGGTCAGCAGTTGGCGCAAAGGGTCAAAGACCAGGGCTTGGCGGTTCAGGTCCTGCACGGCCCGCAAGCGATTGAAATGGTCGCAGCGCACGAATCAGTGGACAGCGTGATGGCCGCGATCGTGGGTGCTGCCGGCTTGGCGGCCTGCCTGGCTGCCGCGCGCGCGGGCAAGAGACTGCTGCTGGCCAACAAGGAGGCGCTGGTTGTGGGCGGCGAGGTGTTTCTGGATGCGGTGCGTCAGGGAGGAGCCAGGTTGCTGCCGATCGACAGCGAGCATTCAGCCATCTTCCAGTCACTGCCCGATGACCGCAGCACCTGGGCGCACAGTATCGACAAGATCATCCTCACCGCGTCCGGTGGGCCGTTTCGCAGCATGGCGCCCGAACGGCTGTGCGAGGTCACGCCCGAGCAGGCTTGCGCGCACCCCAACTGGGTCATGGGGCGCAAGATCTCGGTGGACTCTGCCACCATGATGAACAAGGCGCTCGAAGTGATCGAGGCCAAGTACCTTTTTGACGTCAATCCTGATCAATTGGAGGTGGTGATCCATCCCCAAAGCATCATCCATTCGATGGTGCAGTACCGGGACGCATCGGTCGTGGCGCAATTGGGAACGCCGGACATGCGCGGACCGATTGCCTATGGCTTGTCGTGGCCACAACGCATGGCGTCCGGGGCAGCGGCGCTGGACTTTCGCAGCCTGCCGGCGATGACCTTTGAAGCCACCGACGCCCACGACCATCCGCGGCGCTTTCCGGGATTGAAACTGGCGTGGGAGGCGCTGCGCGCGCCCGCCGGGACCTGCGCCGTATTGAATGCCGCCAACGAAGTTGCTGTGGCCGCATTCCTGGATCGACGCATCCGCTTTGATCAGATTCATCAGACCAATCTGGCCACGTTGGCAGCGGTGGCGGTAACGCCCCCTTCCTGCTTGGACGATTTGTTGGCGCTGGATGAGCAGGCGCGTCAGTCGGCCCTGGCCGTGGTGCAGGGACTGGTTCGCTGACATGCGCGGTGTTGCCGAATGATGACCTTGCCGGCATTCCTGGTGGCTCTGGCGCTGCTCATCGCCGTGCATGAATATGGGCATTACCGCGTGGCTCTCGCCTGCGGTGTCCGGGTGTTGCGGTTTTCCATAGGTTTTGGCCCCACGATTGCGCGCTGGCAGCCCAAAGGCAGCACCACCGAGTTTGTGCTGGGGGCTTTCCCGCTGGGGGGCTACGTGAAGATGCTGGACGAGCGCGAGGGTGCGGTGCCACCCGAACAGCGCCATTTGGCCTTCAACACTCAGCCCTTGAGGGCTCGAACCGCCATCGTCGCCGCCGGTCCGCTGGCGAACCTGTTGCTGGCGGTGTTGCTTTTCGCGGTGGTGGGGTGGAGCGGCGTGCAGGAGGCCCAGCCCGTGCTGGCGAGTCCGCAGGCCGGCTCATTGGCCGCGCGCGTGGGCGTGCTTGGCGGCGAGCGCGTCGAGCGCGCAGGCTTTGAAGCTGACAGCTTGCAAGCCGTGCAGTCCTTTGCCGAGGTCCGCGAATGGCTGACCCGCGCCGCCCTCGGCGGCAAGGATTTGACACTGGAGTTGGCCACGAAGGAGCAGGCAGCGAGGCGCACCGTGGTGTTGCCGTTGAGCGAGTTTCAGAGCGCCGATGTGACGCCAGAATTGTTTGGAAAGATCGGTCTGACGGGCCCGTGGACGCAGGCCCTGATCGGCGAGGTGCAGGCGGGCAGCGCAGCGCAGCGCGGTGGTCTCTTGAACGGTGACCGGGTGCTGCGCATCGGCGCCGAGCCGGTTGCCGATGGGCGGCAACTGCGCGAGCGCATTCGTGCTTCGGTTCAGGATGGAAAACCGTGGACGCAGACCTGGAGTATTGAGCGCTCCGGTACGCTGCTGGAGTTGGAGCTCACGCCCGAACTGCGTCAGGACGGAACGCAGACCGTGGGGAAGATTGGCGCCTACGTGGGCTCCGCCCCGGCTTGGGTGACGGTTCAGCGTGGCCCGCTCGATGGACTGTGGATGGGCTTGGTTCGAACCTGGGACATCGGTGCCACCAGCCTGTCGCTGATGGGAAAGATGGTCGTGGGAGAAGCCTCGCTGAAAAACCTGAGCGGGCCGTTAACAATTGCCGACTATGCTGGTAAGTCGGCAAGCCAGGGCTGGACTTCTTACCTGCTGTTTCTGGCCGTGATCAGTGTGAGTTTGGGTGTGCTGAATTTGTTGCCGTTGCCGGTGCTCGATGGCGGGCACCTGATGTATTATCTTTGGGAGGGGCTGACCGGCACTCGAGTGTCTGACGCCTGGATGGATCGACTGCAAAGAGGCGGCGTTGCGCTGCTTTTGATGGTGATGTCGATCGCGCTATTTAACGATGTCACCCGACTTTTGGGTTAACTTGCTGGCTGGGATCGCGTGTCGATTGAGGTCGGGTCATATTTCATGAAAATTCAATTCAACCGTTTTCGCCTGCGCACCGTTTCGGTCGTGAGTGCCTTGAGTATGCTCACACAACTGGCATGGGGCGTGGAGCCGTTTGCGGTGCGCGATATCCGGATCGAAGGCTTGCAGCGGGTCGAGCCGGGGACGGTGTTTGCCTCCTTGCCGCTGCGCGTGGGCGACACCTACAGCGACGACAAGGGAACGGCAGCAATTCGCGCGCTGTTTGGCCTGGGGCTGTTCAAGGATGTGCGCATCGATGTGCAGGATGGCGTGCTGGTGGTTATCGTGGAAGAGCGACCCACGGTCGCCGCCGTTGAATTTACCGGTGCCAAGGAATTCGACAAAGACATCCTGAAAAAGGCCATGACCGATGTCGGCCTGGCCGAAGGACGCCCTTTTGACAAGGCGCTGGCGGATCGGGCCGAACAGGAACTGCTGCGCCAGTACATCAACCGCAGCTTGTACGGTGCCCAGGTCACGACCACGATCACGCCTGCGGAGCGCAACCGCGTGAACCTGACGTTCACCATCGTCGAAGGCGAGACCTCCAAAATCAAAGAGATGCACATCGTTGGCAACAAGGTGTTCAGCGAATCGACGCTGCTCGGACTGTTTGACCTGGACACGGGCGGCTGGCTCAGTTGGTATACCAAGTCCAATCATTACGCGCGCACCAAACTCAATGCGGACCTGGAGACGCTGCGTTCCTACTATTTGAATCGTGGCTATCTTGAATTCAAGATCGACTCCACTCCGGTGGCGATCTCGGCCAACAAGCAGGACATCGCCGTCACGATCAACATCACCGAGGGGGAGCGTTTCGTCGTTTCCGGCGTCAAGCTCGAGGGCAACTACCTCAGTCGCGAAAGTGAATTCAAGTCGCTGGTGCAAATCAAGCCCGGACAGGCCTACAACGCCGACGAGGTGGCGCAAACGATCAAGAAGTTCACCGAGTATTTCGGTAACTTCGGCTTCGCCTTTGCCCGAGTGGAGGCGCGCCCCGAAATCGATCGGAGCAACAACTCGGTGACGCTGGTGTTGCAGGCGGACCCGTCGCGCCGAGCCTATGTGCGCCGCGTCAACATCGCGGGCAATAACACCACGCGTGACGAAGTGATTAGAAGAGAGTTTCGGCAAATGGAGTCGTCCTGGTATGACGGCGCCAAGATCAAGGCATCGCGTGATCGCGTGGATCGCCTGGGTTACTTCAAGGAAGTCAACATCGAAACCCAGGAGGTGCCCGGCTCCAACGACCAGGTCGACTTGGTGCTGACGGTGGTGGAAAAGCCCACGGGCAGCATCAGCTTGGGGGCAAGCTTTTCTTCGGCCGATAAGCTGGGCCTGCAGTTCGGCATCAAGCAGGACAACGCCTTCGGCTCCGGCAACTACGTCGGCCTGGAGGTCAACACCAGCAAGTACAACAAGGTGTTGTCAGTCAACACCACCGACCCTTACTTCACGCCGGACGGGATCTCGCGCACGATCTCAACCTACTATCGCGCCAGTACACCGTACGCCGATTTGGGCGGGAATTACGCACTACACACCACTGGCGCCGGAATGAGTTTCGGCGTTCCATTCAGTGAACGCGACACGGTGTTTTTTGGTGCTGCCGTGGAGGAAACAAAGATCATTCCCGGAACCAATATCCCGGTGGCCTATCTCGCCTACGGGAGCCAATTCGGCTATGACAGTTCGTCTGTGCCCATGACCATCGGCTGGGGGCGTGACGACAGAGACAGCGCGACCACTCCGAGCAGCGGCAGCATGCAGCGCCTGTCAACGGAAGTGGGCGCGATTGGAGACGCACGCTATCTGCGTGCAAGTTATCAGACTCAGTGGTTCTTTCCCGTTACCCGAAAAATCACGATTGGCACCAATGCCGAGATTGGCTTGGGCTCGGGGATTGCGGGGCGTCCTTATCCCGTGTTCAAGAACTTTTATTCGGGCGGTTTGGGTTCGGTGCGGGGATTTGAGCAGGGAACGCTGGGGCCGCGCGACGTGTCGGGCGCCGTCGTCGGTGGACCCAACAAGATCAACCTGAATGTGGAAGTGAGTTCTCCGTTCCCCGGCGCAGGCAACGACAAATCTCTGCGTGGTTACGCATTTATCGATGCCGGGAACGTTTTTTCCGAGCACGAAAAAATCCAGTTAAGCCAACTTCGTTCGTCTTACGGGGTCGGGATCAGCTGGATTTCCCCCATGGGTCCGCTGCGCTTGTCCTTCGCGCGGCCGATCAAAGAGTTTGCCGGGGATAAAATCCAGAAACTTCAATTCAACATTGGAACCTCTTTCTAATGAAACATCTTGTACGTCATGGCCTGTCGGCTTGCTTTCTGGGTGTGCTTTGCCTGGCTGCGCAAGCGCAGGAGTTCCGC
The DNA here is from genome assembly GCA_903909815.1 of uncultured beta proteobacterium. Lineage (GTDB taxonomy): Bacteria > Pseudomonadota > Gammaproteobacteria > Burkholderiales > Burkholderiaceae_C > CAIKVZ01. The sequence goes on along the minus strand of CAIVXG010000014.1, from coordinate 135,337 downwards.
TTGGGCTTCGTCAATATCGAGCGACTTCTGAAGGAAGCCAATATTTCCAAGACGGCGCAGTCCAAGCTGGAGCAGGAATTTGCCAAACGCGAAAAGGAACTTGTCACCCTGGGCAATACCCTCAAGACGGCGGGTGATCAGTTCGAACGCGAAGCGCCGACCATGCCCGAATCGCAGCGCAGTGCTCGCCAGAAGCAACTGCTGGATCAGGATCGCGAATTTCAGCGCAAACGCCGCGAGTTTCAGGAAGACCTGACGTCGCGCAAGAGCGAGGAATTGGCGCAGGTGACGGAGCGCGCCACGAAGATCGTGAATCAAGTGGCGGAATCCGAAAAATACGATGTGATTCTGCAGGATGCGGTGTATGTCAATCCCAGGCATGACATCACCGACCGCGTGCTCAAGGCCCTGAATGCGGCCAAATAATTTTTCCTGATCACAGTGTGGCGCTGCGTTTAGCTTCAGTGATCGAGGCGTTGGGAGGCGAGCTCTGCGGCGACCCGCAACGACTCATCACCGGATTGGCGCCGCTCGAATCGGCGGCGTTGAGCGAACTGACGTTCATCAGCCAAGCGAAATACCTGCCGCAATTGCGGGCCTCCAAGGCCGGTTGCGTGATTGTGGCTGCGTCCCAGCGGGAAGCTGCAGCCCAGCGTGGGGACCACATCGTGGTGGAACAGCCCTACCTTTACTACGCCCGTCTGACCCAGCTCTGGAAGAAGCAGCACAGCCAGCCTCAGGAGCCACGCGTGCATCCTAGTGCCGTGATAGACGCACAGGCGTTTGTGCATGCAAGCGCCTGCATCGGACCGCTGTGCGTGGTGGAACGCGGCGCCCGCATCGGGGCCGAAACCGTGCTCAAGTCGCGTGTCACGGTAGGTGAAAACTGCGTCGTCGGCGAGCGTTGCATCCTGCATCCGGGCGTGGTTCTGGGTGCAGACGGTTTTGGCTTCGCACCCAATGCGGGCGCCTGGGAGAAGATCGAACAGCTCGGCGCCGTGCACATTGGCAACGACGTGGAGATCGGCGCCAACACCTGCGTCGACCGCGGCGCCTTGAGCGACACGGTGATTGGCGACGGTGTGAAGCTGGACAACCTGATCCAGATCGGACACAACGTACGCATCGGTGCGCACACCGCCATGGCGGGCTGCTCCGCCGTCGCTGGCAGCGCCGTGATCGGCGCGCACTGCACCATCGGCGGCGCCGCCAATGTGCTGGGGCATCTGACGCTGGCCGACAACGTGCATATCTCGGCGACCTCGATGGTCACCCGCTCCATTCACAAGCCAGGGCAGTACACCGGATTTTTCCCGATCGATGACAATGCCGCCTGGGAAAAAAATGCCGCCACGCTCAAGCAATTGCACAGTCTGCGCGAGCGCATCAAGGCGCTGGAAAAAATCATAGAAAGAACAACGCCATGATGGACATTCATCAAATCCTTAAAAAACTGCCGCATCGCTACCCATTTCTGCTGGTGGACCGCGTGCTGGAAATCGAGACCGGCAAGCGCATCAAGGCGCTGAAGAACGTGACCATCAACGAGCCCTTCTTTGTCGGGCATTTTCCGCACCGTCCGGTGATGCCGGGCGTGCTCATCATCGAGGCCATGGCACAAGCCGCCGGTCTGCTGGCGTTCGAGGCCATGGGTGCAGGCGCCGATGACAAGTCGGTGATCTACTTTGCCGGCATCGACAGCGCACGCTTCAAGCGTCCCGTGGAGCCTGGTGACCAATTGATCATGGACGTGTCCATCGAACGCCATAAGGCCGGCATCTACAAGTTCAAGGGTGTCACCCGTGTCGACGGCCAAGTGGCCTGTGAAGCCGACTTCATGTGCACTGTGCGCACGGTAGCATAGAGCGAGCGCAGCCTGCCACCATGACGCTCATCCATTCCACGGCTCTGGTCGACCCCGGGGCTCAACTCGACAGCACTGTCAGCGTCGGACCCTACACCGTTATCGGTGCGCATGTGCGTGTCGGTGCGGGGACCCAGATCGGCGCGCACTGCGTGATCGAGGGCCATACCTCCATCGGCGAGAACAACCAGATCTTCCAGTTCAATTCTCTCGGCACGATCCCGCAGGACAAGAAATACGGCGGCGAGCCCACGCAACTGCTGATCGGCGACCACAACCGGATCCACGAGTTCTGCACCTTCAGTCTGGGCGTGTTGGGGGCGGGCGGCGTGACGCGCGTGGGCAACCACAACTGGATCATGGCCTATACCCACATCGCGCACGACTGCCGCGTCGATGACCACACCACGCTGGCGAACAACACCAATCTGGGCGGCCACGTGCACCTGGCCGAGTGGGTCACGGTAGGCGGACTCGTGGGCATCCACCAATTCGTCAAGGTTGGCGCGCATGCCATGGTGGGCTTTGCCAGCGCGGTGACACAGGATGTTCCGCCCTACATGCTGGTCGACGGCAACCCGCTTGCGGTGCGTGGCGTGAACAGCGTGGGCCTCGCACGCCGCGGTTTTTCCGAGCCCCGTCTGGCCGCAATCAAACAGATGCATCGCCTTTTGTACCGTCAGGGCAAGACCCTGGTCGATGCCCGTGCGGCGATCGCGTCCCTGGCAACGCAGCTGCCCGATGCCGCGGCCGAAGTGGCTGTGATGAATGATTTTTTGACGAATGCCGCGCGCGGCATTGCCCGTTGAGCGCTGCCAGTGCGATTCCCGTTCCCGGCATGAAGGCAGCGGATCCACAATTGGCCCTGGTCGCAGGCGAAGCCTCGGGCGATCTGCTCGCCGGACTGTTGTTGCAAGGCCTGCGCTCACGCTGGCCAACGCTCAGGGCTGCGGGTATTGGCGGCGACCAGATGCTGGCGCAAGGCTTTGACGCCTGGTGGCCCAACAGCAAGCTGGCCATCAGCGGCTACGCCCAGGTGCTGCGCCACTACCGCGAAATTTCGGGCATCCGCAAGCAACTCAAGGCGCGACTTCTGGCGTCGCCTCCCGATCTCTTCGTCGGCGTGGATGCGCCCGATTTCAACCTGGATCTGGAAGCCGATCTGAAAGTCCGAGGGATCAAGACCGTGCACTTTGTGTGCCCGTCGATCTGGGCCTGGCGCCCCCAGCGTGTAGAAAAGATAAGACGCAGCGCCGACCATGTGCTGTGCTTGTTTCCTTTCGAGCCCGCGCTGCTGGCACAACACGGAATCGACGCCACCTATGTCGGCCACCCCTTGGCCAACGTCATTCCCATGGCTGCGGATCGAGCGGCGGCACGTGCCGCCTTGGGCCTGGCGCAGACCGCACAGGTGGTGGCGATCCTTCCCGGCAGCCGCCGGGCCGAGCTGAAATATATCGCGCCCCGGTTCCTGGCGGCGGCGGCACAGCTGCACAAGGCGCGCCCGGGTCTGCGTTTTGTGCTGCCAGCGGCGCCTGGCCTGATGGACGAGGTGCTGGCACGGGTGCGCGCCAGCGGCATGCAGGACCATGTGCTGGTGACGGCGGGCCAGTCCCACATGGCGTTGGCCGCCTGCGACGTGACCTTGATCGCCAGTGGCACGGCGACGCTGGAGGCCGCACTGTTCAAGCGACCCATGGTGATCGCCTACAACCTGCACTGGTTGTCGTGGCACATCATGGCGCCCAAGCAGATTCAGCCCTGGATCGGACTGCCAAATATTCTGTGCCAGGAATTTGTCGTTCCCGAACTGATTCAGGACGCAGCCACACCGCAGGCATTGTCGCACGCGGTGCTGCAATGGCTGGATGCAGAACCGGGCAAAATCGAGGCCTTGCAACAAAAATTCACTGCCTTGCATGTTGCGTTGCAACGTGACACATGCCGACTGGCCGCCGATGCAATCGAAAAAGTTCTCCAAAGCTGATCAGCCTTTGCTGCCGTGGAATGAGGTCGGCTTGATGGCCGGGGTGGACGAGGCCGGCCGAGGCCCGCTCGCCGGGCCGGTGGTGGCCGCGGCGGTGATGCTCGACGAACTGCATCCGATCAAGGGATTGGCGGACTCCAAGGTCCTCACAGCACTGCGGCGCGAACGGCTTTACGACGAAATCCGTGCCAAGGCCCTTTGCTTCTCGATCGCGCAAGCCAGTGTGGAGGAGATCGACACACTCAACATCTTGCAGGCGACGATGCTGGCCATGCGTCGCGCCGTGCAGGGCTTGCGCCTGAAGCCGCAACTGGTGCTGGTGGACGGAAATCGGATTCCCGTGATGGACGTGCGCGCAGAAGCCATCGTCAGGGGCGACGCCCTGATACCGGCGATCTCGGCCGCCTCGATTCTGGCCAAGGTCTGGCGCGATCGCGCCTGCCAGGATTTGGATCTCCAATTTCCTCAGTACGGCTTTGCGCAGCACAAGGGCTATGGCACGTCCCAGCATTTGGCCGCCTTAAAGGAATATGGCCCGTGCGATGCGCACCGTCGCTCATTTGCACCGGTGCGCATCGCGCTGGCGCAGCATTCATCGTGACCACGCCCGACGTTCTCGCCATTGCGTCGGGCGACAACCCCCAGTTCAAGGCGTTGCGTCGACTGGCCCAGGACAACACGGCTTATCGAAAGGCCGGGCGCGTTTGGATCGAGGGTGATCACCTGTGTCGCGCCGCGTTGGCGCGCGGCGTGAAACCGGCGCTGGCGGTCTTTTCCTCGTCGTTTTGGCCTCGCGCGCCCAAAGAATGGTCGGATTCGGCCGCAAAGACGCTGGTGCTTAACGAGTCTCTTTGGCGGGCATTGAGCGCACTGGAGTCGCCGGCACAGATGGGCTTCGTGATCGATCTTCCCGCTGCCGCGCTGATAGCCGGCAAGAGGGCGACGGTGATTCTGGATCGGGTTCAGGACGCGGGCAACGTGGGCTCCATTTTGCGCAGCGCTTGCGCCTTTGGTTTTGAGCAGGTGATCGCGCTCACGGGTACAGCGGCGCTGTGGAGCCCCAAGGTGTTGCGCGCCGGCATGGGCGCACATTTCGGGTTGAGCCTGATTGAGGGCGCCGAACTGTCGGATCTGGACGCGCTGGAGTTGCCGCTGCTCGTCACCAGTTCGCACCTAGGTGAGTATCTGCATCGGGCCGACCTGACCATGCCGTGTGCCTGGGCGCTGGGCCATGAAGGGCAGGGCGTTTGCGCAGCGTTGAGTCAGCGCGCTACACAAGCGATCCGTATCGAGCAACCGGGAGGCGAAGAGTCGCTCAACGTGGCCGCCGCCGCTGCGATTTGTCTGCACGCCTGCGCCTGCAGGCCAGGCTGAACACCCGTGCGATAGCGCGGGGTTTGCCGCGCTGCGCCCCCCGAAGGCAAGCTTGGCCCGCTATAATGAGTGGCTTTTCTTAAAGCGGAACGCCCAAGCGCAACTCAAGCCTTTTCCCGATCAAAGCAGCAAGCAAGAAACCTTTCTTGAGCCAGCTGGGGCGCACCCGTAACATATTCGGAGAACCCAGTGCTTTTGTCTTTACAGGGAAATTTCCCACCCGCCATTCTGGCGCTAGCAGACGGCACGATCTTTGTTGGAAACTCCATTGGAGCCTGTGGCTCCACAGTCGGCGAGGTGGTGTTCAACACCGCCATGTCGGGTTACCAGGAAATCCTGACCGACCCCAGCTACTGCCAGCAGATCGTCACGCTCACTTACCCACACATCGGCAACACCGGCGTGAATCTCGAAGACGTGGAAGCGTCCCGCATTCATGCCGCCGGACTCATCATCAAAGACCTGCCGCTGCTGGCGTCGAATTTTCGCCAGTCCGTGCCCTTGTCCCACTATCTGGGGCAGGAAAACACGGTGGCCATTGCCAACATCGACACCCGCATGCTGACGCGCCATCTGCGCAGCGCGGGCGCGCAGAACGGTTGCATCCTGGCCCTCGCTGCCGGTGCGGCTGTGACGCAAGAGCTGAAGGATCAGGCCGTCGCCAAGGCCCGATCCGCCGCGAATATGTCGGGCCTGGATCTGGCCAAGGTGGTTTCGTCTGAGGCTTCCTACCCATGGACCCAGACCGAGTGGCAGCTGTCCCATCCTGACCATGCGGGAAAGCCTGGCTACGGGACGCTAAGTGCGCCGAGGTTTCACGTTGTCGCTTTTGATTTCGGCGTGAAGTTCAACATCCTGCGCATGCTCAGTTCGCGCGGCTGCAAGGTCACGGTGGTGCCTGCTCAGACGAGCGCGGCCGAGGTGCTCAAGCTCAAGCCCGACGGCATCTTCTTCTCCAACGGGCCGGGCGATCCGCAGCCCTGCGACTACGCTATTGAAGCGGCGCGCGAATTGATGGAAACCGGCATCCCTACCTTCGGCATCTGCCTGGGGCATCAGATCATGGCGCTGGCCAGCGGCGCGCAGACCTTCAAGATGAAGTTTGGCCACCACGGCGCCAATCACCCGGTGCAAGACCTGGACACGGGTCGCGTCAGCATCACCAGCCAGAACCACGGTTTTGCGGTGGACGAAAAATCCCTGCCCTCGAATCTGCGCGCCACGCACGTGAGCCTTTTCGACGGCACGCTTCAGGGTCTGACGCGCACCGACCAGCCGGCGTTCAGCTTCCAGGGTCACCCTGAGGCTTCGCCCGGTCCGCACGACATCGCCTACCTTTTCGACCGCTTCCTTGGGTTGATGGAAAAGCAAGACAACACCTCAGGGGCGAAGAATGCCTAAGCGCACAGATTTAAAAAGCATCCTCATCATCGGCGCTGGCCCGATCATCATCGGCCAGGCCTGCGAGTTCGATTACTCCGGCGTGCAGGCCTGCAAGGCGCTGCGCGAGGAGGGCTACAAGGTCATCCTGATCAACTCGAATCCGGCCACGATCATGACAGACCCGGCCACGGCCGACGTGACTTACATCGAGCCCATCACCTGGCAGACGGTGGAGAAGATCATCGCCAAGGAGCGTCCTGACGCGATCTTGCCGACCATGGGTGGACAGACCGCGCTCAACTGCGCGCTCGATCTGTGGCACCACGGCGTGCTGGAGAAATACCAGGTCGAATTGATAGGCGCCACACCCGAGGCCATCGACAAGGCCGAAGACCGCCTCAAGTTCAAGGACGCGATGACCAAGATCGGCTTGGGTTCGGCCCGATCCGGCATCGCGCACAGCATGGAAGAAGCTTGGGTGGTGCAAAAGACGCTGGGTTTCCCCACCGTCATTCGCCCCAGTTTCACGTTGGGGGGAACCGGTGGCGGCATCGCCTACAACGCCGAAGAATTCGAGACCATCTGCAAGCGCGGCCTGGAGGCTTCGCCCACGAACGAACTGCTGATCGAAGAGTCGCTATTGGGCTGGAAAGAGTACGAGATGGAGGTGGTGCGCGACAAGGCGGACAACTGCATCATCGTCTGCTCCATCGAGAACCTGGACCCCATGGGCGTGCACACCGGCGACTCCATCACCGTGGCCCCTGCGCAGACGCTGACCGACAAGGAATACCAGATCCTGCGCAACGCGTCTTTGGCCGTGCTGCGCGAGATCGGTGTCGATACCGGCGGCTCCAATGTGCAGTTCTCCATCAACCCGGCGGACGGGCGCATGGTGGTGATCGAGATGAACCCGCGCGTGAGCCGCTCCTCGGCGCTGGCGTCCAAGGCGACGGGCTTTCCGATCGCCAAGGTCGCCGCCAAGCTGGCCGTGGGTTACACCTTGGACGAACTGCGCAACGACATCACGGGTGGAGCCACGCCGGCCAGTTTCGAGCCCAGCATCGACTACGTCGTCACTAAGATCCCGCGCTTCGCCTTCGAGAAATTCCCAGCTGCCGATTCGCGTCTGACGACGCAGATGAAGTCGGTGGGCGAAGTCATGGCCATGGGGCGCACTTTCCAGGAGTCGTTCCAGAAGGCGTTACGCGGACTTGAAGTCGGTGTGGACGGAATGAATGAGAAGACCCAGGACCGCGAGGTGCTGGAGAAGGAATTGGGCGAGCCCGGCCCCGAGCGCATCTGGTACGTGGGCGATGCCTTTGCCGCCGGCTGGACCGTGGACGAAGTCTTTGCCATCACGAAAATCGACCCCTGGTTCCTGGTGCAGATCGAACAGATCGTGCAGATCGAACTGGAGCTGGAAACCACTACGCTGGACGCCATCGACGCCGTCACGCTGCGTGCCCTGAAACAAAAGGGCTTTTCTGACCGTCGCCTGGCGCGACAGCTCAAGACCACTGACAAGGCGATCCGCGCGCGGCGTCAAGCGCTGGGCGTGCGCCCGGTGTACAAGCGCGTCGACACCTGCGCGGGCGAATTCTCCACCGACACGGCCTATCTGTATTCCACCTATGAAGCCGAGGGCGGCGAGTGTGAAGCGCAGCCCACCACGAACAAGAAGATCATGGTGCTCGGTGGCGGTCCCAACCGCATCGGCCAGGGCATTGAATTTGACTACTGCTGCGTGCATGCGGCGCTGGCCATGCGCGAGGACGGCTATGAAACCATCATGGTCAACTGCAACCCCGAGACCGTGTCCACCGATTACGACACCTCCGACCGTCTGTACTTTGAGCCGCTGACGCTCGAGGACGTGCTGGAGATCGTGGACAAGGAGAAACCGCTGGGCGTGATCGTGCAGTACGGCGGACAGACGCCTTTGAAGCTGGCGCTCGATCTGGAAGCCAACGGTGTTCCCATCATCGGCACCTCGCCCGACATGATCGATGCCGCCGAAGACCGCGAGCGCTTCCAAAAGCTGCTGCACGCCCTGGGCCTGCGCCAGCCACCGAATGCCACGGCGCGCACCGAGCCTGAGGCGCTGGAGAAGGCTGCCGCATTGGGCTATCCGCTGGTGGTGCGCCCCAGCTACGTGCTGGGCGGGCGCGCCATGGAAATCGTGCACGAGCAGCGCGACCTGGAGCGCTACATGCGTGAGGCGGTCAAGGTGAGCCACGACTCGCCCGTGCTGCTGGACCGTTTTCTGAACGACGCGATCGAATGCGACGTGGACTGCATCCGCGACGACACGGGACGCACCTTCATCGGCGGCGTGATGGAGCACATTGAACAAGCCGGCGTGCACAGCGGCGACTCCGCGTGTTCATTGCCGCCGTACTCGCTGAGCGCCGCCACCGTGGCCGAGATCAAGCGTCAGACCTCTGCCATGGCCGAGTCCTTGCGCGTGGTCGGTCTGATGAACGTGCAATTTGCGATCCAGCACGTCGATGGCCAGGACGTCATCTACGTGCTCGAAGTGAATCCGCGCGCATCACGCACCGTACCCTTCGTGAGCAAGGCCACGGGACTGCAATTGGCCAAGATTGCCGCCCGTTGCATGGTGGGGCAGTCGCTCGCGTCGCAGGGCATTGAACACGAGGTCACGCCGCCTTACTTCAGCGTGAAGGAGGCCGTGTTCCCCTTTGTCAAATTCCCGGGTGTGGACACCATCCTGGGGCCGGAGATGAAGTCCACGGGCGAAGTCATGGGCGTGGGCAAGACCTTTGGCGAGGCTTTCGTGAAGTCACAGCTGGGTGCAGGCACCAAATTGCCCAAGCCCTACCTGGCGAATGGCGAGCGCGCCGGACGGGTCTTCATTTCGGTCAAGGGCAGCGACAAGGCGCGCGCCATCAACGTGGCGCGCGAATTGGTCGCCATGGGATTTGTGGTGGTCGCAACCAAGGGCACGACCGCAGCGTTGCAGGCGGCCGGCGTGCCGTGTTCCAGTGTGAACAAGGTCACCGAGGGCCGTCCCCACATCGTGGACATGATCAAGAACCAGGAAATTTCCCTGGTGATCACCACCGTGGAAGAGCGCCGCAATGCCATCGCCGACTCGCGCCAGATCCGCACCTCGGCCCTGCTGGCACGCGTCACAACCTTCACTACCATCGCTGGCGCCGAAGCCGCAGTCGAAGGAATGAAGCATGTGGACGGCTTGGGCGTGATCTCGGTCCAGGAAATGCACGCTCAATTGACGGCTTGATTTGGCAATCACGGCATAATCGCACAATCAAGACACCGCCGAACGGCAACGCTCGGCGGTTTCCTTTTGGCAGAACCTATTCACAATATCCACATGGCCACTATTCCCATCACCTCGCGCGGCGCCGAAAAACTCAAGGCGGAACTGCAAAAACTCAAAACCGTGGAGCGCCCGGCCGTGATCGCAGCGATTGCCGAAGCGCGCTCGCATGGCGACCTGAGCGAGAACGCGGAATACGATGCCGCCAAGGACCGCCAGGGGTTCATTGAAGGACGGATTGCAGAAGTTGAGAGCAAGCTCTCGGGCTCGCTCATCATCGACCCCAGCACGCTGGACGCCCATGGCAAGGTGGTGTTTGGCTCCACGGTCGAACTCGAGGACGAAGCCACGGGCAACCGCGTCAAATACCAGATCGTGGGCGAAGATGAGGCCGACCTCAAACTTGGCCTGATCAACATCGGCTCGCCCATCGCACGCGCGCTCATTGGGCGCATGCAAGGCGACACCGCCGAAGTGCAAGCGCCGGGCGGTGTCCGGCATTACGAGATCGTGGCCGTGAGCTACGTCTGAGTTTTTCGCGAAACATCACAACGTGGTCAAGCTTTCACCGTCGCTGCATCGGCGTGCGCTCATTTTTGTGGCAGCCCTGTGGTGGGGTGGTTTGACGCTGCTCGGCGCGATGGTGGTTCCTTCGTTGTTTGCACACCTGGCCACGCCAGCGATTGCGGGCGGCATGGCGGCACAACTGTTCAGCGCGCAAACCTGGGTCAGCGTCGTGTGCGGCTTGCTGCTGCTCATGCTTGCCAGGCCGAACAGCAATGCCAACGCAACGCCGCCAGCGTCGCTGGGAACGGCTTGGATTTTGAGCGGACTGGTGCTGGCTTTGCTGCTTGAATTTGCGGTCGCGCCGCGCATCGTGGCACGCGACAACCTGGCGCTATGGCACGGACTGGGAAGCCTCTTTTTTGCGCTGCAGTGGCTCTGCGCCCAGGTCACGCTGTGGCAGGTCAGCGATAGGGTCGAGTGAGCCGCTCACCTTTCCAGTCATTGCGAGCCCGCGGCCTTGCAATGAAGAAAGCGGAGATCAGGTCTGGGAGCGCTTCTTGGCCGAAATCAGCCTTGGCTTCTTGGCGCGTTTGACCTGGCCTCCGGGGGAAAGGCGCTGATTGCCCAGCACGCGCAGGGTTTTGACTTCGGGGCGTTGTCCGCCGCGTTTGGAGTATTTCAGCACCTTGACGTCGCGCGGGCCGGCCTTGCGGTCCTCGTCTTCGGCGCGTTCCTTGGTGAGTTCGGGCTTGGGGCGCCACAGTACCAGCAGTTTGCCGATGTGCTGGATCGGGGCGGCGCCCAGCGTGTCGGCCAAAGTCTGGAACATGGCTTCGCGGGCGACACGGTCGTCGCTGAAGACGCGAATCTTGATCAAGCCGTGGGCATTCAGGCTGGCATCGGCCTCCTTCATGACGGCGGGTGTGAGACCATCGCCACCGACCATGACAACGGGGTCAAGGTGATGGGCTTCGGCGCGATGAACCTTGCGCTGGGCGGGGGTAAGAAGTATTTGAGACATGGTCCTATTATCGAGGTTGTATGAGCGTCAAAAGAAAAAGCACCAAAGTCAATCGAGCCTGGCTCAATGATCACATCAATGATCCCTATGTCAAGCAGGCCAAAAAGGAGGGCTATCGTGCCCGCGCGGCCTACAAGCTCAAGGAGATCGACGAGACCCTGGGGTTGATCAAGCCTGGGCATCTTATCGTTGATCTGGGGTCGACGCCGGGGGCGTGGAGCCAGTATGTGCGGCGCAAGCTGTCGCCTGCAGGCGCGGCTGCGGGCGAACTCAACGGTAGCATCATCGCGCTGGATATTTTGCCGATGGAGGCGATCGAAGGGGTGGTCTTTCTGCAGGGCGACTTTCGCGAGCCCGAGGTGCTGGAGCGCCTCGCTGTGGAAATGAAGGGTCGTTTGGCGGATCACGTGGTGTCGGACATGGCTCCGAATCTGTCGGGCATCGAGTCTTCGGACGCGGCCCGCATCGCCCATCTGGTGGAACTGGCGATCGATTTTTGCCTGACGCACATGAAGCCCGACGGCGCCTTGATTGTCAAAGTGTTCCACGGCAGCGGCTACAGCCAACTGGCCAAGCTGTTCAAGGACACCTTCAAGGTGGTGAAACCGATCAAGCCCAAGGCGTCCCGGTCCAATTCTTCAGAAACATTTTTGGTCGGCATCGGGCTCAAGGGCGCCCTCAGGGAAGCGCAAACCGCATTAAAACCCTGATGTCCCCGTGTCGATAGCGTGAAACGGGATGTTTCCCGCCCTTGAAACGCCTAAAATGAGTCGCAGCTAAAGCATCTCGTACTTTCACGTCTTAATGCCCTTTCCTACTGGAGTCTCGCTTGAACAATCAGTGGTTCTCAAAAATCGCCGTGTGGCTGGTTATCGCCATGGTGCTGTTCACTGTCTTCAAGCAGTTTGAACCGCGCTCGGCAGCGGGCAGCGGCGGCATCGGCTACTCCGAGTTTTTGGATGAGGTTGTGGCCAAGCACATCAAATCCGTGATCCTGCAGGAAGGCCCCAACGGCACCGAGATTCAGGCTGTCACGACCGATGATCGCAAGCTGCGCACCACGGCCACGTACCTGGACCGCGGACTGGTCGGCGACCTGCGCGCCAATGGTGTCAAGTTCGACGTCAAACAGCGCGAAGAGAGTTCACTGCTGATGACGCTGCTGGTGAGCTGGGGCCCAATGCTGCTGCTGATCGGGGTCTGGGTTTATTTCATGCGCCAGATGCAGGGCGGCGGCAAGGGCGGCGCCTTCAGCTTTGGCAAGAGCAAGGCGCGCTTGCTGGACGAGTCGGCCAACACCGTGACCTTCGCCGACGTGGCCGGCTGCGACGAGGCCAAGGAAGAGGTCAAGGAAGTGGTGGACTTCCTGAAAGATCCGCAAAAATTCCAGAAGCTCGGTGGCCGCATTCCCCGCGGCTTGCTGCTGGTGGGCCCCCCTGGCACTGGCAAGACCCTGCTCGCCAAGTCGATTGCAGGCGAGGCCAAGGTGCCGTTCTTCGCGATCTCGGGCTCCGACTTCGTCGAGATGTTCGTGGGTGTGGGCGCGTCGCGCGTGCGCGATATGTTCGACAACGCCAAGAAGAACGCACCTTGCATCATCTTCATCGATGAAATCGATGCAGTCGGACGCCAGCGCGGCGCCGGTCTGGGCGGCGGCAATGACGAGCGTGAACAGACGCTAAACCAGATGCTGGTGGAGATGGATGGGTTCGAGACCAATGTGGGCGTGATCGTCGTCGCTGCCACGAACCGTCCCGACATTCTGGACGCTGCGCTGTTGCGCCCGGGACGCTTTGACCGTCAGGTCTACGTGACGCTGCCCGACATTCGCGGGCGTGAGCAAATCCTCAACGTGCACATGCGCAAGATTCCATCGGGTCAGGACGTCAATCCGAACGTCATCGCGCGTGGCACGCCCGGTATGAGCGGCGCCGATCTGGCCAACCTGTGCAACGAGGCAGCGCTCATGGCGGCGCGTCGCAATGCGCGCGTGGTGGAGATGCAGGACTTCGAAAAGGCCAAGGACAAGATCCTGATGGGCCCGGAGCGCAAGAGCATGGTCATGCCGGAAGAAGAGCGTCGCAACACGGCCTATCACGAGTCGGGCCACGCGTTGTTGGGCAAGCTGCTGCCCAAGTGCGATCCCGTGCACAAGGTCACGGTGATCCCGCGCGGGCGCGCATTGGGGGTCACCATGAGCATGCCAGCCCAAGACCGCTACAGCTACGACAGCGAATACATGCTGAGCCAGATCAGCATGCTGTTTGGTGGCCGTATCGCAGAAGAGGTGTTCATGAAGCAGATGACCACGGGCGCGAGCAACGATTTTGAGCGGGCCACGCACATCGCGCGCGACATGGTAATGCGCTACGGCATGACCGACGCGCTGGGGCCAATGGTGTACGCTGACAACGAGGGCGAGGTGTTCCTGGGGCGCTCGGTCACCAAGACCACCAACATGAGCGAGCAAACCATGCAGAAGGTGGACGCCGAGGTGCGCCGCATCATCGATCAGCAGTACGCCCTGGCGCGCAAACTGATCGAGGAAAACGAAGACAAGATGCACGCCATGGCGAAGGCGCTGCTGGAGTGGGAGACCATCGATTCAGACCAGATCGACGACATCATGGCAGGCAAGGCGCCGCGCCCACCCAAGGACTGGACACCGCGCACGCCACCGCCGGCAGGTGGCCCTGGCAGCGGGGGTGCCCCTGCGGTGACGGCAGAGCCGGCGCATACGGCGGTCTAGTCCTTGCATAACACGACAATGGCGCCCCCGGGGCGCCATTGTCTTTGAGACTATGCTCGGTCGAACTCCGGCTGCAGGGGCCTATGGGTTGACCAGCACCAACTTGCCCTTGACCGAGCGCGAGCCCATGATGGCAAAGGCGTGCTTGAGTTCGCTCATGGGCAGAGTCTGATCGATCACGGGTTTGATCTTCCCCTGCGAGTACCACTGGGCGAGTTGCATCATCATGTCCGCATTCGCCTGGGGTTCGCGTTTGGCAAACTCTCCCCAGAACACCCCCAGCAGCGCCGCTCCTTTGAGCAGCACCAGGTTCCAGGGCAGCGCCGGGATCGGCCCGCCGGCAAAACCCACCACCAGGTAGCGCCCGCGCCAGGCAATGGAGCGCAAGGCTGGTTCGGCCCACTCGCCGCCCACCGGGTCATAGATCACATCCGGGCCTTTGCCCCCGGTCAATGTCTTCAGCGCCTCGCGCAGATTCTGGCTTTGGTAATTGATGCTGGCGTCTGCACCCAGTGCTTGGCACAGCGCACACTTCTCATCGGTGGAAGCCGCGGCGATGACCTTGGCGCCCACGGCCTTGGCGATCTGGATGGCCGCTGTTCCCACGCCGCCCGCAGCCCCCAGCACCAGCACCGTTTCTCCCGGTTTGAGTTGCGCCCGATCGATCAGCGCGTGGTGCGAGGTGGCGTACGTCATGATGAACGCTGCCGCGTCCGTGTGGCTGAATCCGGGCGGCAGCGGCAGGCACAGGGCCGCCTTCGTTGTCACATGCGTGGCGAATCCGCCCGTGCCCGAAAGGCAGGCCACGTTTTGCCCGACCCGCAGTTGCGTAACGCCCGCACCGACGGCCTGCACCACGCCTGCAAATTCGGCTCCCGGCACGTAGGGCAGCGGTGGTTTGATCTGGTACTTGTTCTGAACCATCAGCAGATCGGGGAAATTCAGGCTTGCGGCCTTGATGGCGATCAGCACTTCACCCGGTTTGGGTTCAGGCTGGGGCAGCTCTGCCCAGGTCAGGGCATCCACACCCACGGGGTCTTGGCAAATCCAGGCATGCATGAGCAATCCTTTGAATGGTTGATGTCAGTCGGCGCAGAGCTTTCGGCAGCTACCACCCTACAATGCATCGCACTCTAACGTAAAAAGATTCGCCTTCATGGCTCGGTGTGCTTTGCATCCGGTGCCTGAGACTGAGCACACTATGAAAATTCTTCTCTCCAATGACGACGGTTTCCGTGCCCAGGGTCTGGTCGCGTTGTATGAGGCGCTCAAGAGCATCGGCGAAGTCGAGGTGGTGGCGCCCGAGCACAACAACAGCGCCAAGTCGAACGCGCTCACACTGAGCTCACCGTTGTATGTGCACCGTGCCAGCAACGGTTTTCGCTTTGTCAACGGCACCCCCGCAGACTGCGTGCATATCGCGCTCACCGGGTTGCTCGGCTATCGCCCGGACCTGGTGGTGTCAGGCATCAACAACGGCGCCAACATGGGTGACGACACCATCTATTCCGGCACGGTCGGCGCGGCCATGGAAGGCTATCTGTTCGGCATACCTTCCATCGCTTTTTCGCAGGTGGAGCGGGGCTGGGGCCATCTGGCGGCAGCGGTGCAGACTGCAAGCGATCTGGTGGCGCACATGGTGGCACAGCATGCGCTGCATGATTCACCCCGGTCAGCGCCTTGGCTGTTGAACGTCAACATCCCCAATCTGCCGCTGGAGCAGCTCAAACCCATGAAGATTTGCCGACTGGGGCGGCGCCACGCGGCCGAGCAGGTGATCACGCAGTTGGACCCGCGGGGAGAAACCATGTACTGGATCGGCAGCGCCGGAGCGGCCAAGGACGAAGCCGAAGGGACGGATTTCTTTGCAACGGCACAGGGCCATGTTTCCGTGACGCCGCTGCAAGTCGATTTGACCGACCACGAAAGCCTGCGCTATTGGGCGCAGACTGCCGCGAAAGTGGCCTGATGCAGCGCCCGCGGTTTCCCGCCCAGATGCCCGAGGCCAGGAATCGGACCAGCCCTGCCAAACCGATCAGCAATGGCAAGCCGACAGCCGCCCGTGTGGGTTCTAGGGCCGCCTCCACGATGCCTGGCGCAGGGCCACAGAGTCTGGGGCTGGATTCGCCTGCCCTGCGCCAGCGCATGCTGCACCGGTTGACGGCCCAAGGCGTGTCCGATCCGCATGTGCAGGCCGCCATGGCTGATGTGCAACGGCACCTCTTTGTCGACACCGCGTTGGTGAACCAGGCCTATGAAGACACGAGTCTGCCCATCGGCTTTGGGCAGACCATCTCCAAGCCCAATGTGGTGGCGCGCATGCTGGAACTGCTGAGGCAGGGCGCGGCCGGACGCCTCGGTCGCGTGCTGGAGATTGGCACCGGTTGTGGCTACCAGGCCGCCGTGCTGAGCCATCTGGCAACGGAGGTCTACAGCATCGAACGCATCCGCGGCCTGCATGACCGTGCCCGCGAAAATCTGCGCAGCTTGCGCCTGCCCAATGTGCACTTGCTGTTTGGCGACGGCATGCTGGGTTTTGCCAAAGGTGCTCCTTATGCCGCGATCATTGCGGCAGCCGGCGGTGAGTCCGTGCCGCAAGCCTGGGTGGAGCAGCTGGCCATGGGTGGGCGCATCGTTGCGCCTATGTCGGCGGGGGGGGCAAAGCAGGCGCTCGTGGTCATCGACAAGACGCCCCAGGGCGTTCAGCACAGTGTGCTGGAGCCGGTGCAGTTTGTCCCTCTAAAATCGGGACTGGCTTGAAGGAAAAAACCATGACAGTTGTGCGCGGATCTATCGGTTTGTCGGGGGCGTTGCTGTTGGCTGCCTTGATGGCGGGGTGCGCCTCGAAATACCCACTGAATCAGGCGCCGGTGGAAGACCGGGGCAGGGTGAGCACGAAACCCGCGCCTGCAGTGGTCGAGCTTGCTGCAGCGCCGCTGAAGGCGCTGCCGGGTGCTGATAACGCGGGTCGACCCGGTTACTACACGGTCAAAGCGGGTGACACGTTGATCCGTATCGGCCTGGACAATGGCCAGAACTGGCGAGACATCGCACGTTGGAACAAACTTGACAATCCCAATCAACTCGAAGTCGGTCAGGTACTGCAGGTGGTGGCTGTCCCTGCGCCCAGCACCACGGCTGAAACGGGAGTGGTGACGCGTCCTGTGACGAGCACCAGCGTATTGCCGCTTCCAGCGGCTTCCGCAGCGGTGCCACCGCACCCGATCACTCCAGCTGCTGCCAACGCGGCGCTTGCCAGCAGCAATGACGAGGAGTTGGCGTGGCTTTGGCCCACGTCGGGAAACCTGCTGCACGGCTTCGACGAGGTCAACAACAAGGGCCTGGATCTTAGCGGCAAGCTGGGTGATCCGGTGCTGGCCGCGATGGACGGGCGCGTAGTCTATGCCGGTGCTGGCTTGCGCGGCTACGGCAATCTCATCATCCTGAAGCACAACAACACCTACCTCAGCGCGTACGCGCACAACCAGACGCTGCTGGTGAAGGAAGACCAGAGCGTGAAAAAGGGGCAGAAGATCGCCGAGATGGGAAGCAGCGATGCGGACCGGGTCAAGCTGCATTTCGAGATCCGCCGGCAGGGCAAGCCGGTGGACCCCGCCAAGTACCTGCCTGCGCGCTAGGGCTTGCAATGAGCTGGCCGGTACTGGTTTTTGACATCGAGTCCATTCCCGATATCGCGGGGCTGCGCACGCTGCGCGGCGCCGTGTCCGAGGACAGCGACGCGCAGGTTTATGACGCTTGGGTGCAGGAGCGCAAGGCTGAAGGGAAAAGTGACTTCATGCCGCTGCATCTGCAGCGGGTTCTCGTCATCAGTGCGGTGTTTCGCAATGCCGAAGGTCTGCGCATTCATTCGTTCGTGGACAAGGATGGCGCCTCGGAAGGCCGCATCATCCAGACCTTCTTCAATACCCTGGAGAAGCATGTGCCACAGCTCGTGAGCTGGAACGGCGGCGGTTTCGATCTCCCGGTGTTGCACTACCGCGGTCTCAAGCACGGCGTGATCGCCGACAAGTACTGGGATATGGGCGAGGACGACCGCGAGTTCAAGTGGAACAACTACATCAGCCGCTACCATATGCGCCACCTGGACCTGATGGATTTGCTTGCGATGTTTCAGCCCAAGAACAACGCGCCGCTGGACGCCATGGCCAAACTGTGCGGCTTTCCCGGCAAGCTGGGGATGGACGGATCGGCCGTGTATCCGGCCTACCTTGCGGGCAAGCTCGACGACATCCGGCGCTACTGCGAAACCGACGTCATGAACACCTACCTGATGTACTGCCGCTTTCAGAAAATGCGCGGTGGTCTCACCGAGCTGGAGTACGAGCAGGAAATCAAGCTGGTCAAGGGAACGTTGGCAGATCTGGCGCCTGAGCAAGGCCACTGGCAAGAGTATCTGCAAGCCTGGGGCTAAGCTCCAATATTCTAAGAACGCATGACTGAAGAAACAAAAGAGACAGCCGAGCACCTTCCTGCTGGACAACTGTGCATCGAATCGCTGGACATCGAAGCGCAAGGCATCGCCCATCTGCCCGATGGCAAGGTGGTGTTCGTCGAGGGAGCGCTGCCGTTTGAGCTGGTCAGTGCGAATATCCACCGCAAGAAAAACAGCTTCGAAAAGGGTGTGGTGACAGCAATCCACCGCGAGTCCTCGCAGCGCGTGCAGCCCGGCTGCCCGCACTTTGGCCTGCACACTGGCGCCTGCGGCGGCTGCAAGATGCAGCACCTGCACGTGGCGGCGCAAGTCGCCGTCAAGCAGCGGGTGCTGGAGGACAACCTGTGGCACCTGGGCAAGGTCAAGCCCGAAACGCTGCTGCGCCCGATCGAGGGACCGGCGTGGGGCTACCGCTATCGGGCCCGGCTCTCAGTGCGCTTCGTGCGCAAGAAGGGCGAAGTGCTGATCGGTTTTCACGAGCGCAAGAGCGCCTATGTGGCCGACATGCGCGAGTGCAAGGTTTTGCCGCCGCATGTGAGTGCGCTGTTGCTGCCGTTGCGTGGCCTGATAGGCGCCATGGATGCGCGCGAGACCTGCCCGCAAATCGAGCTGGCCTGTGGCGACACGGTGACGGCTCTGGTGCTGCGCCATCTGGAACCCTTGAGCGTGGGCGACAAGGAGAAGCTGCGGACCTTTGCCAGCGAACACGCGGGCGTGCAGTGGTGGCTGCAGTCCAAGGGCCCAGACACCGTGTGCCTGATGGATCCGCTCACGGATTCAGGACAGGCTCAGCCGGAACTCTGCTACGCGCTGCCAGACTATGGCATCACCATGCCATTCAAGCCTACCGACTTTACGCAGGTGAACCCGCACATCAACCGGGTGCTGGTCGCGCGGGCGCTGCGCCTGCTCGACGCCAAGCCCCATGAGCGTGTCATCGACTGGTTCTGCGGTCTGGGCAACTTCACGCTGCCGATCGCCACCATGGCAGGCGAGGTGCTTGGCATCGAGGGCAGCGCCACACTGGTGCGGCGCTCACAGGAGAACTTTGAAAAAAATCAGGCGGCGCGAGGGCAACTGACGGCGCTGTGCAAGACCAGCTTTGTCCCCCGAGACCTCTTTGAGATGACGCCCGAGATGCTGCAGCAGGATGGAACGGCGCAAAAGTGGCTGGTCGATCCGCCGCGCGAAGGTGCTTTTGCGCTGGTGCAGGCGCTGGCCGATATGTGCGCCCAAGCGCCTATCACCTGGACCCCGCCGCGGCGCATTGTCTACGTGAGCTGCAATCCTGCGACGCTGGCCCGTGACGCGGGCCTTCTGGTGAATGTGGCTGGCTATCGCTGCACTCTCGCCGGCGTGGTCAACATGTTCCCGCATACGGCCCATGTTGAGAGCATCGCCGTGTTCGACCTCGCCTGACTCAGTGCGCGGGCGGCTCGGCTGCAGCCGCGGGCTTGCCGTCAGGCTTTGCCTTGGACTTGCCCTCGGCTTTTGACGCTGACGCCTTTTCCGCGGCGGGCGCTGCCGCAGTCACGTCCTCCTGCGTTGACACCGTGGACGCAGCGCCTTCGATCTTGTTTTCGCGCATGTACTGATCCATCTCTTTCCAGCCGATGAAGACGTGGGACTTGGTGGCTTTGGGGTTGAGTGTGTAGCAGTCTTCGATACTGCGCAGGCCGTAACGGCAGGCTCCGCCAATGGCTTTGCTGTCGGCCTCTTTCTGCACAGCGCGCGGATCCGTTCCCAGCCCTGGAATCAAGCCGCTGTCGCACCCGGCAAGCAGCAAGATCAGGGCGAGAAAATAAAATCGAGGCGACATGGATGAGGGCTTTGCGGCGTAGGTTAGTTCATTATCGGCTGAACCCGCCCCAGCTTGAATGCGTGTGGCAAAGGACAGGTATGCCGCCAGATCGGCTACCTGGACGCGAAACTGTCAGGTCGTTGTATCCATCCAATTCGAGAACAGCGATTTCAGATCGTGCGAACTTACCCGCATCCTGTGCCGCCCGTGCCCGCTGGCCGACGCCACTTCCACGAGGCGTCGGACGATCCGGTCAAAGGAGCCTATGGTGACAGCCGCATCGAACTCATGGCCCGCTAATTTTGCCCAACCTGAGTAGTCGCCGTGAATACTTTCCGGCAAGGGCATCTTTTCAAAGATGACGCACTCAGACTTAGCACGATCGGTCAGGAACAGACTTGCCCGGTGAACCGCTCTTGGCTCAAGCACCCGATCACGCAGGAATCTGCGGATTTCCTCTTCCGGGTCGGGGGCGGTTGACGGCTCCCCCTCGTAGTCCAAAGCCAGACGATCGAGATGATTCAATTTGATCAGCATAGCATTGCCAGGCGCAGGGTGGAAGGGGAACTACTTCTTGTCAATGGCGGGGATCACTCGGCCAAGCTGGCACTGTAGCACCCCTGTGCAGCCTTGTGGGTGAAGCCCCTGATGGAGTTAGCGGTAATTGACGGCTCATGAAATCCGGCGCAGAATTTGCGTGCAGCCGAGATCCAAGCTCGGCAAAGGAGCCCCGTAGATGACCAAGGACCACACTTACGCTCACCATTGACCGACGCTTTGCCGTCTTGCTGTTTCCCATATTTGAGGAAATGCATCAAAGGGCCAGGGTTCACTGCGAACCTGGCCCTTTCTCATTGTGGTCACGCGCTAGGAACAGTGCGCTTCAACGCTCAATAGGCTGGTCGCCAGCCCTGCGCATTGCCCGTGGATCTAGGCCGGCACCACTAATCGTGGTCATTTCTGTGTTTTGACTGGCGCTGATCGGATATTCAGACGATAATTGCTGCACCGCACCATTTTTACAAAGGCCACAAAATGTTCAAGAACACCCCCTTCGAAGCGATTGCCAAGACCATGTCGGAATCGGCTCCAAAGTTCAATCCTGCTTCCATGCAAGACGCCATCAAGCCCGCACAGGACAACCTCAAGGCGTGGGCTGACCTTGCTAAAAACCAGGCAAAAGAAGCGCAAGCTGCCTTGGCTGAAACCGTGGCTTCGATCAAGGACATCAAGGACCCACAAACCGCTTTCGAGATCATGAAGGCTTCGGCTGAGGCCGGCATGGCGATGTTTGCCAAGAACCTCAAGGAAGCGACTTCGTTGAGCGTTGGCCAGTTTCACACCACGGTTGACGCAGTTGAAAAATCGCATCCCGCGCCTGAGGCCTTTGCTTCCATAGCAAAGAACCTGAAAGCCGCTGCAACCACCGCCGAAACCACACTCGATTCCGTCATGGAAAAAAGTGCAGCAGCCATGGCATCGGTTGCACCAGCTTCCAAAGCAAAAAAGACCCGCTAAGCAGCGACTTTTGGCACCCTGTGGGGCACTGAAACATGGGTACTTCGCTAGCAATTCAGCAGGGACTTGAGGACCTGCTGGCTGACCTGCACTATGCCCGCCGGGGGCAGGCGCTAGGCAGGCTGGCGTTGCTCGCTTATTGCGACGTGAAGAGCTGGGCGCGTCAGGCCGGTATGCCTGATATCGCCGACGGGGCAACCAGGATGTTCACCCAAACCCCCTGCATTTGTCGGGAAGATTTTCTTTCGAACATCGACGGCCTGATTGCCACGCTAGAACGCCATCAGAAGTCCTACCAAAAAATCAACGGTGAACCTTCAACCGCTTGAGCCGGTGACAGCCCAATGCTTCGGGTGCGGCCCAAAGCTTGGTTTCGCTCACGCGGCGCCCCTGCTCGTTGGCATGCGGTCAGTAGTCGTTGTGGCGGCCTTTGGCCGAGTGTTTTTGAGGCTCAGATATCCAGGATGAGGGTGGCGCTTCGGGCCCGCGAGCAACACGGCATGAACTGGTCGTTGGCGGCATGCTCTTGCGGGGTCAGGTAGCTGTCACGGTGATCCGGGGTTCCAGCCAGTACGCGCGTGAGGCAAGTGCCACAGACACCTTGCTCGCAAGCTGTGATGATTTCCACACCAGCGGCCGCCAGCGCTGTCGTGACCGCGACGCCTTTTGGCACCTTGATGCGTTGCCCGCTACTGGCGATTTCCACTTCGAAGCTGGCATCGGTTTCTTCGCTCACCACCTGCCCGCTGAAAAATTCGTAATGCAACTGCGCTTCGTCCCAGCCGCTGGCCCGAGCCTGGGCCAGCACGGCGTCCATAAAACCTGTTGGACCACACACATAAAGGTGGGCCGTGGCTTGAGGATGGACCAGCGTTTGCTCCAGCGCGAGCCTTTGCAAGTCTGCGCCGTCATCGAAATGAAACTGTACTTGCGACGCAAACGCTGACGCCGCGATGCGCGTCGTGAAAGCGGTGCGATCAGCCGAACGGGTGCAATAGTGCAGCGCAAAGTCGGCACCCTCGCGTACCAGGGTCTCGGCCATGGCCAGCATGGGTGTGATGCCAATGCCGCCGCCCAACAGCAGGCTATGGCCGGCTTGTGCGGTCAGCGGGAAGTGGTTTTTCGGCGCACCAATGTTGAGAATGTCGCCTTCTTGAACGTGCTCATGCAGGCTCAACGATCCGCCGCGGGAACGCGGGTCACGCAGCACTCCGATCAGGTAACGTTGGGTTTCCTGCGGGTCGTTGCACAGTGAATACTGGCGCGTCAGGCCATTGGGAAGATGCACATCGATGTGCGCGCCGGCGCTGAAGGGGGGCAGGGCGGCGCCATTGACGGCTACCAGCTCGAAGGAGCAAATGTCCAGGGCTTCCACATGCCTGCGGGCAACGCGTACCTGTAGCGTCGATGCTTTGTCCATTTGCGCTCCTATGCACTGGGTTCCAGCGTCATCCAGCGCTCAATGACCTTGCGCGCCTGCACACCGCCGGCATCGATGTTGAGCATCAGCAGGGGACGGTTGGGATGGGCCAACAGATTCTGCTGCTGGCGCTCCAGCATCTCCTGGTCTTCAGCAAAAATCTTGCCCTGTCCTTCGCGAATGCTGGCGGTGAGCGCCTTGTCACCGGGTTTGAACTTGCGTGCCATGCCCCAGAAGTACCAGATTGAGGTCTCGGTTTCTGGGGTGATGAAGTCGACCACCACGCTGTAGGCTTTCTTGTCGTTCGGCGCATCGTAGCCGCCGTGGCCCCGGTGCGCGACGCCGACCTCGATCAGGATGTTGCTGGGCGGTGTGAATCGGCAAATCTGCCAGCGGTCAACCGCCACATCGTCTTTCAGTCCGTTCGCTCGCAAGGCCATCCTCCAGAATGGCGGTGCCGT
This sequence comes from uncultured beta proteobacterium, assembly GCA_903909815.1. GTDB lineage: Bacteria > Pseudomonadota > Gammaproteobacteria > Burkholderiales > Burkholderiaceae_C > CAIKVZ01. The sequence goes on along the minus strand of CAIVXG010000014.1, from coordinate 111,492 downwards.
GATGTTATCCATGTAACGGCTGGTGGTGACCAGGTCGCCCTGGACTTGCGTTTTGCATGGGGTTTCGTCGATTTCCTTTTGCCCGATGCTGGTGGCGTGCACATAAGTCTCATGCGTCAGGTCCATCAGGTTGTCGATCATCAGGCGGTAATCGCACTGGATATGGTAGAGGCCGCCACCGTAGGCCCACTCGGGGTTGTCAAACCACTCCATGTGCTGGATCGTCTCTGGCGTGGCCTTCTCAACCTCACCCGGCCAGACCCAGATGAAACCATATCGCTCCACCACCGGAAAGCTGCGAATGGCCGGGAAGCCGCGCACGCGTTGCCCTGGCATGGAGACGGTTTGGCCCTTGCAGCCCATTTCCAGGCCGTGGTAGCCGCAGACGAGCCGACCCTCGTTGACAAAACCCAGGGAAAGTCGCGCGCCCCGGTGTGGGCAGAAGTCTTCCAGGGCGACCACCCGATTTTCCTCGCCGCGATAGAACACCATGCTCTCACCGCAAATCTTTCGACCCAAGGGCTTCTCGTCGATTTCCTCCGGGGTGCATGCGACGTACCAGGCGTTTTTCGGGAACATGTTTTTTCCTATTCAGTATACGGAATCACGTTCATTGTACTGAATGTATGTGCGCAAGATCAACCACCTGAATGCTGGTACTAACCCTTGGCTTTGGCTGCTATCGGATCGGACTTGAGCGCATTGTCATCGTTCAAGTGGACGACCTTGCGCAGCAGCCGCATGAATTCAGTCCTCTCAGATGCGTCCAAGCCACTGAGGACGCCCTGATAGACAAGGGCCACGCCGGGCAGAAGTTCGAGCAGCATTTGCGCGCCGGCCGTAGTGAGCGACAGGCGGCGCTGGCGCCGGGGAAGGACTTCACGCTGAATCCAGCCCTTTGCATCCAGCCGCGCAGCGATATCGGCGGTGGTTGATGTATCGAGCGCGATCAACTGGGCCAACGTGACTTGATCAATGCCTGGGTTTCTATGCAGTGTGCTCAGGATAGCGTACTGGATCGGTGTGACCTGGCGTCCGTGGATTTCATGGAACCGCGCTACGGCAATCTGTTGTGCGCGCCGAATCAAGTGCCCGGGTTCGCCGTAAATATCGCCAACTTGGACTGAGTTCAAGGACTTCTTCATACACAAAATTTGATTGTGGGAGCGTCGACGCACATCATGGCGTCACGGTGCGCGTGTGGTCGCAATCGTCCCAGGGCAGAACTGCGCAACCACAGTGCGGCACTTCCACGGCGGACCTGATGATGGCGCTTTTGGGCTGCTGGGCTTGAGCCTTTGGCGGGTTCGCGTTTGGTCTTGCCGTGCTTCCATTCACCGAGCCTTGCATGGCCGCTGCCAGATCCGGAATCCAGCGTGCAAACGGCGTGAGATCCGCCACGTCAGTGATGTACCAGAGCTTTTTGCTGGCGTCCCAGCGGGCGCCCAGAGCCTTCACGGCGTCTTTCTCAGCGAATGGGGTGATCAGGTTGATTCTCACGCGCGAATTATCGGTGCTGGATGACTTCCGCTTCAAATAGTCTGTGCATCGCACCACAACATGAGAGCCGAATGCTTCCTGACGGACCCGTCCAGACGTAAAAAAAGCCCTCTACGATTTCTCGTAAGGGCTTGATTCGTTTCTTGTTCTTGGCTCCTCGACCTGGGCTCGAACCAGGGACCTACGGATTGGTTGTCTGCCGGTTCCGCCATTCTTCATACCGCTGTCGAGCTGCGCCCGTTCTCGTTTCGTGACGATGAGTTTTGCAGCAAGGGTGCAATCATCTGTTCGACGACTTTTCCGTCGCGGGTGATGATCAAGGGCGTACCCGTTCGGCTGGCCAACTCTCGTGCCCGAAGTGCTGATCGAACAAGCGCCGCCGAAACCGATTGCATGTCGTGGTCGGGGAGGCGTGAGGTATTACGTTGCTGCGTTGCGCTCATGGATTAGCTCCTTCTTCCAATAGGCGGGGCATCTCCCCGCTGTTGTCAAACAGTTGCCAGAAATCTACCCGGGAGCGGTAAGTTTCGCGCAAATGAAACAAACCCGCGTCAAAGCGTCTGCGAATTGTTTCAGCCGGAATATTGTGTCCGCCCTGACGTACACGCATGGCGACCCGCGCGACAGCCTCGTCCGCGGATGACAACGCCAAAAAAATCAGCTTGACGACGTATCCGTTCTTGCGCCATTGGTCGATCATGCGCGCATAGGTCAGGCCTGAAAGCGTGGTTTCAAAGGCGAAGCTTTGTCCTTCTGATGTGTACCGCGCAATTTCTTCCAACATCAGGCGTCCTGCGCGGAATGCAACGCTCTCCGGCTGGAACGGGGCAATCCCGGCTGCAATCAAATCGGCGTTGACGAAAATCGGGCAACCCGCTTCATTGGGCAAGAATTCGCGGGCAAAGGTGGTTTTCCCGGCGCCGTTGGGCCCGGCAATGATGACGATTTTCTTGTCGGTCATGAAATGTACTTGCCTGAATATCAGCCCCTGTCGCCCTTGACAAAACCAACGCCTGATTTGACGGTGCCCATCGGCGTGAATCCGAAAGTCCTGCCTTCATTGGCTGCATAACCTCCACCGAACCGATGCAGAAGCTTGTGAGCAGATTATGACCAGTCCAGAAATGAAAAAAAGCACCAAGGCTTTTGACCTAAGTGCTTTTTTCTCTTGGAGTCTTTGGCTCCTCGACCTGGGCTCGAACCAGGGACCTACGGATTAACAGTCCGGCGCTCTACCAACTGAGCTATCGAGGAACAAGCCTCAAATTATAGCGTCATTTTTTGAGCTTTCAGATGCTTGCTTGCACAGAAATACGAAACTGTCGCGGCGCAGCCGGGAACAGGTAGGCGTGGCCGTACTGGTTTGGGGATTCTTTGAAGAAGCGCCGATCCAAAAGGTTGTCCACGCCCAGGGTCCAGGTTGTGAGGGTGCCGTGCACTATGGCGTCGTAGCGCAAGCTGGAGTCCAGTTGATTCCACGCGGGCAGCATCACCGAGCCGTCTGGCAGCACGGCGCGCGCGCCTTCGTGTGACAGCCGCGCCTGGACGGTGAGACCGGGGAGGGCCGTTACGCGGTAGTCGGCTTGAGCGCGCAGGATGTTGTCGGGCACGTTGGTTGGAACTTGTCCATTGATGCTGGGGTCGACGACGCTGCCTTCGCGCCGGGCGTGCATCAGCGAGGCGCTGGCTTGCAGGCTCCAGGGGCCGCCGTGCCACTGCGCCGAGGCCTCCAACCCCCGATGTTCGTCACTGCCGTCGTAGGCGCCGGTGCAGGGGGTAATGCCCAGATTGGCGCAGGCGTCCAGATTCGTAGTGGGGCGCACGATGCTGAAGTAGCTCAGTTGCCAGTGCAGATCGTGGTCCGCGGCCTTGATGCCAAACTCCGCTTGGCGTGACGTGATGGCGCTCAGCGCCTGCCCGGGATTGGTGTACTGGTCGGGCCGGTTCGGCACCACCTGCGATTCCACGCCTTTGCCCCAACTGGCGTAGAGCATGTGCTCGGGTGTCAATTGGTAGGTGAGGGCGGCCCAGGGCGTGCTCAGGCTTTGGGCGTAGGAGGTCGCATCCGAGCCATCCGGGTAAGCGCTGCTGCGCTCCAATCTCGTGTGGCGCAGGCCCAGCCAGGTGCTCAGGCGCGGCGTCCAGGCGATGTCGTCATAGACTGAAATCTCGTTGCTGTGCTCGGTGCGGTTGGCGCTTTGCGGGCTGGCTGTCAGGTCGGGCGGCAGTGCTTGCAGCTGGTACAGGTTTTCGGTGCCAACATAGTTGTAGGCGCCCAGACCAAAACGGTCCCGCGTGTTGCTGCTGAGCCAAGCAGCGCCGACTTGATGCTGCACGGCCCCGGTGCTGATGTGACCATTGATCTGCAGTTGTGCCGCGTCGGTGCTGCGGTGTTCGCCATTGCTGCTGAAGTCGTACAGATCAAAGTCACCATTGGCGCAATAGCGGTCGCCGATCCAGGCCGTGGGCGAGGTGCAGCCAAAAGGGAATGCGGCGCGGTCGTCGGATGTGAGCTTTTGCGTTCCAGCCTGCGCCGTCCAGCGCCAGTCGGAATTCAAGCGCTGCTCCAGATTGACCGTGCCCGTTGCGCCTTCCAGCACCACCGGTTGCGACCAGGGTTGGCTGTTGATGTTGATCTTCGGATCGGGCGTAGGCAGGCTTGTGCCCAACAGGCTCAGCCCCGGAACGCTGGGTTGCGAGCGGCGCGAATATTCGCCCTCCACCTGGAGCAGGGTGTCGCGGCTGATGCGCCAGTCCAGCGCCAGCGCCAGCAGTCGGCGCGAGCCCCGGGTAGCGGCTGTCGCGCTGTTGAGGCTTTCACCCGCGGCATTCAGGCGGTAGCCTAACGCCTTGTCAGCGCCAAACCGGTCGCCCAGGTCCACGCCCAGCAGCGTATCACCGGTGCTGTTTGTGTCCATGCGCACGCTGCGCAGCGGCGCGTCGGTGGGACGTTTGACCACGTAATTGACCAAGCCGCCGGGCGCGCTGGTGCCGGCCTGCATGCCGCTTGTGCCCTTGAGGATTTCAACCTGCTCCTTGTTGTCCAGCGCGATGGAAGTCTCGGCATTGATGGGCAGACCTTCGCGCCGGTAGTTGAACCGGTTGTCCAGCACGTAGCCGCGCACCGTCGCGAAGTCCCAATATCCGACTGCGTTGTAGGCGTCGCTCACCGAGGCGTCAAACTTCATCAGGTCTGCCAGGCGGCGCGCGGCGCTGGCATCGATCTGGCGCGCGTCAATCACGGCCGCACTGACCGGTGTGCGCGCCAGCGGCGCATCGCCAAGCCCCGCAATTTGGGCGATTGGCTGCGGGCTGCGCTCGATGATGACGACAGGGGGTAGTGTCGTCGCGTTCTCAGCTTGCTGCGCTGCAGCCCCTCCGGCCAGCACCAGGGCGGCGCCCATGGCTTGGCACAGGGGAGACAGAATGAATCGATTTTTACAATTCGCCATAACGTTTATTTCCTTGTACGTCATAGCAGGTCGGCTTGATCCGGGTCGGTTCGGCCAATCGAGAAACTGTCTGAATGGTTCAAACAGCGTGGCCAGATCCTGGACATGCTTCCCTGCGCGAGGATTACCTCAATCAGGTTCAAAGGGACTTTCTCAGTCTCGCACTCGCGTGCGTAACACCCCTAGCGGTTGCGCTCTTGCGAACGCAGGCGTATTTTAGCTCGGACTCCTGAAGCTGCAGCGGTAGGGGCAGGCTTCGCACCGTAGAATCGCCCGCATGTCCTACGTCGTGCTCGCCCGCAAGTACCGTCCCCGCAATTTCGCTGAGATGGTGGGGCAGGAGCACGTCGTGCAGGCGCTCACCAACGCCCTGATTTCCAAACGGCTGCACCACGCCTACCTGTTTACCGGGACCCGTGGCGTGGGCAAAACCTCGGTCTCGCGCATTCTGGCCAAGTCGTTGAACTGCCTGGGCTCAGACGGAAACGGTGGCATCACGGCCGAACCCTGCGGCGTCTGCCAGGCCTGCACCGACATCGATTCGGGTCGTTTCGTCGACTACACCGAACTCGACGCGGCCTCAAACCGGGGCGTGGACGAAGTGCAAAGCCTGCTGGAGCAAGCGGTGTACAAGCCGGTGCAGGGGCGCTTCAAGGTGTTCATGATCGACGAAGTCCACATGCTCACCAACACGGCGTTCAACGCCATGCTCAAGACGCTGGAAGAGCCGCCCGAATACCTGAAGTTCGTGTTGGCCACGACCGATCCGCAAAAAGTACCGGTCACCGTCCTGTCGCGTTGCCTGCAGTTCAACCTGCGCCCGATGGCGCCCGAGACCATGCTGGAGCATCTGGCGCTGGTGCTCAAGGCCGAGGGTGTGGTCGCCGACACCCAGGCGCTGCGCCTGCTGGCGCGTGCGGCGCGCGGCTCCATGCGCGACGCGCTGTCGCTCACCGATCAGGCGATCGCCTTTGGTGCGGGCAAGCTTGAAGAAGCCACGGTGCGCCAGATGCTGGGCAGTGTGGACCGATCCCATGTGTTTCGCCTGATCGCCGCGCTCGCGCAGAGCGACGGCAAGTCCGTGGTGGAGACCTCGGACGCGCTGCGCCTGCACGGTTTGAGCGCGGCCTCGACGCTGGAAGAAATGGCGACGGTGCTGCAGCGCATGGCCGTGCTGCAAGCCGTGCCGTCCGCCGTGGACGAGACCGACCCCCAGGCGCTGGAACTGGCGCAACTCGCGCAGCAAATGCCCCCCGACGAGACGCAATTGCTCTACAGCATCTGCCTGCATGGCCGCAGCGAGCTGGGTCTGGCGCCGGACGAATATGCTGCGCTGACCATGGTGCTGCTGCGCCTGCTGGCCTTCAAGCCCGCCACCGCAGCGACCAGCGCAGCATCGGCGGAAAAAAAAAGTCTGACGCCAGCGCCTGAGCGAGTAACGGTTGCGGTTTTGCCCCCCAGCGTGGCTCCAAAACCGGTTTCTGCACCCTTGATCACCGTTCCCGTGCTGGCGCAGCAACACGCAGCAGCGAGTGCCAGCGTGGCGGTAACGCCCGAGTCCGCACCTCTGGCGGCGATGCAGGTGCTGGCGATGCCGGTGCGCGAGCAGGGTGAACCCGGCGCGCGCACCCAGGCGCGGCCGGATGCTCCCGGCAGCGGCCCGGCGCCCCATCTGGTGCCGACCGAGGAAGGTGATTTCTGGCACGTGACGGTGCAGTCGCTGGTGGCTCAGGAGCTCATCAGCGCCATGGTGCGTGAACTCGCCCTGCAGTCGCAACTGGTGGCACGCGACACCGACCAGTGGCTGCTGCGGGTGGAGCGCGAATCGCTGAACCAGCCTTCCAGCCGCGAGCGGCTGCAAGTGGCGCTGGCGGGCCTGGGTTATCCTGTGCACTTGGCCGTGGAAGTGGGGCGCGTGAGTGACAGCCCCGCCAAGCGCAATACCGTGGCCGCAGCAGCCAAGCAGCAAGCCGCCGAGGAAAGCATCCTCAGCGACCCCTTTGTGCAATCCATGATGCGTGACTTTGGCGCGAAAATCGTCCCCGGCAGCATCAAATCCATTTAGCAACTTTCAAGGAAGAACCATGTTCAACAAGGGACAACTCGCCGGCCTCATGAAGCAGGCCCAGGCGATGCAGGAAAACATGAAGAAGGCCCAGGACGATCTGGGCAACGTCGAAGTCACGGGCGAGTCCGGCGCCGGTCTGGTCAAGGTGCTGATGACCTGCAAGCACGACGTCAAGCGCGTCACCATCGACCCCAGCCTGCTGGCCGAAGACAAGGACATGCTCGAAGATCTGGTGGCAGCGGCCTTCAACGCGGCGGTGCGCAAGGCCGAAGACACCTCAGCCGAGAAGATGTCCAAGATCACTGCTGGCATGCCCTCATTGCCAGGCGGCATGAAATTTCCTTTCTGATGATCGGCTATTGCGCGACCGCCTTGAGCCACTTGCTGCAAACAAGGCTAGAGCCGGTCGTCATTGCGCGCGAAGCGCGGAAATCCATGCTTGTAAGCTGTGGTGCTCGTGCATTGCCGCGTTGCCTGGGCTCCTCGCAATGACGAAAGCAGCTGCATATGTCCGACTCCAACGCTCTTGACGCGCTGATCCAGGCGCTGCGGCGACTGCCGGGGGTGGGCGTGAAATCGGCCTCGCGCATGGCGTTTCATTTGCTGCAGCACGACCGCGACGGGGCGCAGCGGTTGGCGCGCTCACTGCAACAGGCGACCGAACAGATAGGGCATTGCCAGCGCTGCCACACCTTTACCGAGAGCGAGGTTTGCACCACCTGCCTCAGCCCCAAGCGCGACCTGAGCAAGCTGTGTGTGGTGGAGACGCCCGCTGACCAGTCGGCACTGGAGCGCACCGGTGCCTACAAGGGTTTGTATTTCGTGCTGATGGGCAAGCTCAGCCCGCTGGACGGCATCGGGCCGCACGACATCGGCTTGAAGAAGTTGTTCGATCGCGCCTACGACCCGCAAGTGCGCGAGGTGATTCTGGCCACCAACTTCACGGCTGAGGGCGAGGCCACGGCGCACGTCATCAGCGAAGCGCTCAAGGCGCGCGGCGTGATGGTGACGCGCCTGGCGCGCGGTGTCCCGGCGGGCAGCGAGCTCGAATACGTGGACCTGGGAACGATTGCCCACGCGCTGGTGGACAGGCGTTGAATTTTCGTGCTGGGCGCTCGGTTTCGGCAGCTTCATGGCCGATAATTTCGGCTCGTTTTTTATCTGGAGTGTCCCATGCCCGTCGCCCATTTCACCCTGGCCTATGGCTGCGTTCTGATCGCGGCCCTGTTGCCGCTGGCCTGCTCCATCCTGGCCAAGGCCGGCATGGCCGGCAAGCCGCGCAAGCAGGGTGGTTTTGACAATGCGGACCCCAGGGCCTGGCTGGCACGCCAAACGGATTGGCGCGCCCGTGCCAACGCGGCGCAGGCCAACAGTTTCGAGGCTCTGCCGTTTTTCATCGGTGCCGTCATCATCGCGCATCAACTTGGCGCGCAGCAGGGGCTGCTGGATATTCTGGCCTTTGTCTATATCGTGCTGCGCCTCATCTACGTCATGTTCTACGTTGGCGGTTTGCCCACGCTGCGCAGTCTTGCTTGGGCCGCAGCCTTGGCGGTGAACATGGCGATTTTCTTCAGCGGTTATCGCTGAATTTCAGTGCCGGGTGCGGGCCGTTTTCCCGTTTCGAATTAGGTGGAAACCCGCTCGGGATGATCCCGATGCGCCTCTGCCCGGGCCTGACTATGCTCAGACCCAATCAAAGCAAGAAAGAAAATTCCATGAATTCCACCCCACTGAACCGTCGCCGCTTTGTCACCGCCGCGGCTGCGGGCGCTGCCGTGCTGGCTGTGCCCTATGGGTATGCGCAGAGCAAACTGGAAAAAACCAAGATCGCGATCGCCGTCGGTGGCAAAGCCTCGTTTTACTATTTGCCGCTGACGCTGGCCGAACAACTGGGCTATTTCAAGGCCGAAGGCCTGGAGGTCGAAATCAGCGATTTCGCCGGCGGTGCCCGGGCCTTGCAAGCGGTGGTGGGTGGGTCGGCCGACGTGGTCAGCGGTGCCTACGAGCACACCATCAATCTGCAGAGCAAGAGCCAGTTCTTCCGCGCCTTCGTGATGCAGGGGCGCGCCCCTCAGATCGCCATGGGCGTGTCGATCAAAGCCATGCCGCTGTACAAATCCGTAGCCGATTTGAAGGGCAAGAGAATCGGCGTGACGGCGCCGGGGTCTTCCACCAACATGGTCGCCAACCTGGTGCTGTCGCGTGCCGGATTGAAGGCAAGCGACGTGAGTTTCATCGGTGTGGGGACGGCAGCGGGCGCGCTGGCCGCGCTGCGCTCGGGACAGATCGACGCCATCTGCAACATCGACCCGGTCATGACCATGCTCGAACAAAAGGGCGATGTGAAGATCATCTCTGATACGCGCACCCTCAAGGGAACGGCGGAGGTGTTCGGCGGCTCCATGCCTTCGGGCTGCTTGTACGCGCCCATGGACTTCGTGCAAAAGAACCCCAATACCTGCCAGGCGATGGCCAACGCCATCGTGCACGGACTCAAGTGGCTGCAAACGGCCGGACCCAGCGACATCATCAAGACTGTGCCGGAGTCTTACCTGCTTGGCGATCGTGGCCTGTATCTGGCGTCCTTCAACAAGGTGCGCGAAGCGTTCTCGCTCGACGGCGTGGTGCCCGACGATGGCGTGAAGACGGCGCTCAGGGCGCTGGCCAGTTTTGACGCCACGGTGAAGCCGGAAAAGATTGACTTGCCCAAGACCTTCACCAACGAGTTTGCGAAGCGCGCCAAGGAAAAGTTCAGAGCCTGAGCCCTGCTGGAACTGCTTGATGTCCGACTTTGCGCTTGAATTTCTCAACGTCTCCTGCACCTTTCGCTCGCGCGACAACGCGGCGCAGCGTTACACGGCCGTGGCCGACACGACGCTGCGCATTCGCGCGGGCGAATTTGTTTCGGTCGTAGGGCCGACGGGCTGTGGCAAGTCCACACTGCTCAACATCGGCGCGGGTCTGATGGAACCCTCGGCGGGCACGGTCAAGGTCTTTGGCCAGCCGTTGCAGGGCATCAATGCCCGCGCCGGCTACATGTTTCAGACCGAAGCCTTGATGCCCTGGCGCAGCGCGCTGGACAACGTCATGGCCGGACTCCAATACCGTGGCGTGGCCGATGGCCAGGCGAGGCAGCAGGCGCAATCCTGGCTGGAACGCGTGGGCCTGGGCGGTTTTGGCGATCGCTACCCGCATCAACTGTCGGGCGGCATGCGCAAGCGCGCTGCGCTGGCGCAGGTGTTGGTGCTGGACCCGGACATCATCCTGATGGACGAGCCCTTCAGCGCGCTCGACATCCAGACGCGCCAGTTGATGGAAAACGAGGTGCTGGAACTGTGGGCGGCCAAGAAGAAGGCCGTGCTTTTCATCACCCATGATCTGGACGAGGCCATCGCCATGAGCGACCGCGTGGTCGTGCTCTCGGCCGGCCCCGGCACGCACCCCATGGGCGAATTCGAGATCGACCTGCCGCGCCCGCGCAACGTGGCCGAGGTGAGGACCGAACCGCGCTTTGTGGAACTGCACCGCCAGATCTGGGACGTGCTGCGCGACGAAGTGCTCAAGGGCTATGCACAACAGTTGAAGAAAGTGGCATGAGCATGTGGAAATTGCTCAGACCTTCGGAACGCAATCTGCGCATCTGGCAGTTGGCCCTGTTGTTGTTGATGCTGGGCCTGTGGCACCTGGCCTCGCGCGACGTGCAACTGGCCTTCTTTGTCGGTGAGCCGGTGGCGGTGCTGGGGCGGGTCTGGTCCTGGTTCATGCCGTTCTCGCTGCCGCCGAGCGCGCTGTTCGAGGAAGGATTGCCGGGCAATGCCGACATTTATCGGCACCTGGGAACGACGCTGCTGGAGACGGTTCTGGCCTTCCTCATCGGCACCGGGATGGGCTTGTTCGGCGGCCTTTGGCTGGCTCTGGCGCCCACGCTCAGCGCGATTCTTGACCCTTACATCAAGGCCGCCAACTCGATGCCGCGCGTGATCCTGGCGCCGATCTTCGCACTTTGGTTTGGCTTGGGCATCTGGAGCAAGGTGGCGCTGGCCGTGACGCTGGTGTTCTTTGTGGTGTTCTTCAACGTCTACCAGGGCGTGAAGGAAGTGAGTCCCGTGGTGCTGGCAAATGCGCGCATGCTGGGCGCAAATCAGCGCCAGTTACTGCGCACCGTTTATCTGCCCAGCGCCACCAGCTGGGTCTTCTCCAGCCTGCACACTTCGGTGGGCCTGGCCTTTGTCGGCGCGGTCGTGGGCGAGTACCTGGGCTCGGCGCGCGGCGTGGGCTACCTGATCCTGCAAGCCGAGGGCACGTTCGACGTGAACACCGTGTTCGCCGGCATCGTCGTGCTCACGGCCTTCGCCCTGGTACTGGACGGCATCGTCGGCGCCATGGAACAGCGTTTGATGAAGTGGCAACCGCGCCAGGGTGAAACCGAAAAGCTGTAGCTGTGCAATCTCGCGCAACAAGGAGAAAGTCAGGCTGGCGTTTGCGCCTCGGCGTGCTTCACCACCGTCACCGGGAACGGGCTTGAGTTGACGAGTTGTTGCGATACCGAGCCCATCAAGGCGCCACGCAGGTTGCCGTGACCCTTGGCGCCGACGATGATGGCATCGACGGCAAAGCGCTCCGCCATGTCGAGCAGGGTGTTCACCGGGTCGCCCGATTCCACCACGCTCTCGAACTCGACCCCGGCTGCCTGCACCAGGTCCTGCGCAGCGCCCAACTGATGGCTGCCGGCTCCCAGGCTGACTTCCTGCAGCACCAGCGGGTCATGTGCCACCACGATCTCGTACAGCGTGGCGCTTTCCTGCACATTGGCCAACAGCAGAGTGGCACGCAGTCCCGCCTGTACCAGCGACAGGGCATGGCGCACTGCGTCCAGCGAGAGTTCCGAGCCGTCCACAGCGATCAGGAGCTTGAGCATGGTGTTTTCCTTGGGTTTATGTTGACGCATCAGCGCTTGGTGGCAGGGGTTTTCCCTGTCTTCTTGCGCGGGCCGGCCTTTGCCGTTTTGTGGGGGCCGGACTTGCCCGTGAGCTTGGCTTTGACTGGAGTGAACAGCACGACCTGCTGGCCGGGCGCAAACGCTGCCGTGGCACTGACATTATTCCACTCGGCCACATTGCTGGCGCTGACCCGATAACGCTTGGCGATGCTGGCGACGGTTTCCTTCTTTCCCGCTTTCACCACGCTGCGCTGCAGGGCCGCATCGCGCGACAGGGAGACTTGTCCGGTCTCGGCCACATGCTCGGTCACATCTGCCTGCACACTCGCCGCGCGCGGCACCAGCAGGGTGGAGCCGGCCTTGATCGTGACGCGCTGCGGGATGTTGTTCACGGCGCGCAGGTCAGCCTCCGCCATGCCGATGCGCAGCGCGGCCTGGCGTGGCTGCATCGCCATCGGAACAATCCACACCGTCCAGGTGGCCAATCGACCGCCCGCATAGCCCTGCAGATTACGTTCGAAAATGGCAGCGTTGTCCCAGGGCAGCAGGATCTGCGGTGTGCCTGCTGCCAGGATGACGGGGCGGCTGGCAGAGGGATTGAGTGCCTTGAAGTCCTCCATCGACACTTCCGCCAGCTTGGCCGCAAGCGCCACGTCGATGTCGCGTCGGATGTCGACAGTCTGGAAGTAGGGGTGATTGCCGATGTCAGGCAGGCTCGCGTTGAAGGCTTTGGGACGAGCCACGATGTTCTTCACGGCCTGCAGCTTGGGTACATAAAAGCGTGTCTCCATGGGCATGACAAGATCGCTGTAGCTCGTGCCCAAACCCTTGTGCTGGTTCTTGGCGATGGCGCGGCCCACGCTGCCTTCGCCCCAGTTGTAGGCGGCCAGCGCCAATTGCCAGTCGCCAAACATGCCATAGAGTTTTTGCAGGTAGTCCAACGCGGCCCGGGTGGACGCCAGCACGTCGCGCCGGTCGTCACGAAAAGCGTTCTGCTTGAGGTCGAAGTTCTTGCCGGTGCTGGGCATGAACTGCCACATGCCCGCGGCCTTGGCGCTGGACACGGCTTGCGGGTTAAACGCACTTTCGATGAAAGGCAACAGTGCCAGCTCCGTCGGCATGTTGCGCCGTTCCAGTTCCTCGACGATGTGGAACAGGTATTTATTCGAGCGCTCGGTCATGCGAAACATGTAGTCGGGCCGCGTGGCATACCACTGCTCGCGGTCCAGCACCAGGGGCCCTTCCAGATCCGGCATGGCAAAGCCGCGGCGGATGCGCTCCCACAGGTCGGCCGGTGCCGTCAGGCGCGCCACGCCCAGCGAGGCGGCTTCGGCCGCCGTGATGGGTTGCAGTGGACCCTGTGGGATGAGCGCTTGATGTTTGGCCGCGACTGCGGTCGATGCCGCTTGTGGCGCCGCGGGGTTCGTCGTATTCGGGTTGGACGCAGAGGGCGTTGAGACGGACGAAACAGTGGGAGCGATGACGGCGCAACCCGCGAGCCACAGGCTGCTCACAGCGCCAAAAACGAGAAGAAATTTGTTCAAAACTGATTTTTCCATTGGCGTAGTGCCGCCAAGTGCCCCGACGGACCGCGCGCCGACGGGTCGATGCGCTCGGCGGCAGCGATCACGGCAGGGACGCGGGTGCGCAGGAAGGGGTTGATTTGTAGCTCCAACGAAATATGCGAGGGCAGGGTCGGAACATTTCTGCTGCGCAGGTCTTCACAGTGTGCGATGTAGCGGGTCAAATCGGCATTACCGGGCTCCACGGCACGCGCAAATTTCAGGTTGGAGAGGGTGTATTCGTGGGCGCAGCATACCTGCGTGGCTGGCGGCAATGCGGCCAGCGCATCCAGCGACGCCAGCATTTGCTCGGGAGTTCCCTCGAACAAACGACCGCAACCGCCGGAGAAGAGGGTGTCGCCGCAAAACAGGATCGGATCCAGGCCTGCAGGGGCAGCGCAGAAGTAGGCAATGTGGCCGGCCGTGTGTCCGGGCACGTCGATCACCCGGAATTCCAAGCCCAGCGCCTGAACCCCGTCCCCAGCGTGCAGACGTGCCAGCGGCTCGGGCATGGTCTCACGCTCCGGGCCGTAGACCTTGGCTGCGGTCTGTTCGCGCAGGGATTGAACACCGCCGACATGATCAGCATGGTGATGCGTGATCAGAATTGCTTCCAACTGGAGGTGTTCGCGCTCCAATGCGTCCAACACCGGTTGTGCCTGGCCCGGATCAACGACCACAGCGCGCCCCTTGTCATGCAGCAGCCAGATGTAATTATCAGAAAAGGCCGGGAGTGCAAGGAGCTTCATGGGTGCTCAAATTATAGCGAGGGGGTCGCTTCAGGGCACAATCCGGGGCGGCACTCGAATGCGTCGCGCACCACATTCAGCGAGAACCCTTGTCCATGAAGATTTTTGCAAGAATCAGTCTGATCACGCTGCTGGCGGCCGTGCCTGCATGGAGTTTGGGTGCGGAGTCGGACCCCGACCGATGGAACCTCCTTGATCTGTACGCGACGCAGGCGGACTGGGACCGGGACGCGCTCAAACTCGCTCAGCAGTTGCCTGCCCTGGCGCAATGCAGCGGCCACTTGGCGGATTCCGTTGGCCGCTTCAAGACCTGCATGGATCTGAATGCAGAGGTGCTCAAGCGCTCGATCCGCCTGGGCGCATATGCATCGCAAACGAACGATGAAGACACGGGTCTGCCACGGGGCCAGGACTTGAAGCAGCGCGCCGATGTGTTGAGCAGCGGCGTGGATGAAGCCAGTTCGTTCTTCAATCCCGAGATCCTGCACATGGGCCGCGTCAAAGTGGACAGTCTGCTGCGTCAGGACAAGTCGCTCGCGATCTACCGCCATCCGCTGGACGACATTTTGCGGACCGCTGCGCACACGCTGGACCGAAAGGGCGAGGAGTTGATCGCCCAATTTGGCATGGCAACCAACGCGGCAGGGTCGGTCTACTCCACGCTCTCGGACGCGGATATGCCATGGCCCAGCGTGAAACTGTCGGACGGCAGCGAGGTGCTGGTCGATCAAAGCGCCTATGAGCGCTTGCGCGTCCTGAGCAACCGCACTGATCGCAAGCGCGTGTTCGACGCCTTCTGGGGCAAATGGAAAGAGTTCGAACGCACTTATGGCGTCACCCTTTACCAACAGCTGAAGCGCGATTCGGTCTATGCCAAGGTGCGCCACTACCCGGATTCGCTCACGCAGGCACTGGACGCGAACAAGCTGCCGCGCTCGGTTTACGACACCATGGTGGAGCAGGCCAATGCCAATCTGCCGACCCTGCACCGCTACTTCAGCTTGCGCGCAAAGATGCTGGGTTTGACCGAGCTGCGCTACTACGACGTGTACCCGCCGCTGGTGGCAAGCGATCTGCGCTACCCGATTGCGCTGAGCACGCAACTGATGCTGGACGCAGTCAAGCCGCTGGGCGAGGACTACGTGCACGCGCTTGAATTGGGTACGCGCAGCCGCTGGATGGACGTGTACCCGCGCCCGAAAAAGCGCTCCGGCGCATACATGAACGGCGCGGTCTACGACGTGCATCCCTATCTCCTGTTGAACCACAACGACGACTACGAATCGGTGTCCACGCTGGCGCACGAATGGGGTCATGCCATGCATTCCTATCTGGCGAACAGGGCGCAGCCCTTTGTCACGGCTGACTACCCCACGTTCACGGCTGAAATCGCTTCCACCACGAACGAGGTGCTGCTGCTGGACCATATGCTGAAGATTGCCAGGAACGACGACCAAAGACTGGTGTACCTGGGCTCACAACTGGAGAATCTGCGCGGCACGTTCTTCCGTCAGGCGATGTTTGCCGACTTTGAACGCGAACTCCACGCCCGCGTGGACCGGGGCGAGTCCTTGACCGGTGAGGCCATCAGCACGATCTATGGCGACATCCTCAAGCGTTACCACGGCGACAAGCAAGGCGTGGTCAAAATTGATGACTTGTACACCGTCGAGTGGGCCTTCGTGCCGCATTTCTACAACCGTTTCTACGTGTTTCAGTACGCTACTTCCATCGCCGCTGGCAATATGTTCGCCAGCCAAATCCTGCAGGACCAGTCCGGCGTGCGGCAGCGCTATCTCAACATTCTGCGCGCGGGCGGTTCGCGTTATCCCTACGAGCTGGTGAAGGAGGCGGGTGTCGATCTGGCGACTCCAGCGCCGTATCAGGCCTTGGTGGCGCGCATGAATGCCATCATGGACCAGATCGAATCGATCCTGGCGACCCGACACTGACCACGCAGCCCCGAACGCATGAATTTCCTGCTCACCCGGCACCTGGCGCTGGCGCTGCTGCTCACACTTTGCAATGCAGCGATGGCAGCCGATTTCGCGCCGATTTCGAAGCCAAAACTGATCGTGCTGCTGGTGGTAGATGGCCTGCCGCAGCGCCAGGTGCTGGCCTACCGCGACCAACTCTCGAACGACGGCCTGGCCCGGTTTCTGGACCGCGGCGCCTGGTTTTCCCAGGCCCATTACGGGCATGCGTACACGGTCACAGCGCCGGGGCACGCCACGCTGCTCACGGGCGCGACGCCCAGCAGCACCGGCATCATCGGCAACGAATGGCGGGACCCGAACATCGGCGAAGCGCAGTACTGCATGGCCGACGTGTCTGCCACCTACATCGGGCACAAGACCTATGCGCTGGACGGCACCAGCCCCAAGAACTTGCGCGTGCAAACGGTGGGCGACGTGCTCAGGCGCGCTTATCCAGGCGCCAAGGTGATTTCCGTGTCCGGCAAGGATCGGGCGGCGATATTGCTGGCGGGCAAGACCGGAACGGCCTACATCTACATGGCGTCGGACGGCGCTTTTGCCTCCAGTACCTACTACATGGCGCAGCACCCGCGCTGGGTGACCGAGTTCAACGCAAGGCGGGAAGCCAATCGTTACTTCAACTCGGAATGGAAGCCCTTGCTGCCGGAATCGGCTTATGGGCGCTCTTTGCCCGACGGGCAAAAGTGGTTTCCTCTTGGTGGCGGAAAACTTCCGATGTTGTTCGGTGCGCATGACGATGCACCTGGCCCGCGTTTTTACAGCGACCTGTTGCGCAGCCCCTTCGGCGACGCCATGACGCTGGACTTCGCCCGTGCCGCGATCGCAGGTGAAGCACTGGGCCAGCGCGACGTGCCCGATATTCTGGCCATAAGTCTGTCGGGCCACGACTATGTGAACCACGCGTTCAGCGCCGAGTCGCGCATTTCGCACGACCATCTGTTGCAACTGGACCGCTTGCTCCAGGGCTTTTTTCGCGATCTCGACGCCGCCGTGGGCCAGGAAAATTACATCGCGGTTTTGAGCGCCGATCATGGCTTTATGCCGGCGCCGGAATACAGCGCAACGCTGGGGCGCGATGCGGGCCGTCTGAATCCGGCGCTGCTGCTGGGTCTGCTGAATCAGGGTTTGGAAAAGCGTTTTGGCGTAGGTCAATGGGCGCTCCATTTTTCTGGGCCGGGGATGCAGTTGAACAAGCGCCTGATTGCACAAAAAGGCTTGGACCTCGACCTGGTTTCTGATGCGGCCCGCAGCCTGATGCTGGCGGCGCCGGGCGTTGCCGTGGCCTATACGCGGCGCGAATTGGAGGACGGCAGTCGCGCGGGTGCGCCTTTCTTTGAGGCCATGCAAAAGTCGTTCAGTCGCGACGTGCCGGTGGATCTGGCGTTCGTGCTCAAACCCTGGTGGATGCTGGGTTCGGGTGCCAGTGGCAGCACCCACGGCTCGCCCTATCCCACGGATACTCAGGTGCCGCTGCTGTTCTACGGCCCGCGCTGGATCCGACCCGGACGCATCGATACGCGGGTCGATATGATCGACCTCGCACCCACCTTGGCACAGCACTTGGGCGTGAGCGCTCCTCCTGCCGCTCACGGACAGCCACTGCCCTTGCTGGCGCCGTGATCCAATCAGAGCATTTATAGCAACCCCACGCACCATGAAATTTGCCAATCGCCTGGACGCCATCGAAACCTCGGCTATCCGTGAACTCTTCAAACTGCTGGGAAAGCCCGGCATCATCAGCTTCGCCGGTGGTTTCCCCGACCCCGCGCTGTTCGATGTGGAGGGCATACGCGAGGCCACAGCAGCGGTGCTAGCTAATCAGCCGGGTGCCGTGCTGCAATACGGGGCCACAGAGGGCTGGCAGCCCCTGCGTGAAGGCATCAGTGCCTTCATGGCGGACAAGGGCAGCCAGGTCACCCCCGATGGCCTGATCGTCACGACTGGCAGCCAGCAGGCGCTGGACCTGATTGGCAAAACAATGATTTCGCCCGGCGACAAGGTGATCGTGGAAGCGCCCACGTTTCTGGCCACGATCCAGTGCTTTCGCCTGTACGGTGCCGACATCGTGGGCGCGCCGATTGACGCCGACGGCGTCAAGGTCGATGTGCTGGAGCAACTGATCGAGCAACACAAACCCAAGCTGGTCTATCTCATTCCCACCTTTGGCAACCCCAGTGGCGCCACCCTGAGCCGGGAGCGGCGCCTGCGCATTCTGGAGATCGCGGCACGCACACAGACGCTGGTGGTGGAAGACGACCCCTATGGAGAGTTGTATTTCGGCGCGCCGCCGCCGCCTTCGCTCCTGGCCCTGAGCGAGCAGGTTCCTGGCAGCAGGGAATGGCTTGCGCATTGCGGCTCCTTCAGCAAGATCCTCTCACCGGGGTTGCGCGTGGGCTGGATGATTGCTCCGGCGCAACTGCTGGCCAAGGCCACGATGTGCAAACAGTTCAGCGACGCCCACACCAGCAACCTGACGCAGGCCACTGCCGCGCACTACCTTACGCTGGGACGGTTGCATCCCACGCTGGACAAGGTGCGTGCCGTCTACGCGCATCGGGCCCAAACCATGGCGCAGTGTTTGAAGCGCGACTTGGGTGACGCGATTGAATTCAACGCGCCGCAGGGCGGCATGTTCTTCTGGGCCCGTTTGACTCAGGGTCGCAACGCCGCCGATTTTGCCAAACGTGCCATCGAGAAGTTGGTGGCCTTTGTCCCGGGCGCGCCGTTCTACGCGCATGACCCAGACCCGTCGACCCTGCGGCTGAGCTTTGCCACGGCAGATGTGGCAAAGATCGAAGAGGGCATTGCCAGGCTGCGACAGGCGCTTTGAGCGCGGGACCCGGTTATCATTGCCGCTGCCGTTTTGGGGCAGCGTGCACCGCCTTTGCGGCTTGACGGAACCGCCCACAGAACCATTCTGCCCGTAGCTCAGTTGGATAGAGCATCAGCCTTCTAAGCTGAGGGTCACAGGTTCGATCCCTGTCGGGCAGACCAATCAGACGGGATGTCGTCAAATAGATACGGTGCTGTATTTGTTTTGCAACCGATTCGATATAGTCGGATGCAATCGATCGGTCGATCGATGGGTGGAAAACGGTATGAAAAGCACGGATAGACGCCGCGGCATCGCGGTCGCTTCAAGCCGGAGCAAACTGCTCAGACGCGGGCGCGCCGAAGGTATGGTGCGTGAGATGGAAGCGCCCTCGGTGGAAGAACTGGGAACAATGCAACCCGAGGAACTGCAGCGTGTGCTGCATGAGTTGCAGGTGCACCAGATCGAGTTGGAGATGCAGAACGAGGAACTGCGTCGTACCCACGCCGAGCTCGACGCCGGGCGTGCCCGATATTTCGATCTCTATAACCTGGCTCCGATCGGTTATTGCACACTTGGCGAGGATGGTTTGATCGTCCAGGTTAATTTGAATGCCGCCTCCATGCTGGGCCTGTCGCGCAGTGAACTGGTCGGGCAGCGCATCTCCCGTTTCATTCTCAGGGACGACCAGGACATCTACTACCTGCTGCGTCAGCAGCAGCTCAAATCGACTGAGCCTCAGGCGTGTGAGTTGAGGATGGTGCGGGCAGACGGTGCGGTCTTCTGGGCGAGTTTGGCGGCGACGGCGGCGCAGGATGAAAGCGGCGTGCGGGTCTGGCGTGTGGTGTTGGGCGACATCAGCGAGCACAAGCTGACGCAGGAAGCGCTGCGCATCGCCGCGATCGCGTTCGAGAGCCATGGCGGCATTGTGGTGATGGACGCTGCAAAGAAGATTTTGCGCGTCAATCAGGCTTTCACGCAGTTGACAGGCTACACCGAGCAGGAAGCCAAGGGTAAAACGACAAGCCTGCTTGATTCAGCTCAGCATTCGTCGGCATTTTACGAAGGCGTCTGGCGCGAGGTCGAGCGCACAGATCTATGGGATGGAGAAATGTGGCAGCGTCGAAAGACCGGAGAAGACTACCCTGCGCACATCACCCTCACGGCGCTCAGAGACGAGGCGGGGCGCGTCAGCCATTACGTCGGCGACCACACCGACGTCACCAACAACCGGTTGCAGGAGCAACAGCGCCTGCGCAACGAGCTCGCTCACCGCAACATGCTGGTGCGAGAGGTTCATCACCGCATCAAGAACAATCTACAGGGCGTCCTGGGCATTCTGCGTCGATATGCCAACACGCACCCCGAGATTGCCAACGCCATGCACCATGCCATCAGCCAGGTGCAGACCATCTCGGTGATCCATGGTCTGCAAGGACGGGCCGTCTCAGCGTCGGTGTTGCTGAGCGATCTCCTGTGCGCGATCTCCTGTGCGCGATCGCCAAGGAGATTCAGGAGCTGTGGCAAACCCCCATCGGGCTGGACTTGGCGCCGTCATTGTCCGGATTTGTCATTGCCGAGGACGAAGCCGTACCCATCGCTTTGGTGTTCAATGAACTGATCCTGAACGGGGTCAAGCACGGGGGTCAGGCGCATGGTTGCGTGCGTATTGAAGCGCAAGCAGGGCCCCGCTCTGGGCTGGTAGAGGTCAGGATCAGCAACTATGGCCAGTTCGCGCCCGATAGCGCACAGGTCAAAAGCCATCGCAGCGGGCTGCATCTGATTGCGGCGTTGATGCCCAGCCACGGCGCACGCATCGTCAGGGAACAGCAGGGCGCAGAAGTTGTTACCTTGCTGGAACTGGAGAGCCCCATTATTTTTCAACCAATCAAGGAGCCAACATGACCGTGACTCACGTCGCCGCCGCGCCCAAGAAACTCCTGATCGTTGACGACGATCGACTCGTACTCGCTTTGATGGCCAGCGGTCTGATGGACGCGGGCTACAGCGTCACGACGGCCGATTCGGCGGAGGAGGCCGAGGCGTGGCTGGCCGGCGGCGAGCGTCCCGATCTGGCGATTCTGGATGTGCGCATGCCGGGTCGCGGCGGCCTGTATCTGGCGCAGCGACTGCGCGATCTCGATCACATTCCCTTCATGATGCTCAGCGCCTATCGCGAGGCCCAGATTGTGGAGCAGGCCACCCAGTGCGGTGCGCTGGGTTATGCCGTGAAGCCACTGGATATACCGCAACTGATTCCTGCGGTCGAGGCAGCGTTGGCGCGAGCCAATGAACTGCAGGGGTTGCGCGACACACGCCAGCAGTTGCAACGGGCGCTGGACGCCGAGCGCAACATCAGCGTGGCCACCGGCATCTTCATGGTGAAGCACAGACTCCGACGCAGCGACGCATTCAATTTGCTGCGCGATACAGCACGCAAACAAAGGCGCAAATTGGCCGACATCGCTGACGACGTGGTGGAAGCGCGCGAGAACCCAGGTGCGCATGCCGGTTCGCTTTGACGACTTGGCCAGGGTGCGCGGTGGGGCCAAAACCGGGCGCGTATTTCAGCGTTTATATTAGGTCGCTTCGAATCCCCATTTCAGCTTCCTATTTCGCCCATGATTCGCCCTGCAAGCCAGCTTCTTATTGCTATTGGTCTATGGTGTTTTTCCCTAGCCGCCACCGCCCAGCCCGTGGCAGCATTCGAGGATTCCATGGCCCAGCGGGTTCTGGCCTGCACCGGTTGCCACGGCTCACAAGGACGCGCGGGCCCTGACGGCTTTTATCCCCGTCTGGCAGGAAAGCCGGTTGGCTATTTGTACAACCAGCTGCGCAACTTTCAGACGGGACGGCGCCACTACGCGTTGATGGTGAATCTGCTGGACCCCTTGTCGGATGCCTACCTGCACGAAATTGCGGAGCATTTTTCTGGACTTGATGTGCCGTATTTGTTGCCGCTGCGCGCAACCGCACCGGCGCGCCTGCTGGAGCGTGGGCATGAGCTCGTGACGCAGGGAGACGTGGTGCGCAAGCTTCCTGCTTGCGTCGAGTGCCACAGCGAATCGCTCATGGGACTTGCGCCATTTGTTCCTGGCCTCCTGGGCTTGCCGCGTGACTACGTGAATGCCCAGCTCGGCGCTTGGCGCACGGGTGAACGCCGCGCACAGGCCCCCGACTGCATGGCAGACGTGGCCAAGCGCCTCACAGCGGAAGACCTGTCTGCTGTGGTGGCCTGGTTGGCCTCCCAGAGCGTTCCTTTTCCAGCCAAGCCCGCCACCGCGTTGCCCAAGCCCATGCCGCTGCTATGCGGCTCGACCCCTGGCGCTCGCGTCGCGGATGCACTAGGTAAGCAATGAGAAGGCTACGCTGGCTTCGCTGGGCAGATCTGGCAATCATCGTGCCCCTATTCGCCGTGTTGGCGATGTTGACCCTAAGGGACGCCGATGATGGCGCGCAGGTGTCGGGGGGCCGCAGCCTGGCAACTGGCGCTGAAGTGTTGTCCCGCGGTGAATATCTGGCTCAAGCGGGTAACTGCATGCATTGCCACACGCAACGCGGAGGCGCTGCCTACGCCGGCGGCCGGGCCATAGTGACCTCGTTTGGCAGCGTCTACACCACCAACCTCACACCCGATGCGGGTACCGGCATCGGTGGCTGGAGCGCGGATGATTTTTGGCAAGCCCTGCATTTCGGCCGCTCCAAAGACGGTCACTGGTTGTTGCCGGCATTTCCGTATGGCAATTTCACACGTGTGAATCGAGCGGATTCAGACGCTCTTTATGCATGGCTGCGCACGCTGCCGGCGGTGTCCCAAGCAAATCGTCCGCATGCACTGGCTTGGCCCTTCAGTTCGCAATGGGCGCTGGGTCTGTGGCGGGCACTGTTTTTTCGGGCGCAGATGTTTGAGCCCGATTCCCGTCAGTCCGAACAATGGAATCGTGGCGCCTATCTGGTGCAGGGCTTGGGCCACTGCAGCGCCTGTCACTCCGCGCGCAATGCATTGGGCGCCAGCAGCGACGCCGAGGCACTCGCCGGCGGCACGATTGCCGTGCAGGACTGGCATGCACCGGCGCTGGCGTCACGCACGCAGGCCAGTGGTGAGCCGCGATGGACCCAGCAAGCGCTGGTGCAGATGCTGCAGACCGGAACATCGGCTCACGGCAACGCGATGGGCCCGATGGCCGATGTGGTGTTGCGCAGCACGCAGTATCTGACGATGGCGGACCTGGCGGCTATGGCGGTGTACCTCGACGCTTTGCCGCCGGTGTCTGACAGCGCCCGGAGCGCGTCCAAAAGCTCCAATGCCGACCACGAAGGGTCGCAGTTGGGCGCGCGGTTGTACAAGGACCATTGTGCTCAATGCCACGGCGAGAACGGTAAGGGTGTGCTCCATGCCTACCCTGCGTTGGCGGGCAGCGCAGGGGTCAACATGGCGTCACCGATGAATCTGGTGCAGATCGTCTTGAATGGTGGTTTCGCCCCGACAACTGCCGGCAACCCACGCCCCTTTGGCATGCCCCCTTTTGCCTTGAATCTGAGCGACCACGAGATCGCCGCCGTCTTGAGTTACATCCGTTCTGCCTGGGGTAACGGCGCCGGTGCAGTGACGCCGCAGGATGTGGATCGATTGCGTGGACACTCGCACTAAAAAAGAAGCCCCGATCAGCGTTGCCGACCGGGGCTGACGGCGGGCTAGATGCTCATGCCGTCGGGCTTCGTCAATAGCGAGAATGTCGTCGCCACTGACGATGGAAGCAAGAGATTGCCTCCATGTTTGCCAAGACTGGTTACTTGGCTCTCGCCTGCATCACACAGGCAACTGAATGCTACGCCTGAGACGGCATTTTCGCAATCCATTTCGTCAACTTATTTCGCTGGACAAAAGCGCTGTTGGGGCGCAAAATTTCCCGCTGCTTTTCGTTGCAAAAACAGCGGGTCAGGCAGCTTTCATCTGCGCTTGACGCAGGCTGCGGCTGGGGTCACGCCGGCTTCTTGGGCGGCGCATACTTGCCCAACTCCCACTTGGCAATGGCGTTGCGGTGGACCTCGTCCGGACCGTCGGCAAAGCGCAGCGTGCGCGCTCCGGCATAGGCGTAAGCCAGCGGAAAATCGTCGCAAACGCCGCCGCCGCCGTGTGCCTGTATCGCCCAGTCGATCACTTCGCAGGCCATGGTGGGCGCCACCACCTTGATCATGGCGATTTCGTTGCGTGCGAACTTGTTGCCACCCTTGTCCATCATCCAGGCCGCCTTGAGCGTGAGCAGGCGCGCCATGTCGATCTTGCAGCGCGCATTCGCGATGCGCTCCTGCGTCACCGTTTGCGCAGCAACCGGCTTGCCGAAAGCTACGCGTGCCGAGGAGCGCTTGCACATCAGCTCCAATGCGCGCTCGGCCAGACCGATGAGGCGCATGCAGTGATGTATGCGTCCCGGCCCGAGTCTGCCCTGGGCGATCTCGAAGCCTCGGCCTTCGCCCAGCAACACGTTGCTAACGGGTACGCGAACATTCGTGAACAACACTTCCATGTGGCCGTGGGGCGCGTCGTCGTAGCCAAATACGCTGAGCGGGCGCACCACCGTGACACCGGGCGTGTCGGCGGGAACAAGCACCATGCTCTGTTGCGAATGGCGGGCGGCCAGCGGGTCGGTCTTGCCCATGACGACGTAGATGGCGCAGCGCGGGTCGCCCGCGCCCGAGGTCCACCACTTGCGTCCGTTGATCACATAGTCGTCGCCGTCACGCTCGATGCGGGTTTCGATGTTGGTCGCGTCGCTCGATGCGACCTCGGGCTCGGTCATGGCAAAGGCGGAGCGGAATTTTCCTTCGAGCAGGGGTTTAAGCCAGCGCGCCTTGTTTTCCTCGGAGCCGTAGCGCGCGATGGTTTCCATGTTGCCGGTATCAGGCGCCGAGCAATTGAAGACTTCGCTGGCCCAGGGCACGCGTCCCATGATCTCGGCCAGTGGCGCGTATTCCTGATTCGTCAGACCGGCACCTTCGTAACCCGAGGCGGCGGCGCTGTCCACCGGCAGAAACAAGTTCCACAGACCCATCGCCTGCGCCCTGGGTTTGAGTCGCTCGATCGTTTGCAGCGGTGTCCAGCGCCTTCCTGCGGCGGTGTTGGCCGTGATCTCGTCGAAGTAGGCTTGTTCCGCCGGGTAAATGTGCTCGGTCATGAACTGCTGCAGCTTGGCCTGCAGTTCCTGGGTTTTGGGGGAATAGTCAAAGTCCATGTTCATCCTTCGTGGTTGATGCGTGAGCGGGTTCGAGTCCCGCAAGGTTTCAGCTTCGTTGTGCGAATTTCCAGGCCATTTGCGCAAGCGGTCGGGCCCCCGCCGCGGAACTCACGGCCTGCGCGCTGGCGGCGGTTCCCATTTCGACCCGTTTCGCAATGCCTTGCAGGATCGCTGCGATGCGAAACAGGTTGTACGCCATGTAGAAGTTCCAGTCGGCCTTGAGCGCCTCTGGCGTGGTCAGCCCGGTGCGCTCGCAGTAGCGGGCGATGTAGTCGTCTTCGGTGGGGATGCCCAGGCTCACCACGTCCAGCCCGCCGATGCCACGAAACGATCCCGGCGGAATGTGCCAGCCCATGCAGTGGTAGCTGAAGTCGGCCAGCGGGTGACCCAGAGTGGAGAGTTCCCAGTCCAGCACCGCCAGGATGCGCGGCTCGGTGGGATGAAAGATCAGGTTGTCCAGACGGTAGTCGCCGTGCACGATGCTGGCCAGGCTCTCATCGCGCGCCATCGCCGGAATGTGCTGCGGCAACCACGCCATGAGCTGGTCCATCTCGGCAATCGGCTGCGTGATCGATGCCACATACTGCTTGCTCCAGCGACCGATCTGGCGTTCGAAATAATTGCCAGGTTTGCCAAAGCCGGCTAGCCCGCGCTGCGCAAACTTGACGCGATGCAGGGCAGCGATGACGCGGTTCATCTCGTCATAGATTTCGCCGCGCTGAATTGGCGTCATGCCAGGCAGGGCCTGGTCCCAAAGCACGCGCCCCTGCACGAACTCCATGATGTAGAACGCGCGCCCTATGACGGACTCGTCCTCGCACAGGCAGTGCATCTTGGCCACGGGAACGTCGGTGCCTTGAAGTCCCTTCATCACCGCAAATTCGCGCTCCACGGCATGGGCCGAGGGCAGCAACTTGGCGACGGGTCCGGGTTTGGCTCGCATGACGTAGCTCATGCCTGGGGTGTTCAATTTGTAAGTGGGATTGGACTGGCCACCCTTGAACATTTCCAGCGTCAACGGTCCCTCAAATCCAGGCAGGTTCGTGAGCAGCCATGCGGTCAACGCCGCCAGGTCGACAGCGTTGGCGTCGGACACGGCTCGGGTGCCCATGAAGTGATCGAAGTCGGTCATGGTTTTCTATTCAGTTGAAGAAAGAGCACGCGCGCTTCGCGTCGCTTTGGACTGTCCCGTAATGTTTCATTCCTCCACTATTTTCATCAGCAGGTCGCGGTTGCGCACCACCAGTCCACCCTGCTCGATTCGGATCGCCTCTTCGCGCTCCATGGCCTTGAGCTCCTGATTCACGCGCTGGCGTGATGCGCCCAGCAATTGCGCCAGTTCTTCCTGCGCCAATTGCAGCCCGATGCGGGTTTCGCCACCATCGCTGAGCGAAGGCACGCCGTAACTGCGCACCAAATGCAAAAGTTGTTTGGCCAGGCGCGAGCGCAAGGGCAGGGTGTTGAGGTCCTCCACCAATCCGAAAAGCTGGCGTATGCGCCGCGCATGCAGGCGCAGCAAGGCTTCGTAGAGTTCGACATGCAGGGCCAGAATCTTGCGCAGGTCGGCGCGGGCCACGCACAGGATGGTGGTGGTGTCGTGCGCATAGGCATCGTGCGTGCGCCTGTCCCCATCGAAGATTGCGACGTCGCCAAACCAGATCCCCGGCTCCACATACGTAAGGGTGATCTGTTTGCCCGAGAGCGAGGTGGAGCTGACACGTACCGCACCACGAGCACAGGCGATCCATTCTTCGGGCGCTTCGCCGCGGGCGGCAATCAGGTCGCCGTCCTTGAATCGTTTGACGTAAGCGCATCGGAGTATGTCGTGTCGCAGTGCCGGTGAGAGTGTGGAAAACCAGCGCCCCGAATTGATCGCTGCGCGTTCGTCGATGGTAAGAATGGGGTCGTCCATAGCCTGTCTTGTGTGTGACTGATGATGCCCTCATTGTCGCTTGAGGGACGCCGGGGCGATGCGGCCTGAGTCGCCTGCGCGTCCTTAGCCGCGCGCCGGAGTATCACCGCGCTGACGGGGTCTTTGATAAAAAGCTGTCAATCGCCTTGCCTGCGTTGAGGTGATGCAAGTTCTTCACCAGGTGGTCACGCTCGCTGTCGAGTTGTTCGGCCAGCGTGGCGGTGGCCGCATCGGTCAGAAGTTCCTTGATGCTGGCCAGTGCATTCGGCGCTCGAACGTTGAGCTGCTCGGCCAGAGCCAGAGCCTCGGTGAGCGCCTGTTGCGGCTCACACAGGAGATTGACGAGACCCAAGTCGTAAAGTCGCTGGGCGCTCACCCTACGGCCCAGCATCAGCAGCTCGGTCGCAAGCTGGCGTGGCAGCGCGCGCGACAGGTGCCAAGTGGCGCCAGCGTCGGGTGACAGTGCGATATTGCTGTAGGCCATGATGAACTTGGCGTCGCGCGTTGCGACGATGAAGTCGCAGGCCAGCGCCAATGAAAAGCCGGCACCGGCCGCCGCGCCCTCGACGGCAGCGATCACCGGCTTGGGGCAGGTTCGAATGGCTTCGATCCAGTTGTGCAGGCCTTGGAGCTGCTGTGCCATGAACTCCGGCGCCTGCTCACGTTTGGCCCGCAGTTTGTGCAGATTGCCACCGGCACTGAAGTTTTCATTGGCGCCCACGATCACGATGCTGCTGACTTGCGGGTTCGACTCGGCGGCGTTGAAGGCTTCCACACCGGCAGCGTACATCTGCGGCTCCAGCGCGTTGTGGAATCCGGGATTACTCAAGGTCAGAATCATGGTCTGGCCCTGGCTGGCGCTTTTGAGTTCGGCTGTCATGTTTGGGACGGGCAAAGGGGCCATTATTGCGTGACACTGGGGCCCGCGCTGGAGTGCACGCCAAAATTGCGCGACAACGCCCCCACTCTGCATTTTCGATCAATTGGAAACACCGTCATGAACCTGCAACTTTGTGGCTTCTCGGCCAGCAATTACTACAACAAGATCAAGCTTCAGCTCCTGGAAAAAGGCGCGCCCTTCGAGGAAGTCCTGGCCTGGACCGGTATGGCTGATCCCAAAGTTGTGAGCGCTTCGCCCCTGGGCAAGGTGCCGTTCCTGAATACGCCCCAAGGCCCGTTGTGCGAATCCATCGCCTGCGCGGAGTACATCGAGGCAGCCTACCCCCAGTGCCCCTTGTTGCCTGCAGACCCCTATGCAGCAGCCAAAGTGCGAGAACTGATTCTGTTCTTGGAGCTGCACCTGGAGTTGGTGGCGCGCGAGCTTTATGGCGAGGCATTTTTTGGTGGAAAGGCAAGCGACGCCGCCAAGGAACGCTGCCGCAAGCTGTTGCTCAAAGGGGCAGCAGGTTTTGCTCAATTAGCCAAATTTTCCCCCTATATCGCCGGAGATGCATTCACCCTGGCCGATTGCGCCGCGATCGTGCACCTGCCGTTGGTGAGCAGCACCAGCAAGCTCATTTTCGGTGAAGACCACTTGGCTGCGCTGCCGGTGCGCGACTACCTCAAGCGCATGAGCGAACGGGCGACGGTGCAAAAGGTGACCGTAGATCGAAAAATAAGCACCGAACTCATGATGGCGCGGGTCAGCGCCAAGGCACCTTGATCCAGGCGGCATCAAGCCTTAGCGTCGCACCTGCAGCGCTCCCGGATTGACGATGTTGGTGGGTGTGCCCTTGATGAAGTTCACCACGTTGTCGAACGCCGAGCCAAAGTAGAGCTCGTAGCTGTCCTGCTCGACGTAGCCGATGTGCGGCGTGCAGATGCAGTTCTCCAGACGCAACAAGGCGTGGCCCTGCAAAATGGGTTCGGTCTCGAACACATCGATTGCGGCGAGACCGGGGCGTCCCCGATTGAGTGCCGCGATCAAGGCGTCGGGCTCGATCAACTCAGCGCGCGATGTGTTTACCAGCAGGGCCGTGGGCTTCATCAGCGACAGATCCTCGGATGTGACTGCGCCGCGAGTGACGTCGTTCAGTCGCAGATGCAGGCTCAATACATCGCTTTCCATGAAAAACTGTTGTTTGCTGTCGGCGACGGTATAGCCCGTGGCCACTGCCGCTTGCCGTGAATTCTCGCTGCCCCATACCATCACCTGCATGCCGAAGGCTCGGCCATAGCCCGCGAGCAGCTGACCGATCTTGCCAAAGCCCCAGATTCCCAAAGTCTTGCCCTTGAGAACAGTGCCAATGCCGAAGTTCGCGGGCATGGATGCGGCCTTGAGGCCCGACTGCTGCCAGGCGCCATGCTTGAGGTTGCCGATGTATTGAGGTAATCGTCGTGTGGCTGCCATGATCAACGCCCAGGTGAGCTCGGCTGGCGCAACCGGTGAGCCCGTGCCCTCGGCCACGGCGATACCGCGTTCGGTG
Organism: uncultured beta proteobacterium; assembly: GCA_903909815.1. Lineage (GTDB taxonomy): Bacteria > Pseudomonadota > Gammaproteobacteria > Burkholderiales > Burkholderiaceae_C > CAIKVZ01. Next base: position 81,839 of record CAIVXG010000014.1, on the reverse strand, counting down.
CAGGCGGCCAGGTCGATATGGCTGCCAACGCGACCGGTTTGCACAATCAACTTGAGTTTCGGCAGTTTTTCCACCAACTGGCGACTGATGTGCGTGCGTTCGCGAATCAGCACGATCACGTCGGCATCTTTGAGGCGCACCGACAATTGGCCCAGGCCCTTGACCGTGTTGGTATAAACCTTGGCGGGAAAGGCTTCAAGCTTGGATGCGCACTGCAGCTTTCGCACCGCGTCCTGATAGTCGTCGAGGATCACAATATTCATGCCCCAATTGTGCCTCTTGTTGGACTGAAAGTGACGCAACCTGGTCGTCAAGACGCCCAGACCCTTGGGTTCGCGGCAAGCGCAGAAATACCGGCGCAGGCAGATGTCGCGACACTACTAGACCAAGGCCCGTCAGACCAGCAAAGCCGTTCCCTACCTGAAACACGGGCATTGCCCAATCTGCTGCTTCACGCAACCAGCGCCAATATCATCCAGCGCCACAACCGCGTGGAACTTGGCAAGGGCGACTGCCTGCACGGCGGTCGCGACTGAGATGCCTGTTCATGTTGCAACTAGGCCTTCGAGTGCGGCTAGGCGGTCCAGTTCAGCGCAGACGTCTGCCATGCGGCCTGAGATCACCATGCGTCCACAAGCACGTTGACCCTGGACGCCATCCAGCACCCGCACCACACGCAACGGTCGCTGCCTTGCTGTTTGCGGACCGCAGGCTGCAGGCACAGGGGTGGGGCGAACGCAGGCGTTGCCTGTGGACGGCGGTCGGCGCCAGCGCTGTGCGGCCCGGATCACCCGGTCACTGAAGAACGTGAGAACAGGGGCGAACAACTTGGCGGTTGTGAACAAGGCAATTCCCATGGCATTTCCTTCAATCTAAAGCACGACAGCGGCAGCTACGACGGTCTACATCAACATGGTGTTGCGGATCAGTCCCACCGCAAGACCTTCTATCTCAAACGCCTCACCCGGCTGTACCACGATGGTGGCGTAGTCGGGGTTTTCGGCGTGCAGTTCAATCACATCCTTGTTACGCCGATAGCGCTTCACAGTCACATCGTCGCCCAGACGCGCCACCACGATCTGCCCATTCTTGGCCTCCTTGGTCGCTTGTACTGCCAGCAGGTCACCGTCCATGATGCCGGCGTCCCGCATCGACATGCCGCGCACCTTGAGCAGGTAATCGGGTTGGCTTTGAAACAGGCTGCTTTCGAAACTGTAGGACCGATCCACATGCTCTTGCGCCAGAATCGGAGAGCCTGCGGCCACGCGCCCAACCAGCGGCAAGACCAGATTGGCCAGGGTTTGCAGCGGGTTGGCAAAGTGCTTGAAACGGGACTCATGAATGCTGCGCAAGGTGTCGGTTTTAAGCCGGATGCCGCGCGAGGTGCCGCTCACGAGTTCGATCACGCCCTTGCGTGCCAGTGCCTGCAAGTGTTCTTCGGCCGCGTTCGCCGATTTGAATCCCAGTTCATGTGCTATCTCCGCCCGTGTGGGTGGAGCACCGGTGTGGGCAATGGCGTTCTGGATGAGTTCCAATATCTGTTGTTGACGGGCTGTCAACTTGACGGAAAACACTGGCAGGTCGGTCATGATGGCATCTCCTTTGGGTGGGCCCACTGAATGGATGGCTGGAAAGGCTGTATTAATGTCCAGTAGCTGTATTTTTATTCAGTTTTCGAAAGATTGCAAGCATGTTGAATGTTTCTTCCAAAAAAATTGTGCTCTTGGGAACGGGAGGGACGATCGCGGGCAGCGCTGCCGACGCAGACGACAACCTGGGCTACACCGCGGCACAAGTCGGTGTTGCTCAGTTGCTGAGTTCCGTCCCGGCTCGACCTCGTGCACAGTTCGAAGTTGTGGCTGAGCAAGTGGCTCAGTTGGACAGCAAGGATATGAGTTTTGCCCTGTGGCGCCAACTGGCGCTGCGCTGCGCGCACTGGCTGGCCCAGAGCGAGGTTCAGGGCGTTGTCATTGCCCACGGCACGGATACGTTGGAGGAGACTGCCTACTTTCTGCAGTCGGTGTTGCCAGCCAACTTGACATCGGGTAAGCCAGTGGTGTTGACCTGTGCCATGCGCCCTGCGTCGTCCCGCTTTGCCGATGGACCGCAGAACCTGTCCGACGCACTGGCGCTGGCCGCACACGCTGGCGCCAGCGGCGTGCTGGTAGTGTGCGCCGGGGTCATTCACGGCGCCTCGGCAGTACAAAAGGTGCACCCGTATCGGCTGGATGCGTTCGACTCGGGAGAGGCGGGACCGCTGGGTTTTGTGGAAGAGGGCCATGCGCGCTGGGTGAACACATCGGTGCAAGCCGGGAGCACGTGCGAACCAAAAGTCAGCGCTTTGGAAGTGGTTGCAGCATTGGATCACTGGCCGCGGGTGGAGATCGTTATGAACTATGCTGGCGCCAGCGGTGCCATGGTGGACGCCATGGTGGCACATCCTGGGAGTGCCTCGGACCCGCTGCGGGGCCTGGTTGTGGCCGCAACGGGAAATGGAACAGTGCATTGCGACCTGGAGGCCGCCTTGCTGCGAGCTCAGGTCGCAGGGGTTCGCGTGGTGCTGGCTTCGCGTTGCAGCTACGGCCGGGTTCTGCCCCGGTCGGACGCGCAATTTCCTGACTCTGGCGGCTTGTCGGCAGTCAAGGCGAGGGTGGCCTTGATGCTGGAACTGATGGGGCCCAATCTGGCCCCGGAAGGTGGCGGCTAACTCGACAGTGCCGCGAGCGCGTTGATGGTTATCCGGTCGACCGCGCCGGTGCCGCTGATGGCGCGATATTTGGGCGCTGCGCTGGCGTCCGTTTGGGCCCAGTCGGAGTAGTACTTCACCAGCGGTCGTGTTTGGGCGCTATAGACTTCAAGCCGCTTCTTCACGGTTTCTTCCCTGTCATCGTCACGCTGAATCAGCGGTTCACCGCTCACGTCGTCCACGCCAGCCGCCTTGGGCGGATTGAACTTGACATGATAGGTACGGCCCGATGCGGCGTGCGAGCGCCGACCACTCATGCGTTCAATGATGGCCTCGAACGGGACGTCTATTTCCAGCACGTAATCGAGCTTCACGCCTGCCGCCTTCATCGCGTCGGCCTGAGGAATCGTGCGCGGAAAGCCGTCAAACAAGAAGCCGTTGGCACAATCACTTTGGGTGATGCGCTCTTTCACCAGGTTAATGATGAGGTCGTCACTGACCAAGCCGCCTGCGTCCATCACCTTCTTGGCTTCAATTCCGAGCGGAGTTCCCGCCTTGACCGCGGCGCGCAGCATGTCGCCGGTGGATATCTGGGGAATGCCATATTTTTGGCAGATGAAGGTGGCTTGTGTGCCTTTGCCTGCGCCGGGAGCGCCTAACAGGATCAGTCTCATGTGTGTCCTCGGATGGTGTCAAGATCTTGTGGCGCTGCTTGGAGGTGGCTTGGCCCGCAACGCTTCGTTGACAGCAAGAATAGCACGCACGGCCTTGTGCCCGGCTTACGCGTGCGCGAGCCTCATCGGCGAAAAATTTGTCTGACCCGTTCCAGGTCTTCCTGCGTGTCCACGCCCGGCCCCGGTGCCAGCGCGCTCACATGCACCACAATCCGGTACCCGTGCCACAAGGCGCGTAACTGCTCCAGCGCTTCGATCAGTTCCATCGGGGCTTGCGCGAGTTTGGGGAATTGACGCAGAAAGCCGACTCGATAGCCATAGATTCCTATGTGCCGCAGCGGTCTGGGCGTGGGCAATTGCGCCAGTCCCGATGCGGAGCCGTCGCGCCACCAGGGGATAGGCGCACGGCTGAAATACAGCGCGTTGCTCGACGCGTCGAGCACCACCTTCACGACGTTGGGGTTGTTGAATTCGGCCACGCTGTCGATGAAGTGCGCGGCCGTGCTCATGCTGGCGTGCGTCTGCTGTTGCAGCACCAGCGCCACCGCATTGACCAGCGCAGGCTCGATCAGGGGTTCATCACCTTGCACATTGACCACGATCTCGTCGTCGCTCAGTTCCAACAGTTCGCAGGCCTGTGCCAAGCGATCGCTGCCCGAGGGATGGTCCTGGTGCGTGAGCACCGCTTCGATGTGGTGTTCACGGCAGGCGGCAATGATCTCAGGGCTGTCCCCCGCCACCACCACCCGAGGAGGTGCCTCACCCTGGACGCTGCTGGCAACGCGTTGCGCTACACGCACCACCATCGGCACACCAACAATGTCGGCCAAAGGCTTGTTCGGAAGGCGGGTGGAGGCGAGCCGGGCGGGAATCAGTACGGTGTAGTTCATGCTGGCGCTGGCCCCTGTGGTACGGAGCGGCTATTTCTGCTCAAGCTCTTCGTCGGTCAGCACGCGGGCTTCGCCTTCCAGCAGCACCGGTATACCGTCGCGCACCGGATAGGCGAGTCGGGCACTGCGTGAAATCAGTTCCTGCCGATCACGGTCGTATTGCAGCGTTCCCTTGGTCACAGGGCAGACCAGGAGTTCAAGAAGTTTGCTGTCCATGGGATGGTTCTCGGTTGGAGTGTTCTCTCGATGATAGCTTTGCCCTGAGATGCGCGGGAAGCAGGGCATCCAGCGCTGACAGGAAGGCGGGTTCGAGCTCAAGCGCCAATGGCACGGCCAGAGCCGTCGCGTGCGTACGCCAGAGCTTGGTCGCATCCTTTTCCGTGCATACCAGCGTGTCAAGCGGCTGCAGCGAGACTTGCCAACCGTCGAACGAATAGTGATCAGGGAGCGCGATGGTTTGTAACAGGGTGAGGCCGCTGCCACGCAGCATGGCGAAAAAATTCTGCGGATGGGCAATGCCTGCCACGGCCACCAATCGCTTTGTGCGCAACTCGCTCAGCGAGATTCTCGATCCATCCTGACGCAATGCGTAAGGCGCCAATTCACGCCGCGCCTGATAGCCCGCAAAGGCCGCAATGGCGCCTGTATGCAGCACCAGATCGACCTTGCGCGGCCAGGGTTCGCGCAGCGGACCTGATGGCAATACCCATCCATTTCCAACGCCGCGTTCGTCAAAGACGCAAATATCGATATCGCGCTGCAGTGCCAGATGCTGCAGGCCGTCGTCACACAACAGCACATCGGTTTGGGGATGCTGTGCCAGCAATGCCTGGGCTGCCTGCAGCCGCTTTGCCGCCACGAAGACCGGCACCTGGCAGCGGCGCTGGATCAGTTGCGCTTCGTCGCCGACTTCGCTGGGCAGGCTGTGCTCGTGCACTTCGCGGCATCCGTTCGTACTGCGCCCGTAACCACGCGAGATCACGCCTGGGTGCAGGCCAACCGCCTGCAAGTGCTGCACCAGCGCCATCACCACCGGGGTCTTTCCAGCGCCCCCCGCGATGACGTTGCCCACCACGATCACCGGCACCTGTGCCCTGTGGCTCCTGAACACGCCCCACCGATATAGGGTCCGGCGCAGACTCAGCAACAGCCGAAAGCACCATGAAATGGGTAAAAGCAGCCTGGCCAAAGGGCCCCGGCGGATCCAAATGAGTTGCACCGCGCCCTGCCTGGACTCAACTCCCGTCATGCGGCGCGACGCAGTGTGTTGATGTGCCGCAGAAAGCGTTCGGCCGCCAACTCCAATGTGAGCAGTTGGGCGTCGACACGGGCACGGAAGTAACGCCAAAAGATCAGCGACGGGATCGCCACCATCAAGCCGAACGCGGTGTTGTAAAGTGCCACGGAAATGCCGTGCGCCAGTTGGGCGGGGTTGGCGCCGCTGGTCGGCGACTGCGAACCAAAGATCTCGATCATGCCGATGACCGTGCCCAGCAGACCCAACAGCGGAGCCGCAGAGGCGATGGTGGCAAGAGCACTCAGGTAACGCTCCATTCGGTGTGCGACTTCGCGCCCGGCGCCTTCCATGGTTGCACGCAAGTCCTGCTCGGCACAGCGCGGATTGGCGTTCAGTGCGCGCAGCCCGCTGGCCAAGACTTCGCCCATGGCGGAACTCTTTTCCAACTGGTTCACCACGTCAGGGATGGGTACTGCTTCGCGCGCTACCCGCAAGGCTTCGTCCAGCAATCGGACAGGAGCGATGCGGGACGTTTTCAGGCTGACGAAGCGTTCGATCACGAGCGCCAGCGCCAGTATGGAACAAACAATCAAGGGCCAGATGGGCCAACCGGCGGCTTGTATGATCGAAAGCAATGAACTCTCCGGACTGATGTGGGGCACGGGGATTATGGCGCAGCCCGGAAGGGGTCGCCCAGGTTGGCGCGGACGATAAGCGAGTCCCCCTGCTGCGGGCCGGTGCGCCACGGGGATGACATCTTTAGCCCACAAAATCTGTGGACAAGTTTGTGAACAACCTGACTGCGTGCTGGCGCGGACCCGCGCCAGCACGTGGCCCGAACAGATTGATTAAAGTTTGAGCAAAGATATTTCCAATGAAATCAAGCACGTGCATCGCAGGCCTGGCGATCGGGACCGTTTTCGCAGCTTACTTGCGCGCTCCTCTTGGCTGTGGGAAGGATGCGCGTCATGACTGAATCGTTTGCCTCCGGGCTTGGGGGCGAGCCGGGCCTCATGGGCACCGCTGCAAGGGTCTGGCAGGTTGGGGCCTTGTGCCGCGCAGTCGCCGATGCGCTGGAGGCACGCTTCAATCCAGTCACGGTGCGGGGGGAAATCTCCGGCTATTCACGTGCAGCCAGCGGTCACTGCTATTTTTCAGTGAAAGATGAGCAAGGTCAGATTCGCTGCGCCATGTTTCGCCGCGCCGCCAGCCTGCTGGATTTTTCTCCGCGAGACGGTGAACTGGTGGAATTGCGTGGTCGCCTGGGTGTGTACGAGCAGCGTGGTGATTTGCAACTCATTGTCGAAACCATGCGCCGTGCCGGGCAGGGTGCGCTGTTCGAGCAGTTTCTGCGTCTCAAAGCCAAACTGGAGTCTATGGGCCTGTTTGATGCTGGGCGCAAAAGGAGCTTACCGCTGATGCCTCGCGCCATTGGCGTGGTCACATCCCTGGGTGCTGCGGCCCTGCACGACGTCGTCACGGCTTTGCGCCGCCGGGTGCCCCACATTCCGGTGATCGTGTCGCCCGCCTTAGTCCAGGGGCCCCAGGCGGGCGCTGAATTGGTCGGGGCGCTGTCGGCGCTGTACGGCCTGAGCAGCGGCGTGGTCGGCGCCGGGACCGATGCGGCGCCGACCGCCATGCCGCCGATCGATGTCATCCTGCTGGTGCGCGGCGGGGGGTCGATGGAAGACCTCTGGGCCTTTAACGACGAAGCACTGGCACACTGCATCGTTCAAAGCCCGGTACCGGTGATTTGCGGCGTGGGGCACGAGACCGATTTCACGATCGCGGATTTTTGCTCCGATCTGCGCGCTCCCACCCCCACGGCCGCTGCCGAGTTGGTATGCCAGCCGCAGGAAGTGTGGCACCGGGCCCTGCACTTGTGGCAAAAGCGGCTCGAGGATGCGGCAGTTCGGCGGCTTGAATCGTTCAGCCAGCGGCTGGATTTTGTCGGCTCGCGCCTGGGTCGACCCGCCACTGGCTGGGCTCAGGCGCAATCGCATCTGGCGCTGCAGCAGCAGTGCCTGCGCCATGCCGCGCAAACCCGCATTCGGCAGGGGAGGGCGGAATTGCAGTCGCTAAAGATCGCGGTTGCAGGCGCTTTCAGCTCCAGCCTTCAGGATGAACGGCTGCGGCTCGATCGGTTGGCGTTACGTTTACAGCTGCTGGATCCGACGTTGGTGCTGCAGCGAGGCTTTGCCTGGCTCCGTGACACCCACGGCCATGCCGTTACCAGCGTGCGCCAGACGCGAGCAGGTCAAGCGCTCAGGGCAAGCCTTGCCGATGGAGAGGTTGATCTGACGGTTGACGGTGTGAATCCAAAATAATTTCTACAATCAGCGCTTTGCACCAACCCAAAACCGAAGGAAATCATGGAACATACCCTGCCCGCACTGCCTTACGCGATCGATGCCCTGGCCCCAAATTATTCCAAGGAAACGCTGGAATACCACCATGGGAAACACCACAATGCCTACGTCGTGAACCTCAATAATTTGCAAAAGGGCACGGATTTCGAGAACATGAACCTGGAGGACATTGTCAAGAAGTCCAGCGGCGGCGTCTACAACAACGCCGCGCAGATCTGGAATCACACCTTCTTTTGGAACTGCATGCAGCCCAATGGCGGTGGCGAGCCTGCAGGCGCGCTGGCTGCTGCAATCAATGCCAAATGGGGTAGTTACGCGGCATTCAAGGAAGCCTTTGTGAAATCCGCAGTAGGCAACTTCGGCTCGGGCTGGACCTGGCTGGTGAAAAAGGCAGATGGTTCAGTGGATATTGTCAACATGGGTGCGGCCGGCACGCCCTTGACGACCGGTGACAAAGCCTTGTTGACCGTGGACGTGTGGGAGCACGCCTACTACATCGACTATCGCAATTTGCGTGCAAAGTTTGTCGAAACGTTTCTGGACAAGCTGGTGAACTGGGGTTTTGCACAGACCAATTTCGCCTGATCGCCTGGGCCACGCATCGATGCGTGAATTTCCAAAAAAGCCGGCCTCGAGCCGGCTTTTTCTATGCACACCGCCCATCAGGAACAGCAGTAACTCGGCTATCGCGCCAATCCAAAGGGCTTTCCGGCGAGCTTGAAACCGGATTTTATTCCCTTCCTCACGAACCATCCCTGGTTCATTTCGAGGACGTAGCGCACGGGTTGAGTCGAGCAATGAGATTGGGTTGTCTGGGGCTTCATGTCCGCAAGATTCACGATGCTGCCGTCGTCAGCGACAAATGCCGCTGTCAACGGGATCAGGGTGTTTTTCATCCAGAAGCATTGGGTTGACGCTTGTTCAAATACAAACAGCATGCCCTCGTGCAACGGCATCTCCTTGCGATGCATCAGACCGACTTCCCGTTGCTCCGGTGTCACGGCCAGTTGAACATCAATTTGGTACATTCCGGCTGTCAGCGCGATGTGCGGCAGGTCCAGTTGTGGATTGCCTTGCCCCATGGCGCCAGAGAGTCCGCTGAACTGAAATGTCGCGACCGCCGCCGCAGCGATAATCCAGCGATTCCAATGTCTTCCTGACCGACCCATGCGTATCTCCAAAAACAAAAATGCCCGCCTAAGCGGGCATTTTGACCGAAAAGTAAGAATTACTTAGCGGCGGAAGCAGCCTTGGCAGGTGCCGAAGCCTTCTTAGCAGAAGCGGCAGCCTTCTTGTCAGCAGCGGCAGCCTTCTTTGCAGCAGCCTTTTCAGCCTTAGCAGCCTTGGCATCAGCCTTAGCGTCGGCCTTGGCAGCAGGTGCCGAAGCAGCAGCCTTGGCAGCAGGAGCGGCAGCAGCGGGAGCTGCCTTGGCAGCAGGAGCAGCGGCGGGAGCAGCAGCTTGGGCAAATGCACCGGCGGCAAACAGACCAGCGATCAAGGCGGCGAGAACTTTGTTCATTTGAATTTCCTAAGATTAAAAATCATTTTTTCGAAAAATGCCTTCCCAACATGGGTAGGTCCTCCCGTAACGGGCGCGGTTTACCCGTGGTTGACACAAATTTCAGCTTTTTTGCGAAAAAATTGATTTTTGCTCATTGGTCGTGGAAATTAGGGCCTTGAGTCTGCAGTTCGTGCTTCCGCCGCGAATCCCACCACGTCCCGAACCTTCGCTTCATGCGCGCCCGCGGCATCAAACGGGCTGCGTTGCAGTAACTCAGGGCACGCCGTACGGAAACTTAATCATCCACGCATGCTTGAAACCCGGCGAAGCACCTCCAATTCTCCCTTCATGCCCGCAGGACGGGACTCACCGCTAGAATGAAATGCATGGCAAGCCAATCTCCAAACCAACCGACTGCGCCCAAGCCCCTTTTGCCCAAGCGTGAGGACGGGGGGGCGGTGGTGTTGGAGCGTCGACTGCAAAGGGTGAAACCGCCGCAGATGTACCAGGTCGTGGTACTCAACGACGACTACACGCCGATGGAATTTGTGGTGCTGGTGATTCAGGAATACTTCAATAAGGATCTCGCGACGGCGACGCAGATCATGTTGAAGATTCACTTGGACGGAAAAGGCGTCTGTGGGGTCTTCACGAAGGACGTCGCGGCCACCAAGGTGGATCAGGTGTTGGGGGCGGCACAACAGGCCGGGCACCCGTTGCAGTGTGTCAGTGAGCCGATAGGGCCCTAGCCCGTGATCGTCAAATGTCGAGGGTGGATGCTGGCGATTTGCGCAAGGCATTCAAAAAGTCATTACAGTTTATTACCGCAAGGCACAAGGAAATTTCAATGATTGCCCAAGAACTGGAAGTTAGTTTGCACATGGCGTTTGTCGAGGCTCGGCAACGCCGTCACGAGTTCATCACCGTCGAGCATTTGCTGCTGGCGCTGCTGGACAACCCCAGCGCGGCGGAAGTGTTGCGCGCGTGCGCCGCGCAGATCGACGACTTGCGCAAGTCGCTGACCAATTTCATCAAGGACAACACGCCCCAAGTGGCCGGAACCGACGATGTGGACACGCAGCCCACGCTGGGGTTTCAGCGTGTGATCCAGCGTGCCATCATGCATGTGCAGTCCACCGGCAGCGGCAAGAAGGAGGTCACAGGGGCGAACGTGCTGGTGGCGATCTTCGGCGAGAAAGATTCACACGCCGTGTATTACTTGCACCAGCAAGGAATCACCCGCCTTGACGTGGTGAATTTCATCGCTCATGGTATACGCAAGACCGATCCGCCAGAGCCGGCAAAATCGGGTGAGGCACCGGCTGAAAGTGAAGAAGGCTCCGAGAAGTCAGAGAAAACCTCGCCCCTTGAACAGTTCACACAGAACCTGAACCAGTTGGCCAAGGACGGCAAGATCGATCCGTTGATAGGCCGCGAGTACGAAGTCGAGCGCGTGATTCAGATCCTGTGCCGGCGCCGCAAGAACAACCCGCTGTTGGTAGGTGAAGCCGGAGTCGGCAAGACCGCCATCGCGGAGGGGTTGGCATGGCGCATCACGCAAAAGGACGTCCCGGAGATCCTTGCTGAAGCGGTCGTGTACTCGCTGGACATGGGGGCTCTGCTGGCAGGAACCAAGTACCGTGGCGACTTCGAGCAGCGTCTCAAGGGCGTTCTCAAGTCGCTCAAGGATCGACCCAACGCGATCCTTTTCATCGATGAGATTCATACTTTGATCGGCGCGGGCGCCGCGTCGGGGGGAACGCTGGACGCGTCCAACCTGCTCAAGCCGGCGCTGAGTTCTGGCCAGATCAAGTGTATCGGCGCCACCACTTTCAGCGAGTACCGCGGCATCTTCGAAAAGGACGCAGCGCTGTCGCGCCGGTTCCAGAAGGTCGACGTGGTCGAACCGACGATCGAGGAGACCGTGAGCATCCTCAAGGGGCTGAAGTCGCGCTTTGAGGAGCACCACAGCGTCAAATACGCGATGGCCGCGTTGCAGGCCGCAGCCGAGCTATCGGCCAAGTACATCAATGATCGGCATTTACCGGACAAGGCGATCGACGTCATCGACGAAGCTGGTGCGGCGCAACGCATATTGCCGCCGAGCAAGCGCAAGAAGACCATCACCAAGACCGAGGTGGAAGAGATCGTGGCCAAGATCGCCCGCATCCCGTCGGCCAATGTGTCCAACGACGACCGCAGCAAACTTAAGACGCTGGAGCGCGACTTGAAGAGCGTGGTGTTCGGCCAAGACAAGGCGTTGGACGTGCTGGCATCGGCCGTGAAGATGGCGCGCTCGGGCCTGGGTCGCGGCGACAAACCTATCGGCTCGTTCCTGTTTTCTGGACCCACAGGGGTGGGCAAGACTGAAGCGGCCAAGCAACTCGCCTACATCATGGGTATCGAGCTGATTCGCTTTGACATGAGTGAATACATGGAGCGACACGCAGTGAGCCGCTTGATCGGTGCGCCTCCGGGCTACGTCGGATTCGACCAGGGAGGTCTGCTGACCGAGGCTGTTACCAAGAAGCCGCACTGCGTGCTGCTGCTGGACGAGATCGAAAAGGCGCACCCCGACATCTACAACGTGCTGCTGCAGGTGATGGACCATGGCACGCTCACCGACAACAACGGGCGCAAGGCCGATTTCCGCAACGTCATCATCATCATGACGACCAACGCCGGTGCCGAGGCCATGAACAAGTCGGTCATGGGTTTTACAAACCGGCGCGAGCAGGGCGACGAGATGGCCGACATCAAGCGGCTGTTCACGCCCGAATTCCGTAACCGGCTCGATGCCACGGTCAGCTTCAAGCCGCTCGATGAAAACGTCATTCTGCGGGTCGTGGACAAATTCCTGCTGCAATTGGAAACACAGCTCACCGAGAAGAAAGTGGACGTCACCTTCACCGACGACTTGCGCAAATACCTTGGAAAGAAGGGATTCGACCCCCTCATGGGAGCGCGACCGATGCAGCGCCTGATCCAGGACACGATCCGTCGCGCCTTGGCCGATGAGTTGCTTTTTGGTCGCCTTACCGACGGTGGTCGCCTGACAGTCGACGTGAAACTCAACACCGACGACCTGGGAGTGGAGACAGGTGAAGTGGTGCTGGAGATCCAGCCGCTGCCCAAGAAGGAGGGTCGGGCCAAGCCTGAACCCGAAGAAGCGACCGCCGGTTAGGCCCTTGGGCGCCAACTTGGGGCGCGGTCGACCGATTCACCAACTGTTCATGCCTTCGGGCAAGGGCGTGCTGACGCGCAGCACCATGCCTGCTGGCTGGCGTCCTTGCGAGTCGCCAAATCCCGGACGCGAGCGCGCCACGCCGACGCGCTCGCGCAGTGACTGCAGCACGCTGCTGTACTGAGCCCCGTCCGCCAGCTCGAGCGTGTGTCTCAGAATAAGTTGGTTTGCCGTTTCAAACATGCGTGCGTTCAGGTTCTCTTCAGCCAGTGCCAAGAACCGGTCGATGGCGGCACGGTGATCACCCTGCAGGTTGAGCTTCATCGCCTCCTCGGACAGTTCCAGCAAGTGATCATTCGATTGCCGAATGATCAGTGCGTACGGTTCGTGCGCCTTGGCTGCCGCTGTCAGCAGCGCGCAACTCGCCTCGCTGGTACAAAAACGATGGCCGATCTCATACACGAGTCGATTGGCGTGCTCCAGCCGCGCGTTCGCATCAGCCAGCAGCGACAGCAGATTCAGGAGATTGCATGCGAGATCGAAATCGAAATCCGGGCTTGCAGCTGCGTTGCCCAACTCCTGCGTGAGCGTCGAAACTTCGGACGATGCCGGTTGCTGCAGCAGCGACACCCCGTCCACCAGCAGGCGCACCCGACGCAGGCGCACGATGTGAGGGGATTTTTGCAGCATCTCTTGCACCAAGATCCGGCAGCGCTGGACCCCCTGCCAATTGCCCTGAGACGAGCGCATCAAAGCCAATAGCACGAGTGTCTGGTAATCAAAGGAGCGCGAGTTGCGTCCCAAGTGAGTGGCTTGATCGAGCAACTGTTCCGCCTCGGCCGTGTTCCCCAGGTAATAGGCCAGCATCCCCAGGCGCTGGAGACGGGCAATCGACGAAGGCGTCAAAGCGCTGGCCTTGCGGTAGCTGTTCATGGCCGCTTCAAGTTGTCCGAGCTTGAGCTGTGCCCGTCCCAGCACATCAAAGGCATCGGCGAAATTCGGCAGATCTTGCGTCAATGCCAGCAGCGACTGAGTTGCCTGGGAAAATTTGCCTTCAGCTAGCATGGCGCGAGCCACCCCGGCGCGGGCCCACGGTTCTGCACTGGCCACCACGACCGATTCATAAAGCGCACCCGCTTGTTCGAACTGGGCGGTGCGCAGCATCAGTTCCGCGCACAGGCGCGCGCTGTGCAGCCAGTAGGCGCCCCGCTCTTCATAGCGCCGCTGGCACAGCGTGATGGCCGCCGCCAGGTCTTGCTGCTCGATTGCGGCAAAGATGCTTCCCAGTTCCTGCTTGCGCCGACGTGCGGCCAGCAGGCGGCGCACCAGATTGGCAGCAGAATGGGGCTTGAGAAGGTAGCCGTCCAACGACAACTCGGCCGCCTGCTCGACCTTGGCGTAAGACGATTCGCCGGTCACCATGATGAAGACGGTGGCGAAGGGAAGTAAATCGTCACGACGCAAATCGTCCAGAAGATCCTGCCCGGTGGGGGAGTCCCCACTGAAGTACTGGGCACAAAGAATCACATCGAAGCGCCTGGTCTCGATCAAATCCCGCGCCGGCTCGATCCTGCTTTGCTGAACGATATCGGTGAAGCCAACTTCCCGAAGCTGTCGGGCCAGTACGGATCGGCTGATATGGTCGGCGTCGGCAATCAAGGCGCTGCACCCGGCAAGCTCCGTTTCAAAATGAAGCGACTGCTTTCCTCCCATCGGCTTGAGTGTGAGCGATTCCATGGGAATACTTGTACCACAGGTGCGCATCGGCGTATTTGACAGATCGACATTTTCAGCTCGAAAAACTCTGTGCACGGGGGCCGCCAAGATGTGGCAAGGCAACGGGGCAGATCGGATGCATCGGGTAAACCGCAGGTGCATGACCCGCAAAATTCGAATCTAGCGGTGCATACTTGCACAGCCAAATTTCCTCTCACCCCCGCAAACCATGCGCCATCAGGAGTCGTTTTCATGAGCCTTCAAACCAAGTATTTGCTGGAAGAAAACCAGATGCCCAAGTTCTGGTACAACATTCAGGCCGATTTACCCAAGCCCGCTCCGGCGGTGCTGCACCCTGGCACGCTGCAGCCCGTTGGCCCGGACGACCTGGCGCCGCTGTTCCCGATGGCGCTGATCATGCAGGAGGTCAGCACCGAGCGTGAAATCGAGATCCCTGAGCCGGTGCGCGACGTGTATCGTGCCTGGCGCCCGGCACCGCTGTATCGTGCGCACCGCCTGGAAAAGGCGCTGGGAACCCCCGCCAAGATTTTTTACAAATATGAGGGCGTGAGTCCCGCCGGCAGCCACAAGCCCAACACCGCGGTGCCGCAGGCCTTCTACAACAAGGAAGCAGGAGTAAAGCGCCTGGTTACGGAAACGGGCGCGGGGCAGTGGGGCACTTCGCTGGCTTTTGCCGGGTCGCTGTTCGGCCTGGAAATCGAGGTGTTCCAGGTGCGCGTGTCCTTCGACCAGAAGCCGTATCGCCGCGCTGTCATGGAAACCTACGGCGCGCGTTGCGTGGCTTCGCCGTCGAGTGAAACCGTGTTCGGCCGCTCGGTGCTGGCGAAGAATCCGAACCACCCCGGCAGCCTGGGCATTGCCATCTCGGAAGCGGTGGAGTTGGCCGTGCAGCGCGAAGACACCAAGTACGCGCTGGGTTCGGTGTTGAACCATGTGCTGCTGCACCAGACCATCATCGGCCTGGAGGCAATGGAGCAGATGCAGATGGCCGACGCCTGGCCCGATGTGGTGGTGGGCTGCACAGGTGGTGGCTCCAACTTTGCCGGCATCGCGTTTCCATTCATGGGTCACGCTCTGCGCGGCGGCACAAAGTCGCGCATCGTGGCCGTGGAGCCTGCGGCCTGCCCCTCGCTCACGCGCGGCAAATACGCCTATGACTTCGGCGACACCGGACGCATGACGCCCTTGACCAAGATGCACACCCTGGGCAGCCAATTCACCCCACCGGGATTTCACGCGGGTGGTCTGCGCTACCACGGCATGGCGCCGCTGGTATCGCATTGCAAGGAGTTGGGCTTGATGGAAGCCGTGGCCTACAACCAGGTCGAGTGCTTCGAAGCGGGTGTGCTGTTTGCCCGCAACGAGGGCATTGTGCCGGCGCCCGAAGCGAATCACGCGGTGAAGGGGGCGATTGAAGAGGCGCTGCGCTGCAAGCGCGAGGGCAAGGCCGAGACCATTTTGTTCAACCTGTGCGGCCATGGTCACTTCGACATGACGGCGTACCAGAAGTACTTCGCCGGCGAGTTGACTGATGAGCACTACGACGAAAGCGAACTGGCGATGGCCCTGGCGGGCCTGCCCAGTGTCCCCGCCTGAACCAACTCTGCCGCCCACGCTCGTCACTTTGTGAACTGCGCTGCCCCGAGGGGGCAGCCCTCGTGCGAGTCTGGTAGAGACGGCGCGACAGGCTTGGGGCGGCCCGGCGGCTTATCGGTACGCCACCGACGGCACGGTGACTTCGAGCAGGCGGTTCAATCCGCCGGTGTCGATGCACACATTGGCGAATTCGCGCACCCGGGGCTTGGCGCGGTAGGCAACAGACAGGCCGGCGAGCTGCATCATCTCCAGGTCATTCGCGCCGTCGCCCACGGCGATCACCTGATCGTGCGAGCAGCCCATCTGACGGCACACGTCGGCCACGGTGTCGCGCTTGGCCTGGGCGTCGACGACGGGCCCAAGGATACGGCCCGTGAGCCGCTCATCGATGATTTCGAGTTCGTTGGAGCGCGCGTAGTCCAGACCCAGCCGTGGTTTGAGCCTGTCGGTGAAATAGGTGAATCCGCCCGATACCAGCAGAATCTTCAGTCCATCCCAGCGTGCGTAGGCCAGCAGTTGCAGCGCGCCCGGGTTCAGCCGAAGTCGATGCTCATAGACGCGCTGCAGCACCGACACGGGGGTGCCTTCCAGCAGCTGCAGGCGCCGTGACAGGCTTTCCTTGAAACTCCTGATCTCTCCGCGCATGGCGGCTTCGGTGATGGCCGCGACGGCCGGGCCCTTGCCCACCACGTCCGCGATCTCGTCGATGCACTCGATATCGATCAGTGTGGAGTCCATGTCGAATGCGATCAGCTTGAAGTCGCGCAGGCGCAGGTGCGGGGCAATTCCGCGAATCACGAGTCCGGGCGAGAGGGCGGTGGAGTTCATTCGATGAATCGTTCAGTCAGGATCGATTATCGGGGTTGACGGCTGCCACAGGCTTCATGCTGCGATCGCCTTGGGTTGTCCCAGTCCGCGCAGCACATCGCGCACCATTTGCGCTCGCGCCTGGGGTTCTGGCAAAGAGCGCTCGATGCGCAGCTTCTCGTTGCCCGCGAGCTTGATATGACGATTCTTCTGGATCAGCTCGATGATGCGAATGGATTCGATCGGAGGATCGGGCTTGAAGGTGATGGTGATGACGGTGGGTGCTGCGTCGACCTTGAGCACGCCGTAGGTGCGGGCGATGACGCGCAGGCGGTGCACGTCGATCAACGTCTGAGCTTGTGCCGGGAGCTTGCCGAAGCGGTCCACGATCTCCTCCAATAGTGCGTCGATCTGCTCTGTGGTCTTGGCCGTGGCCAGCTTTTTGTAAAAGCTCAGGCGCAAATGGACGTCGCCGCAGTAGTCGTTGGGCAGCAATGCCGGGGCATGCAGGTTGATGTCAGTGGTGACGCTCAGAGGTGCGAGCAGGTCGGGCTCCTTGCCGTTTTTCAGGCAGCGTACCGCCTCGGCCAGCATCTCGTTGTAGAGTTGAAAGCCCACTTCCATCATGTTGCCGCTCTGGTTCTCACCCAGCACCTCGCCCGCGCCGCGGATCTCCAGGTCGTGCATGGCCAGGTAAAAGCCCGAACCCAGTTCTTCCATTTGCTGGATCGCCTCCAGGCGCTGGCTCGCCTGCTTGGTCAGACCCTGGATGTCGGGCACCATCAGGTAGGCGTACGCCTGGTGATGGCTGCGCCCCACGCGTCCGCGCAACTGGTGCAGTTGCGCCAGGCCGAACTTGTCGGCGCGGCTCATCACGATGGTGTTGGCCGTGGGCACGTCGATGCCGGTTTCGATGATGGTGGAGCACAGCAGCAGGTTGTAGCGCTGGGCCACGAAGTCGCGCATCACGCGTTCAAGCTCGCGCTCGGGCAGTTGTCCGTGTGCAATGGCGATGCGCGCTTCGGGCAGCAGCTCTTCAAGCTTTTGGCGCCGGTTCTCTATGGTCTCGACCTCATTGTGCAGAAAGTAGACCTGACCGCCGCGTTTGAGTTCGCGCAGCACGGCTTCGCGGATGACGCCGTTGCTCTCACTGCGCACAAAGGTCTTGATCGCCAGGCGGCGTTGCGGCGCGGTGGCGATCACGCTCAGGTCGCGCAGTCCTTCCAGCGCCATGCCCAGAGTGCGTGGGATCGGTGTGGCGGTGAGCGTGAGCACGTCGACTTCGGCGCGCAGTGCCTTCATTGCCTCCTTGTGCCTCACGCCGAAACGGTGCTCCTCGTCGATGATGAGAAGGCCCAGGTCCTTGAAGTGAGTGTCCTTGGAGAGCAGCTTGTGCGTGCCTACAACGATATCGACGCTGCCGTCGGCGATGCCCTTCATCGCCGACGTGATCTCCTTGGCCGAGCGAAAACGGCTCATCTCTGCCACCTTTACCGGCCACTTGGCAAAGCGGTCCACCAGGGTCTGGAAGTGTTGCTCGGCCAAGAGCGTGGTGGGTGCGAGGAATGCCACCTGCTTGCCGCCGGTGATGGCGACGAAGGCGGCACGCAGCGCCACCTCGGTCTTGCCAAAGCCCACGTCGCCGCAGATCAGCCGGTCCATGGGGCGTGGCGAAATCATGTCCTGAATTACTGCGTGAATCGCTGCTTTCTGGTCCGCAGTTTCCTCGAAGCCGAAGTCGTTGGCGAAGACCTCGTAGTCGTTGGGCGAGTAGCGGAACGGGTGCCCCACACGGGCCGCGCGCCGGGCGTAGATGTTGAGCAGTTCGGCGGCGGAGTCGCGCACCTGCTCGGCCGCGCGCCGTTTGGCTTTTTCCCATTGGCCGCTGCCCAGGCGGTGCAGTGGTGCCTCATCGGCGCTCACGCCCGTGTAGCGGCTGATCAACTGCAACTGGCTCACCGGCACGTACAGCGTTGCTTTGTCCGCATATTCCAGATGCAGGAACTCCTGCATCTCGGGCGTACCGTCTGCCTGCACCTGACCCAGATCCAGGTTGACGAGGCCGCGGTAGCGCCCGATGCCATGAGCCGAATGCACCACCGGGTCGCCCACGTTGAGTTCGCTCAGGTCCTTGATGAGCGCTTCTACATCGCTCACCTGCTCCTGCTTCTTGCGCCGGCGCGTGGTCGGGCCCGCGGCAAAGAGTTCAGTCTCGGTGACAAAGTCGATGCCCTGCTCGACCCAGGCGAAACCGACATTCAGCGACGAGGTGGCGATGCCGACTTGTTCGTCGCTGCTCTGAAATTCCAGCAGCGAGTCAAACACCGGCGGATTCAGGCCCGAGGCACGAAAGAAATCGAGCAGGCTTTCGCGTCGACCATCGCTTTCTGCCAGCAGCAACACGCGCTGTGCGCTGCGCTGTATGTGCTGCTGCAGTTTGGCCAGCGGGTTTTCGGCACCGCGGACCACCGACAGGTCTTCCAGCTTCTGGAACCAGGCGCTGTCGGCCCCGTCGTGGACAGATGCCTTGATCGCCAACTGCGCGTAGTCGTTGGCCCTGGCATAGAACTGCTCGGTGCTCAGGAACAGCGCTTCTGGCGCAAGGGTGGGGTGTTCGCGGTCGCCTTGCAGGATGCGATATCGATCCTTCGTGTCTTGCCAGAAGCGCTGGAACGCGCTCTCCGGATCGCCGTGCAGTACCACCGTGGCCTGCGCGCCCAGGTAGTCGAACACGGTCGCCGTCTGGTCGAAAAACAGCGGCAGGTAGTACTCGATGCCGGCTGTGGCCACCCCATTGCCGATGTCCTTGTAGATGCGGCTCTTGGTCGGGTCGCCTTCGAGCAGTTCGCGCCAGCGACTGCGAAAGCGCGCACGGGCCTCGTCGTCCATGGGGAATTCTCGGCCCGGCAGCAAGCGCACTTCGGGCACCGGATAGAGGCTGCGCTGGCTGTCGGGGTCGAAGGTTCGGATGCTGTCGATCTCATCGTCGAACAGGTCGACCCGATACGGTACCGGCGAGCCCATCGGAAAGAGGTCTATGAGGCCGCCGCGCACAGCGTATTCGCCAGGGCTCACGACTTGCGTCACATGGCTGTAGCCGGCCAACGTGAGCTGCGACTTGAGGCGGGCTTCGTCCAGTCGTTGTTTGACCTTGAAGTGAAACGTATAGCCGGCGAGGAAGCCCGGCGGCGCCAGTCGGTAGAGCGCGGTGGTGGCTGGAACCAGCACCAGATCCACCTCGCGCTGCGAAATCCGCCACAGTGTTGCCAGTCGTTCGCTGATCAGGTCCTGGTGCGGCGAGAAGCTGTCGTAGGGCAGCGTCTCCCAGTCCGGAAACAGCGCGACGCGCAGGTCCGGCGCGAACAATGCCATCTCGTCCAGCAGTCGCTGCGCGTCGGTGGCGTCCGAGCTGACGATGGCGGTGATCTTGCCGGATGCGGCTTCGCGCTGCGCCAGTTGCGCCAGCAGCATGGCGTCGGCCGAGCCCGCAGGGCGGGGCAGGGTGAAACGCTTGCCGGAAATAAGTTTGGGAAGGTCCATCGATGAGGTTGAGGTTCGCAGGAACAAAACCACCCAACGGGGGGGCTTGGGGGGCCGCGAAGTTCTCCTGACTGGGGTGATTTTAGAATGGGGGCCACACCATGAACGATTTCCCATCAGAAAACCCTCCATCCCCGCGCCTTTGGGCCTTGATTCCCTGCGCTGGCAGCGGCAGTCGCGCCGCCACCGCCGGGCCCAAACAATACCAACCCATTGCCGGCCTGGCGATGGTGGAACACACGCTGCGCGCTTTCTCCGGCGTAGCTCGCCTTGAAGGCACGCTGGTGGTGCTGGCGCCTGACGACGCCGCGTTTCCACTGCATGAAGGCCCGGCGCTGTGGACCGCGGCCTGTGGAGGTGAAACCCGGGCGCGAAGCGTACTCAACGGACTGCAGTGGTTGTTACAAAAGGCAGCCCGCCCCGGTGACTGGGTGCTGGTGCACGACGCCGCGCGCTGCCTGATTACGCCCGCCCTGATCAATCAGCTGATCGACGCCTGTGAGGGCGATGCTGTGGGCGGTCTGCTGGCCCACAAGCTGGCTGATACGCTCAAGCAGCAGCGCTCGCCATCGGATCCTGTGCGGGTGGCGAGCACGGTGGAGCGCGCCGACAAGTGGCTGGCGCAGACTCCGCAGATGTTTCGCATCAACGCCCTGGTCCAGGCACTGCAACAGGTGGGCCCAGGCGTGACGGACGAGTCCAGCGCGATCGAGGCCACGGGCCTTGAACCGTTGCTGGTAGAAGGGGGAGCGCTGAACTTCAAGGTCACTTACCCCGAGGATTTTCTTTTAGCCGAGGCGGTATTGGCGCGACGTGTCAAATCTCGAACAGACAAGGAAGCCACATGAAACTTTCGCAATTGCGCATCGGAGAAGGTTGGGATGTGCACGCTCTTGTGCCGGGCCGGCCGTTGATACTGGGTGGTGTGCACATCGACCATCCACTCGGGCTGCTGGGTCATTCGGATGCTGATGTGTTGCTCCATGCCCTGATTGACGCCTTGTTGGGGGCTGCCGCGATGGGAGATATCGGCACCCATTTCTCCGACACGGATCAGCGTTTCAAAGGAGTCGACTCCATGCTGCTGCTGACCGAGGTCGTGCGCCTGTTGAGCGAACGCGGATTTGTGATCGGCAACGTCGACAGTACGATCGTGGCCCAGGCTCCGAAGTTGGCAAGCCACATCGCCGCCATGCGCGAAAACATTGCGCGCGCACTCGGAGTGCAACTGAATCAGGTCAACGTCAAGGCCAAGACGGCCGAGAAACTCGGACCCGTGGGGCAGTGCCTGAGTATGGAGGCGCGCGCTGTGGTGTTGCTGCAAGGCGCGGACTGAGAACAGGCAGCTGCAGCGCGGGGTGCTAAAGCTGCAGCGCTTTGCGCAGCTTGATGTTCGCCGACAGCCCACCCGACGAGGTGTTGATCAGCTCCACAGAGCCGCCCATGCGTTGCAGATTGCGTTCCACAATCGACAGGCCCAGACCCGCACCCATCGCCGCTGTGCGTGCAGCGTCGCCACGGAAGAACGGTTTGGTCAGGTTGACCAGTGCCTCGGGCGCAACGCCCATGCCGTGGTCTCGAATCTTCAATAGGACCAGGTCGCCACGGGCTTTGGCGGCAATATCCACAGTGGCCAATCCTGAACTGGGTGTCTTGCCATAGCGCCGCGCGTTCTCCAGCAAATTGGAGACGACGCGGCTCAATTCCACCGCGTCACCCATGACCATGAGATCTTCCGGCATGTCCACGTTGACACGCAGATCGCGATACGACTTGACGGCGTACAGGCAGGACCCGACGATCTCGCTCAAGCGTTGTGGTTTGAGTTCAATGTGATCGGGACGCGCGTAGTCGAGAAACTTGCTGATGATGGCGTCGAGTTGGCTGATGTCAGCCGCCATGTGTTCGCGCGCGGCTGCGTCGGCCACGCTCATTTCAGTTTCCAGCCGCAGCCGTGCCAGCGGTGTGCGCAAGTCGTGCGAGATCCCCGCCAGCATCAATGCCCGGTCTTGCTCCACCTTGGAGAGCTTTTGCGCCATGCGATTGAAACCAATATTCACCTCACGAATTTCACTGGTGGTCACTTTTTCGTCAAGGCGACTGGCTTCAAAGTCACCATCACGAACACGACTGGCAGCGAACGACAACTCCTTCATCGGCCGGTTGATTTGTTGCGCTATCAGCGCTGCACCCGCCAGAGAAATCAAGGCCGCCGTGATGAGCCAGATCAGCCACGATTTGGAACTGTCTGGACTGACCTGTTGCAGGTCCAGTCTCATCCAATAGTTGACTGTTCCCAATGAGAAGCCCACCCATAGCCCGGGTTGAGCGTTGACCTCGCGCGCGACCAGGGTGCCGGGCCCCAGGCGGGACAGCAATTCCTTGCTGACTTCGCGCCCGAAGGAGTCAAGGTCCGACGCCAGAAAGACATCGCTTGGTTCATGCTGCAAAATGCGAACCCCATCGCTGTCTGCCATCCCGCTGATGATGGCCAACCGGGCGCTTGAATCAGCGTGGGTCAACGCGGTGCGGCTCAAGCTCACGAGCGCGCTGATCTGCGCCGCGGTCTGCGTGACGCGGGGTTCAAAGTCGATGGAGCGCAGCGTCTGCAGCCATGCAACGATGCTGGCAAACAGCAGCAATGCGAGCAAAAAGAAAGTGCGCCAAAAAAGACTTAGACGCGGCCGTCGCGTGCGTTTTCCGGACTCCGCATAGGGCTGCGCCGGAAATCCCGAGTAGTCAAATCCGCGGTCCTGGGAGTCGCTCATGCACAGCCCCCGGTCAGCGCACGAACGCGCCGTGGCCGGTCACGCCGCCCCATCGGGAACAAAAACGTAACCCACACCCCAGACCGTCTGGATGTAGCGCGGCGAGGCGGCATCCACCTCCACCAGCTTGCGCAGGCGCGAGATTTGCACATCCAGGCTACGGTCAAACGCTTCGAACTCGCGCCCACGCGCGAGTTGAGCCAGCTTTTCACGTGATAATGGCTGGCGCGCGTGCCGCACCAGTGTCTTCAGCATGGAAAACTCGCCCGTTGTCAGCGCCACGTCGTCGCCATTCTTTTGCAAGGCGCGCGCTCCCATATCAAACACAAAGGGGCCGAAACTGACCACTTCCATGTCCCTGGCTGGTGCCCCCGGCACTTCCACCGGCGGCCGGCGGCGCAGCACCGCGTGAATGCGCGCCAAAAGCTCGCGGGGGTTGAAGGGTTTTCCAAGATAGTCGTCGGCACCCACTTCCAAGCCCACAATGCGTTCCACGTCCTCGCTCTTGGCAGTGAGCATGATGATGGGCGTACGATCATTACTGGCACGCAGTCGGCGGCAAAGCGATAGGCCGTCCTCCCCTGGCATCATCAAGTCGAGCACGATCAGATCGACCGATTGGCGCAACAGGGTTCGCGTCATTGCCTTGCCGTCCTCGGCCAAGAGAACCTCAAACCCTTCTTGCATCAGGTATCTGCGAAGCAGATCGCGGATACGTGCATCGTCATCGACCACGAGAATCTTGTCGGATTGATTGGAAGTTGGAAGCATGGCGTTGGGTTATTAGCGTAACGGGAAAAGGCGCGGGGCAAGCCCGAATCAGGCTGTATTCTCAGTCATTTGACAAGCGACATTGAATTTACTTCGTATCCAAGTGCAAGCGAGCAGGGAGGTCAGACGAAGCGTTTGACCAGCACCTGACTCTTGCGATCCCAGTTGTACTTGCGCTTGCGCGCCTCGGGCAACCAGTCGGGATCCACGGGCACAAAGCCGCGTTTCAGGAACCAGTGCATGGTGCGCGTGGTGAGCACGAAGATGCTTTCCAGTCCGGCAGCCCTGGCGCGGTGCTCGATGCGCTTGAGCACGCGCTCGCCGTCCCCCTGCCCCTGCACTTGGGGCGAAACCGTCAGCGCCGCCATCTCTGCGGTCTTGGCCTCGGGGTAGGGATAAAGCGCAGCGCAGGCGAAGATCACGCCGTCGTGTTCGATGATGCTGTAATGGCCCGCGTCGCGCTCGATCTCGGTGCGGCTGCGTTTGACCAGGGTGCCGTCCCTTTCGAACGGCTCGATCAGGTGCAGAATGCCGGCGACGTCGTCGCTCGTGGCTTCGCGCAGGCTCTCCAGCTTCTCGTCTACTACCATCGTGCCAATGCCGTCGTGCACGTAGATTTCCAGCAGCAAGGAGCCGTCCACCGCGAACGGAATGATGTGGCTGCGCTCAACGCCGGCCTTGCAGGCCTTGACGCAATGCTGTAGATAAAAGGCCGTGTCGGTGGGGTTCTGGCCAGCACCCACCTGGGTCAGAATTTGCTCGGCCGTGGCCAGCGGTAACTCCGTGTCGACGGGGTTGTCCTCGCTCCCGGCTTCGTTTGGCCGCACCCGTATGCCAGGAATTTCGGTGACAAAAATCAACTTGTCAGCCTGCAAAGCGATGGCCACCGAGGTGGCCACCTCTTCCATGGAGAGGTTGAAGGCCTCACCCGTGGGCGAAAAACCGAAGGGTGACAGCAACACCATGGCTCCCATGTCCAGCGTGCGCTTGATGCCTGCCACGTCCACCTTGCGCACCAGCCCCGAATGGGCAAAGTCGACTCCATCCACGATGCCCACTGGGCGCGCCGTGATGAAGTTGCCGGACATGACACGCACTGTGGCGCCCGCCATGGGCGTATTTGGAAGACCCTGGCTGAAGGCTGCCTCAATCTCGTAGCGCAGCTGCCCTGCGGCCTCCTGGGCGCAGTCCAACGCGACCTCGTCCGTGATGCGCATGCCGTGCGAATATTTCGCCGCGTGACCCTTGGCCTTGAGCTGCTCGGTCACCTGCGGACGAAAACCGTGCACCAGCACGATCTTCACACCCATGCTCTGGATCATCGCCAGGTCCTGAGCCAGGTGTTGCAGCTTGCCCGCGGCGATGGCTTCACCACACACGCCCACGACGAAGGTCTGGTTGCGAAACTTGTGGATGTAGGGCGCCACAGAGCGGAACCAGGGAACAAAGGTGAAATTGAAGACGGCGGACATGGTGGTGGCGAACCTTGAGTGGCAAGTGACACAGGGATAATGGGCGATTCTCTACGAAGTTGATCCCTTGACCGCACTGCCCTTGAAAATCGAATTTCCCGAAAGCCTGCCGGTATCTGCCAGGCGCGACGAGATTACGGCCGCGCTGCAGCAGCACCAGGTGATCATCGTCTGCGGCGAAACCGGATCCGGCAAGACCACGCAGCTGCCCAAGATCGCGCTGGCCATGGGCCGCGGCAAAATCAACTACCGGCCGGGTCAGGGCCTCCTCATCGGTCACACGCAGCCGCGACGCATCGCCGCCAGCAGCGTGGCCAAGCGCATCGCGGAAGAGCTCAAGACGACTCTTGGCGATGTTGTCGGCTTCAAGGTGCGGTTCCAGGACCGGCTCAGCCGCGACACCTCGGTCAAGCTCATGACCGACGGCATCCTGCTGGCTGAGACCCAGACCGATCCGCTGCTCAAAGCATACGACACCATCATCATCGACGAGGCCCACGAGCGCTCGCTCAACATCGACTTCCTGCTGGGTTACCTGCGTCAGATTCTGCCGCGCCGCCCCGACTTGAAGATCATCGTGACCTCGGCCACGATCGACGCCCAGCGCTTTGCCGATCACTTTGCCAGTAGACAGGGGCCAGCACCCATCATCATGGTGTCGGGCCGCATGTTCCCGGTGGAGCAGCGCTACCGACCCTTTGAGGAGTCGCGCGAATACGATCTGAATTCGGCGATGGCCGACGCCGTGGACGAGCTCTGGCGCGACGTGCACAACAGCGGAGACATCCTGGTGTTCCTGCCGGGCGAGCGCGAAATCCGCGAGGCGGCAGACCATTTGCGCAAGCACTTGAGCCACCAGCCGCTGTTTCGCAACGCCGAGGTGCTGCCTCTGTTTGCGCGTCTGAGCCAGGCCGAGCAGGATCGCATCTTCGACGGCCATACCGGAAGGCGCATCGTGCTCGCCACCAACGTGGCCGAAACCTCGCTCACGGTCCCGGGCATCCGCTACGTGATCGACGCCGGTACGGCGCGCATGAAGCGCTACAGTTTTCGCTCCAAGGTGGAGCAGCTGCTGGTGGAACCCATCAGTCAGTCATCGGCGAACCAGCGCGCCGGGCGCTGCGGGCGCGTGGCCAATGGCATCTGCATCCGGCTCTACGAGCAAAGGGACTTTGACGCTCGACCTCGCTTCACCGACCCCGAGATCTTGCGCAGTTCGCTCGCCGGCGTGATCCTGCGCATGAAGGCGCTGCACCTGGGCGTGGTAGAGGACTTTCCTTTCATCGAGCGCCCGTCGAGCCGCGCCATTGCCGATGGCTACCAATTGCTGGCCGAGCTGGGCGCCGTGGACGACGCCAACGAGCTCACACCCATGGGACAGGAACTGGCCAAACTGCCGCTGGACCCGCGTGTGGGCCGCATGATTCTGGAAGCGCGCAGCAGAGGCGCGCTGGACGAGGTACTGGTGATCGCATCGGCGTTGTCGGTACAGGATGTGCGCGACCGCCCTATGGAGATGCAGACGCAGGCCGATCTGGCACACGCCAAATTCGACGATGAGAGGAGCGAATTCGCCGGCTATCTGAAGCTGTGGAAATGGCTGGAGGGAGCCCGAGGGGGGCAGCCCGTGCTGGCTGCCGCAAGCACGGGCGAACAAGCGGTCAGAGCCCAATCTTCGGAGCAATCTCCTGAGCGGGTCCGCTCCCGAAATCGGGATCTGACCCCAATTTCGCCAATTTCGTCACACAAGCTCTCCAACCGCCAGTACGAGCAGCTGTTGCGCCAGAACTTCGTCAACATCCGGCGCGTGCGCGAGTGGCGCGACATCCACTCGCAGCTGCACACCGTGGTGGCCGAGCACAAGTGGCGCCTGAACAGCCTGCCTGCGAGCTACGAGCAGCTGCATCTGTCGATGTTGTCAGGACTACTGGGCAACATCGGCTGCAAGGCAGAGGCCGAGAGCACACAGGGCGAGTACATGGGTGCGCGCGGCATCAAGTTCTATGCCCACCCCGGCGCGCACCTGGCGAAGAAGCCGGGGCGCTGGATCGTGGCGGCCGAGCTGGTGGAAACCACGCGTTTGTTCGGGCGCGGCATTGCGGGCATCGAGCCGCAGTGGCTGGAACAGGTGGGGGGACATCTGCTCAAAAAGCAACTGCTCGATCCGCACTGGGAAAAGAAGGCAGCCGAAGTGGTTGCGCTGGAGCGCGCCACGCTGTATGGCCTTGTGATCTACAGCGGTCGGCGCGTCAACTACGGCCGGGTGGATGAGCGCGCCGCGCGCGAAATCTTCATCCGCGAAGCGCTCATCGCCGAGCAGTGGGAGACGCCGCTGCCGTTCCTGGCGGCGAACCATAAACTGCTCAGGCAAGTGGAAGAGCTGGAGCACAAGTCACGCCGCCAGGACGTGCTGGTGGACGACGAGTTGATCTTTGCCTTTTACGATCAGCAGTTGCCCGCCGACGTTTGCAGCGGATATAGCCTGGAGCGCTGGTACCGCGACGAGGTCAAGCGCCAGCCCCGGTTGCTGCAACTCACGCGCGAGGAGTTGATGCGGCACGAGGCGGCGGGCATCACCAGCAGCGCTTTCCCCAAGACGATTCGTCTGGGAGGAGTTGACTGCAAGGCCACGTACCTGCACGAGCCGGGTGACGCCAAGGACGGCCTGACCGTGGAGGTGCCGCTGTTCGTGTTGAACCAGGTGAACGAGGAACGCTGTGAGTGGCTGGTGCCGGGCATGCTCAAGGACAAGATCCAGGCGCTGCTGAAGAGCCTGCCGCAGCGCTCGCGTGGCCGTTTTGTGCCGCTGCCGCAGAGCGCGGCGCGCCTGGCCGACGAGTTGGGAATCCCTGAGCGCTACGGCCATGGCACCCTCACCGACGCTTTGCTGAAGACCGTGCGCGACGAAACCTCGCTCGGCATCTTGCGCAACGACTTCAAGCTCGACATGCTGCCCACCCATTTGTTCATGAACTTTCGCATCGTTGACGAGCATGGCCGCCAGCTAGGGACCGGACGCAACCTGGGTGCACTCAAGGCCGAGTTGGGCGCGCAGGCGCGCGGTGCATTTCAGGCATTGGCTGGTCTGAAGCTGCATACCGACACCGCGCATAAGCCGGTGGCGTCGGTTGGGCAAGGCGCTCAGCTTCACAGTGTGCCAGCAGGCGCTGAGAAAACTGCGCTCCAACGGTCGTCAGCGCCATCGCAGGCTTCGTCCGATCAGCGCTACACCGCCTGGACTTTTGGCGAACTGCCGGAGCTGATGGAGATTCGCAAGGGCGGGCAAATATTGATCGGTTTTCCGGCGCTGGTCGATGCGGGCGATGCCGTCACGATCGAGGTCTTTGACGAGCCTGAAATGGCCAGCGTCAAGCACCGCGCCGGGCTGCGCCGCCTGGTGGCGCTGCAGATCCGGGACGCGCTCAAGTACCTGGAAAAGAACCTTCCCGAGCTGCAGAAAATGGCCGTGGCCTATATGACCGTGGGGCGCGCGGCCGACGGCACAGGTGGCGGCTCGCTGGAGGAATTGCGCGAGTACATCATCGCGCTGGCGCTGGACCGGGCCTTTCTGCTGGAGCCGCTGCCTGCGAACGAGCAGGACTTCAAGCGCCGGGTGGAGGAGGGGCGCGGGCGCCTGACGCTGATCGCCAGCGAAGTGGCGCGTCTGAGCGCAACCATCCTGGCTGAGTACGCCCTGGCGGCGCGCAAGATCAAGGACACCAAGGGCTTTCCAGACGCCGTGGCCGACGCTGCACAGCAGTTGCAGCGCCTGATGCCCAAACGTTTTCTGGCCAGCACGCCCTGGAGCCAGTTGCAGCACTTTACACGCTATCTCAAGGCGATCCAGTTGCGCCTGGACAAGCTGCGCGCCGACCCGGCGCGCGACGCCGACAAGGGCAGCGAGCTCAAACCGTTGGAGCAGCGCTACTGGCGTTTGATGGCAGAGCGCAAGGGTGTCGTGGACGAGCGCACGCAGGAATTCCGATGGTTGCTGGAGGAACTGCGCGTGAGCTTCTTTGCACAGGAACTGCGCACACCCCAGCCGGTGAGCGTGAAGCGCCTGGAAAAAGCCTGGGCTCAGCTCACGCGCTGAGGAATGCTATCGTCATTGCGCGGAGCGCCAGAGACGCGGCAATCCACGATGGAGATCATCAGCAGAAGTCATGGATTGCCACGGCCTTCGGCCTCGCAATGACGGGGGCCAAGGCATGTTCATGGCAAGCGCAGCGAAGCGGTCCAGGTTGTTGGAGTATGGATCAGCCACGCTGGCCGTCATTGCGAGGCCCCCGTATCCGGCCGATACTGCACACGGACCATGAAACCAAGGATTCGTCATTGCGAGGAGCTTCAGCGACGTGGCAATCTGCGAGCACATCAGGTTTGCCCGCGCGGATTGCCGCGCTACGTTCGCAATGACGGAGCCTGGTAGCCGCGCGGAATCGCGCTCAACAGCTGCTGCGTATAGGCGTGCTGGGGATGGGCGTAGATCTGTTCGGCGCTGCCGCGCTCGACGATCTCGCCTTCGCTCATGACCAGGATTTCGTCCGCCATGTAGCGCACCACCGCCAGGTCGTGGCTGATGAAGACGTAGGTCAGGCCGAACTCCTCCTGCAGATCGAGCAACAGGTTCAGCACCGTGGCCTGCACGCTCACATCCAGCGCGCTCACGCTTTCGTCGCAGACGATGATTTCGGGCTTCATTGACAGGCAACGCGCGATTGCGATGCGCTGGCGCTGGCCGCCGGAGAACTCGTGCGGATACTTGCCGAAGGCGTCGGCGGGCAGGCCCACCTTGTCCAGCAGCGACAAGGCCAACCGGGCGCGATCGTCATCACCATTGCCAATGCGGTGGATGCGCATCGGTTCAATCAGGATCTGCCCGACCGTGAAGCGCGGGTTCAGGCTGGCATAGGGGTTCTGGAAAATGATCTGGATGCGGCTGCGGAATACGCGCATCTGGTTTGCGTTCAGCGTCATCAGGTCCTGCCCCTCGAACAGGATGCTGCCAGCGGTGGCGTCGGTCAGGCGCGTGAGCATCATGCCCACGGTGGTCTTACCCGATCCCGATTCACCCACCACGCCCAGGGTGCGGCCCTTGTGCAGGCTGAAGCTGGCGTCCTTCACGGCCTCGACCACGCGCCGTTTGAACAAGCCCTCTTTCAGTCGGTATTCCTTGCGCAGGCCCTTCACTTCGACCAGGGCGGAGTCACCCATGGGGCGCGTCACGCGCTGCTCCGTGATCATGGGGCGGCCCTGCATGATGTCGTCGATCACGGCCAGGCGCCGCGGCCGCGAATCGAGGCTGGGTCTGCACGCCAGCAGGGCCTTGGTATAGGCGTCCTGCGGAGCATTGAAGATGGCCTCAACCGAGCCTGTTTCGCGCACCTGCCCATCGCGCATCACCACAACCTGATTCGAAATTTCACCCACCAGACCCAGGTCATGGCTGATGAAGAGCACGCTCATTTTCTGGCGCTGTTGCAGGCGCGCGAGCAACTCCATGATCTGGCGCTGCACCGTCACGTCCAGCGCGGTCGTGGGTTCATCGGCGATCAGCAGCTTGGGCTCGCAGGCAATGGCGATGGCGATCATGACGCGCTGCTGCTGGCCGCCCGAGAGTTCGTGCGGATAGGCGTTCAGGCGCGAGCGCGCCTGCGGAATGCCGACCTCGGTCATCAGTTCCAGGGCGCGATCCAGCGCCTGTTTGGGGGATAACTTCAGGTGGATGCGTAACACTTCGGCGATCTGCTCGCCCACGGTGAAGACAGGATTGAGCGAGCTCATGGGCTCCTGAAACACCACGGAAATGTCCTTGCCGCGCAGGGATCGCATGTCTTCGATGGGCAGTTGCAGCAGATCCCGGCCACCGTAGATCACTTTGCTTTGCGGACTGTGAAAGGCGTTCTCCGGCAACAAGCGCACGATGCTCATGGCGCTCACGCTCTTGCCGCTGCCCGATTCCCCCACCAGCGCCACGGTGCTGTTCGCAGGCACGTCAAAGCTCACGCCCTTCACGGCCTCCACCACCTGGCTCTTGCCCAACTGAAACGATACGGTCAGGTTTTGTACGCTGATCAAAGGGGTCATTTTCTGTACGTCCATGATCAGCGCAATTTCGGGTCAAGTGCGTCGCGCAGCGCATCGGTCAACAAGGCGAAGGCCGTAACGAATGTCGCCATGACAACAGTGGCCGCAGCCAACTGCCACCACTTGCCCAACACCAGTTCGGTTTGCGCCTCAGCCAACATCGTGCCCCAACTCACCATGTCGATGGGCACGCCCAGGCCCAGGAACGACAGTATCACCTCAGCCTTGATGAACCCCACCACATGCAGGCTCAACTGCACCAGCACCACGTGGCTGATATTGGGAAGGATATGGCCAAACATGCGCGACGCGTGCGAGGCGCCGATGGCTTCCGCGGCCCGCACATACTCGCGCGAACGGTGCTTGATGTATTCGCCGCGCACCAACCGGTAAATGCCGGTCCAGCCCACCAGGCTCAGGATGATGATGATGGTCCAGACGCCGCTGCCCAAGGTACTGGCAAATGGTCCGGACTTGAGTACGGCCGCCAGCGCGAACACCAGCAGGATATAGGGGATCGCCGTGAAAACGTTGTAGAGCCATTCCAGAAGATCGTCCACCCAGCCACCAAAATAGCCCGCCATCGCACCCAGCAGCGTACCGATGAAGGTGGCGAGCAAGGCCGCCGCCAGACCGACGCTGATCGACACCTGCGCGCCCTTGATCACTTTGCTCAACACATCACGGCCCAACTGGTCGCCACCAAAGGGCAGGGTGTCCGACTTTTCCGTCACCACGGTCTTGATCTTTGCGGCGCGTTCGGCCCATTCGGCGTAGCGCGGTGCCAGCGGGTCGACGTCGCTGATATCCACCGTGGGTCCGACGGGGGCATCGATCACGGCGGTCTGTGAGCCGTCCAAAATCTTGCCGATGAAGTGCGGTGGCGCAAACGGCGTGCCCACTTCCCTCTGCCAGTCCTTCGCCACCAGACCCGCCTGCGCCAGCAGCACCAGCGCAATGAAGAACAACGTCACGTACAGCGACACCATGCCTACGCGATCGGCCTTCAACCGTTTCCAGGCGTGGGCCCAGACGCCAGGGGACCGAGGCAATGCGTCGATTGCAAGAGGGTTTACAGCGGTGTTCATTTGAGCGTCACCCTCGGGTCGACAAACTTGTACAGCACGTCGGTGATGAGGTTGATCACCATGGTCAAGGCCGCCAGGTACACCGTGGCGGCCTGAATTACCGGGTAGTCACTTCGATTCACGGCGGTGAGAATCTCGCGACCCAGGCCCGGAATGGAGAAGAATACCTCAATCAAAAAGGAGCCGATGAACACACCGGGCAGTCCCGTGGCGACGTTGGTGAGGATCGGAATCATGGCGTTGCGCAGCACGTGCTTGAACAGGATGGCGTTCTCCGATACACCCTTGGCGCGCGCAGTGCGCACATAGTCCTGGCCGATTTCATCGAGAAAGAAGCTGCGGTACAGCCGCGTCTGCGGCGCAAGACTCACCAGCACGGCCAGGAACACCGGCAGTGGCGCGTAGGTGATCAAGTTCTTGCCAACGCTGTCGCTCCAGCCCTGCACCGGAAACCAGCCCAGCACAAAGCCAAAAAGGTACTGCCCGACGATGATGTAGACCAGAAAGCTGACCGACAAGGCCATGGTGGTCACGATCATGATGACGCGGTCGGTGAGGCTGCCGCGCACATAAGCCACCGCCAGACCAGCGCAAATCGCCAGCACAACTTCGAGCAACAGGATCGGAATCATGATCGTCAGCGTCGCCGGCAGGCGTGTGGCGAAGATGTGCGAGATGGCCTCGTTCGTGGTCCAGCTCTTGCCCCACTCGAACGTGAAGATTTGCTGCACGAAAATCCAGAGCTGTTCCAGAACCGGCTTGTCCAGGCCCAGTTGCGCTCGAATCGAGGCAATGCGTTCGGGCGAGGACTTCAACCCGGCCATGATTTCGGCCGGGTCGCCGCCAAAGAACTTGAACAGAAAGAAGATGAGAAGGATGACGCCCAGAAGGGTTGGGATCATCTGCCAGATGCGTCTGAGGATGTAGGAAAGCATGGATTCCCGATTATGCTTGCGTCCAGGTTCCGTTCACATGGGTGTTTATGAGCATACGAAATGAATTGTTGAAGCGGCTCGCTGTCTGCGCGCTGACCGTCCTTTGTGCGAGCTCGGCTCTGGCGCAAAGCAAGCAGAACCCGCCGAACCAACCCGAAAAGGTCTTGCGCTATGCGTTCGAAATTGCCGAGACCGGCTTTGACCCGGCGCAACTCTCTGACGCGTATTCGCGTATCGCGACCGAAAATATTTTTGACGCCTTGTATTGCTACGACTACCTGGCGCGCCCGGCCAAGGTCCGACCCAATGTGGCCGTTGCCATGCCTGAGATCAGCGACGACTTCCGCACCTGGACCATCAAGATCAAACCGGGAATTTACTTTGCCGACGATCCGGCCTTTGGCGGCAAGAAGCGCGAGTTGACGGCGCACGACTTTGTTTACAGCTACAAGCGCATCTTTGATCCCAAGACCAAGAGCCAACTCTATCCTGATCTGGATGAGGAAAAGATCATCGGTCTGGCGGAACTGCGCAAGCAGGCAGAAAAGCCGGGCGCGGACTTTAACTATGACAGCGACGTGGAGGGCCTGCGTGCGCTGGACCGTTACACCATTCGATTCAAACTGGCCGAGACGCGTCCGCGCTTCATTTACACGCTGGCTGATGCCAGCGTTTACGGAGCGGTGGCACGCGAAGTGGTGGAAAAATATGGCGACAAGATCATGGAGCACCCAGTGGGTACCGGGCCGTTCAAGCTGGACCAGTGGACGCGTTCGTCCAAGATGACCTTTGTGCGCAACCCCAATTTCCGCGAAGCGTATTACGAGGCAGAGCCGCCCGCCGATGATGCGCTTTCGCAGGAAATCTACCGACAGATGAAGGGAAAGCGCCTGCCCATTGTGGACCGGGTTGAAATCTCCATCGTTGAAGAAGTCCAACCTCGGTGGCTCGCTTTTTTGGGCAATGAACACGACTTCCTGATGTACTTGCCCGCTGCCTTCGCCTATCAGGCGATACCGAACAATCGACTGGCTCCCAATTTGGCGAAACGACGCATCGCAATGGAGCGCGTCGCAGCACCGGATGTCACAGTCAGCTACTTCAATATGGAGGATCCTGTCGTTGGAGGCAACACACCTGACAAAGTTGCACTGAGGCGGGCGATTTCCCTGGCGTATAACTCGGAAGAAGAGATCCGCCTGCCGCGCCGCAATCAGGCGATTCCGGCACAAGGTCCCATGCAGCCCACGACCTATGGCTACGACCCCAAATTCAAGACTGAAATGAGTGAGTTCAATCGCGCCAAGGCCATGGCACTGTTGGATATGTATGGTTATGTGGACAAAGATGGCGATGGCTGGCGCGATAGGCCGGACGGGTCACCCCTGGTGCTGGAATACGCCACCACACCCACGGCGGCAGACCGGGCACTAAACGAGATCTGGAAGAAGAACATGGATGCGGTCGGCATCAAGATCGTGTTCAAGACAGGCAAGTGGCCCGAGCATCTGAACGCTGCGCGCGCCGGCAAGCTCATGATGTGGGGCCTGGGTTACGCCGCGTCCAGCCCGGATGGCTCGGGTGCATTGGGGTTGGCCTATGGCCCAGGCAAAGGTGAAGGCAACTTGTCGCGGTTCGAAAATGCGGAATTTGACCAGCTCTATCAGAAGCAGCAGTTCATGCCCGATGGACCAGAGCGCCTCGCCATCATGCAGAAGATGGTGAAAATCATGGTGGCTAATATGCCGTACAAATTTTCCACGCACCGAATCCGCACCGATCTTATGCAGCCCTGGCTGCTGGGCTACCGACGCCATCCGACTTCCCGCGGCTTTTGGCGCTACGTCGATATCGACACCAGCAAACTGCCCAAGTAAATCCGGCTCGGCGTTAAAGCCGCGCCAACCGCCCCAGCGCCGCATTCAACGTCTCGTCCTTCTTCGCAAAGCAGAACCGCACCACGCGCTGATCGAAGCCGTTGCCATAGAAGGCCGACAGGGGAATCGCCGCCACGCCGATTTCGCGCGTGAGCCATTGGCAGAAGTCGGCTTCTGGCAGGTCGCGTTCGGGCACGGCCAAGTTCGAAATATCGACGCACTGGAAGTACGTGCCTTCGCCCGCAAGCATCCTGAATTTGGTCTGGGCCAATCCGGCGCGAAACAGGTCGCGCTTGCGCTGGTAGAACGCGCTCAAGCTCAGGTACGGTGCGGCGTCTTCCATGTAGCTGGCCAGCGCGTACTGCACCGGAGTGTTCACGGTGAAGACATTGAACTGGTGCACCTTGCGGAACTCCGCGCTCAGGGATGCCGGTGCCGCCACGAAGCCCACTTTCCAACCCGTCACGTGGTAGGTCTTGCCGAAGCTGGAGACGATGAAGGCGCGCGCTGCTAAGCCGGGAAAACGGGCTGCGCTTTGGTGCTGCGCCCCGTCGTACACCATGTGTTCGTAGACCTCGTCGCTGATGAGCAGCACCTCGGTCGGCGCCAACAACTCCTGCAATTTCAGCATGTCCTCACGCGACCAGACCGTGCCGCTGGGGTTGTGCGGCGAGTTGATGATGATGGCGCGGGTCCTGGCGCTAATGGCCGCAGAAATTTTTTCAAAGTCGGGGCGGAATGTGCCGGGCGTGAGTGGCACGCGCACTACGGTACCGCCGGCCAGTTCGATGTTGGGAACGTAGCTGTCGTAGCAGGGCTCCAGAACGATCACTTCGTCACCGGGATGCACGACCGCCAGAATGACGGTGATGATGGCCTGGGTGGCGCCGGCGGTGACGGTGATCTCGGTGTTGGCGTTGTAGTCGTGGCCGTAAAGGGACTTGATCTTGAGCGCAATGGCATCCCGCAGAACCGGCACGCCCGTCATCGGCGGGTACTGATTCTGGCCGCGCTGCATCGCCGACGTGACGGCATCAACCAGTCTGGGGTCGCAGTCAAAGTCCGGGAAGCCCTGGCCCAGGTTGACGGCACCGGTCTCGGCGGCCAGGGCCGACATCACAGTGAAGATGGTGGTGCCGACGTTGGGCAGGCGGGATTGGAGGGTGGGGGTGTGCATGGTCTTGGGGGCATTCTATAAATCGTCATTGCGAGGCCAAAGGCCGTGGCAATCCATCTTGGCACACCACGAAAAATACATGGATTGCCGCGCTGCGCTCGCAATGACGGATCTGAGGTTCACCATGGATTGCCGCGCTGCGCGCGCGACGCCGGAAAGGACATTTGTGGGAGCGCCCGCTACAACTCAAACTCGTCCGCGTGCCCGCTCATCGCCTTGGCGACCAGGTTGCGGTCGAGTCGGTCACTGAGCAGTTCGGCGAACTTCAGCACAAAGTGGCGCAGGTAGGCGCCGCGCTTGAATGCGACGCGCGCCACGTTCACGCCGAAGAGTTGACCCGCGGGACGCACCACCAAGTCTGCATTGCTATCGTCACGCACCGCCATCTCGGCCACGATGCCCACACCCAGGCCTAAACGCACATAGGTTTTGATCACATCCGAGTCGATCGCTTCCATCGCGATGCGCGGTGTGAGCGAGCGGTGTGCAAACGCCGTGTCGATGCGGGTGCGCCCGGTGAAGGAGGGGTGGTAGGTGATGAGTGGCTCCTGCGCCAGGTCTTCCAGCGTGAGGTGTTCCTTCTTGGCCAGCGGGTGCGACAGCGGAAACACCAACACGTGCTGCCACTCGTAGCAGGGAAGGGTCACGAGCTCCGGATAGTTGGTCAGGGCCTCCGTGGCCATGCCGATTTCGGCGACTTCGTCGATCAGCATGCGCGCCACTTGGTCAGGTGTGCCCTGGTGCAGGCAGATGTTGACCTTCGGATAGGCCTCGCGTAGCTTTGCTACAGGCACAGGCAGGACGTAGCGCGCTTGCGTGTGGGTCGTGGCCACCGAAAGAGTGCCGCTGTCCTGCGCGCTGAACTCCTCCCCTATGCGCTTCAAGTTACCGACTTCGCGCATGATGACTTCAATGCTCTTGAGGACATGCTGCCCTGGCTCGGTCACACGTTTGAGGCGTTTGCCGTGGCGCGCAAAGATTTCTATGCCAAGTTCTTCCTCCAACTCGATGATCGCCTTGGAAACGCCGGGCTGTGAGGTGTGCAGCGCCTTGGCCGCTTCTGTCAGGTTCAGGTTGCGGCGAACAGCCTCTTGCAGAAAACGGAATTGGTGCAGATTCATGGTCAAATTTTACCCACTGCCAGACCTGTTACCGCCGAGCATCACGAGAGTGCAATTTGCGCCAACTGGTCGATGAGGCGCGGATCCTCGCCGACCGCGCACTGCAACGTAAAGGTGACATCCGGGTATTGCAGCCGCAGCGCATCCACCAGAACGGGAAGGTCTTCCCGCGCGTGCTTGCCCACGCCCAAAAACAGTGGCACCACGGTGATGTGCTTTGCACCCGCATTGAGCAGGCTCAATGTCGCTGTGGGCAGGTCGGGCTGCGTCAATTCCAGGTAAGCGCACTGCACCAGCACACCGGTGCTTTGTTCGACGATGCGCTGGGCCACGGCCCGAATGGGCAGGTGCCACAAGGGGTCGCGCGAACCATGGCCAAACAGCACGATGCCCGACGATGAGGTTTCCAATGAGGTTCTACCTTCTGAGTACCAGCCAGCCAAAGGCAGCCAGAGAAAACACGGAATACAGCATCCCGGGCGCTGCCGCAGTCAACCACGGAAGCCAGTTTTGCAAAGTGCCGATGTAACTGAAAATATTGTTAAGCAAAAAGAAGCTGATGCCGATCATGACACCCCCGAACACATAACTCGCGATGCCACCGGCGCGAAAATGCAGATAGGCAAAGGGCAGGGCCAGGACCACCATCACCAGGCAGCTCATGGGATAGAACACTTTCTTCCAGAATTCGATCTCGTAGCGCTGCGCGGATTGTCCGTTCGCGTCCAGATGCTGGATGTACTGGAACAGGTCGATGGTCTTCATGCGCTCAGGCTTGAGCAGCGCCACGTGCACCATTTCCGCGCTGATCTCGGTCGGCCAGCGCAGCGATGGCAGGTGCAGTCGCTCCAGGTTTTCTTGTGCTCCCTGGGGACTGAATTCATCTCGCTGCACAGTTTCCAGAACCCACCCGCCGTCGGTACCAATGTGGCCCATTTGCGCCTGCGTGGTCGATACCAATAGCCCCTGCTTGTTGTCGAACTCGAAGATGCGCACGCCACGCATTTCGCCGTCGGCGGTGAGCTCGCTGACGTTTACAGCGTAGGAAAAATACCTCTGCTTTTCCTTGAGCCAGGCGCCGGTTTGTCCGATCGTGATCTTGTTGCCCATTTGGCGGGCCTTGAGGGACTGCGCGGCCCGGTCCGTGAGCGGGGCCAGATAGTCGCCTGTTGCAAACGTGAATATGACAAACCCCAAACCCAGCAGCAGCAGCGTTTTCAGCGCCCGCCACGGCCCCAGGCCGCTGGTGCGCAGGATCGTGTATTCTGAACTTTGCGCGAAACGCGCCATCACCAGAATGCTCCCGATCAGGACGGTAATGGGAAGCAGCAGATAGAGGTGGCTGGGCAGCATCAACGTCACATACAGCAAGGCGTGGGAGACCTGATAACCGTTGCCTTTTTGTCCGACCCACCGCAGTTCATCCACCAAATCGAAAAAGAAATAGAGCGACAGGAATCCCAATGTGACGAAAGCCACTGCGGCCAGCACTTCGCCATAGATCAGGCGTCGAATGGTTCTCATGTCTGAGCCTGGGCCGACGCGCGTCGCGTCAGCAGATCACGAAGACTCCATTGAAAGTGTCGCTTGGCAAGCCACAGCAAGCACAGTCCCAGGACGCCGCCATGCAGGGCCAGCATGAAACCGAGAAAGCTGATCTTGCCCGCTTCGATCCAACTCTGCCCCAAATTGATGGTGTCGTAATAGACCACAAATGAAAACACCGCAAACAGCAAATTGCCACTGCGCCCGGCGCGAGGATTGACGACGGATACCGCCAACGCCATGACCACAAAGTTCAATGCCGCCAGGGCCAGCCCCATGCGCCAGGCGAGTTCGCCCAGGTTCGCAGCCGTCGGGTTGCGCATCAGCACCAGGGTGTCCAGTGTCGCCCTTGAAGGAACAATCGATGCTGCGTCAAGCGCCGTGGCCCCGATGCGAGTGCCATATTCCTCGAACGTGCTGACCTTCAAATCGGTCCCGTTGGTTCCCGTTTCAATGCGCTGCCCCTTGCTCAACATCAGGAAGCGCTCTCCCGCGACCGTGTCTATGCGCCCGCCACGCGCGGATGTGATCTTTTCTGCACCCCGCTCTGTTTCTGAAATGAAGATGTTTTTGCCTGTGCGACTGTCACGCGAGTCCT
This sequence comes from uncultured beta proteobacterium, assembly GCA_903909815.1. Lineage (GTDB taxonomy): Bacteria > Pseudomonadota > Gammaproteobacteria > Burkholderiales > Burkholderiaceae_C > CAIKVZ01. The sequence continues at coordinate 42,179 of CAIVXG010000014.1, read as the reverse complement.
TGTCGATGAAAAACACCCGGTTGCCACCGGCGGACTCCTGAAACAGTCCTGGGGATACGCGCTCGATGTCGCCACGTTTCTCAAATCTGTCCTTCATGTCTTGAATCTGACGATTGGACCAGGGCCACACTGCCAGCGCCAGCACGGCTATCACCAGCAGAATGGGCCATGAAAATCGAAACAGGGGTCGAAAAAATCCTGCCAAGCCCTGACCGCTGGAAAACCAGATCACCATTTCCGATTCGCCGTACATCCGCGACAGAGTGGCCACGATGGAAATGAGCAGACTTGCAGTGAGGATAGTGGGCAGGTGTCCAAGCACGCTGTAGCCCATCACCATCATCACCTCGGAAGGGTTCACGCTGCCACTGGACGCCAGGCCCAGGGAACGGATCAGCATCATGGTCATCACCACGGTCACCAGCACTACCAGCGTTGCGCCAAAACTGCGCGCCAGTTCCCTGCGTATGGAAGAATGGAATAACATTGACTGAAACTTTGCGGAACAGACCGAAGCGTCGATCCGAGACTCATTTGAAAAGGCGAATTATGAACTTTGAACTCAAATCCTTGGGACTGCAGGGTGCAAGCACTGAAAAATGTGAGGCAATGCTGCTGTTGGTGAATGATGGTTTCAAGCCAGGCACTGACTCAATGTCGCAGTTGACCGCACAAGCCATCAAGGCGGGCGACCTGCAAACCAAGGTTGGCAAGCTGCTGTCGGCTTACCGCGTTCACGGCGTAAGCTGCGCGCGCCTGGTTCTGGTCAGCGCCGGAGACGGATCCGCCAAGAGCGTGCGCCAAGCCGTGGCTGCGGGCGTGGGCTCGCTCAAAGGCGGCCCCGCGAAGAATGTCACGATCGTGTTCTCCGACGCACCGCAACGGGGCGCTGTGCGCGCAGCCATGGTGGCTGCTGCTGAAGCCAGCTATGCCTACATCAGCACGAAGTCCAAGCCCGAGGCGCGCACGCTGCAACGGGTGGTTCTGGGCGTTGCGTCTGCACCGGCGGTGAAAACCGAGTTCGAGCGCGCGCAGGCCCTGGTGGCGGGCATTGAATTGGCCAAGGAATGGGCCAACCGCCCGTCCAACCATGCTACACCCACGCTTTTGGCTCAGGCGGCCAAGTCGCTCGCCAAGTTTCCCAAAATCAAATGCGAAGTGCTGGGTCTGGCGCAGGTGAAAAAACTGGGGATGGGCTCGTTCATGGCCGTGTCCCAGGGTTCGGCCGAACCGCTGCGCTTCATCGTGCTGAAGTACGAAGCGGGACCCAAATCCCAGGCGCCGGTGGTGTTGGTGGGCAAGGGCATCACCTTTGATACGGGCGGAATATCGCTCAAACCAGCGCCTGAAATGGACGAAATGAAATTTGACATGAGCGGCGCGGCCAGCGTGCTGGGCGTGTTCCGCAGTCTGGGAGAGTTGCAGCCCGCGCTGAATGTGATCGGCCTGATTCCGGCCTGTGAAAACATGCCGGATGGGCGTGCCATCAAGCCAGGTGACGTGGTCACCAGCATGAGCGGTCAGACCATTGAAATCCTCAACACCGACGCCGAAGGGCGCTTGGTGTTGTGCGATGCACTGACCTATGCCGAGCGCTTCAAGCCCCGCACCGTGATCGACATCGCGACCCTGACCGGCGCCTGCATGATCGCCCTGGGCGGCGTGCGCAGTGGCATGTTCTCATCGGACGATGCACTTGCGGCGGCGCTGCTCGATGCGGGGGAGTCGGCGCTGGACCTGTGCTGGCGCATGCCCCTGGACGATGACTATGCCGAGGGTTTGAAGACCCATTTCGCGGATGTGGCGAACGTGGCCGGGCGCGCTGGCGGTGCCATCACGGCGGCCAAATTCCTGCAGCGCTTTGCCGGCAAATTTTCCTGGGCGCACCTGGACATCGCCGGCACTGCATGGAAGGGCGCGGCCGCAAAGGGTGCAACCGGTCGACCAGTGGCACTGTTGCTGGAATATTTATTGGCACAGGTGACCCCGCCTGAGGGCCCAGGGAAGCGGGTCGGCAAGTGACCGAGATTGCGTTTCATTTCAATGCGCTCGACCCGCTGGCATACACCTGCCGCCTGCTACGCAAGGCGGTCGCGAGTGGCGCCAAGGTGGTGGTGACGGCGCCCGCAGCGATGCTGCAGCGCCTGGACCAGGTTTTATGGACATTTTCCGCCACGGAATTTGTTCCCCATTGCTACCAAAGCAGCGATGCGGCGCTGCTCGCACAGACACCGGTGGTGTTGACCGAAACACCCACGCAAACGCCGCACCATCAGGTCCTGGTGAACTTGGGTGAGTTTGTTCCTGATGGCTTTGAACGCTATCAGCGGCTGATTGAAGTGGTCAGCAGTAGCGAGGCCGATCGATCCCAGGCGCGGCAGCGCTGGAAGCAGTACGCCGGGCGTGGCTATACCCTGCAACGCCATGACCTGGCGCTAAAGGAGTCATCCTGATGGCAAGCGCCGCCGGCAAACCAGGCCGCTTCATTCCGACGCTTACCCAGGTGGTTCAGACAGCCACACCAGCGGCGATTGAACTTCCCGCGTTTTCACAGGAAATGCAGGACGAACTGGTGATGTGCGTGATGCAACGGCTGGAACTCTCGCTGGAACAAAAGTTGCCGACGGTCATATCCGGTTTGCTAATGCGACACCTGCAGGCGTTGGGGCCGCGGCTGTGGGAGGAAGTGGGTGCTGTGGTGCAACAGGCCGCAGTGCAGGCAGTCGCGCAGGAATTGGCGGAACGAAAGGGCAAGTCATAACGGTCTGGCGGAAAAATTGACTTGTGACTGATGTGCCTCAACCCAACTTCGCGTGTTCCCTAATGCCATTCGCCAAAATTTGCGGTATCTTCGCGCCCGTGGAGTAAATCATTCACAAACCAGCATTCCGCAAGTTTTTTAACCTGGAGTATTTATGCAATTGAAATTGAAACTATCCGTGGCTGTTGCACTTGCAGCCGTGGCCAGCATGGCCAGCGCCCAAGACGCGCAAACCGTCACGATTGGTCACGTTGCGCCCATGTCGGGTTCGCAGGCTCACTATGGCAAGGACAATGCCAATGGCACGCGCATGGCTATCGACGATCTGAATACGCAGAACATCGTCATCGGCGGCAAGAAGATCAAGTTCGCCATCGCAGCGGAAGACGATGCGGCCGACCCGAAGCAGGGTACCGCTGTGGCACAGAAGCTGTGCGACGCCAAAGTGGCGGGTGTGGTGGGCCACCTGAACTCTGGAACGACCATTCCGGCGTCCAAGATCTACAACGACTGTGGTATTCCCCATATCACGGGCGCTGCTACCAACCCCAACTTGACCAAGCCGGGCTACAACACCACGTTCCGCATCATCGCCAACGACAACGCTCTGGGCGCAGGCCTGGCCTTCTACGCGGCTGACGCGATGAAGCTCAAGCGCATTGCCGTGATCGATGACCGCACGGCCTATGGCCAAGGCGTGGCTGAAGTCTTCAAGCGCACGGCGCTGACCAAGGGCATCCAGATCGTTGACGATCAATACACCACCGACAAAGCCACCGACTTCATGGCCATTCTGACGGCGATCAAGTCCAAGAACCCGGACGGTATCTTCTACGGCGGTATGGATGCCCAAGCCGGCACCATGTTGCGCCAGATGGACCAGTTGGGCATGTCGAACGTGAAGTTCTTCGGCGGCGACGGCATCTGCACCACCGAGATCATCAAGATTGCTTCCGGTGCCAAGAGCCTGGACGGCGTGGTCTGTGCTGAAGGCGGCTCGTCTCTGGGCAAGATGCCTGGTGGTCTGGCCTGGAAGGCTCGCTACGATGCCAAGTACCCTGGCGACTTCCAGATCTACAGCCCCTACACCTATGACGCAACCTTCGTTCTGGTGGACGCTATGAAGCGCGCCAATTCGACCGACCCCAAGGTGTACACCGCCAAGCTGAAGGAAACCAACTTCAAGGGCGTCACGACCACGATTTCGTTCGAGCCCAACGGCGAGTTGAAGAACCCTTCAATGACCCTGTCGGTCTACAAGGACGGCAAGAAGGTCGCGTTGAACTGATCGTTCTCGTAAACAATAAAAAAAGCCACCACGAGGTGGCTTTTTTTGTTTGCACTGGAACCGGGTGGAGAACGCTTCTGCGGAGTTGAAAAATGTTATCGATGCGGCTAGTATCCACATTTGGAATTACATTTTGAAACAAGATTCATGGCAAATTTTTTGCATCGCCTAAGCCATTGGTATCGGCTCCGATCAATTGGGCCGCGCGACATCGCCCGGGTGTGCGGCGGTGTGCTGAAGGAAGTGGGGCTCAGCGTGCCGGGCACCGTGCTTGAGTTGCGCAACAGCAGCACCCACGCGGGCTGGCTGATCAATCTCAAGGCGCCACAGGATTTCAGCTTGCCCGCCGTGGAAAAGCTGGTGCGTATTTTTCATGATGCGTCGCATCAGTCAAGAATTGAAGATACCGATGGCTTCCGTGCGGCTGGTTGTGAGCTTTAACGGGGAAGCCAAGAAGCTGCCATTTCCTGCAACGATGGTGAACCAGCAATGGCTGAAGACTCGGATTGGCTTGGTTGCGCGTGAGGGCAAAGCGGTGGCCGCGGCAGCAGCCGTGCGTGCGCAGTCAAGAGCAGTCCCTGCGACGCCATCCGCAGGCCTGGCGGCGGTCGTGGTGCCACCCGCACCCATCTCCCGTGCAGTCCCCCCTGTGCAAAATGCACTCTTGACGCCTAGCCCTGACGAGTTGAAGCTGTCGAGCAGCGGACCACCCAAAAGCAAGACGCAGGCGGAACTCCTCGATGACCTGAATCGGCAACTCGATGAGGGCGACGTCAACGTCACAGAATCCGGGGTCTTTGATGGCTCACTCAGTGACTTTCAGCGCGCCTACGCCTGACCCGCTGAATCCATTTGAGCCTCGCATCGCCTTGCGTCATGTCGATGCAACACAAAAAAGGCCCGCACGTGGCGGGCCTTTGATTCGCGACAGCGGAGTTCGCGTTATTCGATTTTCGCCTTGGACAGAAGTTCCTTTCGGAAAGCGTCAACTTTTCCCTGTCCGAGCTTTTGCGCGATCTGGGGCTTGATTTCTTCCATCGTTGGCAGTTTGGCGTCACGCTCGTCGTCTAGGCGGATCACGTGGAAACCGAACTGGGTCTTCACCGGGGTGTCGGTGGTCTGGCCCTTCTTGAGTGCGATCAGCGCGTCTGAAAATTCCTTCACATAGCTCTTGGGATTAGCCCAATCCAGATCGCCACCGTTGGCGCCCGAACCCGCGTCCTTGGACGACTTCTTCGCGATGACGTCAAATTTTCCGTCCTTTCCGCCTTTCTTGAGCTGCGCAATGATGGCCTTGGCTTCTGCTTCAGTCGCCACCAGGATGTGGCGGGCGTGGTATTCCTTGCCGCCGTTGTTGGCTACGAACATGTCGTACTCCGCCTTGATGTCGGCATCGGTGACTGGATTCGTCTTCTGGTATTCGCTGAGAAGTTCACGAATCAGAATCGACTGGCGCGCCAGTTCCATCTGAGTCTTGAAGTTCTCAGTGGCATCCAAGCCGTGCTTCTTGGCTTCCTGCGCAAACACTTCACGCGTGATGATTTCGTCCTTGATTTGCGCCTTGATCTCATCTGTCACCGGCTTGCCGGTGCCGGCTGCCTGCTGCAGGAAAGGTTCCATGCGGGTCGTGGGAACCGCCGTGCCATTCACCACGGCCAAATTCTGGGCCTGTGCAGCGGTGACTGCCAAGCTGAAAAATGTCGCTGCTGCGAGCGCTGTGAATACGAGTTTTTTCATCAATTTTCCTCTGAAGGTCTCAAAAAAATGGTGTCGGTGTCAGTCTCAGTGGCGGTAGATACCACCACGGCTAGAGAAGTTCAATGGCCAGCGCATGTACGCCTTGGTCGAAGAAATCTTGCAGCGCATCATACACAAGACGGTGCCTGGTCACCCGTGGCATATCTGTAAACAAAGGTGAAGCGATGCGTACCCGGAAGTGGGTGCCAAAGCCCAAGCCGTTGGCTCCGGCGTGGCCCGCGTGCTTATAGCTTTCGTCAAGCACTTCCAGTGGCGCGGCTTGCAAGCGTTGCTGCAGCCGCCGCTGCATCGCTGGCGCCCACTGTTCGAGCGGTATTTCACTGGGACTGGGCCCGGAGTCAGTGCGAGGCATTGCTGTCATCATCGGCTTTCAAATGTTTGGCTATGAACAGGCCCTGAGCCAGGATGAAGACCAGCGGAAATGCGTAGCCCCAGAGCTTGAAATTGACCCAGGTTTCGGTGGAATACAGGGCGGCAACGTAGGCATTGCTGGCTGCCATGAACAGGAAGTAGATCACCCATGCGATGGTCAGTTGGGTCCAGACGCGGTCGGGCAGGGGCAGTTGGCTGCCCAGCATCACCTTGAGGAAATTCCTTTCCCAGCGCCACAGCGCCAGACCCAGCACCATCGCCATCACGGTGTAGAGCACGGTTGGCTTCCACTTGATGAAGCGGTCGTCGTGCAGTGCCAGTGTGAGCGCGCCAAACACCAGCACCAGCGCCAGCGTGGCCTTTTGCAAGGCCTGCAATTTTCTGTCCAAAGCGTACAGGGCGGCGCTTTGCACCACCGTGGCCGCCATCAGCACAGCCGTGGCGAAGTAGATGTCTCGCAACTTGTATGCGGCCACGAACAGCGCAATCGGAAAGAAGTCGATCAGAAATTTCATAGCTGGTGATTATCGGTGGCGGCGGCAAAGTTCGACTGGCATGGCCAACCGGCGATCACTCACCCGGTCAAGTGCCGTGGCGGCTTACCTTGAGAGGGCGCTCAGTCGGGTGATTTTGCTTCGTCCTGAAAGTCAAGCGACGCCGAGTTCATGCAGTAGCGCAGCCCAGTGGGTGCCGGGCCATCGGTGAACACGTGGCCCAGATGCGCACCGCAGTCGGCGCAGTGCACTTCGGTGCGTGCCGCCCACAGCTTGCCGTCGACCTTGGTCGCCACCGCATCGGTGCTCAGAGGCTGGAAATAGCTGGGCCAGCCACACCCTGCGTCGAACTTGGCGGCGGAATCAAACAGCGGTTTGCCGCAGCAGATGCAGCGGTAGGTGCCCGGCGCTGTGTGATCCGCATACTTGCCGGTGAAGGCGCGCTCGGTCGCTTCGTGGCGCGTGACTTCATAGGCCAGGGGCTCGGCGTGTTTGGCTGCAAGCAGGGCTTTCCACTCGGCGTCGGTTTTCTGTATAGGGGTGTTCATGATGAGCAGCTGATTTCAAGGGATGAAGCCCAGGCGGGCGGGAAGTCGGCGTAGGCATCGTAGCCGGGATGTTCGTCAAACGGAGTCTCCAGCAAGGTGAGCAGCGTTGCCACACCGGAAAAGTCTTTGGTCCTGGCCTTTTTTATTGCCGTCTCCACAAGGTGGTTGCGCAGCACGAACTTGGGGTTCGTGCGCAGCATCGTTCGGCTGGTCTGCGCGGAGTCCTGCGTCGCGATGCGCAGCAGATAACGCTGCAGCCAGGCGTCAATCGCCGCACGATCCAAGAACAGATCGCGCACGCTGTGGTTTGCGTCCATCGCGGCCACCCAATGGCTCAGGCGCCGCCAGAAAATGCTGTAGTCCACGCGCTCCTGTGCCAGCAACTGCATCAGGTCGTCGATCAAGTCCAGGTCTTGCTCAACGGCATCAAACAGTCCCAGCTTGGCGCGCATCTGCTGCTGCAATTCCACTGAAAACACCGTCCTATAGGGCTCAAGCGCCGCGAGGGCATTGTCTTGGTCATCGATCAGCGGCAGCAGGGCTTGCGCCAGGCAGTGCAGGTTCCAGAAGGCGACGTTGGGCTGTTTGTGAAAAGCGTAGCGGCCCTGGGTGTCGCTGTGGTTGCAGACATGCGCCGGGTCGTAGGCGTCGAGAAACTGGAACGGGCCGTAGTCCAGCGTCAGGCCAAGAATGCTCATGTTGTCGGTGTTCATCACGCCATGGCAAAAGCCCACTGCCTGCCACTGGGCCATCAACCGCGCCGTGCGTTCGCTCACGGCCTGCAACAGGGACGCATACGGATTGCCGAGGCTGGCGTCATTGATCTGAAATTCTGGGTAGTGTTGTGCTATCACGTGATCGGCCAGCCGGCGCAGCTTCTGATGTGGCGTGCTGTCACTGTGCTGTGTCTGATACGAAAAATGCTCGAAATGACCGAAGCGGATGAAACTGGGCGCCAAGCGCGTCACGACCGCTGCCGTCTCCATGGTTTCGCGCCGCACTCCCGCGTCGGAACCGATGATGCACAGGGCGCGCGAGGTCGCAATCCCCAGCGCCGCCATGGCTTCGCTGCACAGGAATTCGCGGATGCTGGAGCGCAGCACGGCGCGGCCGTCTCCCATGCGCGAATAGGGCGTCGTGCCAGCCCCCTTGAGTTGTACTTCCTGGCGGTGGCCGAACGTGTCGGGCAGATCGCCCAAGAGCAGCGCACGTCCGTCGCCGAGTTGCCCGGCCCAGACGCCGAACTGGTGCCCGCTGTAGACGCTGGCCAAGGGGCGCGTACCGGGAAGTAGCGTGTTGCCGCTCAGTCCGTGCAGAGCCTGCTGGCTGTGCAGCCAGACTTCATTCAGACCCATGGTTTCGGCGACCCGGGCGCTGCGTCCCACCCAATAGGGCGCAGGCAAGGGCTGAGGCTTGACTTCGGTGAAGAATGCACTTCCCAACGCGGCAAAGCGGTGCGACCAATCCGGTTGAGCGTAGAGCTTCGGGCCGATGGCTGCCTCGTTGCCCAAGTGGGTTAAATCGTTGAATACGTTCATGGAATGACAATCGGGCGCCGACATTTTCCCGTCAGGCCCCGCAAAATGGTGCTTTCTTGTTGAATTCGGTGGTGAAGTCGGCGTTCGATTCGGACTTCGAGGGTCAGACCAGGCTTGCGCTAAAGGGCGTCGCACCGACTGACCATGCTGCAAGTCGCATTCATTGTTACGCAAGCCGTGAGCCGTTGATCATGGCCCGTGGATATACCACCTTCCAGTGTCAGGTTCTCAGCATTCGAGTGTTAACATAATATACATCGTATGAAGTACATTCAATTATCCGTACATCGTCAAAACTGCCGCCATGACCCGGATCACCGCGCCCAGCTTGGATATCGCCTGCGCATGGCTCGCTGCTCCATGGCATGGTCGGTCGCGGTCGCTGCGAAGTATTTTCAGGTCACCGAGCGCACTTGGCATAACTGGGAAACCGGCTCGCACCGCATCCCGTTTGCGGTCTACAAACTTTGCCGCGTCCTGGCGCGTCTGGAGCTTCCTGGCGATGCCTGGGCTGGTTGGAGTTTTCAAGGCGGCTTGCTGGTCACGCCCGAGGGTCACCAGATCGCGCCACACGATGGCGCATGGTGGTCGCTGATGGTCCGCAAGGCTCACGGCTTCATTTCGGCCTACAACGAGGTAACGCGGCTGCGTTCAATCCTGGCATCGTCGGCAGCGCCTGCGGCGCGGTCCAGCGAAGCGCAGTCCGCGGCAAGCGCCGAAGGCGCTGGGCTTGTCCCATCTAAAACAAAGCGTGCTGGAGCAAGGCTTGAGGTCGAAAATAGACATCAATCTGACGTTACAATGACGTCATGGCCTACTCTTTACGACTACCTGACGCCCTCGACGCCGCTGGACGTGCCCGCGCCGATTACCTCGGAATCAGCCTTAACGCCCTCCTGTGCGTTGCCCTGGACGCCTACTTGCGGGGTCCAGTTGACGCTCAACCGGCCGCCACCGGGGCCACACTTGGGGCCGAAACCCCATCTAAAGCAAGTCTCAGGGAACAGGACAAGCCCGAGTCGACCGCCACCAGCTCGACCGCCGGACTCAGCAAAAAACAACGCCGGGACCTCACGGCTCGGCTTCGCGCCGAGCGAAAACTCCAGCGGTAGGCTTGCGGGAGCGAAAGCGACCGGGCAAGCCACCGCGTCCAGTCTGCCAGGGGGTACACCATGAACCCGTGCATCAGTGCGGCCATGGACGCCATGAACGATCGTTTGATAGCTGCCGACTCGATAGCCAAGGCGCTGGACCTTGCAGGTGACGGCGACCCGCCGCCCTGGGTAGATGTGTTCAGGGACCAGATAGAAGGCATCCGGGCGGCTTGCGAGTGCCTGGAAAGCCTGCTGCGGAGGGCATCATGAGTGCATTTACCGACCGGCTTTACTCGGCATGGGTCAACACGAACCGCACCCATCGCACCGCGTTTGGCTGTTCGGGGTATGGGGCAGCGCCCCATGGTAGACGCCGCGAGGGGTACCCGACCGGCCTACACCGCCCCGAGCTTGCCAGTGCTGCCGCGCATCCTGCCCGGCGCTGGCCGACCACTGCGGCCACTTCGCGGCCACAGACTTTGAACGCTACAGCGGCCACATCGTGCCCTGGAAAAACGGCTGTTCTGAGTTCAGCCGCCTCCCCTTTTTTAGCCACATCGGAAAAATCTTCCGTTAAATCAACACCTTACTGAGCTATACATCGTATGAAGTACATTCAATTATCTGCACAGCGCTAAATTCGGCTGAAATACTCACGCCGGAAGAATTCGGTCTTGTCCTCGGCCTGCTCATAGCGACTCGCTTCTGATCGCTTTACCTGCACCATGTAAGCCACGAAGTCGCGGCCCATGGCATCCACCAACACGCTGTCGTCCAGCAACGCGTCCAGCGCCTCAGTCAACGAGGTAGGAATCCTTTCTGCGCGCTCAGCGTACGGCGAGTCCGTGGCCAGCGGCGCCTTCAACCGGCGCTCCATGCCGTCCAGGCCCGCATGAATCTGAGACGCAAGGTAAAGATAAGGGTTGGCCGCGGGCTCGCCCAGACGATTCTCGATGCGCGTCGCGCTGTCACCGATGTCCCCGATGACGCGCAACATCGCACCCCGGTTGTCGCGCCCCCACAGTACCGATTGTGGCGCCAGCGCATTTGGCTGGAAGCGGCCGTAGCCGTTGACCGTTGGTGTGCAAAAAACCGTGCTGGCCCGCGCATGGGCGAGCAGCCCGGCCAAATAATGTTCACCTACTTCAGATAGTGTGAATTGCGCATCCCGCGGCTGCGACTCCTCGGCGCGCGCCTCGCGCATGAAGGCGTTTCGCCCAGACTTTCCCGAGGCCTGGGCGTCCAGAAAACACAACGACTGGTGCAAATGCCAGCCACTGGACATGATGTTGGGAAATGGCGGTCGGCACATGAATGTGGCATGAAAACCTGCGCGCCGCAGCGCCTGTTTGACCCCGCTGCGAAACAGCACCATGTTGTCCGCGGCCGTGAGCGCGTCGGTCACGTCAAACACCGCCTCCAACTGACTTGGGCCAAATTCGACCTCCAATGAGCGCAGCGGCAACCCTAGCGCCAGTGCGGTCTGCTGAATGATGCGTAAGGGCTCTTCTGCCAGGTCGCTCAATCCTTCTCCCAGCAGGTGGTAGCCGGGATGGATCATGGACACTTTGGGCGCCTGACCAGGCCAGGCGGCGAGTTCCGGGTCAAGTGCCGCGTCGTGCGCCCGATCGTCGATACGATACACGTGCAGCTCGATCTCCAAGCCGCAATTCAAACCATAGCCGGCACGTTCAAGGCGCTGCAATGCGCGCTGCAACACCAGACGCGTGTCCAGTTCCACCGGGCGTGCGTCGGCAAACCAGAGCTGGCCCTGAATCCAGCCCGTTTTTGCGGCCCAGGGCAGAACCTTGAAGCTGGCCGGATCGGCCAGCAGCAGCAGATTGCTGGCGCCTTCAAACCCTGGCAACGCGCTTGCACCACCGGGCTCAAACACCTTGTAGGCGGTGCGGTCTGACGTGTCCTTGAGCATCAGGGTGCTGACCATGCCCACTCCGGCGCGCAGGGAATCAGCCACTGCAGGGCCGAGAAGCGTCTTGGCGCGCAGCATGCCGTGCAGGTCGCACCAGGCAAAGCGCACACTGTCGACACCCTTTGCGTCCATCAGGCGCAGCGCTTGCGTCACGGCGGCTTGGCGCGCAGCGTCATCGACGCCGCAGCGCTGTGCAAAGTCACTCATGGGGCTGAAGCCAGGGAGCGCCCGCGCGCTTGGCTGCCGCGGTGGCGCGCCAGAAGGCCTCGCATTCGTGCGCGGGAGCGATCCCGTCCACGGTGTCAGGCCCGGTCATGGCCGGCGCCTTTTGTCCATCAGCGACCCCGGGCGGCAAGCCACCCGCCTGCACGGTTTCAATCGCCTTGATCAGTGCGCGACGATTCGCCATGATGACCTTGTCGCTGCTTCCCAGATGCTCGCGCGTGCGATCCTGTATTGGGCCCATGCTTTCGCAGGCCCATTGATCGTGCACGTTGATGTCGTCCTCGCCCATGCCCAGATAGGTCTTGGTGCGTTGCTCCTCGGCGCTGTAACCCCAGTTGTTGTGCCGCCCCGACTTGGGTAGGTAGTTCGGCAGGTCGACAGCTTGCAGGCGTTGCTGGCGCATCGCCTCCTTGTCCAGAGGGTCAGTGAAGCTGGTAAAGATCGCATACCAGTAGTTGTGCGTGTCGTCCACAGGCACGTGGAACTGCGTGATGGTGATGTGCTCAGACAGCGGGATGACAAAGGTGCTGGGGAAGATCGCGTTCGTCACCCGCACATGCGTTTGCTGTGCGTTGATGGGGCGCAGCGTCGTGAGCTGCAGTCCGTAGTCGGTGGCGGCGAAACTGATTTCCGGCTGGTCAAATTCGCGCAATACCCGGGTCATGGGCAGTCGCTCGCCGTCCAGCGTGCCTACGCTGGCGCCGCGAAACTGACGACCGTAGGAGCCTTCCAGCGCTTGATCCTGAAAAAACCGGTGCAAGTACGAGGCGTGAGCGGGGTCGATTCCGACTTCAAATGCCTGCAGCCAGTTGCATGCCCAAAGTCCCTTGAACGCAAAAGTATGGGTGCAGGGCGCAGTGAAGCAATCAAAGGAAGCAAGCGCGGGCGGCGTGGAGCCTTGCGGGCCCATCCACGCGAACAGCACGCCGCTGCGTTCCTGCACCGGGTAGCTGCGCTGCTTCACCTGCTGGCAAAGCTGGCTGCCAATGGGCTCGGCAGGGGTCTCCAGGCACTGGCCATTGGCGTCAAATTGCCAGCCATGAAAGGGGCAACGCAGGCTGGCGCCCTGCTCGCTTTGCTCAAACCGGCCAAAGGCCAGATCGGCACCCCGGTGCGGGCAGTCGCGGTCGAGCAAACCCCAGGTGACTGGCACGGTATTGTCCGGGGAGGCGGGCGCATTTTTAAACAGCACCAGGTCTTGCCCCAGCAGCCTTACCGCTTTCACCGGACGCAGCGCCATGGCGGGATCGAGCACGGGATTGAACTCATCTACGAGCGCCACTGGCTGCCAGTAATGGCGCATCAAATTGCCGCAGGCCGTGTTCGGGCCGATACGGGTGATGAGTTCGTTGTGTTCTGCTTTCATGGCGCTCCTGGGGGTTGAGGAAATTTTTGAAGCCGCGTTAGGGCGAACGAAGCCAGTGTAGCGTTGTCGTCATCACGGCTTGGATGGCGTTTCCTGGGCGCCGCGAGTGCGAAGTGCCGCGCTAAGCAACGCTTCGCTCTCGTCTCTAGAGCCACTTTTTGCAAAATCGAGGGCGCTCAAGTGCTGTTGATTTATCAGCAGCGGGTCGGCTCCTGCTTGCAGCAGCAGTTTCACTGCCTGCGGCGTACCGTACAGCGCCGCCATCATCAAAGGCGTGGTTCCGTTGGGAGATTCGGCGTCAATGTAGGCATGGTGGTCCAGCAGCAGTTGCATCACTTCAAGATGGCCATGCGTGGCGGCGTAATGCAACGGCGCCCATCCGGGCTTGTTGACATCGGCATCCTTGGCGATCAATGCCTGCGCCACCCCCAGGTTGCCTGCGAGCGCAGCCATCATCAGCGGCGTCTCATCGTTGGCATTGCGTTGGTCGACATGGGTCGCAGGCCAATGCAGCAGCAGCTGAACAACGCGTGCCGAGGCTGCGCTCAAAGCGATGGCCAGCGCGTAAGACGAACTTGCGTCTGGCGTATTGACATCGAAGCCGCGCTCCAGCAGGGCTGTGACGGTGTCGGCATCGTCGACCCTCACGGCCTGGAAAAAATCCTCATACGATCCCGCTTCTGCCAAACAATATCCAATAAAAACATAAAGATAGAGGATATATCTAAAGTGTTTTATCAAGTTTCGTTCCCTTAAAAAGTCGCTCGAAATTGTCACTGGTGGCCTGCGCGATGAGTTCAACCGGGCAGTTTCTCAAGTGAGCAAGCTGCTTTGCAACCCAGGGCACATAGGACGGGTTGTTTGTCTTTCCGCGATAAGGAACGGGTGCAAGATAGGGGCTGTCGGTCTCGATCAGGACACGATTCAACGGTACCAGGCTGGCAACCAGGTGCAAGTCATGGGCATTCTTGAAAGTCAGAATGCCCGAAAAAGAGATGTAAAAACCCAGGTCCAGCGCTGTTCTGGCCACCTGCTGGCTTTCGGTGAAGCAATGGAAAACGCCGCCGGCCGAACCGGCGCTGCCATCCTCGCCCTCCTCTCGTAGCAGCGCCAGAGTGTCTTCCGAGGCACTGCGGGTATGAATGACAAGTGGTTTTCCAAGCTGACGCGCGGCGCGAATATGAGTCCGAAAGCGCTCCCGTTGCCACTCCATGTCGGCCACGCTGCGGGCGCCCAGGCGGAAATAATCCAGTCCGGTCTCGCCGATACCGACCACGCGCGGGCGCCGGCCAAGCTCGATCAGGTCGTTCAGCGTCGGTTCGGTCACGCCTTCGTTGTCGGGATGCACGCCCACGGTGGCCCAGAAATTGTCGTAGCTCAGTGCCAGTGCGTGCACCGTCTCGAACTCCTCCAAGGTGGTGCAAATGCACAGCGCGCGCGTCACTTGCGCCTGGGCCATGGCCTGTCGAATCTGCGGCAACTGCGCCGCCAGTTCGGGGAAAGTCAAATGGCAGTGTGAATCTGTGAACACGGTCGTTCCATGAATTGAGAGAGCCCTTGGGCAAGTCGGCAGCCGCCGCAAAGCCCGAGCCTGAGACCTGTGCGCTCAGAGCGTTTGGGTGCTTCGGTCTGACGACAGGTGCTTGCCCAGGATGAACTCGATCTTGTTCTTGAGTTCCTGGGATTTTTCTTCCTTGGGAAAATGGATACCGACGCCCTGCTTGCGATCCCCACCCGCGTGCGGCGGATTGACCCACGCCACCTTGCCCGCGATCGGGTAGCGCTGGGTGTCTTCAGGCAAAGACAGCAACAAGTACACATCTTCACCCAGCCGGTATTCTCGCGTCGTCGGAACGAAAATTCCCCCATTGGTAAACGCCGGGATGTAGGCCGCAAACAATGCGGCACGCTCCTTGATCGCCAATTGGATGACGCTGGGACGCGGCGTGGGCGATGGCGCTGGGTCAGACATGGGTGTTGGCAAATAGCGGATTCATCGGCCCGAGTTTAGAGTGTTTTGTGCCTGGCTCACAAGAGACTCCAGCATCAGGCCCGGGTTGAATGGGTGCTGCGCGGTTCGGGCGCTGGCCAGCAGCGACTTGGACCAGGGCGCAAGCGCTGCCATCGCAAGCACTTTGGGCAGGTCGGCACTCTGGAAGTACCGCGGCGACGCCAATGTCGCCGTGGCCATCAGATCGTGGCAGAGCTTTTGCAGGGCATCGATCAAGTCCGGCGGGGACCAATTCTGCACTGCGCTCACGTCGCCCAGCACCATCGCCTTGGGCAGCATTGCCCACGATTTGGCGTCGCGCCCGGACTGAGCCAGGTTCAGCGCGTCGGACGGGCGCCCCCCTGCGGCGCGCAGCCATATCTGCGCGTCAGGCGTGCTCACCCCTTGTGTCTTTAGCCAATCCATGCTGGCACTGTCGCTGGGCCAAACCATGCTGTGGCCCAAACAGCGGCTGCGAATCGTGGGCAGAAGCTGGTGCGCGGCTTCGCTTGCCAGCACAAACTTCACGTCACCAGGTGGCTCCTCCAGTGTCTTTAGCAGGGCGTTGGCGGTGATGGTGTTCATGCGCTCGGCCGGATACACCAGCACCGCCTTACCGCGGCCGCGGGCGCTGGTGCGTTGAGAAAATTCGACTGCGTCGCGCATCGCATCGACCCGGATTTCCTTGCTCGGTTTGCGCTTCTTGTCGTCGACCTCTGCCTGCGCCTTTTCGCTCAGTGGCCAGCCCAACGCGATCATATCGGTCTCGGGCATGAGCACGCACACATCAGCGTGGGTGCGCACCTCGATAGCATGACAACTGCCGCAGTGGCCGCAGGCACCCTGGGCTGTGGCGCGCTCGCACAGCCAGGCCCGCACCAAAGCCAGGGCCAGCGGGTATTGGCCCAGGCCGGAGGGTCCCTGTACCAACCAGGCGTGGCCGCGCTGCGCCAGCAGGGTTTGGGTCTGATCGGCAATCCAGGGCGGTACTGCCGCAGCGACGGCTGCATCGACGTCACTCATGCCAGCCAACCTTTGGCTTGAAGCGCCGCAAACACATGATCGCGCACCTGCTCCACGCTCTGGTTCGCGTCGATGCGGGCAAAGCGCTGAGGACTCTCGTGCATGCGTTGGGCGTACCCGGCCGCGACGCGCCGAAAAAACTCCGCTGGTTGGGCCTCGAACTTGTCGGGCACGCGTGCGCCCGCGAGCCGCTGCGCTGCGATCTCGGGTGGTAAGTCAAACCAGATCGTCAAGCCGGGCTCACGCAACAACGCGGCGCCCTGCACTGTCACCGTCTGCACCTGCTTCTCCAAATAGGAAAGCACTTGCAGATCGAAGCCGCGCCCACCGCCCTGATAGGCAAAAGTGGCATCGGTAAAGCGGTCGCACAGGACCACTTCGCCGCGGTCCAGCGCCGGCTCTATCACCTGGCGCAGGTGGTCGCGCCGCGCGGCAAAGGCCAGCAATGCTTCGGTTAATCCGTCCATGACGTCGTGCAAAAAGATGGCGCGCAGCTTCTCCGCCAGCGGTGTGCCACCGGGCTCGCGCGTCAGCGTTACCACCCTACCCTGCGCCCGAAACGCGGCGGCGAGCGCTTCAATATGCGTACTTTTCCCCGCACCGTCGATGCCTTCAAAGCTGATGAACCGCCCTGCTGTTCCCATGGAATCATTGTCCCCGTACGTATTTATTCACAGCGCGATTGTGCTCTTCAAGATTGCCGCTGAACTGGCTGCTGCCGTCGCCCCGCGCCACAAAGTACAGCGCCTTGGTGGGCGCTGGCATCACCGCCGCCAGTAACGCAGCCTTGCCCGGCATGGCGATGGGCGTAGGCGGCAGTCCGGTGCGGGTGTAGGTGTTGTAAGGGGTGTCGCTCTGCAGGTCGCGCCGATGCAGCTTGCCGTCATACCTTTGTCCCAAACCGTAGATCACGGTCGGGTCGGTTTGCAGCGGCATGCCCAGACGCAGACGGTTTAAAAACACGCCCGCCACCATGGTGCGGTCGCTGGCACGCCCAGTTTCCTTCTCCACGATGCTGGCCAGGATCAGCGCTTCTTGCGCCGTTCTGAGCGGACTGTCCGGGCTACGCAAACTCCAAGCGGCCTGCAGATGTTTCACCTGGGCGCGCTGTGCCCGCCGCAGCAGGGCCAGGTCGCTGCTGCCCTTGGAGTAGGTGTAGGTTTCCGGAAAGAACTGCCCTTCGGGATGCGTTCCAGGCATTCCCAACGCCGTCATCAGAGCCTCGTCCGTGAGGTCCTTCGTGGTCGGCTTGAGCGACTCGGCCTTGGCCAGCGCATCGCGCACCTGGCGCACGTTCCAGCCCTCGACCAGCGTCAGCGAACGCAGCGCCTCGTCACCCTGCACCAGCTTTTTCAACAAGCGCCACGGTGTGCTTCCTGTTTCAATCTCATAGCTTCCGGCCCTGATCTGGCGCGCCTGCCCGGACAGGCGGAACCACCAGTAAAGAGCCGTAGGGTTGACCTTCACGCCGGCATCGCTGACCGCCTGTGCTACGGCACGCGCGGATGTTCCGGGTTCGATCGACAGGTCCAATGGCGACTCTGCGCTCAACTCCAGCGGCCGATGCAGCCAAAGATAAGTCCCAGCGCCCATGGCCGTCAGCACCAGCAACAGCAATACAACGAGTCGGCGCACGGGCATACATCCTTGAACGGTTATCGAAATCGACGGGCGATGATAATTCACCCATGAACACCGGACTCCATGGCATGGCCAAACTTACACACCTGGGCGTGATCCGCGCACAGGGGGAAGATGCAGCCTCATTCCTGCACGGGCAACTCACCCAGGACTTCGTGTTGCTGGACTCGTCCCATGCGCGACTGACGGGCTATTGCAGCGCCAAGGGTCGCATGCTCGCCAGCTTCATCGGCATCAAGCGCGCGCCCACTGAAATTCTGCTCCTGTGCAGTCGCGACATCCTGGCGGCTACCCTCAAGCGACTGTCGATGTTTGTGCTGCGTGCCAAGCTGAAGTTGAGCGACGCCAGCGATGACTTCATGCTGCGTGGCCTGTTGGGGGATGCGGCAAGTGCCCTCATAGCCGCTACTCTTCCAGCCTGGAGCCGGGTCGACAACGGGGCAGCGAGTCTGGTGCAGTTGTATCCGGCGGCGGGCTTGTCGCGGGCCCTTTGGATTGCTCCCGTTGGCACGCCCGAACCAATAGCGTCCGAGGTCAACCAGGAGCTATGGCTGTGGAGCGAGGTGCACAGCGGCATCGCCACGGTTGCGCAGCCGATAGTGGAAACCTTCGTGCCGCAGATGTTGAACTATGAGTCGGTTGGTGGCGTGAGCTTCAAGAAGGGCTGTTATCCCGGCCAGGAAGTCGTGGCGCGCAGCCAGTTTCGCGGCACGCTCAGGCGGCGTGCCTATCTCGTGCATTGCGCCGCGCCCATGGCCGCCGGCCAGGAGGTGTTTCACAGTTCGGACGCCGAGCAGCCCTGCGGTACCGTGGCCCAGGCCGCGCGCGCGCCCGTTGGCGGCTTTGATGCGCTGGTGTCGATGCAGACAAGCGCAGCCGAAACCGGTGCGCTGCGCCTGGCCACGGGCGAGGCACTGCAGTTGCTGGACCTGCCCTATCCCTTGTTGGCCGACATCTAAGTTGTCGCGGCCGTCATTTCGATGTGGGCAATACCTGCTTCCTCGAACGGCTCTCCGCGCGCGGTAAATCCCAGTCCGGCGTAAAAGCCCTCGGCACTGCGTTGCGCGTGCAGCATCACCTCAGGCTCGCCGCGCTCGCGCGCCGCCGCCATAAGCGCGCGCAAAACCGCCTTACCCAAACCGGAGCCGCGCAACACCCGAGCAGCCGCCATGCGACCAATGCGGCCCACGCCCGGTGCGTGCGGCAACAAGCGCCCGGTGGCCACGGCCTGACCCAGGCGGTTGTAGGCAACAGCGTGCGTGGCACTGGCGTCGGCCTCGTCCCATTCCATTTCCTTGGGAACTTTTTGTTCCTGCACGAACACGTCGGTGCGCAGGCGCGACGCGTCATTGCCCAGTTCGCTCCATGAGCCGCAGCGCACCTGGATCATCTTCTCCCCGGCTTCATAGGCTTGCAACCACTCCCGCAGTGCGCTCGGAATCGGCTTGGAGGTCTGGGTCTTGGGGTCGGCGAACACGTAGAGCAGTTCGCCCGTGACCAGCACGTCGTTGCCGCGAAAGACACCGGCCGTGAACAGCATCGAACTGTTGCCCAGGCGCGAACATTTCAGGCCAATTTCCAGCGAATCGTCGTAGCGCGCAGAAGCGTGGTACTCCAGCGTGGATTTCTTCACATACAGGTCGCCACCGAACTGCGCCATGGTGGGTTCGTACTCCATCGCCATTGCGCGCCAGTAGTCGGCAATGGCGGTGTCGAAGTACATCAGATAGTGGCTGTTGAACACGATCTTCTGCATGTCCACTTCGCACCAGCGCACGCGCAAGCGATGCAAAAAACGAAAATCCTGACGGGTCATGCGTGCTCCTTGATGGCGGGGTTCAGCCCCAAGGATAGCGGACTGCGTGATGGGGCTCAGTTCACGACCCAGACCACGGCGCTGCGCGCGGGCACCTTGAATATGCCGGAGCCAGCAGCGTAGCGTGCCTGCTGTGCGACAAGCTTGTCGGTCGTCGTTGCGGCGCGCTGCACCGGATGCAGCACATAGGCCTTATTCTTTTCCTCAGGCAAGGTGATGTCGTGCGCCATCCGGTCCACGTTGATCAGGTAGATTAGTTCCCGAAAACCCGCGCCCGGGTAAGCCGCGCCGTCGATGTGCCCCACCTGCAGCACCGGGTTCTGCTCGGGGCCGGTGTTGTAGAAGTGCAGCCGCTGCTCGATGTCTGCAGCGCTGCGCAGGCGAAATAGCGTGCTGCTGGCCCGGATCTTCAGCAGATCCTGAAACATGTCGCGCGCCCATTTGATGTCTGCCCGCCCCGGTTTGATCGCCGGATTGCGCAGCAGCGGCTTGATCCACTCGTAGCTGGGGCGGTTATCCCTGGACGGCGGCGCGCCGCTACCGAAATAATTGTCGCGGTAGCTCCAGTCAATGCGGTTGAACCAGTCGCCCGAATCAAAGCTGTTGCTGTCCAGCGATTTGGAGCGCAGCGTGTCCACGCCGGCGTGGAAATAGGCCACGCCCTGGCTGAACGCGTTGATGGCGGCGCCCAGCATCTGCACTCGAGCCCGGTCAGCGCGACTCGTGTCCGTGGGCAAGCGAAACGCGTTGATGTCGAACAGCGTCTGGTTGTCGTGGTTCTCCACGTAGTTCACAACCTCGCCCGGCGCGCTCACATAGCCCGCGGGCTGACCGTTGTAGTCGATCTCCTTCAGCGTTCGGGCCACGCCCAGGTAATCCACCATGGCGTAATTTTGGATCGACCCTGCCAGACCGACGCGCACCATGTCGGCGACCTTCATCAGATCAGCCACCGTGCGCTGCGGGTCTGCCAGCGCGTTGGGCGCGTAGAACAAACCGTTGATATAGCCCTGGTTCTTCACCAGGGACGCACCCGAGTCGCTGGCAGAGCCACCGCGCACAGCGTCGCGTCCGCGGTCGCTGAATGTGCCGATGCCGGTGCCGTTCAGCATCAACTGTGAAGCCTGATCGAAGCGCGCATTGTTCGCCACTTCGCCAAAGTTCCAGCCTTCGCCGATGAGGTTCACTTCATGGCCCACAGCGTGGTTCAGACGCGTCTGCAGCGCCAGCATCACCTCCCGCGGTTGATGCGCCATCAGATCGAAACGGAAGGAATCGATGCGGTATTCGCGCGCCCACAGTGCGACCGAATCGAGCATGAGTTTGCCCATCATCCGGTTCTCGGTAGCAGTGTTGTCGCAGCAGGTGGAGCGCTCCACCGCGCCGCTGGCGTCCAGGCGCTGGTAGTAGCCGGGAACGATGCGGTCCAGCACCGACTTCTCATTCTGCCCTGATGTGCTCGTGTGGTTATAGACCATGTCCATTCCCACCCGCAGCCCGGCGCCGTGCAAGGCCTGCACCATGCGTCGAAACTCCAGGATGCGCGAGGCGCCATCGGCCGCGTCGCTGGCATAGCTGCCTTCGGGCGCGTTGAAATGGAAGGGGTCGTAGCCCCAGTTGAAGCAGTCGCTGCTGGCCGTTGCCATGACCGCGGCCTGCTGCGCTTCGCTGTCGGGCGCGGCAGCCCCCACATGCGGCGTGACGCAGCCCTGCTCGGGGATGGTTGCGATATCGAACACCGGCAGCAGGTGCACGTCCGTCAGACCTGCATCCGACAGCGCCGTCAGGTGCTTCATGCCACGGCTGTTGCGGTCGGTGAAGGCGAGGTATTTGCCACGGTGTGCCATTGGAACGCTGGTGTCGTTAATGGAGAAATCGCGCACATGCAGCTCGTAGATCACCATGTCGGTCTGCGTCGCAACCTTCTTGCTCAATCGCTGTCGGTCCCACCCCTTGGGCTTGAGTTGAGGGGAATCCAGATCGGCGATGTAACTGCGGCGCGAGTCGGTGGTGAGGCTGATGGAATAAGGGTCGGTGACGCGGTTGCGCACCACACCCAAGCCCGGCACGAACACATCCACCAGGAAGTTGTAGTAATGGCCCGAATGGTCGCGCCCGATTTCAAGCTGCCACAGGCCGGTGGCGTCGTCGCGCTGCATTGGCAGCAACAACTTCGCGGCACCTTGGCCCGCGGTATAAAGACACAGCGAGACTGAGCGTGCGGTTGGCGCCCAGAGTTTGAAGCCTGTGTGTCTGGACTTCTCGATCTTCACGCCCAGATGGGCAACGGCGGCGGCGGCGTACAGGTCGTCGAGCGCGCCCGCGGTCTGAATGGAACTCGCCTGTAGCACGGTGCCGTGTGCGTCTTCCTGCACCAGCAGCAGTTGCCGGCGCAACAGCTCGGGCAATCGCACCTCGTCCGCCGCACGCAGTGACAGTACCGCACCTTGGCCAACGAATTTGAAGCGCGCGGTCATTTCCACCGGAACGCCGCCGCTGAATGGGTCTAGCGGCAGCGCGCCATCAAAACCTTCGACCCTGCTTCCGGGTTTGGCACGAAGCTGACCACCCGCCGAGTGGTAGAGAAAAAAACGCCCCACGGGCTGAACCAGCGGCCATTGCAACAACTGGCGGTTCAGCCAATACGCCTTTGCCCCGGGCGTGTGGGCCGGCTCAGGACCCGCCAGCAACACGGTCTGAGGGTCCGCTCCGTTGCACGCCGCCAGCGCTGGCGCGTCTTCGCCGCCGGCATAGGCCGCGGGCGGCAGCACTGCGCATGCGCATGCCAAAAGCCAGCTTTGAAATCGCCGGGCTACTTTACTGTGAAGGTGCAAGGGCATGCTGCTGGCTCGGTGGAGTTATCGTTTTACTGTGGCGGGTTGTATTTCTTCAGGAAGGTCTCGATCGCACCATAGACCTTGAATTTCACGGCCTCACTGGAGAAGCCGTGCTCTTCGTCCTTGAGCTCCATGTATTCGTAGGTCTTGCCTAGCTTCTTCAATGCGTCGCGCATGTCTTCACCGTGGATCAGCGGCACGCGCGAATCTTTTTCACCATAGGCCATGAACACCGGCGCCTTGATCTTGTCGGCCAGCTTCACAGGAGAGGTCGCAGCGAACTGGTCCTTCATGGTGTCGGGGTCGCCCATGGTCTCCTTGAAGTGAAACTCGGCGGCCTTGTCCTTGCTCCATCGACCTTCGCTGAACATGTAGTTCAGGTTGGTCACACCGAGAAGATTCACGCCGCATTTATAAAGGTCTGGATCCTTGGCCAGGCCCATCATGGTGGCGTAGCCGCCGTAGCTTGCACCCATGATGCAGACTTTGGCCGGGTTCACAACGCCCTGCTTGATAAGGCTGTTTACGCCGTCGGTGATGTCATCCTGCATGGACAGACCCCACTGGCGAAAGCCCTTGCGGTACAAGTCGTCTCCAAAGCCGGTCGAACCGCGGTACTGCGGCTGCAACACAGCGTATCCCATGCCGGCCAGGAATTGCACGGCAGGGTCGAACCCCCAGTAGTCCCTGATATTGGGACCACCATGGGGATAGACCACCAGTGCCAGCGCCTTGGCTTCGCGGTGCT
This sequence comes from uncultured beta proteobacterium, assembly GCA_903909815.1. Taxonomy (GTDB): domain Bacteria; phylum Pseudomonadota; class Gammaproteobacteria; order Burkholderiales; family Burkholderiaceae_C; genus CAIKVZ01. Next base: position 18,750 of record CAIVXG010000014.1, on the reverse strand, counting down.
TGGGCAGCGTCAGGTAAGACGACAGCGCCAGACCGTCGCGCGCCACGTAGTCGTATACCAGTTGCTCTGACATGTTTTTCGGGTCGATCCCCGGTTGCACGGCAAACAGGTTGAGCAGTTTCTTCCTGTCCGGGTAATAGGCGGCGAAGTTTCCGGGGTGCGTGGACGAATAGGAGTGAATCAGCACCGCCGCCTGCGCGTTGCCGGGAGTAATGACGTTGACCTGGCCGGCGTAGACGCGATCGATGCCCAACTGCGTGGCGGCAAAGCCCTTGTCCAGCCATACTGTGCGCGGTGGGTCAGAGTTGATGCGCACGCCCATCAGCTTGTGCGAATCCGGCGCAAATACCAGGCCTTCGTTCACATCCACGCCCTTGTCGGAGGCGATCAACTCGCCCGCCTTGTTGGCAGCGAAGTCGTATTTGAAGATACCGTCCATGCCGGTGTCGGCACGAGCCGTAACTAGCAGCGTGGTGTTGTCTACGTCGAACGCCAGCGGGCGAAATTTCGGCGTCCGATAGGAGTGCGCGGACAGCAGCCTCCAGGGCTGTTCATCGGCGTCGCGATACCAGACCTTGGCCTCGGTCTGGGCCACGTTGGTGGTCACGACGACGCGCAGCACATTGTTGTTGTCGAAAACAAAATCCCGCGCCAGGCCAGGCACATTGAAATAGATTTCCTTTCTTCTTTCGGTAACCGAGTCAACGCGGTAAGGAACGGCGTCGCCATTGAAGAAATAGCCGATGGTGATGACAACGTTCGGGGCGTCCTTGGCGACATCGACAAAACGCATCCAATGAGGTTGGGATGCATAGTCGGGCATTTGACTTAAACGCTGGTTTTCAAGGGTGGGCATCAGCGCTGTCGACTTTGTTCCGTCACGGTTGATGGCGTACAGACCGTCCACTGAAGAGGAGTTTCCCCATTCGCTTCCCCTGTCTATAACATCGAACACCAGACGGTTGTCGCTGATCCAGCGTATATGAAGAATGTCCAACTTGTCGTAGCCAGCAATGTTGCTGGCAGCGTTGGTCTCCAGATCGACGATGGCCAGTTGCAACTTGCCGTCGATGGTGGTGGTGGTCGCCAGGTACCTTCCATTAGGTGACAGGCTCGCGGTACCGATCTTTGGATTCTTGAAGAATGTCTCCAGCGGCGTCTGCGCCACGGCGGTGCCGGCAGCTGTCAGCATCAGCACGGTGACGCAGAGTAGGCGACTAAAAAATCGGGTTCGGTTCATGGGAATGTGTTCCTCTTTCAGACTCAGACGGTTTCGGATTTGCTCGTTGCCGGAATTATGTCGCCGGAATTGGAATCCTTTCACATCGGACTTACCCTGTGTTTTTGCACGCGTCTGCGTGCCGCCTTGGCGGCAGGCAACCAGCCGTGCCCGAACCAGCGCGCAGCCATCATCAGTCCGCGCACCCATTCATCGGCCGCATAGGCAATCCACACGCCCACCAGGCCCAGGTGCAAATGTTGCCCCAGCAGCCAGGAGCCGCCGGCCATGACAAACAGCATCGAGGCCGCGCCCGCCATCACTGGAAAGCGAGCGTCGCCGGCGGCACGCAGCGCGTTGATGATGATGACGTTGCAGGTGCGGCCCGGCTCCAGCAGCACGGTGATCCACAGCAATGTGGTGGCGCTGGCGATGATTTGGGGATCGTGCGTGAACAGTTGCAGCGTCCAGGGCGCTGTGCCTGCCACCAGCAGCGCCATCGCCACCGATACTGCGAATCCCAGCAGCAGACTCTTGCGCAACAGACGATGCGCCTTGCGCAGACTTCCGGCCCCCACCAGGTGCCCGATCAACACTTCGCTTGCAAGCCCGATCGCCAGGCTAAAAAGAACCACCATGTTCATCATTTGAAAGGCATAGCTTTGTGTGGCCAGCGCTTGGGCGCCCAGGCCGGCGACCACGCTCACCGACACCAGCATGGCGGCGCGGTAAGCCACGTTTTCAGCCCCGCCTGGTAGTCCGATGTGCAGCACCGGCGCCAGGCGCTGCCACTGCAGCACCCACCAGTCGCGCGGACGTGGCACCAGGTTCAGGCGCCAGCGCCACAGCAGCAGGTGCAGGCTCAAGCCAAAGGCACGGCTCAGGCCTAGCGCCAGCGCAAAGCCCACCAGGCCGAACGCTGGAATCGAGCCCCAGCCGCGCATCAGGGGAAAGCACAGCAGCAGGTGCAAGCTGTGCATGCCAAGGATGTTGAACATCACATCGCGGGTGCGCAGGTGCGCCCGCATGACCGACGCCATGCTCGCGTTGTAGGCGTCAAGCATCAATGCCAGCGCCAACGCTTGCAGGTAGGGTTGGCCCAGAGTCAAAACCTCAGACGGGGCGTTCACCCAATCCAGCAACGTGCCAGCACCTGCAAATACAAGTAGCGCCACGCCCAAGCCCAGCCAGGTGCTGGCGCCAAGCGCCGCGCGCGCGGTCTGATCGGCGCCATACCGGTTGCCCGCACCGAGGTACTGCGTGATGACCACGCTCACGCCCATGCTGACAATGCGAAACAGCAGGAAGAACGCCACCTGCACCTGGTTGGACAGGGCAAAGGCGGCGGCGGATGTGTCCGACAGGGTCGCCGCCAGTGACAATCCCATGAGGCCGACGCCAAAACCCAAAATCAGTTCGGCCAGCATCGGCCAAGCAATGGACACCAGGCGCGGTCGGTGCGCCAATGCGTTCATGGGTTTGCGGCCTGATCCAGGTGGAGCAATTCGATCGGGCCGCGTCCGCTGCCCGCAGTGATGAGCCCGAGCACGCGCCCGGGTTCGCTGCCCACCATGCTCCATTCAAAGCGCCAGGCCCAGTTGCCTTCGGTCGAACCCGGCAGATTCATGCGGTGGCTACCGTCCAGACCCAGCACATCCTGCATCGGGAATACAGCCATGTTGGCGACCGAATTGCTGGCTGCGCGGATCATGGCCCAGTGCACGTTGTGCTCGCCCGCAGCCAGGTAGCTGCCAGCGTAGGCGCGCTCGCGTGCCGGGGCGTTTTGCCACCAGCCGCGCACGGTCTCGTTGTCGTGTGTTCCGGTGTAGACAACGTAATGGCGTCCATAGTTGTGCGGCAGGAATTCGTGGCTGCCGTCGCCGCCAAATGCGAACTGCAAGATTTTCATTCCGGGAAAGCCGCAGCCGTCGCGCAACTCGATCACATCGGGTGTGATCAGCCCCAGGTCTTCGGCCACGATCGGCAGCTTGCCCAGTGCGCGTTCGATCGCGGCAAACAACTGTTTGCCCGGAGCCGGAACCCAGCGGCCATCCATGGCGTTGGGGCAGCTGGCGGGGATTTCGTAGTAGCCGGCGAAGCCGCGGAAATGGTCGATGCGAAACAGGTTTGCCTGCTCCAGCGAGCGGCGCACGCGTGCGCTCCACCAGGCAAAGTCTTCGTCAGCCATCTTGTCCCAGCGATACAGCGGATTGCCCCAGCGCTGACCCGTTGGCGCGAATCCGTCGGGCGGTACCCCGGCGACCACCGTGGGCTGAAAGTCCTCATCCAGAAAATACAGGTCCGGCCTGGCCCAGCAGTCTGCGCTGTGGTGTGCGATGAAAATCGGCAGATCCCCCATGAAGGAGACGCCACGCGCATTGGCATAGGCCTTGATATCGGTGGCTTGGGTATCAAAGCACCACTGCACGAATTGCCAGAAGACGATTTCTCGCATGTGCTCGTTCGTGGCCGCCTTCAGGGCCGCGGGATCGCGCCGGCGCAGCGGCAGCGCCCACTGCCACCAGGGCAGGCCTGCGTGTGCGGTCTCCAGCGCCATGAACAGGGCGTAGTCCCCAAGCCAATAGTCCTGGCGCTCGCACCAGGCGGCGAACTCCGCGCGCTGCACCGAGGTGGCGCGAGCGAAGAATCCGTCGGCCGCCGCTCGCAACTGCGCCAAACGCCAGGGTACGACGCGGGCGTAGTCCACGCGCTTCGCATCAAAACCGCCATCAGGCAGCACGGGTGCGGCCAGCCAGCCGCTTTGCACCAGCGGCTCCAGCGCCACCATCAGGGGGCTGCCGGCGAAGGCCGAGACGCTTTGGTAGGGCGAGTCGCAGGGACCGATGGGTGTGGTCGGCAGCAACTGCCAGATGCTCTGGCCGGCGGAGACCAGCCAGTTCACGAAATGGTAGGCGCCGGGGCCAAAATCGCCGATGCCGTGCGGGCCGGGCAGCGCTGTAATGTGCAGCAGCACACCGGAGGAACGTTGTTCGAGGTTCATGATGATGGATGGAAGGATTCAGTTGACGGAGCGGCGCAACACCAGCAGGCTGTTGGCCGGTAGGCTTAAGTTGTTGAGTGAGTTGGCGCCGGGTGGCATCGTGCCGCTGCTATCCAATGCCAGGCACCAGTCGCCCGAAGGCATCGAGAAAGGGCGACTTCGGGTGTCGGGGTTGAACGCCAGCAACACGCACTCAGGCGTAGCGCCGGGTGCACTTGCTATCTGACAGGCAAAGGCGTGGTCGGCGTAGTCGTGCCATTCGGGCGAGGTCATCTCGGCGCCGCTGGGTGTGAGCCACATGAGGCGCGGCGCCTGGTCACCGTGGTCATTGGGCAAGAACCAGTCGGCGTGGCGCAGCAGGGGTTCGCGGTGACGCAGCGCCGTGACCTCAGCCACGAAATGTTTCAGACTTTCGTCAGCGTTCGACCAGTCCAGCCAACTGATGGGGTTGTCCTGGCAATAGGCGTTGTTGTTGCCTTGTTGCGTCTTGCCGATCTCGTCGCCGGCGCACAGCATGGGCGTGCCCTGGGACAGCAGCACCGTGGCCAGCATGGCGCGCATCACGCGGTCGCGCAGCGCCAAAATCTCAGCGTTGTCGGTGGGTCCTTCGACCCCGTGGTTGGCACAGAGTTCGCCGTCACGGCCGTCGGCATTGTTCTCACCGTTGGCCAGGTTGTGCCTCGCGCTGTAGCTCACGACGTCGCTGAGCGTAAAGCCATCGTGCACCGTGACAAAGTTCACCGACGATGTGGGTCGGCGCTGGCTGTGATGGAACAGGTCGTTGGAGGCGGTCAAGCGCCGCGCCAATTCGCCACGGGTGGTGCCGCGCTGCAGCCAGTAACCGCGCACGGCATCCCGGTATTTGTCGTTCCACTCCAGAAAACGTCCTGGAAATTTCCCCACTTGGTAGCCCAGCGGCCCTGCGTCCCAGGGTTCGGCAATCAACTGCACCTGGGACAATACAGGATCCTGTTGCAGCGCCACAAAAAACGCCGCGTTCGACGCAAAACCATGGGCACCACGGCCCAACACCGGTGCCAGGTCAAAGCGGAATCCGTCCACTCCCATCTCGGTCACCCAGTAGCGTAGCGAATCCAGCACAAACTGGGTCATCTGCGGGTGCGCCACGTTCAAGGCGTTGCCGCAACCGGTGAGGTTTTCGTAGCGGCTTTTGTCGCTGGGAACCAGGTGGTACCAGCTGGCGTTGTCCAGACCGCGAAAGCTCAGGGTGGGACCGTTCTCGTTGCCTTCAGGGGTATGGTTGTAGACCACGTCCAGCACCACTTCCAGACCCGCCGCGTGCAGGTCGCGCACCATGTCTCGGAATTCCTGCGTCACGGATGTCGGGTCGCCGGGTTGTTGCGCCAGACGCGGATCGGGACAGAAGAAGCCGAGCGTGTTGTAGCCCCAGTAATTGCTGCTGCCGCGCGCTGCCAGTGCGGGTTCGTCGATGCAGTATTGCACCGGAAGCAGCGAGAGCGTGGTCACGCCGAGTGACTTGAAGTGAGCAAGGGACGCCGGGTGCGCCAGTCCGGCATAGGTGCCGCGCAAGGGCGCAGGAATGTCCGGGTGCGTCATGGAAAAACCCTTGACGTGAACTTCGTACAGCACACGCGCTGCCAACGCGTGCTGGGGCCGATGCCAGGGCTCAGGCAAAGTGTGCGCCGCGACCCTGGCCTTGAGCGCCTGTTGTGCGTTGTCGCGGCAGTCGAAGGAATTCGCCCCATCGGCGTGCCCCAGACAATAGCCGTGCTGCTCTGGCGTCCATCTGAAGTGGCCCAAGATTTCGCGGGCGTAAGGGTCGAGCAGGAGCTTGTACGGATTGAAACGGTGACCGCATTGGGGCTCGTAGGGACCGTGTGCGCGCAAGCCATAGACCAGGCCCGGCTTGCCGCCGGGAAGGAAGCCGTGGAACACGCCGTCGTGCGGGCCGAACAGGCTCAGGCGTTGCAGCTCGCGCGTGCCGTTGGCGTCGAACAGGCAAACTTCGATGGTATCGGCATGACGGGAAAACACGGCGAAATTCACGCCTCCGTCATTGAAGTGTGCGCCCATGGGATACGGCAAGCCTTCGATCAAGGTCCGGGTGACGTCGTGCTGCACGGTCGGGGCAGTAATAGTGTCCATAGGTCGTCGCTAAAAGCTGCGGGTCTGGATCAGACCGGAACCAGAAACAAGGTCGCCAGCGGCGGCAGGTTCAACTGCACCGATTGCATGCGGCCTTGGGCGGGCGTACTCTTTACCGGAAGCGGTGCGGCGGCGTTGCCAAGATTCGAGCCACCATAGTGTTGCGAGTCAGTGTTGAGGGCTTCCTTCCAGGCGCCGAAGCCATCGGGCACGCCCAACCGATAGCCCGTGCGTACCACAGGCGTGAAATTGCAGATCATCAGCATCACCCTGCCCTGCGCGTCACGGCGCAGCCAGGCAAAGACCGATTGATCGGCGTCGTCGGCCACCAGCCATTCGAAACCCTGAGGTTCGCAGTCCAACTGATGCAGTGCGCTGTGCGATCGATAGAGCTGATTCAGGTCCTGAACCAGGCGTTGCATGCCGGCGTGGCGCGCGTCGTTGAGCAACTGCCACGGCAACTCGGCGTCGTGGTTCCATTCGCTTTCCTGTGCAAACTCCTGGCCCATGAACAGCAGCTTTTTGCCCGGATGCCCCCACATGAAGGCGTAGTAAGCGCGCAGATTGGCAAATCGCTGCCAGTCGTCGCCCGGCATCTTGCGCAGCAGCGAACCCTTGCCGTGGACCACTTCGTCGTGTGACAGCGGCAGCACGAAGTTCTCGCTGAACGCGTACACCATGCCAAAACTCATCTTGTGATGGTGCCACCGCCTGTGCACGGCGTCCTCGTGCATATAGGCCAGGGTGTCGTTCATCCAGCCCATGTTCCACTTGTAGTGAAAGCCAAGGCCGCCGCTGCTGGTCGGAGCCGAAACGCCGGGAAAGGCGGTGGACTCTTCGGCCAATGTGATCGTGCCCGGCGCGTGCATGCCCAGCACCTCGTTCACATGGCGCAGCAAGGAGATGGCTTCCAGATTCTCACGCCCGCCGTGCATGTTGGGGATCCACTCGCCGGCATTGCGCGAATAATCACGGTACAGCATGGAGGCGACGGCGTCCACGCGCAGTCCGTCCACACCGTAGCGTTCCATCCAGTACAGGGCGTTGCCTGCCAGGAAGTTGCGCACCTCGGCGCGGCCAAAGTTGTAGATCAGCGTATCCCAATCGCGGTGCACGCCCTCGCGCGGATCGGCGTATTCGTACAGCGCTGTGCCGTCGAACTGCGCCAGGCCGAAAGCGTCGTGCGGGAAGTGCGCCGGCACCCAGTCCAGCAGCACGCCGATGCCCCGCGCATGGCAGGCCTGCACCAGCCGCTCCAGCCCTTCGGGCTCGCCAAAGCGCGCGCTCGGCGCGTACAGGCCCAGCGTCTGGTAGCCCCATGAGCCGTCGAAGGGATGCTCGCTGATCGGCAATAACTCGACGTGGGTGAAACCCAACTTGGCGACGTAATCCGGAAGACTTTCGGCCAATTCGTCCCACGAGGCAAAGCGTCCGCCCTTGCCGTGGCGCCATGAACCCAGGTGCACTTCGTAAATGCTCATAGGCGCGTGGCGCTCATTCGCCGTGCCACGTCCTTCGGCAAGTGCGCGTGCCGGCGGCATGGCGGCCACGCGGCTGGCAGTGTCGGGACGTAGTTGCGAAGCGCGCGCGTAGGGGTCGGCCTTGAGCGGCAACACGCTGCCGTCGGGCCCCACCAGCTCAAACTTGTACAGGTCGCCCACGGCCACGTGCGGCACGAAAATTTCCCACACGCCCGCCTCATGGCGCAGCCGCATGGGATGCCTGCGACCGTCCCAGACGTTGAATTCGCCCACCACGCTCACACGCTGGGCGTTCGGCGCCCACACCGCAAAGCGCACACCGCTCACGCCGCGCTGCTCCATGGTGTGGGCTCCCAGCACGGTGTAGGGACGCAGATGGTTGCCTGCGCGCAGTGCCTGCAAGTCGGAGTCTTCCAGCTGCGGACCGAAGCTGTAGGCGTCGGCATAGCGGCCGCTTTGGCCGTCATGCCAAACCACATCCAGAAAATACTCAAAGCGCTTGCGGCGCCGCGGAATCCTGGCTTCAAACAGACCGTCAGGATGGCGCAAATTCAGAGCGACGACCGGCTTGCCGGTGACGGCATCAAACACCACGACCTGCTGCGCACCCGGCAACAACGCGCGCAACCAGAGGCGGCCATCCGCTTCTTCATGCAGGCCCAGCACGGCGAAAGGGTCCGTGTGGCGCGCCTTGACCAGCGCCTGCACGTCTGGGTCTTGCATCATCCTGTGGTTCTTTCCTTTGTTAGTTCGGAGTGGCGGACCAAACGCGGTCCACATATTCGGCGATGGTACGGTCTGCCGAGAACGATCCCATGCTGGCCACGTTGAGCAGCGCCTGTCGCGCCCATTGGTCTGGATTGTTGTAAAGAGCGTCGACCTGGCTCTGGGCTTCAACGTAGGCCGAAAAATCGGCCATCAGCAAGTAGCTGTCGCGATTGAGAAGCCCGTCGGTGAGCGGACGATAACGGTGCACATTTCCCGAGGAAAACTCGCCCGAGGCGATGGCGTCGATCACGGCCTTGAGTTGCTTGTTTTCTTCCACGTACAGGCGCGGGTCGTAGCCCAGTTCCCGGACCTTGGCGACCTCGTTGGCGCGCAGGCCAAAGATGAACATGTTCTGTTCGCCAATTGCCTGTGCCATCTCGATGTTGGCGCCGTCCCAGGTGCCGATGGTGAGTGCTCCGTTGAGTCCGAACTTCATGTTGCCCGTGCCCGAAGCCTCGGTTCCGGCGGTGGAAATCTGTTCGCTCAAATCGGCCGCAGGTAGGATCACTTCGGCCAAGCTCACGCCATAGTTGGGCAGGAATACCAGTTTGAGTTTGTCGCCGATTCGCGGGTCGCTGTTGACCACACGTGACACGTCCAGAATCAACTGAATGATGAGTTTGGCCGACACGTAGGCCGAAGCCGCCTTGCCCGCGATCACGACCGTGCGCGGCGTCCAATCGCCTTCAGGATGGGCGATGATGGCCTGGTAGCGGGCCACCACATGCAATACGTTGAGCAACTGGCGTTTGTACTCATGGATGCGCTTGATCTGCACGTCGAAAAGGCTGGACGGATCCACCAGCACACCCAACTCACGCCGTATCAGCGCGGCCAGGCGTTCCTTGTTCTGGCGCTTGGCCTGAAGAAACTCGCGCCCCAACGCCGCGTCGCCGGCCAGGGGTTTCAGGGCGCTCAAACCCTTCAGATCACGGCGCCATCCGGAGCCGATGCGGCTGTCGATCAGTGTCGACAAAGCGGGATTCGCCTGCATCAGCCAGCGGCGCGGCGTCACGCCATTGGTGACGTTGTGAAAGCGCGTCGGGAACAGCTGGGCGTAGTCAGCAAAGATGGTCTGCACCATCAGCTCCGAATGAAGAGCCGAGACGCCATTGACCTTGTGCGAGGCGACGACCGCGAGCGCGGCCATGCGCACCCGGCGTGCACCGGTTTCGTCGATGATGGAGACACGTGCGATCAGGGCGTCGTCGCCCGGAAAGCGCGCGCGCACCTGGGTCAGGAAGCGCGCATTGATCTCGAAAATGATTTCCAGATGGCGCGGCAGCAGCGCCTGGAACAGGCCCAAGTCCCAGGTCTCCAGCGCTTCCGGCATGAGGGTGTGGTTGGTGTAGGACACGCTCGCCTGCGTCACGCCCCAGGCTTCGTCCCAGCCCAAACCGTGCTCGTCCAGCAACAGGCGCATCAACTCGGCTGGCGCCAGTGCCGGATGGGTGTCGTTCAAGTGAATCGCATTGCGCAGCGCCAGTCCCTGCACGCTGCCGCGCTCCAGCACATGGCGTGCGATCACGTCCTGCAGCGACGCGCTCACCAGAAAGGCTTCCTGTTTGAGCCGCAACTCACGCCCGGCGGCTGTGCTGTCGTCCGGGTACAGCACCCAGTTCAGGGCATCAGCAGCAACGCGGTGGCGCGCGGCACCGAGATAGTCGCCCTGGCAGAAGGCCGCAAAGTCGATCGGCCGCGCCGCCACGGCGTTCCACTGGCGCAGCGTGGAGACGCGTTCACCGTGATGGGCCGGAACGATGAAGTCATAGGCCTGCGCCTGCAGCAACTCGGAGGGCGCCCAGCGCCGCACGCCGCCTTCGGCCACCACGTGACCGCCGAAACCCACGGGGTAGTTCAGCTCCGAACGCGGCACTTCCCACGGGTTGCCGTGAGGCATCCAGTCATCGGGCGCTTCCACTTGTTTTCCGTTCTGGATGCGTTGGGCAAACATGCCGTACTGGTAGCGCAAGCCGTAGCCAAACGATGGCAGGCCCAGCTCCGCAAAGGAATCCAAAAAGCAGGCCGCCAATCGTCCCAGGCCGCCATTGCCAAGGGCGGCGTCGTGCTCGCGCTCCAGCACGTCCGACAGCTGCAGGCCGCGGGTCTGCAGTTGCTGGCGCAGTTCGCCTTCCAATCCCAGTGCCGCCAGGGCATTGCCCAGCGCTCGGCCCATGAGAAACTCCATCGACAGGTAATGCACGCGGCGGCTGCCGTTGCCGTTGTCGGGCAGAGCATCCTGTGTCTGGGTCTTTCCCCATCGTTGCGCCAGCACTTCGCGGCAGGCCGTCGCGGCGGCGCGCAGGCAGATTTGGGCGCTCTGCTCTTGTCCGGACTGCGCCATTTCACGCGCAAAGGCGGCACGAAATGCGGGGCGCAGGTCAGGAACTGTGGCGGCGCTGGAGACTGCAGGCGGTGTGTTCGGAGTGGCTAAAGTTTTCATGGTGCGGAACCCTGTGACAATGGATTTGAACATGGCGAGCTGGAATGACCTGCGTGGTTGTGAGTCGAGTATCGCCGACATCACTCGATTTCTGTAGTTTAGCTACATTAGGGAAATCCCGAATACGGATTTTCCTCAACATACTGCCGAACTCTGCATGAATAGATCCCGTTGATGAAAACGTTGTATCACTACATTTTGGGCGGTATACTCGCGAAAAAATCGAGTCGGACTCAACCCGCAGCCGCGTCAAGCCACGGTTGGTGTTTCCGCCTTTCCAGTGACATGCAAGAGACAAGCCACCTTGTGCTGAGGTGGCGTGGAGATCAACGTGGCGAATGTAAAACTCTCAGGCGTGACCAAGGCTTTCGGTGCGACCCAGATCCTGCACGAGGTGGACCTGGAGATCCGTGACGGCGAGTTCATGGTCTTTGTCGGCCCCTCGGGCTGTGGCAAATCGACCCTGCTGCGCGTCATCGCTGGCCTGGAGGACATCACCAGCGGCACTCTGACCATCAACGACCGATTCGTGAACGACGTGCCACCGGCCGAGCGCGGCATCGCCATGGTGTTCCAGTCCTACGCGCTCTATCCGCACATGAGCCTGTACGACAACATGGCTTTTGGCCTGCAACTGGCCAAGATGCCGAAGCCGCAGATTGACGCGGCGGTGCAACAAGCGGCCAAGATCCTGAACATCGAACACCTGCTGCAGCGCAAGCCCAAGGACCTGTCGGGCGGACAGCGCCAGCGCGTGGCCATCGGGCGCGCCATCGTGCGCAAGCCCGAGGTGTTCCTGTTCGATGAGCCGCTGTCCAATCTGGACGCGGCGCTGCGGGTGCGCATGCGCTACGAATTTGCCAAGCTGCACGAAGAGCTCAAGACCACGATGGTCTATGTCACGCACGACCAGGTTGAAGCCATGACGCTGGCCGACCGCATCGTGGTGCTCTCGGCCGGAAGGATCGAACAGGTGGGCTCTCCGCTGGAACTTTACGAGCACCCTGACAATCTGTTCGTGGCCGGCTTCATCGGCTCGCCGCGCATGAACTTCATCCAGGCCGACGTGTTGCAGGCGAGCGCGCAGCAAGCCGTGGTCCAGCTCCAAGGCGGCGCCAGCATACGTTGCGCTGTGGATGCCAGCAGCGCCAAGCCGGGCGACAAACTCACGCTGGGTGTTCGACCCGAACACCTGCGCACCGAGGGCCAGGAAAACTGCATCGAAGCCGGCGTCACCTTTGTCGAGAACCTGGGCAGCACCACCCACGCTTACTGCGACTTCCCCGGTGTGGAAGAGGCCCTCACCTGCGAGCTCGATGGCGGCACGCGCGTGCGCGCCGGCACCCGACTGGGCTTGAGCCTGCCGGCGGACAAGACCTATCTGTTCGACGCCGCCGGCCAAGCCTTGCGCCGCCACGTGGCGCTGGAGGTCTGATGCGCTGGCGCATCTCTTGGCTGTGCGCCGGCATCGCGCTGCTGCTGGCGCTGCCCGGCTCCGCAGCGGAGTCCCTGAAGCTGCTGGTGTGGATCAACGGCGACAAGGGCTACAACGGCCTGCAAAAGGTGGGTGACGCTTTCACCCGGGAGTCCGGTGTGCAAGTGGTGGTGCAGCACCCCGAGGGTGCGCCCGATAAGTTCCAGGCCGCCGCGGCCGCGGGCAAGGGCCCGGACATCTTTTGCTGGCCGCATGACCGCGTGGGCGAATGGGCCAAATCAGGATTAATCGTCCCTATCAAACCCACCCTAAAGATCCGAGGCGAAATCGACGACTCGGCCTGGAAGGCCTTTACCTATCAGGGCAAGGTCTGGGGTTACCCGCTGGCGATCGAGGCTGTGGGCCTGATCTACAACCGCGCTCTGGTGAAGGCGCCCCCGGCCACGTTTGACGAGGTCATTGCACTGGACAAACAGTTGGCAACACAGGGCAAGAAGGCGCTACTGTGGGATTACAACAAGACATTCTTCACCTGGGCGCTGCTGGCTGGCAACGGGGGGTTCGTTTTCGCCCAAACGCCCCAGGGCGAGCTGGACCCGTCCCGGGTGGGGGTGAATACCCCTGGCGCAGTGCAGGCAGCGCAGCTGCTCGAACGCATGATCCAGAACGGGCAATTGCCGCGCGGCGCGCGCTACGCCGAAATGGAGGCGGGCTTCGCCAGAGGCGAAATCGCGATGATGATCTCTGGCCCGTGGTCCTGGGACAACGCACGCAAAAGCAAAATCGATTTTGCGGTCGGCCCCATCCCCAGCGTCACCCCGGGTAGGCCTTCCAAGCCCTTTGTCGGCGTGCTCGGCTGCATGATCGCAGCGCCCAGCCAAGTGAAGGATCTGGCGCGCGAGTTTCTGGAGAGCCACGTGCTGCGTGTGAGCGGACTCAAGACCATTTCCGCCGACGTGGCTCTGGGCACACCGGCCAACAAGGCCTATTTTGCCGAACTCTCCAGCGACGCCAACATCCGAGCCACGATGGACAACGCCCGCGCCGGTGAGGCGCTGCCGAATATTCCGGACCTGGGGCGCTTTTGGCCGGCGATGGACGCCGCCCTCGAAGCCATCACAAACGGGCGTCAATCGGCGCAAGAGGCACTCGACGGTGCGGCCGCGCGCATGCTGGTGAAGTGACATGAGTAAAACCTCCCTGATCAAGTGGCCGCTGGCCGCCTTCACGTCGCTGGCCCTGCTTTGGCTGGTGTTCAGCGTCTACCGCCAGGGCCAGCCGCTGTGGGCGCTGGGCTTGCTCACCTTGGGCGCACTGGCCCTGTACGTCTATCTTTCGGCGCACACCCTGGCCTGGCGCTACCTGTTTCCGGGCGTGGCAGCGATGCTGGTGTTTGTGGCTTTTCCGCTGCTGTACACGATGCAGATCGGCTTCACCAACTATTCTTCCAGCAACCTGTTGAGCGAAGAACGCGCACGCGGCTATCTGCTCGATCAGGCCGAGGTCGATGAAAGCAAGGCCATGGAGTTCAGCCTGCACCGCGAAGGCAACCAGTGGCGACTGCTGCTGACGCCGAGCGACAGCGCCGCCAGTTCCGTGCGCTATGTCTCTTCACCGTTGCCGCTGGATGAGGGCGCATCCTCAGCGGTTGCGATGCAGCTCCTGCCTGCCGACGGATCGGCTTTGAGTGAGGTCTTGCCGCTGAAGCAGGTGTTGGCGCACCGCGATGGATTGCGCGCCTTGAAGCTGACCCTGCCCGATCAGCGTCAGCTCGTTTACTCGGGGGTGCGCGAATTTGCACCCTTTGACCCGTTGTGGATGGCGGGGCCCGATGGAGTTCTCATGCAACGCGCCACCGGCACGGTGTATCGGCCCAACACCGATACCGGCTACTTTGAAGATGGCAAAGGCGAGCGCCTGCAACCGGGCTTCAAGGTGAATGTGGGCTGGCACAACTACGCGCGCATCTTCGGCGACCCCGACATGCGCGGCCCCTTCGTCTCGATCTTCATCTGGACCATCACCTTTGCTGCGCTCACGGTGCTGTTCTCCACCGCCATCGGCATGACGCTGGCCGTGGTGCTGAACTGGGAAGCGTTGCGCTACCGCACGCTGTACCGAACGCTCTTGTTTCTACCCTACGCCGTTCCCGGATTCATCTCCATTCTGGTGTTCAAGGGGCTGTTCAATCAGAACTTTGGCGAAATCAATGCCGTGCTGAATGCGCTCTTCGGCATCAAACCGGCGTGGTTTGCCGACGCCACGTTGGCCAAAAGCATGATCCTGATCGTCAACACCTGGCTCGGGTACCCGTACATCATGGTGATTTGCACCGGACTCATCAAGGCCATCCCCGCCGATCTGTACGAGGCTTCGGCCATCGCCGGCGCCGGGCCTCTGACCAACTTCTGGCGCATCACCGCGCCGCTGATTGCGCGCCCACTCACGCCGCTCTTGATCTCCGCCTTCGCCTTCAACTTCAACAACTTCGTGCTGATCTCGCTGCTCACAGACGGCCGGCCCGACTACCTCAACACCAAGCTGCCCGCCGGCACCACTGACATTCTGGTGTCCTACACCTACCGCATCGCCTTCACCGACGCCGGTGCCAACTTTGGATTGGCCGCCGCGATCTCGACGGTGATCTTCTTCCTCGTGGCCTTGCTGGCGATCGTGAACCTGAAGTTCACGCGCACGCAGGACACCCAAAAAAGGTAAACCGCCATGGCACTCGTCACAGGAAAAAGTCAGCGCTGGCGCGTCGTCGCGGCCCACGTGGGTTTGTGGGCGCTGATGGCGATCACGCTGTTCCCGCTGCTGGCGGTGATCTCGATTTCGCTGCGCCCGGGCAACTTCGCCACCGGCGCGCTTATCCCCACGGAGTTGAGCCTGGAGCACTGGAAGCTGGCGTTGGGCATGTCCTATACCGGCGCCGATGGCGTACTGGTCAAGCCACCATTTCCGGTGCTGCTGTGGCTGTGGAACTCGATCAAGGTGGCGACGATTTCCGCGTTCCTGATCGTGGGTATTTCCACCACCGCGGCCTATGGCTTTGCGCGTCTGAAGTTCCGCTTCAAGGCGCCGATCCTGAACAGCATGCTGCTGCTGCAGATGTTTCCGGTGGCGGTAGCCTTGGTGGCGATCTACGCCATTTTCGAGGCCATAGGCCACTATGTACCCTGGCTCGGCATTGAGACCCATGCGGGCCTGATCGTGGCCTATTTGGGCGGCGTTGCAACCCATGTCTGGACCATCAAGGGCTACTTTGAAACCATTCCTGTGGAGATCGAGGAATGCGCCAAAGTCGACGGCGCCACTTCCTGGCAGGCCTTCCACCGAGTGCTGCTGCCCATGGCAGTACCGATCCTGATGGTGGTGTTCGTGCTGGCCTTCATCGGCACCATCATCGAATACCCGGTGGCCTCCATTTTGCTGCGCGAGGAGCCCAACCTGACCCTCGCCGTGGGCTCGAAGTACTACCTGTACGAGCAGAAATACCTGTGGGGCGATTTCGCCGCCGCTGCCGTGCTCTCAGGCCTGCCCATCACGGCGGTGTTTCTGGCAGCACAGCGCTGGATTGTTTCGGGCCTGACCTCTGGCGGTGTGAAGGGCTGAGCGTGCGTGCCGTGTCACTGGCGCTGAGCGCTTGCCTTGTGCTGCTCGGCGCCTGCGCCGCACCGAATTCGGTGGCTCCCGTCAAAACGGCGTCGATAGACAAGGCGGGTGCCTGCCAGCCCAAACCCCTGGGCACTCGCGATCTCTTCTTGCGCGGCAGCTTCAACGCCTGGGGCGCAGACGAGGCGCAGAAGTTCGTCTACTTCTGTGATCGCTTCGAACTCGTCACCACACTTTCTGGTCAGCACAATGTCAAGATCGGCGACGACGACTGGTCCGCCGACGCAGACTTCGGCGGCGCCAAACTCCAGCTCCGCGTGCCCGCGCCGCTCATCCCCAAAGGCGAGGCCATAGCCTACGCCTTCAACGGCAGCTACCGCATCCAACTCACGCTGCCACCGACCACGATCGCGCCCACCATGACCCTCACCGAATGCCCCACTTCCCTCATGGGCGCAGCCCTGCCCTGCGCCACCGTGCCAGAATCAGCGACCTCGGTCATCACCGATCCAGTGGCCCTGAG
The DNA here is from genome assembly GCA_903909815.1 of uncultured beta proteobacterium. GTDB lineage: Bacteria > Pseudomonadota > Gammaproteobacteria > Burkholderiales > Burkholderiaceae_C > CAIKVZ01. The sequence continues at coordinate 2,138 of CAIVXG010000014.1, read as the reverse complement.
CCTGGGCCACGACTCTCGCGCAACCTCCGACAAGGCGCCCTTCGGTGCGGTGACGGCAGGCACCGCCATGAGCTTTCACATCTCAGCCCTCCCCGGTGTTTCGAGCGTGACATTGGTGCTGGAGAAGCGCCGTCTGGAGGGCAATCAGGAACTGCTGGAGTACCAGCCTGTGCAGCGCATGGCCATGGTTCGATTGGCCCCCGACGCCCAGGGTTTCGAACACTGGAGCGCGCAGCACCGGTTCGACGCCATCGGAATCTACGGATACTATTTCGAAGCGAAAATTGCCGGCCAAACCTATGTCTACCAGAACAACGCCAACGCCATCTTCTGGACGCGCGAAAAGGGTTCGGGGGGGCTGGGTCATGTGGACTTGCTGCCGGCTTCCACAAAGACTGTGCGCCGCTTCCGTCAGACCGTGTACGCAGCCGATTTCGTGGTGCCAACCTGGGCCAAGGATGCGGTCTATTACTACATCTTCCCGGAACGCTTTCGCAACGGCAATCCGACGAACGACCCCAAACCGGGAATTGACCACTACCAGGACAAGGAGGTCGAGTTCCACACCCACTGGATAGAGAAGCCCTACAAGCCCGGCTCGGGCGACGGCTCGGACGCGATCTACAACAACGACTTCTTCGGCGGCGACATCGCCGGAATCATTGAAAAGCTCGACTACATCGCCGACCTGGGCGCGAACGCGCTCTACATCACACCGCTGTTCCAGGCAGCAAGCAACCACAAGTACGACACCGCCGACTACCAGCACGTCGACCGGGCCTTTGGCAGCAACCAGGACTTCGAGCGCCTGACCCGTGAGGCCGCCCAGCGTGGCATCCGCGTCATCCCTGACGCCTCGCTCAATCACACCGGAAGCGACTCGCTCTACTTCGACCGCTTTGGCAAGTACAGCGGCACCGGCGCTTTTTATGGCGGCAAGATCAACCCGCAATCGCCTTACGCCGACTGGTACAAGTTTGACGCCAGCCAGAGCGAAGCCGACAAGCAGTACCAGGGTTGGGTCGGCGTGAAGGATCTGCCCGAGTTGAACAAGGCCTCGCGCAGCTACCGCGACTTCGCCTATGCCGCCAAGGATTCCATCATGAAGCAGTGGTTGGACCGTGGCGCCGCCGGTTGGCGCATGGACGTGGCCCCTTGGGTACCAGACGATTTCTGGCGCGAATGGCGCGTGGCCATCAAGCAGCACCAACCGGATGCGCTGACGATTGCCGAGACCTGGTTCGACGCCTCCAAATTTTTGCTGGGCGATGAGTTCGACTCAACGATGAACTACATCTTTCGCAACACCGTGCTCGACTACGCGGGCGGCGGCAACGCCAAGGCCCTGTACGAAAACATCGAGCTGATGCGCGAGGCCTACCCGCCGCAGTCCTTCTTCGCGCTCATGAACCTGCTCTCCAGCCACGACCAGGCACGCGCATTGCACCAGTTCGGCTACCGCTCGGACAGCGACGCTGCGGCCACCATCGCCCTGGCCAAGCAAAGGCTGCGCCTGGCGGTCTTCTTTCAGATGGTGTTCCCGGGCGCGCCCGCCGTGTACTACGGCGACGAGGTCGGGCTCACCGGTGGCGACGATCCCTACAACCGTGCCACCTATCCCTGGCTTGATCGGGGTGGCAAGCCGGACAACGCCCTGTTGGACGATTTCAAGCGCCTCATCCGCTTGCGCAAAGACCACGCGGTGCTGCGCCACGGAAGCCTGTCAGCGCCTTTGCTGTTGACCGAGCACGTGATCGTGTTGGCACGCCAGGACGGCAAGGACTGGGCCATCACCGCTGCCAACAACAGCGTGGCGCCGCAGACCGTGACCTTCTCCCTACCGCTGGGGGTGTCTGCGGGCGCATGGGTCGACGCCTTCACCGGCTTAAAGGTGTTGCCGGTCAACGGCAGCCTCACGTTGACCGTGCCGGCGCTGTTTGGCAGCGTGTTGTGGAGTCAACCCTAAAGTACTTTAAACGCCTACTCGTTCGGTGTGCCGCCGGTTTGAAGACGACCTGATCAGCGACCAGCGGTGGCGTGACAAAGAGGTCGTGCTGGCCGAAGTAGGTTTGCCCATTCTGCAAGCGCCAATCATGCAAACGCTGGCGTCCATGCGCACAGAGCTGGAGGCCAGGTAC
>CAIVXG010000013.1 GCA_903909815.1 uncultured beta proteobacterium | reverse complement strand
GGCGCAGGTGGTGGCGCTGACGACGGCGAACACGCAAGCGCTCACGACCGAGCAGGTGCAGGCGCTGAGCACGACGCAAGTAGCGGCGCTGAAGACGGCACAGGTGGCGGCGCTGAGCACGGACCAGATTGGTGCGCTCCAGACAAATCAGATCACGCAACTCAACACCGGCGATGTGGCCGCGCTCACGACCGATCAGGTGGCCGCGATCACGACCGCTGATGTCGTGACGATCCAGACGTCCCAAATCGCCGCGCTCACCAGCGCCGGCGTGGTTGCACTCACAACCGACCAGATCGTGGCCTTGACGACCGCGCAGATCAGCGCGCTCAAGACGGCCGGTGTGGCTGGGCTGAACACGGCTCAGGTGCAGGCGATCACCACCGCAGATCTTGCTCAATTGAGCACCGGGCAACTCACGGCGCTGACCACGGACAACATCGCGGCGCTCACGACCGATCAGGTGCAATCGCTCAGCACAAATCAGGTCGCTACGCTCACGACGTCTCAGGTTGAATCATTGAGCACAGATCAGATCGCTGCGCTCGGAACCCATCAGATCACGCAACTGAACTCCGCGAGCATCGCAGCACTCACGACAGATCAGATCACAGCGATCACGACCGCGGATATTGCCGCTTTGGGCACATCACAAATGACAGCACTGACGACCGACGCGATCGCTGCCCTCACAACCGACCAGATTCAAGCGCTGAGCACAACCGACATTGCGGCACTGCGGACAACTCAGGTGGTCGCACTCACGACCACCGACGTGGCCGCACTGAGCACTGACCGGTTGATCTCTTTGACGACAGCCGCCGTGGCAGCGCTGACGACGGATCAGGTGGTTGCCCTGACGACCGACCAGGTCGTGGCACTCACGACGATAGAAGTAGCGGCGCTGACCTCGACTCAGGTTGCCGCAATGACTGGGACACAGATGTCTGCTCTTACTCCGCCCCAACAAACTGCCTTGGGCGACAATGGAATTTCCTATGTTTCACCCATTGTGCTGGACTTGGCTGGAACCGGAATTCAGACGATAAGCGAATCGGTCGGCGTGAAGTTCGACTTGCAGAACTCGGGTCAGGCGATCAACACCGGATGGGTGGCAAGTGGCGAGGGCTTGCTGGTTCTGGACCGCAATACCGACGGCAGCATCACCAACGGCAGCGAGTTGTTCGGCACTTCCACGGTCATGGCCAACGGAGCGACGGCGCCCAATGGCTACGCGGCGCTGGCGCAATTCGACACCAATGGTGACGGCGTCATCAGCAGTGCAGATGCGGTTTTTGCCGATCTTCGGGTTTGGGTGGACAGCAATGGCGACGGCGTCAGCGCACCGGGAGAGTTGCATACGCTGGCAGCGTTGGAAATCACCCAAATCAGCCTGCAAACGACGGCTTCCACCCGCATGAACAGCGGCAACCTGATCGGCTTGACTTCCACCTTCCAGACCTCGGATGGAGTGAGCCACGCTGCGGCCGATGTCTGGTTTGCCACCGGCGGAGTTGTTCCCCCCGCGGTCGGCAGCGCCGCGGCGCTCGCTGCTGCCAGCAGCACGACGCCAGTCTTCGTGGACACCAGCGTCGCCGCCAGCGCCGCGCTGGATCGAGCGATTGCGGCGTTGAACGCCGACACGGTGGTCGCAACCACACAGTGGAGTGCGACCCCGATGGCCGTGCTTCCCACGCCACCGTTTGCGCCGGCACTAGTTGTGGCGACAAGCGATTTGCGCACGCAGGTCAGCAGCATGGTGCAGGCGATGGGGTCGTTTGATATGGCCGCAGCGGCGGCGCAAACCACACCTATGCCGCTTGCGCCCGTCGCTACGGCAGCCGCCTCGGCAGCCTCAGCCGCCTCCATGGCGGTGGTCAGCATGGCACAGGTGATGAAGCAATTCGACGCCAACGGGAACTCTCTCGCAGGCCTGAGCACGACCGCGACGACAGGTAGCAACCTGAATCTGAACGGCGTCACTGGCCCAGCCAACAACGGCCTACTGACCGTTGCCAGCAAGTAGCCGGCGGTCGTGCCGCCCCGGAATCAACTGCGCCTCAGGGCCTGCTCCACGCCCTGATTGGCCAGCGCGTCGGCACGCTCGTTACCTGGGTTGCCGGCATGACCCTTGACCCAGCGCCACTCGATATGATGCTCGCCGCCGTGAACCAGTGCATCGAGTTTCTGCCACAGATCGACGTTCTTTACCGGTTGTTTGGCGGCCGTCTTCCAGCCTTTGGCTTTCCAACCCGCAAGCCATTCAGTCATGCCCTTTAGCACATACTGGCTGTCCACGTGCAGCGTGACCTTGCACGGGCGCTTCAACGCGCTCAGTGCCTCGATCACCGCCGTCATTTCCATGCGGTTGTTCGTGGTCTCCAACTCGCCTCCGAACAGGGTCTTTTCGGTGTGACCAGACTTGAGCAGAGCACCCCAGCCGCCGGGTCCCGGGTTGCCCTTGCAGGCGCCGTCGGTATAGATATCGATGGAATTCAAAGGGATATTTCGCTTTCTGTTTTCTTGAAGTGCGCGGGCTTTCCCACACCGACCTGGTTCGCAATCGAAGCCGGCGCCGTGGCAACTTTGCTGCTGACTTTCCACGCCGGCTCCAGCAAGCGCATGCCGCGCACGCGCTTGACTGCGACCACGAAATAGACTGACCCGAAAATCGGCCACCAGCGTGCGCCCACCTTGTCCATCCAGGCGCAGCGCTCCAGCCAGGTGAGGCTGTGCATGGCTGGACGATAGCAGCCATACTGGTGCAGTTCAACCTCAAAGCTCAGCAGCCGCAGCCAGTCGCGCAATCGGCGGTAGCCCAGCCATTGACCCACATCGGGCAGGAAGCGCTCGCCAAAGCCCAGATGCTGGGTCCAGTGCGCGCGGCGCTGGCGCCATGCCCAAAGCCCGTTCGGATTGAAACCACAGATCACCACCCGCCCTTCCGGCACCAGCACCCGCTCCACCTCGCGCAACGTGGCATGAGGGTCGGGGTGCAGCTCCAGAGCGTGCGCCAGCACCACCAGGTCCAGACTGGCGGTGGCGAATGGCAAGGCCGAGAAATCGGTGCTCAAGGCCGTGCGGGATGGCCACTGCGCCGCCTGTGTGCTGTCGCAGGCGAGCCAGCGCTGCGGCATGCGGTTGGCCTGCAACGCGTCCAATTCCGGCAGACCCAATTGCAATGCGTTGAAGCCAAAGATATCGGCCACCGCGCGATCCAGCTGCGCCTGCTCCCAGCCCAGAAGATAGCGTCCGGCGGGCGTCTTCAGCCAGGAAGGCAAGTCCAGGATCAGACCGTCGGTGGATAGCATTTCTTTCGCCATAGGCATTCAAGTATCGGTGAAGGGGCAACTATAGGGCACACTTTGCATCATTCCCCACAACACGGCAGCACAGCATGACACGCGACCAGATCAGCGCATTTTTCGCCACGCTCAAGGCCGCCAACCCGACTCCGGTGACGGAGCTGGAATACAGCAACGTGTTTGAGCTGCTGGTGGCCGTGCTCTTGAGTGCGCAGGCCACGGACGTGAGCGTGAACAAGGCCACGCGTCAACTTTTTCCGGTGGCAAACACGCCCCAAAAGATGTTGGCGCTCGGACTCGACGGGTTGGAACGCCATATCAGAACCATCGGCCTGTATCACAGCAAGGCGCGGCACCTGCTGCAGACCTGCCAGATGCTGCTGGATCGTCATCACGGTCAGGTGCCGCGCGAGCGCGAGGCGCTGGAGGCGTTGCCGGGCGTGGGACGCAAGACCGCGAACGTGGTGCTGAACTGCGCCTACGGCGAGCCCACCATGGCGGTGGACACGCATGTCTTTCGGCTCGCCAACCGCACCGGCATGGCGCCGGGCAAGACGCCGCTGGAAGTAGAAAAAAGGCTGCTGCAACGCGTCCCCACCGAGTATCTGGCGGATGCGCACCACTGGCTGATCCTGCACGGGCGTTACATCTGTCTGGCACGCACACCCAAATGCTGGCAATGCAGCGTGGCGCGCTGCTGCGACTTCAAGGACAAGACGCCTGCACCGTGACTGGCCCTGCCCTGCGCTACTTTTTCAGCAGCACCACCGGCTGGCCGAACAGGTTGTGCACGCAGATCCGATCGTCAAACACGCATTCCAGCGCGCGCTGGGTGCTGACATCGGAGCAGCGCCCCTGGTGCTGCACTCTGCCTTCGCGCAGGATCACCATCTCGTCGGCCTGCAGCGCCAGCGCCACCTCGTGCAGCACGCTCACCACGGTCTTGCCCGACGCCACCAGGGAGTGCACCAGGGCCAGCCAGTCGGCCTGATGTGGCGGGTCCAGATTGGCCAACGGCTCGTCCATCAGCAGCACCTGGGCCTGCACCGCCAACGCTCGCGCCAACAACACGCGCTGACGCTCCCCGGCCGAGAGCTGGCCCAGCGCCCGGGCGCGCCAATCCCACGATTGAGTGGCGCGCAGCGCCTGCTGCACGGCCTCGTGATCAAGGGCGGTCGGGCCCACCAGCCAAGTCTGGTGCGGCAGGCGTCCCAGCATGGCCACGTCGTACACCAGCAAGTCGTCGGCGCTGGCCTCATGCTGGCCCAGCCAGGCCAGTTGTTGCGCGCGCTGGCGCCTGGGCATCTTCGCCGCGTCCTGCCCCAGCAGCAGCACCTGTCCGCCGTACGGCAGCAGTTGCGCCAGCACCTTGAGCAGCGTGGATTTGCCCGCGCCGTTGGGCCCGACCACGCTGATCCAGCTGGCGCCCGGGAGCTCCAGATCAACGTCGTGCAGAACTTGCATCGACCCCAACGTGGCGCACACCTTGCGCGCCTGAAGCGCCACCCGACTCATGGCGTCACCCTCCCCTGCGGACGGCGCATGAGCCACAGCAGGTAGCCGCCGCCCAGCACCGCGGTCAACACGCCCACCGGCAGTTCCTGCGGCGCCATGAGGCTGCGCGCCAGCATGTCCGCCGCCAGCAACAACACGCCACCGGCCAGACTGGAAAGCAGCAGCAGGCGGTCGTGGGTGGTCTTGAGCAACGAGCGCACCAGGTGCGGTGCGGCCAGCCCGACAAAGGCGATCAGGCCCGTCTGCGCCACCGCCGTACCGGTGGCCAAGGCCAGCACGGCCACCAGCACGGCACGCATGTGCGCCAAGGGCAGGCCCAGGCTGTGCGCCGTGGCTTCGCCCAGTGCCAGACCATCCAGCACTGGACTCAGCAGCCAGGCCACGAGCGCGCACAGCAGCCACACTCCACCCATGAGCACGCAGGCGCTCCAACTGATGTAACCGGTGCTGCCCAACATGAAGGCCTGCATGGTCTGCGTGATCTGCGGTACCAGCAGCACCACGAGCGAACTCATGGCGCCCAGTACCACGCCCACGACCACGCCCGCGAGCAGCAGGCGCAAGCTGTTCTGCAGCCCTTTGGCCAGCGCCAGCGTGAGCATCACAGCGCCAGTGGCGCCGGCAAAGGCGGCGCCGGTGAGGCCCAGACGCAGCAACCAACTGCTGGCCAATCCGGTGCCTCCGAGCAGCGCCAACGCCAGGGCCACACCCAGCGTGGCGCCGGAGGCACTGCCCAGCAAGTAGGGGTCGGCCAAAGGATTGCGAAACAGGCCTTGCGCCACCGCGCCAGCCAGGCCCAGCAGGGCGCCAGCTGTCCAGGCGCCCAAGGTGCGCGGCAGTCGTATGTCCCAGACAATTTGCCAGGCAACGGGGTCTTTCCAGGCGCTCCACACCCGCTCAAAGCCGGTGCTGCCCACGCCCGCGCCAACCAAGATCAAGACGGCGCTGAGCAACAGCAGACCCAGCATCAGGAGGGTCGCCACACGCTGGTACTTTGCAACCGGGTTCATGGCAATTTGTCGCGCACGCATTGGGTGATCAATTGCGCCGCCTGCGCCATGCGCGGACCCGGACGCACCAGCATGTCGGCCTGCTCCGGCTTGAAGGCGCAGATGCGTTGCTCCCGCAACGCGCGCATGCCGGCCCAACCCGGACGCTGCTTCAACCCTTGGGCACTGCCGTCGCCGATCATGATCAGGTCCGGGTCGGCGCGCACCACGAACTCAGGGTTCAATTGGGGAAATGGCCCCAGCGCTCCCGGCACGATATTGCCCAGGCCCAGGCGCGTCAACATCTCGCCGATGAAGGACGAGGCGCCGGCCGCATAGGGTTCGCGGCTGACCTCGAAATACACCTTGGCGCCGCGGGCGTGCGTCGGCATCGACGCGACCGCGGCGACCATCGCCGCGTCGATGCCGCGCCAGACACGATCGGCATCGGGAACATCCAGCAGCACACCGATCTGTCGCAGCACGCGTTGCACGTCGGCGAAATTCTTCGGCTCCAGCGCAAGCACTTTGATGCCCAGCGACTCCAGCCTGGACGTGACACGCGCCGACGCGGCCAGCAGCACCACGTCGGGCCGCAGCGCGACGATCGCTTCGATGGGAGCGTCATCCAGGCCGCCCAATTGCGGCAGACTGCGCACCGATGCGGGCCAATTGGAGAAGCGATCGACACCGACGAGGTACTGACATTGGCCCAGCGCGCACACGGCCTCGGTCAGCGACGGCAACAGGCTCACGATGCGCCGCGGCGCCGCGTCGAAGCGCACCGACACGCCACGGTCGTCGCTGATCTGCAGCGCCTGCGCCGCCGTGGCCAGCAAGCACAGCAGCGCCGCCGCGAGCACAGGCATGACTTGACGACGACGAGGCTGCTGCATCAACTTTTCTCCCGTCAGAACCTGGGTTGCCAATTCAGGCCCAGCACCAAGCTACGCGCAGCCTGGTTGTAGCCGTACACGGTCTCGTAATGGCGGTCCGCCACGTTCTGAACGCGCGCCGTCGCCTTGAGTTCAGGCGTAATGGTGCACTGGGCACTCAGATCGAACACGCTGTAGGACGCCAATGTATGGCTGCCGTCCGGGCGCGAACCGCTGTAGCGCAGATTGGCAACCAGATTCCAGACGCCGAAATCGCGTCCCAGACCCAGATTTGCCAGCGTGGCTGCACGCAGCGTGAGGCGCTTGCCGGTGACGAGGTCGATCGGATCCTGCGAGGTGGCGCTGGCGTGCACGCCGGTATTGGCGAGCGTGCCGTTGTAGCTCAGTTCGACACCCTGATTGCGCGCCGCACCGATATTGACGCGGGTGTAGTTGACATCGTTGGCGATCAGGTCGGCGTAGCGATTGTTGAACAGCACCACGCGGAGTTCCTGTGCGTTGCTGGCGTATTGCAAGCCCAGTTCGCTTGATTTCACGTGCTCGGGCTTGAGCAAGGGATTGCCGCCGTAGGGGTAATACAGGTCGTTGAATGTGGGCGCGTTGAAGCCGCTGGAATTGGATGCGTTGATTCGCCATTGCGGCGTGATGCGCCAGGCATAACCGGCGTAATAGGTGTCGGCCGTGCCGAAGTCGGAATACTTGTCCTGACGCAGATTCAACTGCACCTGGCTTTGCGCGTAGTCGGCCTGGTATCCCAGACGCAGGCTGTCCTGTTGCCGCGACGTGTGATCGTAGACGGTGTCACTGGCAACGCGCTGGTGCGTGCCTTCGTAGCCACTGGAGATGCGCTGGCCGGGAGAAAACGTCCACTCCAGACCCAGTTGGCCACCGGTGCTGTACGAATTCACCCAGTACGGGTAGGCCGTGACGTTCGCGTTGAGCAAGTCCTGGCTTTGGGTCAATGCTGCGTTCAGGCTCAGGCCTGCCGCCATGAAAAACTTGCCCTCCACCACCGTCCCGCGTTCGGTGTAGCGCGATACATCCGCCTGGTTGGCCGGTCCGTACTGGCTGTCGTATTGGGTCACGCCGTGCACATTGCGCAGTCGCAGTCCCAGGCTGCTCTTTTGTGAACCACCACCCAGCACGCCCAAATCCTGGGTCAGGCCCAGTGAGGCCGCATGCCGTGCGTAGCCGTCACGATCGGGGTTGGTGCCTGGAATTTCACTCTGGTTGGTGGCGTTGAAGCCGGCCGTCCCAATGGATTCCAAAGTGGCGTTCAGGCGCGTGGAAGAACCCAGCGGTGTGGACAGGCTGGCGTCGAGTTGATGGTAGGCATTGGAGCCGGCGAGCGTTGAAACACTGACTGCCGGTGCCGCACCCTGACGCGTAAAGACCTGGATCACGCCGCCTATGGCAGCGCTGCCGTAGAGGCTGGAGACGTTGCCACGCACGACCTCGATGCGCTCCACATTGCCCAGTGGCACCTGTTCCAGCGCCGGAAGGCCAAAGTTCAGGTTGTTGACAGCCACACCATCGATCAGCAGCAGCGTGTGGCGCGATTCCGCGCCGCGAATGAAGGCGCTTGAAATGGTGCCCATGCCCCCGCTTTGCGTGAGTTCCAAGCCGGCAACACTACGCAGCAAACTGGGTAGATCGGAAACCTGGGCGGCGTCAATGTCAGCGCGCGTGATCAGGGTGGTGGCCGGTAGCGCGTCCTGCACCCGCTGCTCGGTGCGGCTGGCCGTTACCACGACCGTGTCCATAGAAGTGGACTGGGCGTGACACGAGAGGGAGGCAAAAATAGCGCAGAAAAGCGCCGTCGGGCGCGCAATGAAGTGACGTGAGGTCATGATGGACTAGAACAAAAAATGCCCACACCGGCCTCCCCGCCAGTGCAAAAGCGATACGAGCCCGCGCACGCGCAGACTCACCGTGTTGGCCGGTATCCGGGCTGGCGGCACTGCTGTCATCGCCTTCCCAAGCACTTGTTCAAGGCGCTCAGTGGCTGTAGATGAAAGTGAAATCCTCGGCACCAATGCCGAAGACTCGTCCGTTTGACCGTTGCGGGGGCAGCGCAGGCGGGGCGGGGCGCTGTGGCGACGAGAGCGACCTCGCAGCAAACGACTCACCTTCCTGCTTCCCGTTGAACTGCGGCATGTGAACCACACCGCGAGCACCAACACGCTTATTTTATTCAATTCGCCCTGGGCGAATCCTTACAATCAGACGCCCACTCCGAAACGCCATGGCTTCACCCACTCAAATCGAACTGATCACCGAACGCGTCGAGCGCCTGCTCGTGCGCTACCAGGAGCAGCAACGCACGAATGCGCTGCTGTCCGAACAGTTGACGCTGCTCACGCACGAACGTGACTCGCTCAAATCGCGCCTGAGCGCGGCCCGTGCGCGGGTCGATGCACTGCTGGAACGGCTGCCGGGCAACGCGACGACTCCGAAAGGCGAGGCATGAAGCAGTTGGATGTGCAGATCATGGGACAGAGCTATCTGTTGGGTTGCCCCGACGGCGGCGAAGTCCAGTTTCGCGAGGCCGTGCAACGCGTGGACGCGGCGATGTGCCGCATTCGCGATGCGGGCAAGGTCAAGGCGCGGGACCGGATTGCAGTGCTGGCAGCGCTGAATCTGGCATTCGAACTCTCTGATCTGCGCCAGAGTGCTACGTCGACCGAACAGCCTGTGCCGCCAGCCAGCAATGCGGCAGGTCCATCCGACGCAATTCACGATGCCGCGCTGACATCGCTGCTGGAGCGGGTGGACGCCGCTTTGGGTAAGGATGGCCAGCTGCTCTGATGAACGTGAACGTTCGTGCTGCCCTACAATCTGAGCGTCTGCAGTGCCTGTCGGGCTTTATATTTCCTAGAACCAATGCTCATGTAGCACCGGGCTTGGAACATCGCTTGGGAATGCGTGATCATCTCGCGTCAGATGAACCCAAGGCCCTGAGCTGACCTCGCCCACCTGAACCCCGGTTCAGGATGACGGTCCGGCGCGCAACTGCAGACACCTTTTTCCATTCCATGCACCTAGAACCACTGCTGATTTTTGAGCTCTGCCTGCTCGGTCTGAGCACCGGATTTTTGGCCGGGTTGCTGGGCGTTGGCGGCGGCATGATCATGGTGCCCTTCATCACCTTTATGCTGAGCGCGCGTGGCCTCAGCGCCGACCTGGCCATCAAGATGGCCATCGCCACCTCCATGGCCACCATTCTTTTCACTTCGCTCTCCAGCATGCGCGCCCAGCATCAGCGCGGCGCCGTGCGCTGGGACCTGGTGCGTGGTCTGGCACCCGGCATTCTCATCGGCGGCGCCGCCTCCAGCCTGGGCGTATTTGCCCTGGTCAAGGGCACTTCGCTGGCGATCTTTTTCGGTCTGTTCGTGGGCTTCTCCGCGGTCCAGATGTTTCGGGATCGCAAGCCGTCGCCCACGCGCCAGATGCCGGGCGCCATGGGTCAGGTCGCTGTCGGTGCAGCGATGGGCTTCCTGTGCGGCCTGGTGGCTGCCGGCGGCGGTTTCATCAGCGTGCCCTTCATGACCTGGTGCAACGTGAATATTCGAAACGCGGTGGCCACCAGCGCCGCACTGGGCTTTCCGATTGCCCTTGCCAACGTCGCGGGCTACGTCATCAGTGGCAGTTCCGTACCGGGATTGCCGCCCGGCTCACTGGGCTTCATCTGGCTTGCGGCCCTGGCCGTGATCGCCGCCTGCAGCGTGCTCACCGCGCCACTGGGGGTGCGCATCGCACATGCGCTGCCGACCCAGAAACTGAAACGTGTTTTTGCCAGCATCCTGTGCCTGCTGGCGGCGCACATGCTGTACCAGGGCTTGTCAAAGAGCTGATCTTCAATGAGTTGAAGGAGGCGAGCAGCGCACCCGGAACTGGCCCGGGGCTGGATCAAGACCCTGGGGTGCGAAACCGGGCCGCAGCACGAGCCTCAGATCACCCGCTCGGCGCGCAACTGTGCCACCTGCTCGGCGCTGTAGCCCAGTTGCGCCAGCACCTCCTGCGTGTGTTCGCCCAGCAGCGGCGAGCGCGTCACTTCTGTGGCGCTGTCGGACAGCTTGATCGGATTGCCCACCGTCAGGTATTTGCCGCGCGTCGGATGGTCCACTTCGACGATGGTGCCGCTCTCGCGCAGCGAGGGCTCCTCGGCGATTTCCTTCATCGACAGGATCGGCCCGCACGGAATGTCGTATTTGTTCAGAATTTCCATGGCCTCGAACTTGGTCTTGGTCATAGTCCATTGCTCGATGCGTGCGAAGATGGGTTTCAGGTGCAACAGCCGCGCTGCGGGGGTAGCGTGGGCCTCGTCCGTGATCCAGCCTTCCTCGCCGATCACTTTGCACACGGCGGGCCAGACTGCTGCCTGCGTGATGAAATAGATGTAGGCGTTGGGGTCGGCTTCCCAGCCTTTGCACTTCAGGATCGAGCCGGGCTGCCCTCCGCCGGACGAGTTGCCGGCGCGCGGCACCGCTTCGCCGAACTTGCCGTCCGGATACTGCGGATATTCGTGCATGGTGCCGGTGCGTTCCAGCCGCTGCTGATCGCGCAGCTTGACCCGGCACAGGTTCAGCACGGCGTCCTGCATCGGTGCCAGCACCTTTTGTCCACGGCCGGTACTATTGCGCTGGTACAGCGCCGCCACAATGCCCAGCGCCAGATGCAGACCGGTGCCGCTGTCGCCGATCTGCGCGCCCGTGACCAGGGGTGGGCCGTCATCAAAGCCGGTGGTGGAGGCAGCACCGCCCGCACACTGCGCCACGTTCTCATACACCTTGCAGTCCTCGTAGGGCCCGGGGCCAAAGCCCTTGACCGAGGCCACGATCATGCGCGGGTTGAGCTTTTGAATGTGCTCCCAGGTGATGCCCATGCGGTCCAGCGCCCCGGGGGCGAAGTTCTCCACCAACACGTCACACTGCTTGATCAAGGTGTCCAGCACCTCCTTGCCTGCGGGCTTCTTGGTGTCGAGCGTGATGGAGCGCTTGTTGTGATTCAGCATGGTGAAGTACAGGCTGTCCACACCGGGAATGTCGCGCAGCTGGCCGCGCGTGGCGTCGCCTTCTCCGGCACGCTCCACCTTGATCACGTCGGCGCCAAACCACGCCAGCAACTGGGTGCAGGTCGGCCCCGACTGAACGTGGGTGAAATCAAGGATACGGACTCCGTCCAGGGCTTTGCTCATCGGTACTTCTTTCTATCTACATGCTGTCAACGATGGTTTACGCGCCCACCTTGGCTTCAAGCTCCGCCAGCCGTTTACGCAGCGCACGGTCTTCGTTGAATTTGGCGCTCTCGTCCCGAATGATCGAGGCGATGCCTGATATTTTATGGTCTGCGCCGTGCAACAGTGCCACGGTGAATGAGATCGACATGGCGCGTCCGTCCTTGTGCTGTCCGGGCACCCGCAGCACGTCGTGACCGTAGCGCGTCTGCCCTGTTTCCATCGTCTTGCGGTAACCTTCCCAATGGCGCGCGCGCAGCCGCTGCGGGATGATCAGATCGAGCGACTGCCCCAGTGCTTCCTCAGGCGAAAAACCGAACATGTATTGCGCGGCGGGGTTCCACAGGGTGATGACCCCTTCTGGATCACAGACGACGATGGCGTCGCCGGCAACGGCGACCAGTTGCTGACAGTCGACGGAGGATGGCATGTGGCTACTCCAAAGTGGGGAGGGAATCTTAAACGGTTGAGGACAGAGCGTGTCATTAGGGTCAAACAAAAACGGCGCCTGAAACAGGCGCCGCTCTTAAACTCATTGCAGGTCAGGCGATGGCTTAGACCGCCTTCGCGGCATGCATGGCCGCAACCTGTTCCGCACTGTAGCCGAGTTCGGCCAGCACCTCGTCGGTGTGCTCACCCAGCAGCGGCGACGCCGTGACCACGGGCTTCAGATCGGAGAACTTGATCGGGCTGCCCACGGTCCAGTAGCTGCCGCGCACCTTGTGTGGAACTTCCACGATGGAGCCGCTGGCGCGCAGCGACTTGTCGGCGAGCAATTCCTTCATGGAGAACACCGGCGCGCAGGGGATGTCGTGCTTGCGGAAAATGTTGACCGCTTCGAACTTGGTCTTGTCCTTGATGAAGTCCTCGATCGTGGCAAAGATGTCCATGATGTGCGGCTGGCGCGCCTTGGGCGTCATGTACAGCGGGTCGGTCTTCCACTCGGGCTTGTTCAGCGCGTCGCAGATCGGCGCCCAGGCCTGGCCCTGAATGGTGAAATAGATGTACGCATTGGGGTCGGTCTCCCAGCCCTTGCACTTCAGGATCCAGCCCGGCTGGCCGCCACCGCCGGCGTTGCCGCCACGGGGCACCACCTTGTCGGCGAAAGCTTCCATCTCATGCGGGTACTGGGGATATTCTTCCAGGTAGCCCACGGTGTCCAGGCGCAGTTGGTCGCGCATCTTGACGCGGCACAGATTGAGCACCGCGTCCTGCATCGCGACAGCGACCTTCTGGCCCTTGCCGGTCTGCTGGCGCCCGATGTAGGCCGTCAGGATGCCGATGGCCAGGTGCATGCCGGTGTTGGTGTCGCCCAGAGCGGCGGCCGAAATCATCGGGCCAGCCTGCTCGCCCTTCCACCAGCCGGTGGTGGAGGCCGCGCCGCCGGCGCACTGCGCCACGTTTTCATAGACCTTCAGGTCTTCGTATTCGTGGCCATCGGAGAAGCCCTTGACCGAAGCCAGGATCATCTTGGGGTTGAGTTCCTGGATGCGCTCCCAGGTGAAGCCCATGCGGTCCAAGGCGCCGGGACCAAAGTTCTCGACCATGACGTCGTATTCCTTGATCATCTTCTCCAGCACGGCCTTGCCTTCGGGCTGCTTGGTGTCCAGCGTCAAGGAGCGCTTGTTGCTGTTGAGCATGGTGAAGTACAGGGCGTCGGCATCAGGCATGTCGCGCAACTGGCTACGCGTCACGTCACCTGAACCGGGACGCTCGACCTTGATCACGTCGGCTCCGAACCAAGCCAGCAACTGGGTGCAGGCCGGGCCGGCTTGCACGTGCGTGAAGTCGATGATCTTGATACCTTGCAGGGGTTTGTTTGACATTTTGATTTCTCCTATTGAATGATGGGCTGACTTACTTCTTCTTGGCCGCGCTTTGCGGGTTCAGACTGGTGATGCGACCGCTTTCGGTGCCGGCGGTTTCATCGATGACGGCGTTGATCAGGGTGGGCTTGCCGGAGCGAATCGCTTCTTCCAGACCGGCCTGCAGTTCTGCCGGCGTCGTGGCGTTCACGCCCACACCACCGAAAGCCTGCATCATCATGTCGTAGCGGGCGTTCTTCACGAACACCGTGGGCGCCACATCCGCGCCCCCGGTGGGGTTGACGTCGATGCCGCGGTAGATGCCGTTGTTGTTGAAGACGATCACGCACACCGGCAGGTTGTAGCGGCAGATGGTTTCGATTTCCATGCCGGAGAAACCAAAGGCGCTGTCGCCTTCGATCGCGATCACCTGGCTTCCAGTCTCCACGGCTGCGGCCACAGAGAAGCCCATGCCGATACCCATGATGCCCCAGGTGCCCACATCCAGACGCTTGCGCGGCTGATACATGTCGACGATGCTGCGCGCAAAGTCCAGCGTGTTCGCGCCTTCGTTCACGACAATGGCTTCGGGATTGGCTTTGACCGCGTTGCGGATCACGTTAAGCGCGCTGTGGTAATTCATGGGTGAGGGGTCCAGCGCCAGCGTAGCCGCCATCTTCACCAGGTTCTTGTCGCGGCGCTCGTAGGTCGCAGCCAGCCACTCGGCCGGCGGCTGGGCCCAGTTCGCACCCATACCGGCGAGCAACGCGCCTACGCAAGAGCCGATGTCACCGATCAGCGGCGCGGCGATGGCCACGTTGCTGTCGATCTCGGTGGGTGCAATGTCGATCTGCACGAACTGACGCGTTGCAGCCTTCTCGCCACCCCAGGTTTTGCCCTTGCCGTGCGACAGCAGCCAATTCAGGCGCGCGCCGATTAGCACCACCACGTCGGCCTCGGCCAGCACATAAGAGCGTGCGGCAGAAGCCGACTGCACGTGCGTATCGGGGAGCAGGCCCTTGGCCATGGACATGGGCAGATAGGGGATGCCCGACTTCTCGACGAAGGCGCGAATGTCCGCGTCGGCCTGGGCGTAGGCTGCGCCCTTGCCCAACAGAATCAACGGGCGCTTCGCACCCTTGAGCAGGTCCAGCGCGCGCTGCACCGACTCGGGAGCGGGGAGCTGACGCGGCGCTGCGTCGACCACCTTGATGAGCGAGTTCTTGCCTGCCAGCGCGTCCATGGTCTGCGAGAACAGCTTGGCGGGAAGGTCCAGATAGACACCACCGGGACGCCCTGACACGGCCGCGCGGATGGCGCGGGCGATGCCGACACCGATATCCTGCGCGTGCAGCACGCGAAACGCCGCCTTGCACAGGGGCTTGGCAATGGCCAGTTGATCCATCTCTTCGTAATCACCCTGCTGCAGATCGACGATCTCGCGTTCGCTGGAGCCGCTGATCAGGATCATCGGGAAGCAGTTCGTAGTCGCGTTCGTCAACGCCGTCAGGCCGTTGAGGAAGCCCGGTGCCGACACCGTCAGACAGATGCCGGGCTTCTGTGTGAGAAAGCCCGCGCCTGCTGCGGCATTGCCGGCGTGCTGCTCGTGGCGGAACGAGATCACGCGCATGCCCTCGGCCTGCGCCTTGCGCGTAAGGTCCGTGATCGGGATGCCGGGCACGCAGTAGATGGTGTTGATGCCGTTGAGCTTGAGAGCGTCGATGACGAGGTGAAAGCCGTCGGTCGTCTCTGTGGATTGCATATCAGTGGTCATATTGAATCTCTGTCTTCGTTGGATTTCGCCGCCGTATTTCCCATGCACAGGGTGCGTGTGCATCGAAGGGTTATCATAGAAGTCGATCTCATTTTCGCTGTTGACCGCGGTCAATTATCGAGACAATAGTGCTGGCTCCATGTGCCGCCACACCCTCGCCCATTCGCTCACATTCATGTCGCTCGTAGAAAATCATCCCGAAAAAACCGTCATCCGGGTCCAGCTCAGGCAAAACGTCCTGCTCAAGAGCTTGAGCGAGTCTGACCGGGCCGAGCTGGAGCAACATCTGGTTGTGCTCGATTGTCACAAGGGCGATTTCCTGCTGCACCAGGGGGTGCACGACATGGAGCAGTACTTCATTCTGGACGGCATCCTGAAGCGTGTGGTCACCAACAGCGTGGCCAAGGAGATGATTCTGCGCTTCGCCGCCGAACGCGACATGGAGACCAGCTATGCGGCCTGGTGCCTGAAGACGCCGACGCCCTACAGCATCGTATGCGTGACCAAGACGCGGGTGGCCAAACTGCCGCTACCGCAGTGGATCGCGTTCATCGAGCGCCATCCGCAAATCAAGAAGCTGTTCGAGTACGAGGTGATGAGCGTGATGAGTGAAATCATGGCCCATACCATCACGCTGCACCTGCTGGATGCGCCAGGACGGGTGCATCGCTTCGTGCGCAAGCACCCTGAACTTCTGGATCGGGTCCCCAAGAAGGAACTGGCCTCCTACCTGAGCATGTCGGCGGAAACCTTGAGCCGCTTGAAGCAGCGCGGGAAGATCTGATTCCCCGCGCCACCTGTCAGAGCGTCTTCAGTTCACACTGCCGCGGGCATTTGCCTCTTCGATGACGCGCTTGCGCATGGGCGCCAGGATCAATTTGGCCGACAGGCCTGCAACAATGGAAATGGCAGCGGTAACGATGAAGACGCGGTCCCAGTTGCCGCCTGCCGACAGCACCGACGCGAACGGAACCAGGATCGAAGCCGTTCCCTTGGCGGTGTACAGCGTGCCGGCATTGGCAGCGGCGTTCTTCACACCGAAGGTGTCGGCGCACAGCGCGGGGAAGATGGAGAATATCTCGCCCCAGAACAGGAACACCAGCGCGGCGAAGGTCATGAAGGCGATGGGGTCGTGACCAAAAGTCATGAGCCCGAGCAAGGACAGGCCTTCACCGACGAAAACGACCATCATGGTGTTCTCACGGCCGATGCGGTCCGAGATGAAGCCGCACAGCGGGCGCGTGAAGCCGTTGGCCAGATTGTCGATCGCCAGCGTCAGCGTCAACAGCGGCAAAGTCAACAGACCCAGAAAGCTCATGGGCAACTTGGCCAGGCCGTAGTCCTTGGCGATCGGTCCGATCTGCGCGGTGGCCATCAGGCCTCCGGCCGCGACAGCAACGAACAGCACATACGTGACCCAGAACACCGGCGTCTTGACCATTTGCCCGGTCGTGTAGTCGACCTTGCTCATCACCAGGCGGGTCGCTGCAACCACGCCGGCGGGGGGCTTGGGGCGCACCATGAACAGCGCGATCAGGAAGATCAGCACGCCTTGGCCAATGCCAAAGAACAGGAAAGTCTGCTCATAACCCGAGGTCTGGATCATGTTGGCGATCGGGATCACGGTGACGGCTGCACCGGCACCGAACCCGGCTGCAGTCAGGCCAGCGGCAAGGCCGCGTTTGTCCGGAAACCACTTGAGCGCGTTGCCCACGCAGGTGCCGTAAACGCAGCCCGCACCGATGCCGGAGATGACCGCGCCGGTGTACAGCATGGTGAGGTTATCGGCGTACGAGTTGATGACCCAGCCCAAGCCGCCCAGGATTGCGCCAAAGGCGATCACCGGACGCGGGCCGAACTTATCGACAGCCCAGCCTTCGATCGGCACCAGCCAGGTCTCGACCACCACGAAAATCGAAAAGGACAACTGAATGGCGGTCAATCCCCAATGATTCTTCGCCTCCAACGGGCTTACGAAGAGGGTCCAGCCATACTGCAGATTGGCAATCAGGGCCATGCATACGATGCCCATGATGAGTTGAAGCCAGCGGGACGGTTGGGCCGCGCTGTTGGTTTGAGTCATTACGAAGTCTCCTGATGTTGTCACTGAATTACCCCACTTCTCGACGCACGCTCCCGGTTCTCGAGCCCGCCCACCGAAGTGGGCAGTGCGTTGGTCGATACCGCTGTCAACCCAAAAACCTCGGCTTGCAACGGGATGGCTCATTGTGATTCCAGCGCGCTGAAAGTCATTGACTGCGGACAAGTTTGAAAATAGCTTTGATAGGGGCTTACCCTAGTCATCCAAAGGCTTCGCCCGGCGATTCGGGTTGTAGCCACACCGCGTTAAGCAAAAAAATGGCCGAACAAGTCGGCCATTGAAAATTGACCCGGCAGTCAGCTTGCCCGGGTCAAGAGGAGATCAGAAGTCGTAGATCATGCCAACAGAAATCGCTTGGGCCGTATTGCCGGCAAAGGGTGGGCCGCAGACACCACCGTCCTGGCAGCCGCCGATGTACTTGTCGCCCACGTAGTTGCGCACTGGCAGGCCGTGCCCACCCGCGCCCAGCGAGTAATGGCCCCAGTACTCGTTGCTCAGACGCGAGAACGTGATGTAGCTGGTGCTACGCTTGTCCAGGAAGCGGTGTTTGTAACCCACGGAGAACAGGTTTGCGCCGTTGTCAGATCCGCCCGGCACAGCCATATTGCCGTACTTGTCTTCCACGCCCTGATCGGGCTGCCCCGGGGTCCGGCCCGCATGCGCCCAGCCGAAGTTCACGTCGTCGTAGGTGCCTAGGCTTTGCGTGATAGCGAGCCATGTAGCTGTGTGCGTGCGCTCGTCCAGCGAAGCCGTGACCGCATTGCGCTTGAGCCGCTCGACGATGAAGTTCACGGTCGTCTTGGTCGGGAAGCTGTATTGCACCCCGAGCTTCAGGCCGCTTTCGTCACGAATGCCGACGCTCCCGGCGGTAGTCTCGTCGCCGGTGCGATTCACGGCCTTGTGCAGTTCGTAAGCACCGGTGATATATAGCGGACCGGCTTCATAGACCAGGGCCGCACTGTAGGCGGTGGCGAAGGAGCCATCGACACAGGAGGCGACAGATCCGGCGTTGCTATTGACACCGTTGGTGGAATTACCACCAGAGCAATCGGGTTCCCCCATGGCGTAAAGGCCGTTTCCGGTGCTGCGGTTTTGACCCGGTGAAACCAGTGCACTGAAACTCATGCCATTGATCTTGGGAGATTCGTACCAGACCGAGTGCGGCAGGCGCATGTCGAACTCGGTGCGGTTGTCGCCGCCGCTGTTGCCCATGATGGCGTTGTAGTCTCCGGGCGTGTCAGCGAAGGGGTCCATGCGTCCCGTGGCGTTTTTGTAGGGCGTGTTGTTCTTGCCCAGTTTGATCGCGCCGTAGGCCGCGCTTTGCAAACCGACGTAGCTATTGCGCGAACCCAGGCCGGTCTTTTGCGCAGTTCCGTCGGTGCCCTGATCAGATGCGCCCGGAGTCGCGGCATAGGATATCTCGGTCTCAAACTGGAATACAGCCTTCAAATCCTTGTCGATGGCGCGCTCGCCCTTGATACCGAAGAAGGAGCCGTTGCTAGAGACATCGGGAAGCCAGCCATTGATGCCAGTTACCCTTTGGCGTGCAACGCCTGGATCCTCATTTTTAAGATAGCCCGCCATCCCATTCGTTTGGTAATCCCAGGATACGTCGGCGTGGCCGTAGATCGTGACTTCGCCGCCGCCCACCTGAAAAGTCAGGTCGTTGCCGGGCTTGATAGCGTTGCCGACAGTCGACGCTGCAACCGGTGCAGCTTGGGCTGCGGCCATTTGTTCGGCCTGATCCAGGCGCTTGTTCAGCATCTCGATCTGCTTTTGCAGCAGGTCGATCTGTTGGCGCATTTCCTGGTTGCTGGACTGGGCATTTGCCACGCCGCTCAAGCCCATCGCGGACGCACCCACGACCAGAGCGCACACTCTGGCGATCGTGCTAAGTTTCATTTTCACTGATGTCTCCTGAAGTTATTGAAGCATCCGTAACGCAAATTCTTTCGAAGAATTTGCTGCATTTATTGGGCACCGCCCACGCTTCAACTTCACTTGACCACAGTCAATATTTTCACATTTGCGTCACATTGGACGGGGTCTTTACGCAACGGATACAAATGACGACTCATCCGAAATCCGGCCCCCATTGGCGACCGACAAAGGCCGCCCAGGCGCGTCTACAAGGCCTGCGCAGGCGCCGCGCCCCGCGCTGAATCGGCCCGCAGCAGGCACTCAAACTCCGGCACCGGCAGGCCCTTGGCGTACAGGAATCCCTGGTATTGGTCGCAGCCCAGTTCACGCAAGACATCGCGCTGCGCGACCGTTTCCACACCCTCGGCCACGATGTTCAGTTTGAGCGCGTGGCCCATGTTGATGATCGCGCTCACGATGGCGTAGTCACTCTCGTTCGTGGCCAGCCCCATGACAAAGGACTGATCGATCTTGAGCGTGTGGATAGGAAATTTCTTCAAGTAGGCCAAGCTGGAATAGCCGACGCCGAAATCATCGATCGACAGGCCAACGCCCATGGCAGCGAGCGCATCCAGCCGCAACATGGCCTCGTCCACGCCTTGCACCAAAATCGACTCCGTCAGTTCCAGTTCCAGCAAGTGCGCAGGCAGTTGCTCCCGCTGCAGTGCCTGCACCACACGTTGCACAAAATCCGCCTGCTGGAACTGCAGGGCCGACACATTGATCGCCACCTTCACCGGCGCGCCCGCCTTGTGCCAAAGAGCGGCCTGGCGTACGGCTTGATCCAGCACCCATGAACCCAAGGTGATGATGTAGCCGGACTCCTCAGCCAACGGAATGAACACGCTGGGCGAGACATCTCCCAGGGCCTCATCGCGCCACCGAATCAATGCCTCCGTTCCCGTGATTTGGCCGGTATCCATCGCCACCTTGGCCTGGTAATGCAAGCGAAACAAGCCCTGTTCCATCGCTTGACGCATGGCATGTTCTAGTTTCATGCGGGCCAGCAAATCCACGTTCATCTGGGGCTGATAGAAGCGGAAATTTCCGCGTCCGTGGTCCTTGACCCGGTGCATCGCGGTATCGGCGCAACTGATCAACGCCTCCAACGTACGTCCGTCCGTGGGGTACATGGCAATGCCAATGCTGCAGCCGACCGAAAATATTTCGTCCGCGAGCACGAACGGCAATGCCAGTTCGTCCAGAACGCGCCGCGCCATGGCCTCGGCACCACGGCCTTCAGCGCCGTTCAGAAACACCGTAAACTCGTCGCCACTCAGGCGGCACAGCGTGTCCTCTTGCCGCAGGCACTGGTTGATGCGCTGAGCCACCTCGCGCAGCACACCATCGCCCATCTGGTGGCCGTAGGAATCGTTGATGTTCTTGAACCGATCCAGATCCACGAACAGAATCGCAAAGCTTCCACCTCGGCGCTCGGCCAGGCTCAACGCCACGCCCACCCGTTGCGCCAGCGCCAAGCGATTCGGCACGCCGGTGAGGGCATCGCTATAGGCGAGTTGCTCGATGCGCCGGTTCGCCGCCACTTTTTCCGAGAGATCGCGAAAGATGCCTATGGTGTTGGTGATCACGCCCAGGCTGTCGCGCAAAGCCACCCACGACAGTTGCACCGGGAACGTTTCCCCGTCATCGCGCCGACACCAGGCCTCGCCTTCCCACGCCCCCTCGAGCAGCAAGGCCTGCGTGATGCGAGCGTCCAGAACGGCGTCGTCTGGATCATAGAAAAAGCGCTGCGCCGAACGCTGCGTGAAGTTTTCAGAAAATAGTTTCGTCATCGACCTGAAATGCGGGTTGATCGCCAGCAACAGGTCATCGGCGCCGGTGATAAAGATCGCATCCAGGCTGGATTCGAACACCTTGGACGCCAACTCCAGACGGGCAGCATCCGCGCGCGCCTGTGTGATATCGCGAAACGAATACACGCGTCCGATGGCCCGGCCCCGGCTGTATTGGGGCAGGGTCACGCGTTCAAGCAACTGGCCAGAGCGCAATTGCAGCACGTCGGAGCCTTCCAACAGCGGTGACTCCAACATCTCGCTCATGCGCTGCGCGTAGTGCTTCACGTCCACAACATTGTCCTGCATGTGCTGCATGAGCGCCGCGTCATCCCTGTGCGTCAGCAACGCCGCCGGCAAACCCCAAATCACCGAAAAGCGCTGATTGAAATTGCGCACGGCACCTTCCAGGTCCGTCACCAGCACGCCTTCGGCTGTCGATTCCAGCGTGGCACGCAATTCAGCCACCAACTTCTCCAGCTCCAGTTCGGTCCGACGTTTGTCTGACAGGTCACGGATGCTGACCACAAACATCGCCCGGTCCGGATCCAGCCAGACCCTGCTCACGCGTCGTTCCACGTTGACGGTGGTTCCGTCGGCGTGACGCAGCAGCGTTTCGGACTGAATGCCGTCGGCGAGTCCTGCGGCCACGTCTTCCCAAAAAAAGATGTCTTCGGGCGTCGCCGCCAGGTCCAGCACCGATTTACCCACGAGCGCCTGCGCCTGCACGCCCAACATGTCAGCGGCCGCGCGATTCATGGCGACGAATTGCAGCGTCACCGGATCCAGCAGCCAGACGCCTTCCAACATCCCCTCAATCAGGGAGCGCCAGTCGGGTTCAGTCATGCGGCGATTCCGGCGCCTTCCGGCAGCAACTTTTGTTCGAAGAAATAGCTGATGCGTTTGCGCGGCGACAGGTAGCTCAGCGCCGCCTGCGGCAGATGCAACGGCTTGAGGCTGCGCTTGATGCCACCCTCTGGCGCGTCCTCCAGGTTCATGATCAGCGCTTCGACCTTGGGGACTTCAGGTGCGTACACCAGAACTTGTGGGCGCAACGGACGCGCGCCATTCACCGACATCACCAGAGCGTAGCGGTCATCCACCAGTTGCACCACCGAACCCGGAGGATAAACGCCCATGAGTCGAACAAAAGCGTTCAGACTCGCCGCATCAAAGCGCGTACGGTGCTGCGCGAAGATCAGGGCCAGTGCCTCGTGCGGCGTCAAAGCCAGAGTCGGATTGGCGGGATTGCACAAATTGTCATAGCGGTTGACCAACGCCAAGATTCGCGCTGGCAGGCTGATGGCGTCACCCTTGACCCCGACGGGAAAACCGCTTCCATCCACCATTTCGTGATGTTGCGCGATGCCCTGCAAGATCGCTTCCGAAAGCCCCATGCGCTGCGCACTCGCAACGCTCAAAGCCACATGCTCCTGGTGCACTTTGTCCTCCACCGGGGTGAACGAGGGGTCGCGCCAACGCACCCGTTCTGGCAACTGTGCTTTTCCGGCGTCATGCCACAAGGCCGCCAAACCCAGTGCCTGCAACTGCGGCTCGGGCAGTTGCATGGCCTTGCCCAACAGCAAACTGATGACCGTCACGTTCACCGGGTGCAAGGCCGCGCGCTCGCCTGACCCGTCGGACAAGAGGTGAATCATCGACTCGCCGTCTCCGATCATTTGATCCACGATTTCGTGCACCAGCGCTTGGCTTTTGACCCGTGCCACCTCGGGCTGCGCCCCAACGCAGGCCATGACTTGGACGCAAGCCTGGGTTGCCCGTGAAAATCCCTCCTCACAGCGAGAAAACCGCAATTTTTGTGCAGCCAACTGATCTCGGCGCCTCGCGGCCCCGGCGGCAGCGATTTGCAATATCTCGGCAGCCTGGGCGGCGGATGCCGATGCCATCGGACTGCCGGAAACCTCTTGGGTTGCATCCGCAGTACTCGGTTTCGTGTCACTTTTTGCAACACTGCAGCGAACCCGCTTCAGGTCCAGCGAGCGAATCGCCTCCAACTGCCTTTCATTGCTGATCTTGAAGCTGCTGGACGGAAAGGGATGAGACATCCAGCCCAGGTCCAGGTACACAAACATACCGATCCGAAGTTCTTCAACGTCAACAAATACCGTGGTGCTTTCTGCCATGCGTGCCATGATGCCATGACTTGTGACGATATTTGCTAACGGGCGCACGTAACCGTGATCTGTTTCCACTTTGCCCGGTAACAGTCTGTTTCTTTGCTATCGTATTGACCTCATAACCGGTTCAACTCAGCGCCTGCATCACGCCCGTACGAGTCCAGCCAGGCCTCAAACTCGTCGGCCAACTGCTGACTGGCGCAAATTGCGCCACGCCACGCCTTCACCCTGCCTGCAAGGTCATTGCCGTAGTGCGTGAAGTCGCTGCGGTCGGGCAGTTTGCCATTGGGCAGTGTCTTGACCCAATCCGGCCGCGGCACCAGCAACACCGTCGTGTCCAGAAATCGAGTGGCGCGATGGCGCCAGGGCAGGCCCTTGTCCAGCCATCCCGGCACTACAGTGCGCTGAAAGTGGGGATACAAGACCAGCTTCGGAGATTCCTCCTCGACATCTCTCAAGACATCCGAGCACTCCAGATGCGGCGCGCTGGCGGCCCGCGCATAGTCCAGATGCAGGTGGTAGTCGGTGATGCCACCGTCCCAATAGGCACCGGCGGGTGCACCCGCAATCGACGCTACGGCGCGCAGCACAAACGGGATCGAGCAACTGGCCTGCAACGCGTCCATGAAATTCGCCTCCGTCAGAGACAACTGCCGGGTCCGGTAGTCCTTAACGGCAAAAGGCAGGGTGGCGCGCGCCCCCGCTGCGCCAGCCGAGGCATCGGAGGAAAACACCACCCGCTCCAGCCAGGCCCCCATCGCCCTGCGCGATACCGCGTTCGTCGCAAACGCGCCCAGATAGCCCAGCGGCGTGCGCCAGGCATTCTCTTGTCGCAGCAGGTGGCGTCCGCGCGACGTGACGAGGTGCAGTCGGTAGCGCGGATGCGCCAGCACTTCCCGCACGCGACCGCCGAAGAAATCCTGCAGACTCTGGCCAAAACGCGCACTCACAAAGTCAGCCGTGGGACGCTTCTGTCCGGGCTGCAGTTCGAAGTGCTGGTGCAAATAATCGTGCTCAAAGCGCTCAAACGCTGACACCGGATCCCGCAGGCAGGCCGTCGCCATGCGCCAGGCACCGATGGAGGCACCCACCAGGTGCACCTCGTGTTGCGAACCGGCCAGCCAGTCGCCAAAGATGAAACGATCCAGCGCACCGAGCATCAGCCCCTTGGGTCCGCCAGCAGCCCCCGGAATCACGCCCACGTCCTGGGGCCTCAAGCCATGGCGCCGAATATGCGCGTAGGCGCGCGGACCGGCGTAGATGCTGAGGGCTTTCATAGGGGCATTGTGCAGCCTTGGCGACCTATTTTTTCAAGCCTTGCAGCCTGGCAAAAGCCGACCCCATGGCCGACCCCATGACCGATGGCACGGCAAGCTCCGGCCCACGCCGGGGCGTCTGCCCGCGCGCCGCGCCTTCGAAGCGATTCTCACGTGGCCGGTGGGCCGCATTTTCCACATCCAGCTTCATCGACAAACTGATGCGCTTGCGCTCCACGTCAACCTCCACCACCCTGACCTTCACGATGTCTCCGGTTTTCACCACCTCGCGCGCATCGTTCACAAACCTGTTGCTGAGCTGGCTCATGTGCACCAGACCGTCCTGGTGTACACCCAGATCCACAAAGGCACCAAAGGCGGCGACGTTGCTCACCGTGCCTTCGAGCAGCATGCCCTCGCGCAGGTCACGGATGTCCTGCACCCCTTCGTTCAGCCGCGCCACCTTGAAGTCCGGGCGCGGATCGCGGCTGGGTTTTTCCAGCTCACTCAGGATGTCCTTGACCGTGATCACGCCAAAGCGCTCGTTCGCAAACAGCTCGGGGCGCAGGGTCTTGAGCATGTCGGATCGGCCCATCAACTCGTTGATCGGACGCTGTGCCTGCGCCATGATTCTTTCGACCACGCTGTAGGCCTCGGGGTGCACGCCCGTCATGTCCAGCGGATTGTCGCCACCGCGGATGCGCAGGA
This sequence comes from uncultured beta proteobacterium, assembly GCA_903909815.1. Lineage (GTDB taxonomy): Bacteria > Pseudomonadota > Gammaproteobacteria > Burkholderiales > Burkholderiaceae_C > CAIKVZ01. The sequence goes on along the minus strand of CAIVXG010000013.1, from coordinate 42,140 downwards.
ACCCGGCACATTGTTCGAACGTCTTGGCCCCCAGGCCTGCGACATCGAGCAGTTGCTGGCGATTGCGAAATGCGCCGTGCGACTCGCGCCAACGCAGCACCGCCTTGGCCACGCTCGGCGTGACACCGGAGACGCGGCTGAGCAAGGGCACGCTGGCGGTGTTGACGTCCACGCCGACCGAGTTCACGCAATCCTCCACCACCGAACCCAGGCTGCGCGCCAACTCGCTCTGGTTCACGTCATGCTGGTATTGCCCCACGCCAATGGCCTTGGGGTCGATCTTCACCAGTTCGGCCAGCGGGTCCTGCAAGCGGCGCGCGATGCTGGCCGCGCCGCGCAGGCTCACGTCCACGTCGGGCATTTCCTGCGACGCGAACTCGCTCGCCGAATACACTGAGGCGCCGGCCTCGCTCACCACCACCTTGTCGATCTTGAGCTCCGAGCCTGGAGCGCCGGTCTTCGCAAGCAACTGAATCAGGTCGCCGGCGAGCTTGTCGGTTTCGCGACTGGCCGTGCCGTTGCCAATCGCGATCAGGTTTACGCCATGCTGCTGACACAACTTTCGCAGCGTGTGCAGCGCGCCGTCCCAGTCTCGGCGCGGCTCGTGCGGAAACACCGTGGCGGTTTCGACCAGCTTGCCGGTGCCGTCGACCACCGCCACCTTGACCCCCGTGCGAATGCCCGGATCCAGGCCCAGAACCACGCGTGGACCGGCGGGTGCGGCCAGCAGCAGGTCGCGCAGATTATCGGCAAAGACCTTGATCGCGACCTTCTCGGCGTCCTCGCGCAAACGCGCGAACAGGTCGCGCTCGGTCGACAGGCTGAGCTTGACACGCCAGGTCCAGGCCACGCACTTGCGCAGCAAGTCGTCTCCCGCGCGTCCCAGATGGCTCCAGCCCAGGTGCAGCCCAATGCGGCCCTCGGCCAGGCTCACGACTGGTGCCCTGGATGCCTTGCCAGCCTGTGCGGTGGCGCTGGGCAGAGCTTCGGGCTGCACCAGCTTGGCCTCGAGAATTTCCAGAGAGCGCCCGCGAAACACTGCCAAGGCCCGGTGCGACGGCACGCGCGCGATGGGCTCGTCGTAATCAAAGTAATCACGAAACTTGGACACATCGACGTGATTCGCATCCTTGCCGTCCATGAGCTTGGCTTTGAGCAGGCCTTGCTGCCACAGCCACTCGCGCAGGCCCTGCACCAGTGACGCGTCCTCGGCCCAGCGCTCGCTCAGGATATCGCGTACGCCGTCCAACACCGCCTGCAGCGTGGTGAAGTCGCCGCCGTCTTCACCCTTGCAGGTTCGGATGAATGGCAACGCCAGCACTGCCGGGTCCAGGGTCGGATCGGTCCAGAGCCGGTCAGCCAGCGGCTCCAGGCCCGCTTCACGCGCGATCTGCCCCTTGGTGCGCCGCTTTTGTTTGAACGGCAGGTAAAGGTCTTCCAGTTCCTGCTTGGTCGGTGCGGCCAGGATCGCCGCCGACAGTTCGGCGGTGAGCTTGCCCTGCTCGTCGATGCTCTTGAGTATGGCTTCGCGCCGCTCCCACAGCTCGCGCAGGTAGCCCAACCGGTATTCCAGTTCGCGCAACTGGATGTCATCGAGTCCACCCGTGGCTTCCTTGCGGTAACGCGCGATAAAGGGCACGGTGGCACCCCCGTCCAGAAGGTCGACTGCGGCCTTGACCTGATGGCCCTGAACCCGGATTTCCTGCGCGATCTGCGCAATGATGTTTTGCATGAGGGAGTGTGTGTCGTGCGAGCGCCGACGTGGAATGGAAAAATAAAAGGCGCCAGTGTGCCATATGGCGCGGCAAAAAATTCAGTAAAGTCAGGCCATGCAACGCAGCGAACCCGCCCTCCCCTGGCTCGAGCCCGGCGACGATTTCCCTCACGTCACTCAGGCCTGGGGGCCAGACACGCCGGCCCCCGGCTTGCTGGCCGCGGGCGGCGCGCTGGACGTGGCCACGCTCAAGCGCGCCTACGCTGCAGGCATCTTCCCATGGTTTGGTCCGAATGAACCCATCCTGTGGTGGAGCACCGAGCCGCGTATGGTGCTGCAAACCCGGCACTTCAAATTGCATCCTTCCTTGCGTAAAACGCTGCAGCAGTTCCGCCAGAACGCGCAGTGCGAGATTCGCATCGACAGTGCCTTTTCACAGGTCATTCACGCCTGCAGCACGAGCCAGCGGGCCGGCCAGTCAGGTACCTGGATCGTGCCCGACATGGTTCGGGCCTATCAGGCATTGCACGAGTCGGGCTGCGCGCACAGCGTGGAAACGTGGGTGCAGGGAGAACTGGTGGGCGGGCTCTATTGCGTCTCCATGGGCAAGGCCGTGTTCGGCGAATCCATGTTTGCAAAAACCACTGATGCCTCGAAAATAGCGTTGACGGCGCTCGTGGGATTTTGCCGGGCACACGGCATCGCGATGATCGACTGCCAGCAGAACACACGACATCTGGCTTCGCTCGGGGCCGCCCAGATGTCGCGCGTCGACTTCCTCCAGCAGGTGGAACAAGGTCTTGCACAAGCCGCGCCACTTTGGAAATTCAAGCCACAATACTGGAACGAACTGATGCCAAAGGCAGCCCCAACAGCGTGACCCATCTGCACGAAATCCCCGCGCACGGCGTGCAGTTTTATGCTACTGCGAGCTACGATTGCAGCTATATCAGCGGCCTACAGGCGCGCTCGCTGGTCGCCACGCCCAGTCACTGGGTACGTAAGGACGCGTATTCCCAATTGATCAAGGAGGGTTTTCGTCGCAGCGGCCTGTTCACGTACCGGCCCTACTGTGACGATTGCCATGCCTGTGTGCCGTTGCGCGTGCGGGTGGCCGAGTTCGTGCCCGACCGCAGTCAGCGCCGCGCCTGGCGTCGCCACCAGGCCCTGGCGGTCAAGGTCTTGCCGTTGCGCTTTGAACCGGAACACTATGCACTTTTCTTGCGCTACCAGAATGCTCGCCATGCGGGTGGTGGCATGGACCACGACAGCGTCGATCAATACACGCAGTTCCTGTTGCAAAGCCATGTGAACACGCAACTGCTGGAGTATCGGGAGCCGGAGCGCGAGGGAGAACCGGGTGCGCTGAGGATGGTCTCGGTGGTGGACATGCTGGACGATGGCATCTCGGCCGTTTACACCTTCTTTGAGCCCGACGAAAGTGCCAGTTTTGGCAGCTATGGCGTGCTTTGGCAAATCGAACAGGCGCGTCAACTCGGCCTGCCATATGTGTACCTGGGCTACTGGATAGCGCAGAGTGAAAAGATGCGCTACAAGAGCCGCTTCGCTCCGCACGAATTGCGCCAGCAAGGTCAGTGGCAGCGCGCACTCGATGTTTCGCACGGGGCCAAAATTTCACCAGATAAAATATAGCCACTCCACTTTGCGTCTGGCCATGAAAAAGACTGACTCGACTCCGCCCCTGAGCCCCACGATTCAGGTGATAGAACGCATGTTCACCCTGATCGATGTTTTGGCTGCCCACGAAGAGCCGGTGTCGCTCAAGGAGATCAGCGCCAAGGCCGGGCTTCACCCGTCTACAACGCACCGCATCCTGAACGACCTGACGCAGGGTCGATTTGTCGATCGCCCGGTCGCGGGCCGCTACCGCCTGGGAATGCGCTTGCTGGAGTTGGGCAATCTGGTCAAGGGACGGCTGAGTGCGCGCGACGCGGCCTTGGTCCCGATGCGCGAGCTGCACAAGCTGATCCAGCAACCGGTGAACCTGAGCATGCGTCAGGGCGATGAGATCGTCTATGTCGAGCGCGCTTTCAGCGAACGCTCGGGCATGCAGGTGGTGCGCGCCATCGGTGGCCGTGCGCCGCTGCACTTGACTTCGGTGGGCAAGCTGTTCCTGTCCGTGGACGACCCGCAACGCGTGCGCGCCTACGCGGCACGCACCGGCTTGCCGGGGCACACCAAGAACAGCATCACGCAGTTACCGGTGCTGGAGCGCGAACTGTCCCGGGTACAGCAGTACGGCATCGCGCGCGACAACGAGGAGTTGGAGTTGGGGGTGCGCTGCATGGCAGCGGGGATCTACGATGACCAGGACAAACTGGTCGCCGGGCTGTCGATATCTGCCCCTGCCGACCGCCTGGACGAAGGCTGGTTGGCCAAATTGCAAACCACAGCCGAGGAAATCTCGGCCGCGCTGGGCTACCGTGGACCCAGCCACTGAAGTGCGGGCAACAGCGCGCCCGGTCGGGGCGGCGATTCAGCGCCGCAAACAGAAAATCAGCTGATGACGGGCTTGGCAAGCGGCAGTTGCGCCGGCTTGGCCTCGACCCAACGGCGCACGCGCTCGGCGTCAGCCAAGCGGGTGAATTTGCCGGCAGAATCCAGAAACACCATGATGAGCTTGCGTCCGGCGATCTTTGTCTGCATCACCAGACAACGCCCGGCTTCGGAGATGTAGCCTGTCTTTTGCAGGCCGATATCCCAGTTTGGACTCTTCACCAAGCGATTGGTGGTATTGAACTGCACGGTCCGATTGCCCACTTCCACCTGAAAATCCGGCGAAGTGGTGAGTTCACGCATGGACGGCTCGCCATAGGCTGTGCCCACCAGAATCGCCAAGTCCGTGGCACTGGACTGGTTGCGGCTGGACAGCCCCGTGGGCTCCACATAATGCGTGGACTGCATGCCCAAGACCTTGGCCTTGTTGTTCATCAAGGCGACAAAGCCTTCCAGCCCACCGGGGTAAGTACGTCCCAACGCATGGGCCGCACGGTTTTCACTCGACATCAGCGCCAGGTGCAAGAGCTCGCCGCGCGTCAGCGTGGTGCCGACCTTGAGGCGCGAGCTACTGCCTTTTTCGGTATCCACATCGTCCTGGGTGATGGTGATATTTTCTCCCATCGGCAGCATCGCCTCGGTCACCAGCAACCCGGTCATGAGCTTGGTCAATGACGCGATGGGCAAAACGGCTTCCTGATTCTTGCCATACAGCACCTCGTGCGTATCCTGGTCGATGACCAGGGCCGCACTTGACTTCAAAACCAGCGAATCGTGGGTGTTATGCAATCCTGCCACATGTCCGGCTGAGGGCTTGGCGGCGACTGCCGGGCGCTTCTTGGTGAGTTTGGCTTTGGGCTTGGCTGCCTTGTGCGCCGTCTTCTTGTGGGCCACGGGCGGTGCCGCTTCCACCGCATCGCCCGCCGTTGCGGCAAATGGACTCAGCAAAAGCGCCGCGAGCGCGGTCGATGCCAGTAGGCGTTGGGACGCCAAGCTGATAGTACGAATCACTGATTTATCTCCGTTGCGCTTGGAACAAGTTGCGCGAGTGTACACAAGCAGAAAAAATCACGCAAGATCAAATACTTGCGTGACGTTTCTAATCCAAAAAAGGAACCCACAAAGAGTGCTTCAAACCTGCCGCCAAATCAGCCCTGGGCAGCGACCCGATCGGCCTTGCTCTGCAGCTTATTCAGTGCGCTCAAGTAAGCCTTGGCCGAGGCCACGATGATGTCCGGATCGGCGCCCACCCCATTCACCACGCGACCGCTGTTTTGCAGCCGCACTGTCACTTCGCCCTGACTCTCGGTGGAACCGCTGATGGCGTTGACCGAATACAGCACCATCTCGGCGCCGCTCTTGACATGGGATTCGATCGCCTTAAGCGAGGCGTCGACCGGGCCGTTGCCATCGGACTCGCCCTTCATTTCCTTGCCGTCGACCGTGAATACGATCGTGGCATGTGGTCGCTCACCGGTTTCGCTGTGCTGAGACAGGGAGACAAAGCCATATTGTTCGCGCTGCTGCGTCGCCGCCTCCTCGCTTACGAGCGCCAGAATGTCTTCCTCAAAGATTTCACTCTTGCGATCGGCCAGTTCCTTGAACTTGGCAAAGGCAGTGTTGATGTCGGCTTCGCTCTCCATTTGCACGCCAAGTTCCAGCAGGCGCTGCTTGAAGGCATTGCGACCGCTGAGCTTGCCCAGAACAATCTTGTTGGCGCTCCAGCCCACGTCCTCGGCACGCATGATCTCGTAGGTGTCGCGCGCCTTGAGCACGCCATCCTGGTGAATGCCGGAAGCGTGAGCGAAAGCATTGGCTCCCACGACCGATTTGTTGGGCTGCACCACAAAACCCGTGGTCTGGCTCACCATGCGACTGGCCGCGACGATTTGCGATGTGTCGATCCTCATCTCCAGGTCGAAATAATCGCGGCGCGTCTTGATCGCCATCACCACTTCTTCCAGCGCACAGTTGCCCGCGCGTTCACCCAAGCCGTTGATGGTGCACTCCACCTGACGCGCACCGCCGATCTTCACGCCGGCCAGAGAATTGGCCACCGCCATGCCCAGATCATTGTGGCAATGTACCGACCAGATCGCCTTGTCACTGTTGGGAACGCGCTCGCGCAGATTCTTGATGAAGTTGCCATAGAGCTCAGGAATCGCGTAGCCCACGGTATCGGGCACGTTGATGGTGGTGGCGCCCTCGGCAATCACCGCTTCGATCACACGACAAAGAAAGTCCGGGTCGCTGCGGTAGCCATCCTCCGGGCTGAACTCCACGTCCCCCACCAGATTGCGCGCAAAGCGCACCGCCAGCTTGGCCTGCTCGAACACCTGATCCGGCGTCATGCGCAGCTTTTTCTCCATGTGCAAGGCGCTGGTCGCGATGAAGGTGTGAATGCGGCTGCTGTTGGCGCCTGCCAGTGCCTCGGCAGCACGGGAAATGTCGCGATCGTTGGCCCGCGACAGCGAGCAGATGGTGGAGTCCTTGATCGCGGCGGCTATGGCCTTGATTGCCTCAAAATCACCGTTGGAACTGGCCGCGAAACCGGCCTCGATCACGTCCACCCGCAGCCGCTCCAACTGGCGCGCAATGCGCAGTTTTTCGTCGCGCGTCATGGACGCGCCCGGAGACTGCTCTCCGTCACGCAAGGTGGTGTCAAAAATAATCAGTTTGTCAGCCATGGTTCGCTCCGATGAGAAAAATAAAAAAGGCCCGTTGCGAATGCATACGGGCCTTGGGAAAACAGTGATCGCGATGGCGTTACTGAACCTGCCCGTGTTGGCGTAGCAGCAGTAGCACTAGCGAAATACTTTTCATAACCTCACTGTAGCACAGCTTTCTCAATGCAGGCCCTTCTCGTCCGGTTCATCGGTGGAAGTGCTGATGACGCTGGTCGGCACCCCCTTGGCCTTGCGCCAGCCGTAAATCACGTAGCCGCTCAGACCATACACGACAAAGATACCGAACAGCACCTTGGGCGGGTCGATGTTGATGGCGGCGATGACAAGGGCGATGGCCACCAGCACTACGAACGGAACGCTCTTCTTGGAGACTTCCTTGAAGCTGTAAAAAGGCACATTCGTCACCATGGTCAAACCCGCGTACAAGGCGATCGAAAACATGGGCCAGGCCACGCTAGGCCCGGTGATGTCCAGGTCGTTCATGGTGTAGATGAAGCTGGCCACGATGGCCGCGGCCGCAGGCGACGGCAGACCCTGAAAATAGCGCTTATCCACCACTGCGGTGTTGACGTTGAAACGCGCCAAACGCAGGGCGGCGCACGAGATATACACGAAGGCAGCGATCCAGCCCCAGCGGCCCAGGCCCTTGAGCGCCCAGATGTAGGAAATCAATGCGGGCGCTGCGCCAAAAGACACCATGTCGGAAAGCGAATCCATCTGCTCGCCAAAGGCGCTTTGCGTGTTCGTCATCCGCGCCACGCGGCCATCCAGACTGTCCAGCACCATAGCGCAGGCAATGCCATAGACTGCGAGATCGAAGCGGCCGTTGATGGCCATCACGATGGCGTAGAAGCCGCCAAACAGCGCCGCCAGCGTGAACAGATTGGGCAGCACGTAGATGCCCTTGCGGCGCTTGGGAACTGCCGGAACTTCGTCGGACTTGGTGCTGAATGATTCGTCTTCGTTCATGGGTGTGGCTTCACAGGCGGTGGGCAGACGCCGAGTGTACGGCAGGCGGTTTGTCACCCATGAGTGGAACACGATTCCGTAGCCACCGATGGCAAAGCTTCGCGGCGACGCCGAATCCAGGTCATGGCGGTGGTGTTCGTGAATCGAAAGAACAGCGCCTGAATCGTTTGGTACTCCAGACCGCTATGCTTCATCAGTTCTTGCCAACCAATGGATTCCGAAAGATGCGCCTCGATCCAGGCGCATAAGGCATCAAACTTTTGTTTATGCATCTCGGGGTTGTTGCGCTGCGGATTCAGAGCTTCGACGCGTTTAAGATGAAACATTTTGTTACATTAAGTGTGCAATGGTCGGCGATCCTATTGCAATCCCTTCAATTTATCTACCCTAACGTCACAAAGAAACCCGATTAGGGTAAACACCGACAAGCGATCTGCACCCGGTTCGAGCGCGCACACCAGCATGCAGCAGCCCGTTGCTGCATGGACTGGAGGGATCTCCTGCAGCATCGCACCGGACCCAAAAAAAAGGGCCACCGAAGTGGCCCCGATCCTGGGGTCAGAGCCCCTTCTCCATCAGTTCTTGCTCTGATCGACCAGCTTGTTCTTCTTGATCCAGGGCATCATGGCACGCAGCTTTTCGCCGACCTGCTCGATTTGATGCTCGGACGTGAGGCGGCGCCGGCTCAGCAGCGTAGGAGCGCCGGCCTGGTTTTCCAGGATGAAGCTTTTGGCGTATTCGCCGGTCTGGATGTCTTTCAGGCACTGGCGCATGGCGTCCTTGGTGGCCGCGGTCACGATCTTCGGTCCGGTCACGTATTCACCGTACTCGGCGTTGTTCGAGATCGAGTAATTCATGTTGGCAATCCCGCCTTCATAGATCATGTCGACGATCAACTTGAGCTCGTGCAGGCATTCGAAATACGCCATTTCAGGAGCATAACCCGCCTCTGTCAGCGTCTCGAAGCCGGCCTTGATCAGTTCCACCGCGCCGCCGCACAGAACAGCCTGCTCGCCAAACAGATCGGTCTCGGTTTCTTCACGGAAATTGGTCTCGATGATGCCGGCCTTGCCGCCGCCGTTGGCCATGGAGTAGCTCAGCGCCAGATCCTTGGACTTGCCGCTCTTGTCCTGATGCACTGCGATCAGATGGGGCACGCCGCCGCCCTGGGCATAGGTGCCGCGCACGGTGTGGCCGGGGGCCTTGGGTGCGACCATCCACACATCCAGATCGGCGCGCGGCGTCACCAGACCGTAGTGCACGTTGAAACCGTGGGCAAACACCAGGGATGCGCCCGGCTTGATGTTGGGTTCCACGTCGTTTCTGTAAACGGCGCCGATCTGCTCGTCAGGCAGCAGGATCATGACCACGTCGGCGCCTGCGACCGCGTCTGCAACGGTGGCCACCGTGAGTCCTGCCTTCTCGACCTTGGACCAGGAAGCACCGCCCTTGCGCAGACCCACCACAACCTTGACGCCCGAGTCGTTCAGATTTTGCGCGTGTGCGTGGCCCTGGCTGCCATAGCCGATGATGGCCACGGTTTTTCCTTTGATCAGGCTCAGGTCACAATCTTTATCGTAATAAACTTTCATTCTTATCTCCGAAACAGGGTTTGGCGAAAATGCCCATCGACAGGCTCAGGGCGAACGGTGAACGAACTCGCCACTTGGAAATCCGTTCGCGTTGAGCCTGTCGAAACGCGCGCACGGACTTGGAAAACTCAGACCCGAAGAATACGCTCCCCGCGCCCAATGCCGCTGGAGCCGGTGCGAACCGTCTCCAGGATCGAGCCGCGTTCGAGCGCTTCCAAAAAGGCATCGTTCTTGCCCTGATCGCCGGTCAATTCGATCGTATAGCTCTTCTCGGTCACATCGATGATGCGGCCGCGAAAGATATCCGCCATGCGCTTCATCTCTTCGCGCTCCTTGCCCACGGCGCGCACTTTGACCATCATGAGTTCGCGCTCGGTGTAGGCGCCTTCGGTCAGGTCAACCACCTTGACGACTTCGATGAGGCGGTTCAGGTGCTTGGTGATCTGCTCGATCACGTCGTCTGACCCCGTGGTCTGGATTGTCATGCGCGACAGGCTCGGGTCTTCGGTCGGCGCCACCGTCAGCGACTCGATGTTGTAGCCACGGGCAGAGAACAGGCCCACCACGCGCGACAGCGCGCCGGGTTCATTTTCCAGCAAGACAGCAATGATGTGTTTCATGTCAGAGATCCTCCGCGCCAAGCAACATTTCGGTGATGCCCATGCCGGCCTTCACCATGGGGAACACGTTCTCCGTGGGGTCGGTTCGGAAGTCCATGAACACGGTGCGATCCTTGAGTTTGCGCGCCTCGCGCAGCGCAGCTTCGACGTCCTCGGGGCGCTCGATCAGCATGCCGACGTGGCCATAAGCCTCGGCCAATTTGACGAAATCGGGCAGTGCGTCCATGTAGCTATGGCTGTAGCGACCGGAGTATTCGATCTCCTGCCATTGGCGCACCATGCCCAGGTAACGGTTGTTCAAGGCCAGGATCTTGATCGGCGTGTTGTACTGCAGGCAGGTGGAAAGTTCCTGAATACACATCTGCACCGAGCCCTCGCCGGTGACGCAAAAAACCTCGCTCTCGGGCTTGGCCAGCTTGATGCCCATGGCGTAGGGGATGCCCACCCCCATGGTGCCCAGGCCGCCCGAATTGATCCAGCGCCGCGGTTCGTCAAAGCGGTAGTACTGCGCCGCCCACATCTGGTGCTGGCCCACGTCCGAGGTGACATAGGCGTCGGCATCCCTGGTCATGTTCCACAGCGTCTCCACCACGTATTGCGGCTTGATCACGTCGCCCTTGCCGTGGTCGTACTTGAGGCAATCGCGGCTACGCCAGCCTTCGATCGTTTCCCACCACGCGCTCAAGGCCGTCGGATCGGGTTTGACGCTGCCGTCGCGAATCATGGAGATCATTTCGGTCAACACATCCTTCACGTCACCCACGATCGGGATGTCGACCTTGACGCGCTTGGAAATGCTCGACGGGTCGATGTCGATGTGGATGATCTTGCGTTCGTTCTGAGCAAAGTGCTTGGGGTTGCCGATCACGCGATCGTCAAAGCGCGCCCCCACCGCCAGCAACACGTCGCAGTGCTGCATGGCGTTGTTCGCCTCCAGCGTGCCGTGCATGCCCAGCATGCCCAAAAACTTGCGGTCGCTCGCCGGGTAGGAACCCAGACCCATCAGCGTCTGTGTGGTCGGGTAACCCAGCATGTCCACCAGCGCGCGCAGTTCGGCCGACGCGTTGCTCGCGACCACGCCGCCGCCGGTGTAAATGTAGGGACGCTTGGCCGCCAGCAGCAGCTGCAGCGCCTTGCGAATCTGTCCTGAATGGCCCTTGCGCACCGGGTTGTAGGAGCGCATTTCCACGGTTTCAGGGTAACCCGCATAAGGCGTCTTCTTAAAGGACACGTCCTTGGGGATGTCCACCACCACCGGGCCCGGGCGCCCGCTGCGCGCGATGTGAAAAGCCTTCTTCATGGTCAAGGCCAGATCACGCACGTCCTTCACCAGGAAGTTGTGCTTCACTACAGGGCGCGTGATACCCACCGTATCGCACTCCTGAAAAGCGTCCTGTCCGATGGCGTGCGTGGGCACCTGGCCGGCGACGATCACCATTGGAATGCTGTCCATGTAGGCGGTGGCGATACCGGTGACGGCATTGGTCAGGCCCGGACCCGATGTGACCAGAGCCACGCCTACATCACCGGTGGCGCGCGCATAGCCGTCCGCGGCATGCACCGCCGCCTGCTCATGGCGCACCAGCACGTGCTGCATCGTGTCCTGCTTGTACAAGGCGTCGTAGATATACAGGACGGCGCCGCCGGGGTAACCCCAGATGTACTTGACGCCTTCAGCCTGAAGGGTCTTGATCAGAATTTCCGAACCCATGAGTTCGGGAACGGATTTGGGCGTGGCATGCGCCGTCGCCGATGTTGCCGAGAGTTCGACTTTTGAAATTTCCATGATGAACCTTTGTGAATTTCTCTAACGAAAAACCTTGGGTGCCCCTTCACCATGCCCTTGTGGGGCGGTGTCGGGACTTGAGGCCAAGGCCATGGGCGGAATAGTTGGACCGCCGAGCCGAGACCCTTTTGCCTTTTTTGACTTGCGGGCTGATTATCGCATTGCATTGCAGCATTTTCACTCTGCAGGTAAATTCAATTGCATGCGCTTGGCCCGGGTCGACCCGGCTTGCCGCAATGCGATAATTTGCGCATTCTTCATTCCCGACGCTTGGCCCATTGCGCATGTCGGGGGTCCTTCCCTCACCGGACGCCACCTTGGCCACTGAACAAGAGCTCTCAGAATTCCTCAAAGGGGTGGAGAAACGTGCGTTCAAACGCTCCGTTTATCACGTTCGCAACGAGGAGTCGGCGCTGGATATCGTGCAGGAAAGCATGATGAAATTGGCCGAGCACTACGGTGACAAGCCCGCAGCCGAACTGCCATTGTTGTTCCAGCGCATATTGTCCAACTGCACCCTGGACTGGTTTCGGCGGCAGAAGACGCGCAACGCCGTGTTTTCCAACTTCAGCGATTACCACAGTGCCTCGGAAGAGGAAGATTTTGATATTTTGGAAACTTTGGAGGTCGAAAACGACTCAGAGGGCACGGAGAGCGCCGAGACCACGACAAATCGGGCACAAGTCTTGCGTGAAATCGAAACTGAGTTGCAGCAGTTGTCGCCACGTCAACGGGAAGCCTTCCTCATGCGTTACTGGGAAGAGATGGACGTTGCCGAGACCGCCGCAGCGATGGGCTGCTCAGAGGGCAGCGTGAAGGTGCATTGCTTCAGGGCCACACAGGCACTGAGCGCTGCACTTAAAGCCAAGGGAATACAACTATGACTGAAACACTTCACCGCCGCGCAGAAAACCTGCAAAACCAGTATGGGCTGAAGCTGGCAGCACGGCTGTCCGGTGCCACGACCGACCTGCCTTACGAGGTCTCGGAGCGCCTGCGCGCTGCGCGCATGCAAGCACTGTCCAAGCGCAAGATCGCGCCCACCCGCACAGCAGCCGTAGTGGTCAATTCGGGTGGTGCCGCCGCGCTCACCTTTGGTGACGAAGGACTCAATTGGTGGAGCCGCCTGGTGTCTGCGATCCCTTTGGTGGTGCTGGCCATGGGCTTGGTCGGCATCAATGTGGTGCAAAACCAATACCGTGCCGATGAAGTAGCTGAAGTTGACTCTGCCATCCTGACAGACGAATTGCCGCCCTCGGCTTACGCCGATCCAGGCTTCGTCAATTTTCTCAAGGCAAACAAGGACCAGGCTCGCTAGAGCTCGCGCCCGGTATGCGCAAGCGGCTGTTCGTGATGGTGCACTCGCGCAAGGCGCTTTGGCTTGGGTCAGGTCTGGCACTGCTGCTGGTGCTGGTGACCTCGATTGCGGTCGGCGGAACTTCCGCGCCCGCCAGTGCACAGCTGCCGACAATTCACGCAAGCGGCGTCGCACCGTCGCGAGCTTCGGCGTCCAAGCCGGCTGCCATGCGACCACTGTGGCTTGATCTCACGCCCGCACAACAATTGGCGCTCAAGCCCCTGGGAGCGAGCTGGAATGAGCTGAGCGAAGGACGCAAGCGCAAGTGGCTGGCCCTGTCCAAAAATTATCCAAGCATGTCCAGCGCCGAGCAGGCCAAACTGCAGGAGCGGATGAACGAATGGGTCACGCTCAGCGCACAGCAGCGCACTCAGGCGCGCCTGAACTACGCCCAGGCCAAGGCCATCTCACCCGCAGAAAAGCAGGAGAAATGGCAGGCCTATCAAGCCCTGAGTCCGGAAGAAAAACACCGGCTCGCGCTCAAAGTTCCGGCTTCGCCCAAAGGGGCGGCACCTGCTGTGAAACCTGACCCATCCGCCCAACTCACGGTGGTTCCCACATCGCCAAAGTCTGCCAAGCCGGGGCAGAAGATAGCTGCTGCAACGCACAAGATTGACGAAAAAACCCTGCTTCCGCACCGCGAAAATGCCATGGCAGCATCGGCCGCGGCGTCTGCAGCTGGGCCGGCGTCAGCGCCTTCTGCGCCAGCGACTACCCTCACAGCGACCGATTGAACCGTTGTGCCTGATGGGCCAACTTTGCCCCGATATGCCTGAGCCTGCCCCGACCTTCTCCACGCTCCCCTTGCATGCGCCCAGTTTGCGCCGGCGTCTGGCCTGCATGCTGTACGAAGGTTTGCTGCTGGTGGGGGTATTTTTTGTCGCGGCCTACCTGTTCGGCACGCTGAGCCAAACCCGCAATGCCATGGACAACCGCAACGCATTGCAGGCCTTCTTGCTGGTCGTGTTTGGCATTTACTTCACCTGGTTCTGGTCCAAGGGGCAGACCCTGGCCATGAAAACCTGGCACATCCGCGTGGTCGACACCCAGGGTCATGCTCTCACCCAGTGGCGAGCGCTGGCTCGCTATCTCCTGAGCTGGTTGTGGTTCTTGCCGCCGCTGGCGGCGCTCGCACCTTTTCACCTGTCGGGCCCGGAATCGCTCGTCCTCGTTCTCGGCTGGGTTGCAGTTTGGGCGGTGCTGAGCCGCTTTCATCCGCAACAGCAGTTCTGGCACGACGCTCTGGCCGGCACGCGCCTGATCTCGAGTGCGCCGCTCAAACCCTGACTTCTTCCTCGGCGACAATCGGTGCATGTCCTCTCATGCCCCCCAACGCCCGACCAGTGACCCGGTCAATCCGCAGAAGGCCCGCCGCGGCTGGAGTCGCCTTTGGCACGCCACCGGCTATTCGCTTCAAGGCCTGCAAGCCGGCTGGGGCGAGCCCGCTTTTCGCCAGGAAGCCATGGTGGCGCTGCTGGCGCTCCCACTGTCGTTCTGGCTCGGCCGAACCTGGGTGGAAACCTCCCTGCTCGCCGGCTCCATCCTCCTTGTCATGATCGTTGAGTTGCTCAACACCGGCCTGGAGGCGGCGATCGACCGTATCGGCCCCGAATGGCACGACTTGTCCAAGCGTGCCAAGGACATGGGAAGCGCCGCCGTGCTGCTCAGCCTGATCCTGTGCGCTGGCACCTGGTCGGCGGCGCTGGCGCAAAGGTGGCTGGCATGAGTCCGCTATTTTCAGTGTGCGTCTACTGCGGTTCGCGCCCTGGCGCAAAACCGGAGTTTGCCCAGGCGGCTCAGGCCGTGGGCACCTGGATTGGCGTGCACGGCGGACAACTGGTGTACGGCGGCGGCAGGGGCGGCTTGATGGGCATCGTCGCACAAGCCACACTGCAGGCCGGTGGTCGCGTCGTGGGCGTCATCCCTCAAGCCCTGGTCGAAATGGAAGCGGCCAACCACGACTGCACTGAACTGCACATCGTCGACACCATGCACGAACGCAAACGCATGATGGCCGAGCGTGCTGACGTCTTTCTCGCGCTGCCGGGCGGCATCGGAACCTTTGAAGAACTGTTTGAAGTCTGGACCTGGCGCCAGCTAGGCTATCACGACAAGCCCATTGGCGTGCTCAATGTGGAGGGCTATTACGACCCCCTGCTGACGTTCCTGAAGGCCACCGTGGCGCAGCAGTTCCTGGGTGACTGGCAGATGGAGCTGATCCGCACTGGCACCGATGTGCTGCCACTGCTGCCGGAACTGGTTCAGGCAGCGGGGCTGACGCCCGCGGCCCAACTGGCGCAGATTTAGACCGCCGCGTCGTCGAGTTCACCGGTACGGATGCGCACCACGCGCTCCACGGCCGTGACAAAGATCTTGCCGTCGCCGATCTTCCCGGTGTGCGCGGCCTTGATGATGGCGTCCACGCAGCGGTCCACGTCGTCGGTCTTGACGACCACCTCCACCTTCACCTTGGGCAGAAAGTCCACCACGTATTCGGCGCCCCGGTAAAGCTCGGTGTGGCCCTTCTGGCGCCCAAAGCCCTTGACCTCGGTGACAGTCAAGCCGGTCACGCCGCACTCAGCCAGGGCCTCGCGCACTTCTTCGAGCTTGAACGGTTTGATGACGGCAGTGATTTGCTTCATGGGGTTTCCTTGGAAAAATGCATCAGGCTTTGAATCGATTCGTAATAGGATAACGCCAATCCTTGCCAAAACTTCGGTGCGTCACGCGAATTCCGACCGGTGACTGACGCCGCTTGTATTCGTTGATCTTGATGAGATGCGTCACGCGCTGCACCACGGCGGGGTCAAATCCGGCATCGATGATGTCCTGGGTACTCTGGTCGTTTTCCATGTAGCGCTGCAGGATCGCATCCAGCACGTCGTAGGGCGGCAGGCTGTCCTGGTCCTTCTGGTCGGCGCGTAACTCGGCGCTGGGGGGGCGCGTGATGATGCGCTCGGGGATCGGGCTCAGCCCCGTGCCATAGGGATCATGCGCATTGCGCCAGAGTGCCAACTTGAACACGGTGGTTTTTACCAGATCCTTGATGACCGCAAAGCCACCCGCCATGTCGCCGTACAGGGTGCAGTAGCCCGTCGCCATCTCGCTCTTGTTGCCAGTGGTGAGCACGATGGAGCCGAATTTATTGGACAGCGCCATCAGCAGCGTGCCGCGGATGCGGGCCTGGATGTTCTCTTCGGTGGCGTCGGGTGACAAGCCGGCGAACTCGCCGCTCAAAGAGGCCTGGAAGGCATCAAATTCGGGCGCAATGGAAATTTCGTCGTAGCGCACGCCCAGGCGCTGCGCCATGTCGCGCGCATCAATCCAGGAAATATCGGCTGTATAGGGCGAGGGCATCATCACGCAGCGCACCTTGTGCGCGCCCAGGGCATCGACAGCGAGGGCCAGCACCAGAGCCGAATCGATGCCACCCGAGAGTCCCAGCAGCACCCCCGGAAAACCGTTCTTGCCCACATAGTCGCGCACGCCCAGCACCAGAGCATCCCACAACTCAGCCTCGTCCGAGCGATCTTGCGGCATCGGGCCAGGGGCCAGCAGCTCCAGTGCAAGGGCGCCTTGCTGCACTTTCAGCAGCATCAATTCTTCCCTGAAGCTCTGGGCTCGCGCTGTCACCTCGCCCGCGGCATTCAGCGCAAACGAAGCGCCGTCAAACACCACTTCATCCTGGCCGCCCACCAGATGCACGTACAGCAGCGGCAGGCCCGCGCAGCGCGCCCGCTCGGCCATGCGCTGGCGCCGCTCCCCTCCCTTGCCGACGTGAAACGGCGAGGCATTGATGACGGCCAGCAATTGCGCACCCGCTTGCTTGGCGAGTCGCGCCGGTGCCTCGAACCAGGCGTCCTCGCAGATCAGCAAGCCCACGTTGACACCCTCGACCTCGAATACACAGCTTTCCTGACCGGGTACGAAATAGCGGCGTTCATCAAACACTTGGTAGTTGGGCAACTCGCGCTTGGCGTAACGCGCCACGACTTGGCCCGCGCGCAGCACCGTGGCCGCGTTGAACAGATCCGGCACGGCCACCGAGCGGCTGCGCAGCGCAGGGGCGCGCTGATCGTGCTGCGGGTGGCCCACGACCACAGTCAGGTCTTTGAACCCGGCCAATTCCTGCGCCACGCGTTTCACGGCATCATCGCAGGCTGCAATAAAGGATGGGCGCAGGAACAGGTCTTCAGCCGCATAGCCGCAAATCGCCAGTTCTGGCGTCAGCAGCAGACGTGCCTCCTGGTCGTACGCGGTGTGAGCGGCGAGAATGATCTTGTCCGCGTTGCCAACCAGGTCACCGACGACGAAGTTGAGTTGCGCGACGCCAATTTTGAGAGTCATGAGTACACAAAACCAAGTGTGGGCCCAGCGGGTTCAGGCCCTGAAGCGGATGCCAACCACCGCCAGAAAAAATCAGTACCTGTGGGGTACGACGTGAGTGCGTCTGATTATGTCATTCGAGTACTCGATACGCCGCTGGACATCTCAGCCAAGGCATGGAATGCGCTGCTGGCTGCGCAGTCACAACCCAACCCGTTCATGCGCCACGAATATCTGGCGGCACTGCACACCAGCGGCTGCGCCCGGCCAAAGTCGGGGTGGACGCCACGCTTCATGACGCTGTGGCAGCGCGATGCGAGCGATGAGCTGCAACTGCGCGCGGCCTGCGCTCTATACCTCAAGACCCATTCGCACGGCGAGTACGTATTCGATTGGGCCTGGGCCAACGCGTATGCCGAGCACGGCCTGGCCTACTACCCCAAGGCCCTGGCCGCCGTGCCGTTCACGCCCGTTCCTGGCAGCCGATTGCTGGCGTGCGATGCTCAAACGCGCCAGGCACTGCTGAACGCATTGCTGCTGTGGTGCCAGGATCAAAAGTTGTCGTCGCTGCACCTGCTGTTCATTGCAGACGACGACGAAGCGGTTTGTACGCAGGCCGGTCTGATGCTGCGCCACAGTGTCCAATTCCACTGGAACAATGACGGCTACCGGGACTTTGATCAATTCCTGGCCGCGCTGACGCAGGAAAAGCGTAAGAAGATTCGCCAGGAGCGGCGCAAGGTGAGCAACGCAGGTGTAGTGATCCGTTGGACCCAGGGGCAAGATATCAGCGCGCAGGATTGGGAATTTTTCTATCGCTGTTATGAGCGCACCTACCTTGAACATGGCAACGCGCCCTATCTGAGCCGCAGTTTCTTCCAGTCCATGGCCGATCACATGGCGCAGAACTGGTTGCTGTTTGTGGCCGAGCGCGACGGCCGCCCGCTCGCCAGCAGTTTGATCGGGCTGTCAGATCCATTGCCTGGCGTCCCCATGAGTCCCGGTGTCGCCTACGGTCGCTACTGGGGCGCACTCGAGCGCGTGGACTGCCTGCACTTTGAGCTGTGCTATTACCAGCCTCTGCAATGGTGCATCGCCCACGGCGTGCAGCGCTTTGAAGGCGGCGCCCAGGGCGAACACAAGATGGCGCGCGCTCTGCTGCCGGTGAAAACCAGCAGCGCGCACTGGCTCGCGCACCCCGCCTTCGCGGATGCAGTGCAGCGATTCCTGGAACGCGAAGGCCAGGGAATTGAAGGCTATCTGGACGAACTGGAACAGCGCAGCCCGTTGCGGCAAGTGGGCTGAAGACTCCTGTCCCGCAAAACACCCCGGATCAGTGGGGGACAGAGCACGCTCGCTGCGCGTAGCTTTGGTCTTTCCCGCAATGTATCAGAAGGACTCCCAATCATCGCCTCCTGCGGCCGCTGCCGGGGGCGCAGGCTTCGAGGCGATCTGAGGTGCCTTTGCCGCCGCGCCGACCTTCGTTGGTGCCCTGGGCTTGAGCGGTGCCAATGCGGCGCGGGGCGCTGGATGACGAAGCGGCGGCGTATAAGGTTTGGACGCAGTGCTGCGGTTCGGAATGCGGGTGGCGTGGCTGCCTTGCCCGCCCGCGAGTTTGAACACTGCAACGGCCTGCACCAGTTCGCCCGCTTGCGAATTCAGGCTGCTGGCGGCAGCGGCCATTTCCTCCACCAAGGCCGCGTTTTGCTGCGTTGTCTGGTCCAGGCTGGTGACGGCCTCGCCCACCTGGGCCACGCCCAGGCTTTGCTCCTGGCTGGCCGCGCTGATCTCACCCATGATGTCGGTCACGCGCCGGATGCTGCTCACCACCTCCTGCATCGTGCTGCCGGCCTGATCCACCAATACGGTTCCCTGCGCCACCCGTTCGACGCTGGCCGAGATCAAGGTTTTAATTTCCTTGGCTGCCTCTGCACTGCGTCCGGCCAGGGAGCGCACTTCGCTCGCCACCACAGCAAAGCCTCGGCCCTGCTCGCCAGCACGCGCCGCCTCGACAGCGGCGTTGAGCGCCAGGATATTGGTCTGAAACGCAATACCGTCGATCACGCTGATGATGTCTGAAATCTTGCGCGAGGCGTCGTTGATGCCCTTCATGGTCTGCACCACCTGGCCCACGACTTCCCCGCCCTGGATGGCCACCGTGCTGGCGCTCATGGCCAACTGATTGGCCTGGCGCGCGTTGTCCGCATTTTGTTTCACTGTGGAGCTGAGTTGTTCCATCGACGCTGCTGTCTGCTCCAGCGCGCTGGCCTGGCTTTCGGTGCGGCTGGACAGGTCGTGGTTGCCTGAGGCAATTTCGGCGCTGGCCGTCGCCACCCCTTCCGAGCCCTGGCGCACGGTGGTCACGACCTTGGAAAGACTGGCCTGCATCTCTGACAAGGCCCGCATCAGCGCCGAGATTTCATCAGTTCCGTCCGTGGCGATGGCCTGCGTCAAGTCTCCATGTGCCACTGCGTCGGAAATATCCACCGCGCGTTGCAAGGGCCTTGTGATGCCGCGCACCAGGGTCCAGCCAAACCAGACTGCAAACAGCAGGCCCAGCAAGATGGAGGCAATGGACGCCGTGCGGATGGTGTGAAAGCGGGCGGACTCGATGTCGAACTCCTTCTTCGCTTCGTCCACCTGATGCTTGACCAAGGCGGTGACGACGTCGCGTACCGCGTCAAACCGCGGCCGGATCTTTTCCACCACCACGCTTTGAACGAGCTTGTAGTCGCTGGCGCGCAGCGCGACCATGGCGGGCTGCATGGCATCCTGATCAAACTGCTTGCGCTTCTCGGCAAAGTCCTTGGCCAGCTGCACCTCCTGCGGATCCAGAAAGCTCAGCATGTATGCGTCCCACAGCTTGGCAATCCGGCCATTGTTCGTCTCCACTTCGGCGACCGATTTGCCGGTGCGCTCCGCCGTCTGCTCGATCAGTGCATTCGCAACCACCAGGCGGTTGCGCAGCATCAGGTAATCGATTTCAGTGAGCTGATCCGTCGCCACCAGCCGATCGGTGTACATCGATTCCAGGGCGGTGTCGCCCTTGCTCATGCCATACAGGCCAATGCCTCCGATGATCAGCAACAACATCGACAGGACGCCAATCAGCGCGGCCAGTTTGGTGGAAATCTTCAAGCTGTTCAAGGTCATTCTCCGGGGTGTTCAATGGTTCGAATACCCCTCAGGATAACCGATGGAAAGTCACGCGATCGGCGCAAAAGTGAAGCATTCTGGCGCCAAATGGCAGCGCTAGAATCAAGGTGCTCGCGTTCGATTCGTTTCACGACACCTGCGGTGCAGCATTCACGGCTCTTCGCACGTGCCCAACGCACAGGGGGAATTCATGAGCCTGCACCGCACCGACTCCATCCGCACGCTGGCCCTGGTGGGCCATGGCGCCAGCGGAAAAACCACCTTGATCGAATCCCTGCTGGCCGCCAGCGGAGCCATCCTCAGCCGCGGCTCGGTCGAAAAGGGCAACACCGTTTGCGACCACGACCCGCAGGAAAAAGCACTGGGGCATTCGATCAACTCGGCCCTGGTCAGCGCCACTTGGCGCGGCACGCAGTTGCAATTCATCGACACCCCTGGATTCCCCGACTTCGCCGCTCAGGCGCTGGGCGCACTGGCGGCCGTGGATACCGCACTGATCGTGATCAACGCGCAAACCGGCATCGAGCTCACGACCGAGCGCATGATGAGACAGGCCGCAGCGCGCGGCTTGTGCCGCATGCTGGTGGTGAACAAGATCGACGCCGACAACGTCGATCTGCCGCAGTTGGTCAGCGCTATCCGAGAGCGCTTCGGGCGCGAATGCCTGCTGCTGGACCTGCCGGCCAAACACGGGCAGGAGGTGGTTGAACTGCTGAGCCACGATCAGGGCGAGAGCGACTTCGCATCGGTCGCCGCAGCGCATCGCGCGCTCATCGACCAGATCGTGGAGGAAGACGAAAACCTGTTGGCGCGCTACCTCGAAGACGGCTCCGACCCGAACCCGGATGAACTGCATGCGCCGTTCGAGCGGGCGCTGCGGGCTGGCCATCTGATTCCCATCCTGTTCGTCTCCGCCAAAACCGGTGCCGGTGTGCCGCAATTGCTGGACGCACTTGCCCAGCTTGCACCCAGTCCGCCGGAAGGCAACGCAGCGCCCTTTTATCGGGGCGAGCCCGGCAACGCAGAGGCTGTGGCATTTCATGCCGATGCCGATCCGCAAAAGCATGTGCTGGCCCATGTCTTCAAGATCATCAGCGACCCGTTCATGGGCAAGGTGGCCGTGTTTCGCGTGCACCAGGGAACGGTGCGGCGCGATGCCCAGCTCTTTGTGGGCGACACGCGCCGCGCTTTCAAGCTCAGCCACCTGTACCAAATGCAGGGCAAGGATTATGTGGAGGTGGAAGCACTGGTGCCGGGAGACATCGGCGCCGTGGCCAAGGTGGAAGAGATCGCCTTCGATTGCGTGCTGCATGACTCGCACGACGAGGACCACATCCACCTGAAACCGCTGGAGTTTCCTTTGCCCATGCAGGGCCTGGCGGTGCAGACGCGGCGCAAAGGCGACGAGCAGCGGCTGTTCGACGTGCTGCACAAGCTCGAACTGGAAGACCCCTGCTTCAAGGTCGAGCGCCATCCGGTCACGAACGAGACCGTGATCCGCGGCCTGGGCGAGATGCACCTGCGCGCCAAGCTAGCGCGCTTGCAGCAGCAGTTCAAGCTGGAACTGGACTGCTCGCCGCCGCAGATTGCCTACCGCGAAACCATCACGACCCACGCCGAGGGCCACTGCCGCCACAAGAAGCAAAGCGGTGGCGCGGGCCAGTTCGGCGAAGTTTCGCTGCGCATCGAGCCGCTGGCGCGCGGTGCGGGGTTCGAGTTTGTGGACGTGGTCAAGGGCGGCGCCATTCCGGGCGTCTTCATCCCCGCGGTGGAAAAAGGCGTGCGCCAGGCGCTTTCGCAAGGGGTTGTGGCAGGCTTTCCGGTGCACGACCTGCGCGTCACGGTGTACGACGGCAAGACGCATGCCGTCGACGGCAAGGAGATCGCCTTCGTGGCCGCAGGCAAAAAGGCCACGATAGCAGCGATCCGCGCCGCCAGTCCAATCGTGCTGGAGCCGCTGGTGGACGTCGACGTGCTGGCGCCCGAGCACGCGATCGGTGACCTGACTGGCGACCTGGCGGCCAAGCGCGGCCAGGTCACGAACACCCAGCCCCGCAGCCTGGGCTCGGCGGCGATCAGCGCCCTTGTGCCCTTGGCTGAACTCGATGAATACCAGTCGCGCCTGAAGTCACTGACCGGCGGCCAGGGCTCGTACAGCATCGCGTTCTCGCACTATGCCCAGGTGCCGCCGGCGACGCAGCTCAAGCTGGCTTCACTGCATCGCGAGACCCAGCCGCAAGAGGACTGATTGGACCTGAGGCGTGGACTGCTGCGGCCTTCGGCCTCGCAATGAAGGCGCGGCAATCCATCCACCAAAGCCTCAGACTTTGGCAGCGCTGTCCTTCTCGTAGTTGGCGATACCGTCCATGATTTCCTGGCGTGCCGACTCTGGGCCTTCCCAGCCCAGGATCTTCACCCACTTGCCGTCTTCCAGATCCTTGTAATGTTCAAAGAAATGGGCGATGGTCTTCAGGCGCACCGGGCTCAGATCGTCCGGCTTTTGCCAGCGTGTGTAGAGCGACAGGATCTTGTCGATGGGCACGGCCAGCACCTTGCCGTCCATGCCGGCTTCGTCTTCCATCTTCAGGATACCGATGGCACGGCAGGTCACCACCACGCCCGGGATCAGCGGCACCGGCGTGATCACCAGCACGTCCACCGGGTCGCCGTCGCCCGAGATGGTCTTGGGGACGTAACCGTAGTTCGTTGGGTAATGCATGGCCGTGCTCATGAATCGGTCCACAAATATCGCGCCCGTGGCCTTGTCCACTTCATATTTCACGGGATCGGCGTTCATCGGAATTTCGATGATGACGTTGAAGGACTCAGGGACGTTTTTACCCGGGGTGACGTTATCAAGAGACATAGTGGCTTCTTTGTGTTGAGGTAGATCAGGAACTGTTCAGTATTAACCCTGATTTTACTGACTCGCCGCTTGCTCAGTCAGTTAGAAATGAGGTTTTGCAAGTACATTCTGCGGGTTGGCCAATCGGGCGCCGCGCACTCACCTGCCGCAGCGACACGAGGAAGCAACTCAGCGGGGACGCCGCATCAACGCGAGCTGTTCCTTCCCGAGCGAAACAACAATCCATTTAGGAGATTTTTATGTCTGGCAATTCAGTGCTGATTCTGGCGCTCATTTGCGGGTTCATTGCCGTGGCTTACGGTTTTTGGACGCGCAGTTGGATTCTTTCCCAAGACGCAGGCAATGCGCGGATGCAAGAAATTGCCGCCGCCATTCAGACCGGCGCGGCCGCTTACCTGGCGCGCCAATACAAGACCATCGCCATGGTGGGCGTGGTTCTGACGGTGCTCATCGCCGTGTTTCTGGACAACCTGACCGCCATCGGTTTTGTCGTGGGCGCGGTGCTCTCGGGCGCCTGCGGCTTCATCGGCATGAACATCTCGGTGCGCGCCAACGTGCGTACGGCGCAGGCTGCCACCAAGGGCATTGGCCCGGCACTGGACGTCGCTTTTCGCGGCGGTGCCATCACCGGCATGCTGGTGGTCGGACTGGGTCTGCTGGGTGTGACCGGTTTCTACTGGTTCCTGGTGGGCAATGCTGGACCCAACACGACGCTCACCCTGGCACAACTGCTCAATCCGCTGATCGGCTTTGCCTTTGGCTCCTCGCTGATTTCCATCTTTGCCCGTCTGGGCGGTGGCATTTTCACCAAGGGTGCGGACGTCGGCGCGGATCTGGTGGGCAAGGTTGAAGCCGGCATTCCGGAAGACGACCCACGCAACCCGGCCGTGATCGCCGACAACGTGGGCGACAACGTGGGTGACTGCGCCGGTATGGCCGCAGACTTGTTTGAAACCTATGCCGTGACATTGATCGCGACCATGGTGCTGGGCGCGCTGCTGCTGACCAGCGTGGGCACCACCGCCGTGATGTACCCGCTGGCCCTGGGCGCGGTGTCCATCGTTGCCTCCATCATCGGCTGCTTCTTCGTCAAGGCCTCGCCCGGCATGAAGAACGTGATGCCGGCGCTGTACAAGGGTCTGGCCGTCGCCGGCATCCTGTCGCTGATCGCCTTTTACTTCGTGACCCAAAACCTGTTCCCGACCGCCATCAAGCTGGCTGACGGCAGCACGCTCACGGCCACCGCGCTGTTCGGCGCCTGCGCCGTCGGCCTGATCCTGACCGCAGCGCTGGTGGTGATCACCGAGTACTACACCGGCACGCAATACGCGCCCGTGCGCCACATTGCACAAGCATCCACCACCGGTCACGGCACCAACATCATCGCCGGCCTGGGCGTGTCCATGCGTTCCACCGCCTGGCCCGTGATCTTCGTCTGCATGGCCATCGGCACCGCCTACTGGCTGGCCGGTCTGTACGGTGTGGCCGTCGCCGCCACCTCCATGTTGAGCATGGCCGGCATCGTCGTGGCACTGGACGCCTACGGCCCCATCACCGACAACGCCGGCGGCATCGCTGAAATGTCGGAAATGCCCGCCAGCGTGCGCGACATCACCGATCCGCTGGACGCCGTGGGCAACACCACCAAGGCCGTGACCAAGGGCTACGCCATCGGCTCCGCCGGCTTGGCAGCGCTGGTGCTGTTTGCCGACTACACACACAAGCTCGAAGGCTACGGCCACGCCATCAGCTTTGACCTGAAGGACCCGCTGGTTATCATCGGTCTGTTCATCGGCGGTTTGATCCCCTACCTCTTTGGCGCGATGGCAATGGAGGCCGTGGGCCGCGCTGCGGGCTCGGTGGTGGTGGAAGTGCGCCGTCAGTTCCGCGAGATCAAGGGCATCATGGAAGGCACGGCCAAGCCCGAGTACGACACCGCAGTCGACATGCTGACCACCGCTGCGATCAAGGAAATGATGATCCCGTCGCTGCTGCCGGTGGTGGTGCCGATCCTGGTGGGCCTGATCCTGGGCCCCAAGGCGCTCGGTGGCCTGCTCATGGGCACGATCGTGACCGGACTGTTCGTGGCGATTTCCATGTGCACCGGCGGCGGTGCCTGGGACAATGCCAAGAAGTACATTGAAGACGGCAATTTCGGCGGCAAGGGCTCCGAAGCACACAAGGCCGCCGTCACCGGCGACACCGTGGGCGACCCGTACAAGGACACGGCCGGTCCGG
The DNA here is from genome assembly GCA_903909815.1 of uncultured beta proteobacterium. Classification (GTDB taxonomy): domain Bacteria; phylum Pseudomonadota; class Gammaproteobacteria; order Burkholderiales; family Burkholderiaceae_C; genus CAIKVZ01. The sequence continues at coordinate 16,312 of CAIVXG010000013.1, read as the reverse complement.
CCGTGAATCCGCTGATCAAGATCATCAACATCGTGGCACTGCTGATCGTGCCCGTGATGATGAAGATCCACGGCGGTTGAGTTCGTCGGGGCCTGGCCCCGATGCACAGCGCACCAAGGGCCCGCAACTGCGGGCCTTTTTCTTGACTATTCGATGCGCAGGTAGTGCTCGCGGATCCGGTCCCGGTCGCCGAAATCGAAATGCCACCACTCGCTGTGGATGGCGCGAAAGCCGCATTCACACATCGCGCTGCGCAGGATCAAGCGGCACTCGATCTGCGCCGGGCTTAAGCGCCCTTGCGCCAGATGCTGTATCTCCATATCCGGGTGCGACAACTGCGACAAATCGTCAAAGCCCGTGCCCATGTCCAGCTCCGCGCCGTCACGGTCAAGCAGCGTCACGTCCACCGCCATGCCGAAGGAATGGATGGAGCCGCGCGCCGGATCCGCCAGGTATTGGCGCAGGTCCGTGCCCTCCAGGTGTTGCCACAGCTGCTCCTGCACCCGGTGCGGGCGCAGGGCGTCCAGCACCCGCAGCCGCAACGCCGGATGCCTTTTCTGCAACCACGCCACCACGCACTCCAGGCCATGCGCCGCTTCGCAGTGCAACCAGGCACAGTCCAGGTCGCCGTAGAGGATTCGTCCAACGAAGTTGTCCGCGCCGGCATAGCGCAGATCGACCTCGATGCCCGGGATCGACCTCAGCCTTCGGAATTCAGCATGCGCGGCCAGCTGCTCGCACGCCAGCCGCTTCACGTCAGGCATCAGCCGACCCATTTCCGAGCGTTGTGCCAGAGCTGCATCCAGGGGCTGTGGCTGTCGGTGTGGCCTGCGCTCCAGCTCATCTGGATGTTGCGAAACACCCGCTCGGGGTGCGGCATCATGGCAGTGAAGCGGCCGTCGGCCGTGGTCACAGCCGTGAGGCCGTCCGGGCTGCCGTTGGGGTTGAAGGGATAGGCCGCGCTGGCCTGGCCAAAGTTGTCCACGAAGCGCATCGCTGCTAGCGCTTGCGCCGCATCGCCGCGGTGCGCGAAGTTGGCGAAGCCCTCACCGTGCGCCACCGCGATCGGCAGCCGGCTGCCCGCCATGCCCTGCAGGAACAGGCTCGGTGAGTCGAGGATTTCCACCATGGAAAAGCGCGCTTCAAAGCGTTCACTCTGGTTCGTGGTGAAGCGTGGCCAATGTTGTGCGCCGGGAATGATATCGGCCAGTTCGGCAAACATCTGGCAGCCGTTGCACACGCCCAGACCAAAGGTGTCGGTGCGCGCAAAGAAGGCCCGAAACTGCTCCGCCAGTCCCGAGTTGAAGGTGATGGAGCGCGCCCAGCCAATGCCCGCGCCCAGTGTGTCGCCGTAGCTGAAACCCCCGCAGGCCACGACGCCGGCGAAGTCCTGCAGCCTGGCGCGGCCCGTCTGCAGATCGGTCATGTGCACATCCACCGCGTCAAAGCCCGCCGCATGAAAGGCGTAGGCCATCTCGATCTGCGAGTTAACACCCTGCTCACGCAGCACCGCCACTTTGGGGCGCGACAACAGCAGCGCTGGCGCCTGCGGCACAAACGTCAGATGCTGGTGCAGGCCCGGGTCCAGTGGCGCCCCGGTGAGGGCGTGCTCGGCGTCGGCGCACAGGGGGTTGTCGCGTTGCTGGCAGATGCGCCAGCTGAACGCGTCCCAGGCCTGATGCAGGTCGGACAGCTTGGCGCTGAAGATGCATTTGGCATCGCGCCAGACCTGCACTTCGCCCTTGCCTGAATTCACCGCAGAGCTCTCAGGACGGGTCTTGCCCACGAAATGGCTATGCGCGCTCAAACCATGCTCGCGCAGCGTCTGCATGACATCGTTGCGCTGATCCGTGCGCACCTGCAGCACCACGCCCAGCTCTTCGTTGAACAAGGCCTTGAGCGTCGCATCTTCGCGCCTCGCTCCCACCTGCCCCGCCCAGTTCTTGCTGTCGCCCACGTCCATGCGGCTGTCGGAGACGCCGTCACCCTCGGTCACGAGCAGATCCACGTTGAGCGACACGCCCACGTGGCCGGCGAAGGCCATCTCGCATACCGTCGCAAACAGGCCACCGTCGCTGCGGTCGTGGTAGGCCAGGATGCGACCCTGTGCGCGCAGCACGTTGACAGCATTCACCAGGTTGATCAGGTCCTGTGGCTGGTGCAGGTCGGGCACTTCGCCGCCTGCCTGACCCAGCACCTGCGCCAGCATGCTGGCGCCCATGCGCTTGGCGCCCTTGCCCAGATCGATCAGCACCAGCGTCGTGTCGGTAACGGTTGCGTCAAGTTGCGGGGTGAGCGTGCCGCGCACGTCGGCCAGCGTGGCAAAAGCGGTGACGATGAGCGACACCGGCGAAGTCACCTTCTTGGCCTCGGCGCTCACCGGGTCGGTCCACTGCGTGCGCATCGAGAGCGAATCCTTGCCCACGGGAATCGAGATGCCCAAGGCGGGGCAGAGTTCCATGCCCACGGCCTTGACCGTGGCGTACAGGTCGGCATCCTCGCCCGGCTCGCCGCAGGCCGCCATCCAGTTGGCCGAGAGCTTGACACGGGGCAGTTCGATGGGAGCGGCCAGCAGGTTCGTGATGGCCTCGGCCACCGCCATGCGCCCCGAGGCGGCGGCGTTCAAGCTCGCCAGTGGCGTGCGCTCGCCCAAGGCCATGACTTCACCGGCAAAGCCCTGGTAGTCGGCCAACGTGACCGCACAGTCGGCCACCGGCACCTGCCAGGGTCCGACCATCTGGTCGCGGTGCGTGAGTCCGCCCACGGTGCGGTCGCCGATAGTGATGAGAAAACGCTTGGACGCGACCGTCGGGCTCGACAGCACCTGGATCGCAGCCTGTTGCAGGTCCACGCCGCTCAGATCGATGGGAGCGAACTGGCGTTGCACCGACTTCACGTCACGGTGCATCTTGGGCGGCTTGCCCAGCAGCACATTCATCGGCATATTGACCGGGGCATCCGAGGCGTCGTCAGCCACGATCAGCTGCCGCTCCTCGGTCGCGACGCCCACCACCGCAAACGGGCAGCGCTCGCGCTCGCAGAAAGACTGGAACAGTTCCAGCGACTGCGGCGCAATCGCCAGCACGTAGCGCTCCTGGCTCTCGTTGCACCAGATTTCCTTGGGCGCCAGGCCCGACTCTTCCAGCGGCACGGCGCGCAGATCGAAGCGCGCGCCACGTCCCGCGTCGTTCGTCAACTCCGGAAAGGCGTTACTCAAGCCGCCTGCGCCCACGTCGTGGATCGCCAGAATCGGATTGGCTTCGAGCAGGCTCCAGCAGTGGTTGATAACCTCCTGCGCACGCCGCTCCATTTCGGGGTTGCCGCGCTGCACCGAATCAAAATCCAGGTTCGCAGCATTCGCGCCCGTGGCCAGCGAACTCGCCGCGCTGCCGCCCATGCCGATGCGCATGCCGGGTCCGCCCAACTGAATCAGCAGGCTGCCGGCCGGGAATTCGATCTTGTGCGTCTGCCCGGCGTCGATGCTGCCCAAACCGCCAGCGATCATGATGGGCTTGTGGTAGCCGCGCCGTATGCTGTCCACATCCGAGTCGATGACCTGCTCGTACTCCCGAAAGTAGCCCAGCAGGTTGGGTCGCCCGAACTCGTTGTTGAACGCCGCCCCACCCAGCGGCCCCTCGATCATGATCTGCAACGCGCTGGCGATGTGCTCCGGCTTGTCGCTGGCACCATCGTCATTGCGAGGAGCAGAGCGACGCGGCATTTCAGGCGTGATGGATTGCCGCGCTTCGCTCGCAATGACGGATCCGCCTATTTTGGAGTCGGTCAAACCCGCGAGGCCGGCCTTGCCAATTGGGTTAATTGGGGTCAGATTCCAATTATTTTCTGACTCGTCATTGCGAGCGAAGCGCGGCAATCCAATTGCGCCGCGGTCCTCCGCCATGGATTGCCGCGTCGCTGCGCTCCTCGCAATGACGGATCCGCCAATTTTGGAGACGGTGAAGCCGGTGAGGCCGGCCTTGGGTTTGGAGCCACGGCCGGTGGCGCCTTCGTCGCGGATCTCACCGCCAGCGCCGGTGGAGGCACCGGGGAAAGGCGAGATCGCCGTGGGATGATTGTGCGTTTCCACCTTCATCAGCACGTGGTTCAGGGCGCTTTCTTTGACGTAGCTGGGGGCGCTGTTGGCGTCAAGCGCTTTGGCAACGAAACGCTGCACCTGCGTGCCTTCCATCACCGATGCGTTGTCCGAATAGGCCACGATCATGTGCTGCGGACTGGTCTGGTGCGTGTGGCGGATCATGCCGAACAGGCTCCTGTCCTGCGCCACACCGTCAAGCGTGAATTGCGCGTTGAAGATCTTGTGCCGGCAATGCTCGCTGTTGGCCTGCGCGAACATCATCAATTCCACATCTGTCGGATTGCGCCCCAGGGACTGGAACGCGCTCACCAGGTAGTCGATCTCGTCGGCGGCCAGCGCCAGCCCGAACTGGATATTGGCCTGATCCAGCGCCGCCTTGCCACCTTGGAGTACGTCGATCTGCTCCATGTCCGCAGCCGGCAGCGCGGCAAACAGGCCCGAGGCCTGGGACCGGTCGGCCATCACGCTCTCCGTCATGCGGTCGTGCAGCAGCGCTGCGATCTGCAGGCGCTGCTCCGCGCTCAACTTCGCCTTGCCCAGCAAGCCAGAATGCAGGCTGATGCGGTATTCGGTGATGCGCTCGATGCGATGCACCGCCAGCCCACAGTTGTGCGCAATGTCGGTGGCCTTGGACGCCCAAGGCGAGACCGTGCCAAAGCGCGGCGTCACCACCAGCAATTCGCCCTCGGCCGATCCGGCGTAGGGCTCACCGTAACGCAACAACGCATCGAGCTGCCCGCGCTGCTCGGCGTTCAAGGGCTGATCGCTCGCCACCAGATGGACAAACCGGGCGCTCACGCCAATGACCTTGGGGCAGATGCCTTGCAGGCGCGGCAGCAATTGCTGCACCCGAAAATCGCTCAAGGCGTTGATGCCCAGCGGGGCTGCGTCGAAAGTGGAGATAGGCAGGGTCACGGTGGTGAGCTCAATGAAGGGGGAAGGAGGCGGATTCGCAGGAATCTCGCGCGACGCGCGTGAGAGTTGGATTTTAGCTGTGGGGTTGAATCCACCCGTGCGGCGCACCCACACCGCCTCGGGGATAATCACGCCCCATGACCATCACCATCAAAGACGAGGCCGGAATCAACGGCATGCGCATCGCGGGCCAATTGACGGCACAGGTGCTGGACTATCTGGCGCCGTTCGTGAAGCCGGGCGTCACGACCAACGAACTGGACCGACTGGCCGAGGACTACACCACTCAGGTGTTGCACGCGATCTCGGCGCCGCTGAACTACGACCCGTCCGGGCGTAACCCCTATCCGAAGTCGATCTGCACCTCGATCAACCACCAGGTCTGCCACGGCATACCCAACGACAAGCCGCTGAAAAAGGGCGACATCCTGAACGTGGACGTCACCGTCATCAAGGACGGCTGGCATGGCGACTCGAGCCGCATGTACCTCGTGGGCGAGGCCTCGATTGCGGCCAAGCGCCTGTGCGCCCTGACCTATGAGGCGCTATGGCACGGCATCCTGCAGGTCAAACCGGGCGCGCATCTGGGTGACATCGGACACGCGATCCAGAAGTTTGCCGAAGGCCACGGCCTGAGCGTGGTGCGCGAGTTCTGCGGCCATGGCATCGGCCAGAAATTTCACGAAGAGCCGCAGGTGCTGCACTACGGCAAGCCAGGCACGCTGGACGAGCTCAAGGAAGGCATGACGATCACGATCGAGCCCATGCTCAACGCCGGGCGCAAGGAGATCAAGGAGCTGGGAGACGGCTGGACCATCGTCACCAAGGACCATTCGCTGTCGGCACAGTGGGAGCACACGATCCTGGTCACGCCCACCGGATACGAGGTGCTGACGCTGTCCGAAGGCTGCCCGAAACCACCCGCTTTCGTCACCGCCCCCTGACGCAGCCGCAATCCATGACTGTACCTTCGTCATTGCAAGCCCGTAGGCCGTGGCAATCCATGACGGGGCCTTCGTCATTGCGAGCCCGTAGGCCGTGGCAATCCATGACCGGACCTTCGTCATTGCGAGGCCGTAGGCCGCGGCAATCCATGACAGTGCCTACGTCATTGCAAGCCCGTAGGCCGCGGCAATCCATGACAGGGCCTTCGTCATTGCGAGGCCGTAGGCCGTGGCAATCCATGACTTTTACGGATCTCCACCATGGATTGCCGCGCTGCTGCCAACGCGAGGAGCGCGGCAATCGCAATGACGGCGAGCGCAGCCCTCCATCACGACGAATTTCAACGTGAACCCATCGCCCTCCCTGCGCGAGCAATACCGCGCGCAAAAGACAGCCTTGCTGCAAGCCGTTCAGGACAGTGCGGCCTCCACCCGCTGCGTGCGCTCGAGCCTGCGGCAACTGGCGCAACTGACCGACGCCACCCTGAACACGCTGTGGTGTCAGGCCGGACTGGACCGTTCCTGTGGCGCCAGCCTCGCGCTGCTGGCCGTGGGCGGCTACGGTCGCGGCGAGCTCTTCCCCTACTCCGATATCGACGTGCTGGTGCTGCTGCCTGCGGGCGTGTCGCCTGACACCGACCCGGCGCTGAAGGCCCGCATCGAAGGCTTGATTGGCAGCTGCTGGGACGCCGGCCTGGAGATCGGCTCCAGCGTGCGCGACCTGGACCAGTGCCTGAGCGAGAGCGAAAACGACGTCACGGTGCAGACGTCGCTGCTCGAGTCGCGCCTCATCACCGGCAACGCCGCCCTGTACGAGCAGTTCCAAAAGCTGTTTTCTGCGGCGCTCGATCCTCAGGCCTTCTTCGTGGCGAAGACGCTGGAGCTGCGCCAGCGCCATAACCGCCAGGAAAACACGCCCTATGCGCTCGAGCCCAACTGCAAGGAGTCGCCCGGCGGTCTGCGCGACCTGCAGGTCATCCTGTGGGTGGCCAAGGCGGCAGGCCTGGGGCAGACCTGGGATGCGTTGGCCCGCAACGGGCTGGCCACACCCTTTGAAGTACGCCAGATCAAGCGCAACGAAGCGCTGCTGAACCTGATCCGCACCCGGCTGCACCTGCTGGCCAAGCGGCGCGAAGACCGGCTGGTGTTCGACCTGCAGACGGTCGTAGCCAACAGCTTTGGCTACGTCACACAGACCAGTGACGGCGCACGCACCGTGTCCGAGCGCTACCGTGCACCGCTGCGCGCCAGCGAGTTGTTGATGCGGCGCTACTACTGGGCGGCCAAGGCGGTGACGCAGCTCAATCAGATCTTGCTGCTCAACATCGAGGAGCGGCTGAACCCGAGCACGCATGCGCCACGCCCGATCAACGAGCGCTTTGCCGACAAGGCCGGAATGCTGGAAGTTACCAGCGACGACCTCTATCTGCGCCAGCCGCACGCCATCCTCGAAACCTTTTTGCTATACCAGACCACGGTGGGCATCAAGGGCTTGTCGGCGCGCACGCTGCGCGCCCTGTTCAACGCGCGCAGCGTCATGACCGCGGCCTACCGGCGCGACCCGGTGAACCGCGCCACCTTCCTCGCCATCCTGCAGCAGCACGACGGCATCACCCATGCCATGCGCCTCATGAACCAGACCTCGGTGCTGGGGCGCTACCTGTGGGTGTTTCGCAAGATCGTTGGGCAGATGCAGCACGACCTGTTCCATGTGTACACCGTAGACCAGCACATCCTGATGGTGCTGCGCAATGTGCGACGCTTCTTCATGGCCGAGCACGCGCACGAATACCCGTTTTGTTCGCAGCTCGCCGCCGGCTGGGACAAACCCTGGCTGCTGTACACGGCCGCGCTGTTTCACGACATCGCCAAGGGGCGCGGCGGCGATCACTCAGAACTGGGCGTGGTCGAAGTGCGGCGCTTTTGCCGCGCGCACGGCGTGGCCGGGGACGACGTGAAACTGATCGAGCTGCTGGTGCGCGAACACCTCAGCATGAGCCGCATCGCCCAAAAGGAGGACCTGAGCGACCCGGACGTGATCGCCGCCTTCGCCCGCAGGGTGGGCAATGAGCGCAACCTCACAGCCCTGTATCTGATCACGGTGGCCGACATCCGCGGCACCTCGCCCAAGGTTTGGAACGCATGGAAAGGCAAGCTGCTGGAAGACCTGTACCGTCTCACGCTGCGCAGCCTGGGCGGACGCGCGCCCGACCCGGGTGCCGAAATCGAAGCCTGCAAGCGCGAGGCCCTGTCGATTTTGGCGCTGCACGCCCTGCCCTTTGAAGCGCACAAGCCGCTGTGGGAAACGCTGGACGTGGGCTATTTCATGCGCCACGACGCCGCCGACATTGCCTGGCACACGCGCCAGCTCACGCGCCGCGCCAACCGCGGCAGTGACACGAATCGCACGCCCGACGCACCTGCGGTTGAGGCTCGCACCCAGCAGCGCCTGAACGCCACCGTGCGCGCGCGCCAGTCGCCCGTGGGCGAAGGCCTGCAGGTGCTGGTGTATACGCCGGATCAGCCCGATCTTTTTGCCCGCATCTGCGGCTACTTCGATCAGGCCGGATTCAGCATTCTGGACGCCAAGATTTACACCGCCAAGAACGGCTATGCGCTGGACACGTTTCAGGTGGTCACGGCCGATGAGCCCGAGAGCTACCGCGACCTCATCAACATGATGGAGACCGGACTGACGCAAACCATTGAACACCAGGGAGCGCTGCCTACGCCGCGCCGGGGTCGGGTGTCGCGCCGCGTCAAAAGCTTCCCGGTCGCACCGCGAGTGGATTTGCGCCCGGATGAAAAAGCCCAGCGCTGGCTGCTCAACATCTCGGCCAGCGATCGCGTGGGCCTGCTCTACAGCGTGGCGCGCGTGCTCGCCGCGCACCACGTCAACCTGCAACTGGCCAAGATCAGCACGCTGGGCGAGCGGGTGGAAGACAGCTTCCTGATCGACGGCGCCGCGCTGCAACACAACCGCGAACAGATCGAGATCGAAACCGAGCTGCTCGAGGCGCTGAGCGCCTGAGTCCAACGCCGCGCCTGCGCGAGGCGCGCCGCGGGTTTATGCCATGCGTTCGAAGATGGCGGCAATACCCTGGCCGCCACCGATGCACATCGTGACCAGGGCGTAGCGGCCGCCGATGCGCTCCAGCTCGTACAGCGCCTTGACCGTGATCAGTGCGCCGGTGGCGCCGATGGGGTGCCCCAGCGAAATGCCCGAGCCATTGGGGTTGACCTTGGCCGGGTCCAGACCCAGGTCGCGCGTCACGGCACAGGCCTGGGCTGCGAACGCCTCATTGGCTTCGATCACGTCCAGATCGGCCACCGTGAGACCCGCTTTTTGCAGCGCCAATTTGGTCGCCGGGACCGGACCGATGCCCATGTATTTCGGGTCCACGCCAGCGTGGGCGTAGGCCACCAGCCGCGCCAGCGGTTGCAACCCGCGCGCCTTGGCCACGCCGGCTTCCATCAGCACCACGGCCGCCGCGGCGTCGTTGATGCCGGAGGCATTGCCCGCCGTGACCGTGCCGTTTTCCTTCAGGAACGCGGGCCTGAGTTTGGCCATATCGGCCAGCGTGCAGTTGGGACGGAAATGCTCGTCGGTCTCATACGACACGTCGCCCTTTTTGCTCTTGAGCAGGATCGGCAGAATCTGCGATTTGAAGTAGCCCGCCGTGATGGCGCGCTCGGCGCGGTTGTGGCTTTGCACGGCCAACTGGTCCTGGTCTTCGCGCGTGATGCCCCATTTGGCCGCGATGTTCTCGGCCGTCACACCCATGTGGATGGTGTGAAAGGGATCGTGCAGCGCGCCCACCACCATGTCCACCATCTTGGTGTCGCCCATGCGAGCGCCCCAGCGCATGTTCAGGCTGGCGTAGGGCGCACGGCTCATGTTCTCCGCGCCACCACCCACGGCGATGTCACAGTCACCCAGCAGAATCGACTGGCTTGCCGACACAATCGCCTGCAGGCCCGAGCCGCACAGACGGTTCACATTGAAGGCGGGCGTACCCTCGGCGCAGCCGGCGTTGATCGCAGCCACGCGCGACAGGTACATATCCTTGGGCTCGGTGTTGACCACGTGGCCAAACACCACGTGCCCAACCTCTGCGCCATCGACGCTGGCGCGTTTGAGCGACTCGCGCACCACCTGGGCCGCCAGCTCGGTCGGGGCAATGTCCTTCAGGCTGCCGCCGAAAGTACCTATGGGGGTGCGCACACCGCTGACGACAACAACTTCACGGGCCATGGGGTTCTCCTTGGGGTTTGAAATGAATGCAGGCGCAAGTGTCGCTGCGTCAGATTGCCTGGCACTTACACGCAATGGGCTGGCGCAGCCATTGAGAGTTCCAGAATCCGTGACAGCCACTTCCGTCATTTCGAGGAGCTCCAGCGACGCGGCAGTCGCAATGACCGAATCTTTGCCAGATCGATGTCTTGAATTCTGGAAAGATCAATAAGCTTGGACTCCAGCTCCGGGGGTTGGGAAACGGGTAGTCAAGGTGCAAGCGGATGACAAGCCGGGTTAACCCTAAATCAGCTCCACAGTCTGCTCAAAATGGCATCCATTTCGTCATGTGAACATGCGTTGTTCTGACGCACGGCAAAGAATATTTATTTTTTTATTTTGGGCCGCCTCACAAGCCCAAAGAGCCTCTAACATCGTCGCATTCTCCCGGAGGCTCACGTGCAAAACACCATTCCAGAACAAAACAATACCCTCTCCAACCTCACAGCCCAACCCATCAGCGCCGAGGTGCTGATCGAGAAATACAGCAAGGGAGACGAGACCACAATCGAAGAGGTGAACCAGCGCGTCGCGCGCGCCCTGGCCCAAGCCGAACTGCCGGAACAACGCGCCCTGTGGGAGCAGCGTTTTGCCCAGGCGCTGGCCGAAGGCTTCGTACCGGCGGGACGCATCCAGTCGGCTGCGGGTACGGCCCTCTCGGCCACGCTCATCAACTGCTTTGTGCAGCCCGTGGGCGACTCGATTGCGCAGATTGAAGACGGCTACCCCGGCATCTACACGGCGCTGACCGAAGCGGCCGAAACCATGCGCCGCGGCGGCGGCGTGGGCTACGACTTTTCGCGCATCCGCCCGCGCGGCGCCTGGGTCGGAAGCACGCAAAGCAGCGCCTCCGGTCCGGTGAGCTACATGCGCGTGTTTGACCGCTCCTGCGAGACCGTGGAATCCGCCGGCGCACGCCGCGGCGCCCAGATGGGCGTGCTGCGCTGCGACCATCCGGACATCGAGGAGTTCATCCACGCCAAGGACAAGGGCGACCTGAAGAATTTCAACATCTCGGTGGGCGTGACCGACACCTTCATGAAGGCCGTACAGGCCGATGGCGAAGTGGAACTGGTGCACCGCGCAGAACCCGGTACGGCACAAAAAAATGCTGGCGCCTACCAGCACACCGACGACAGCGGCATCTGGGTCTACCGCAAGCTGCGCGCGCGCGACCTGTGGGATCAGGTGATGCGCTCCACCTACAGCCACGCCGAGCCTGGCGTGCTGTTCCTGGACCATATCAACAAGGACAACAACCTCTCGTACTGCGAAACCATCGCCAGCACCAACCCTTGTGCCGAGCAGCCCTTGCCGCCCTATGGCTGCTGCTGCCTGGGCTCCATCAATCTGACGCGCTTCGTGCAAAACCCCTTTGCCGAAGATGCACGCTTTGACGAAGCGGGTTTCATCAAGGTGGCCAAGGTGGCCACGCGCATGCTGGACAACGTGCTGGACGTCACCGTCTGGCCGCTGCCCCAGCAGCAGGAAGAAGCGCGCAGCAAGCGCCGCGTCGGCCTGGGCTTCACCGGTCTGGGCGACGCGCTGGTGATGCTCAATTTGCGCTACGACACGGCCCAAGCTCGCGCCGCCGCGCAACGCATTTCCGAAGTCATGCGCGACGCGTCTTACGAGGCCTCGGTGGAACTGGCAAAAGAGCGCGGCGCGTTTCCGCTGTTCAACGCCGACCTGTACCTGAGCGGCAGCACCTTCGCCTCGCGCCTGCCGCAGCCGCTGAAAGACAAGATCCGCGCCCACGGTCTGCGCAACTCGCACCTGCTGTCGATTGCGCCCACCGGCACCATCAGCCTGGCCTTTGCCGACAACGCCAGCAATGGCATCGAGCCCGCCTTCAGCTGGAGCTACAGCCGCAAGAAACGCATGCCCGACGGCAGCTTCAAGGAATACGCGGTGGAAGACCACGCCTGGCGCCTGTACCGCCACCTCAAGGGCAAGGACACGCCACTGACCGAGGCCTTCGTTTCGGCGCTGGAGATGAGCGCGCAGGCGCATGCCGCCATGGTGGCGGTGGTTGCACCCTACATTGACACCGCCATTTCCAAGACCGTGAACGTGCCGGTGGACTACCCCTATGAAGACTTCCAGGACCTGTACATGCAGGCCTGGCAGGACGGCCTCAAAGGCCTGGCCACCTACCGGCCGAATTCCATTTTGGGCTCGGTGTTGAGCGTTACGCCCGCTGCGACGGCCGCCGCAGCGCCGCTGCAGATCGACGGCGCGAATCGGCGCATGGCGCTGGAGCAATTGCCCGCGCCCGTGTTGTCGTCGCTGCGCTGGCCCAGCCGCCCCGAACTGCCCTCGGGCAACCCGGCCTGGACCTTCATGGTGCACCACCCCTTTGGCGACTTTGCGCTGTTCGTGGGCGAACTGGCGCGCGAAGAAGGCGGCAGCCCGCAGCCCTTTGAAGTCTGGGTCAACGGCACCGATCAACCCCGAGGCCTGGGTGCATTGTCCAAGACCCTGTCCATGGACTTGCGCGCCAACGACCCGGCCTGGTTGCAGCTCAAGCTGGACGTGCTGGCCACCGTGGCCGAAGAACATTCGTTCGAGATGCCGTTCCCACCGCACGGCGAGCGCCGCCTGTTCCCCGGCGTCGTGGCCGCCACGGCCGCCGTGATCCGCTGGCGCTGCGAACAACTCAAGGCCCTGCCCGCTCAGCAAACCAAGGCCGTGCCTACGCCGGTGATAGACGCCATGTTCAGCCGGGGTGAGCCGCACACCGGGCCGTCGGGCACGCTCGCCTGGTCGGTGGACGTGGACAACCCCGCCACCGGCGAAGCCTTCACACTCACGCTCAAGGAAGTGACCCTGCCCGGACCCGACGGCAGCATCGTCACACGGCCCTGCGCGGTCGGTTTTTCCGGCAACTACCCGCGCGCGCTGGACGGTCTGGCGCGCATCCTGTCGCTGGACATGCGCGTCATTGATCCGGCGTGGATCGGCATGAAGTTGCGCAAGCTGCTCAACTACGCCGAGCCGCTGGGCCACTTCATGGCCTTCGTACCCGGTCTGCCGCACAACGAGCGTCGCCAGCAAACCTGGCCCTCCACCGTGGCCTATCTGGCGCGCCTCATCATCCACCGCTACGCCATGCTGGGCGTGCTGGACGAAGAGGGCTTCCCGCTGCGCGAAATGGGCGTACTCGACGCCCCCAAAGGCAAGGCCACCGTCACCACCATGGCCGGAAAAATCTGCCCTGAATGCGGCAACCCCACCGTGATCCACAAGGACGGCTGCGACTTCTGCACCGCTTGCGGGTACGTGGGGCAGTGCGGGTAGCTTTGAACCAGGCAGCGCGCGTCAGGGAGTTACCGATGTCAGTCGACTATGATTGTAAGAACGAAGCCCTCGCCGCCCTACCCGCCATCTGCTGTGGCCTAGCTTGTCCGCGCTCCATTCATGCCCATCTACCTCAGTGTATTTATTGTCACCCTGCTGGCCAGCGTCACTCTGGTCGTCACGCAGCGTTGGCACGGTCACTTCAGCATGGACGGCATTGAGGGTGTGCAAAAATTTCATGTTACGCCAACACCCCGGATCGGAGGGGTGGGCATCGCTGTCGGCCTGATCGTAGCCTGGACTCTGTCCACGCCAGATGTACGCGCCATTCTCGGCCCCATGCTGCTCGCGGGAATCCCTGCGTTTGCGTTTGGTTTGGCCGAGGACGTCACGAAGAAGGTGGGCGTTCTGCCACGCCTGCTGGCCACCATGGCCAGTGGCTTACTGGCCTGGTACCTTACGGGCATCGCGATGCAGGACACGGGGCTGCCGCCCCTGGATTGGCTACTCAGCTTCACCCCGATCGCGGTGCTGTTCACGGCATTCGCTGTGGGCGGTGTAGCCAACGCCATCAACATCATCGACGGCTTCAATGGCCTGGCGGCCGGCTCCCTGGTCGTCATGCTGGGCGCCATGGGCCTGATTGCATTCAACGTGGGCGAACCCGACATTGCTGCAGTGTGCCTCCTCGTGTGCAGTTGTGTGCTCGGTTTTGGCGCGGTGAACTGGCCCTATGGCAAAGTGTTTCTGGGTGACGGCGGCGCCTATCTTTTGGGCTTTGTGCTTGCGTGGGTGGCGGTGATTCTGCCCATGCGCAGTTCGCAGGTGAACGCCTGGGCCACCATGCTGGTGTGCGCCTATCCGGTGCTGGAGGTGGGGTTTTCAGTGCACCGTCGCCGCAAGCGCGATGGCAGTCACCCTGGTCAACCCGATAAGGCGCATCTGCACCATTTCTTGCATCGGCGACTGGTGCGTCCCGCCGTGTCCAGAATGAGTCCAACACTGCAAAATGGATTGACCAGCCCGCTGTGCTGGCTCTTCGCCGCCCTGCCCTCGGGTTGGGCTGTTGTGTTCGCACGCAACACGGCGATGCTCGCAGTCGGCTTGGGCGTGGCCATATTCATTTATGCAGCGATCTACGCGCGACTGACCCAGTTTCGTTGGTGCCTCAGCGCAGTCACACTGAAGGCCCCTGCGAAACTGCAGACGCCTGCAAGGGATTAGGCAAAGACCTGCGCATCCCCCAGCCGGGTCGCGGCCGCATCCTTGACCGCCAGTTGGGGGGCTGCCGCCAGCGGCCATTGCACAGCCACCATCGGATCATTCCACAGCAGGCTGCGCTCGTGTTCAGGGTACCAATAGTCGGTGGTCTTGTACAAGCACTCTGCCGTGTCGCTGGTCACCACAAAACCGTGGGCAAAGCCTGGGGGCACCCACAGCTGACGATGGTTGTCGGCGGACAAAACCATGCCGACCCATTTTCCAAAGTTGGGCGAGCTGCGGCGAAGGTCCACAGCCACATCAAACACCTCGCCCTGAGTCACGCGCACCAGCTTGCCCTGCGGGTGCTTAATCTGGTAATGCAGGCCTCTCAATACGCCCTTGGCAGAGCGGCTGTGGTTGTCCTGCACAAACTGCACATCCAGCCCCGTGGCTTGGGCGAAATCACGCTGGTTAAAGCTTTCAAAAAAGAAGCCGCGGGCATCGCCAAACACCTTGGGTTCGAGGATCAGCACTTCAGGCAGTGCTGTAGGGATTACGGTATAGGGCATATTCAAGCCATGACCACGGACGTGCGAATTTCCACCCTGAGTGCGCGTTTGATGGCAGCAAAGATCGCGGAAATGTTGCTCATCGTCGGGTTGCCTGATTTCGACAGCATCCGGTGCAAGCTCTTGGCGGGCTTGTGAATGTCTTGCGCTAACGACTCAAAGCCGACCGTGGCGTTCACCAAATCGCGCAGAATCAATCTAGCCGTATCGGGTTCGCCATCAAAAAATAGCGTCACCGCCTCATCCAACAGTGCCTGTGCAAAAGCGGGGTCTTTTTGCACACGAGCAACCACCGTATCTTTGAAGTCTCGGGTCAGTGCCATAGCTCACGTTCCTTTCAGTATTTGCGCCTTGCGCCCCTTGTAGTCGTCCCAAAGTGCAACCGCATGATCGATGTCTTGCTGCTGGCGCTTCTTGCTCCCTCCGCCCAGCAAGACAATGATCCTCAGTCCGTCTTTCGCCAGATAGATGCGATAGCCTGGGCCCCAGTCGATTTTGTATTCGCCAATGCCACGAAACCACTCCACATTGGAAAGATTACCCTGCTCCATTCGCGACGCAGCCACGCTGACCTTGGCAGCGGCCATCGCATCCAGCCTGCCAAACCAGTCGGCATAGGGGCATTTTCCATCAGGCAGGAGTAGCTCTTTGACCTGGTAAATCATGGCTTACATAGTAACATAAACGCATCCATATGACCAATCTAGTGCCCATGAATATTCCATTTACGGCATTGAGAATGGAAAAGAATTAGTCCTATTTGATGAGCCCCAGCAGATATTGCCCGTAGCCATTCTTGGCCAGCGGTGCTGCCAGCTTTTGAATCTGCTCCGCATCAATCCACTTCTGTGCAAAGGCGATCTCTTCAGGGCAACTCACCTGCAGGCCCTGGCGCTTTTGCAGCGTGGCGATAAAGCTGGCCGCCTCGAGCAAGCTGTCGTGCGTGCCGGTGTCGAGCCAGGCGTAGCCTCGGCCCATGATCTCCACGTTC
>CAIVXG010000012.1 GCA_903909815.1 uncultured beta proteobacterium | reverse complement strand
CGCTGATGCGTGCGCCACACCTCAACTTGAAGTCCTTCGTGCCCGACCGACCACTGACAAGCGCGCAGTCAGTGGGTCAGCTTTCGATGAGCACAGGTGGGTCAGATATTTTGAGCGCCGAGGGCCAACGGATGAAGCCAGGACGTCGCGTCCAATTTCTGGGTTTTGTGTTGCCAGCGCCGCCCAAATCTCGGCGGCGTTCGCACAAGCTGATTGTTTTCAAGGTCCAGGTGCCAGCGGTCAGACTCGCCGGGCTTTACACCAAGCACGGCGACATCGTGCATGGACTGGCTGCAGAGGAGAGCGATGAATGTGCTCGATGCCCCAAATCTGATGGCCAAGTCAGGGGACGTCAGCGATTCGGAAATTCTGCCCAGCAAGGCTGACTCTTCAGCCTTGGATAGTTGATGCCAGGAGTGCGGCAAGAACAGACTACGTTCGAGGTGTTCCAGGCGCAGCCCATGGCCCTGGTGAATGTGTTTTGCCTGTGTGTGTTTGGGGTTAGTGCGGTGCTTGCCGGTGACATTCGTCCCATCACCGGCCGCGTTGGTGAATGCCTGGAAAATGCTGGAGGGGTTGGTTTTGAAGGCGTCCAGGTACGGCGCACGCCAGTTAGTGCTTATGGGGTAGGGGGCCAGGCTCTGAACATCGGTGGCGGCCATTTCAGTCGGCAGTGCTGTCCAGCCTTGGTCTTCCAACACGTGAAGCAGTTGCTCAAAGAATGACTTGCCAGACTTCTTGTCTGAGGAATTGCGGGCCGAGCGGCAGTGGACAGTGGCTTCAGCTATGAACCCCTGAAATCCCAGAGATCCGCCACCAATGGCCTTTAATACTGACCAGTTTGGGTGGTCAGTGGTTTCGCAGGCGTTCCGTACCGTTCGGCAAATATCAGCCAGATGCCTTTCCCGGGGAACGCCAGCCTCCATTGCGTCAATGGCGCGGATCACTATATATATGCGCAGCCTTTGGATCCAGGCGGCAGTTGCGTCGGTGGGAAGTGCGCGTCTGCTGGCCGCCATTGCGGCGAGGTAATGCGACTCCAGCTTCCCAAGGAACGCGGTGGCAACCCGCTGATCCTCTTCTACTGGACGCAGGGCAAACAGGGCTTCCTGCTCGTTCCAGCATGCTTGGCCAAGTCGGGCCAAGCCCGCCGCGTGTCGGCTTTCATCGGCCCACTCAAGCAGGATTTGCTGAGATTCAGGTGTGGAGATCAGATAGAGTAGTGACCCAAGAAACCGCTTGTCATTGGACGACAGGCATAGGAGCTCAAGGCGGGCCAAGGTGGGGAGGGAGTTTGACAGGTCAGCAAGAGCCTTGATGACCTCGTCGGGCTCAAGATCTTGCTTTATGGTCGCAAACTTGCACCAAGAAATTTGAGGCGCAGTCGGTGCGAATTGGGTCATTTTGACTGTGATAGGCTAAAGCTTGAAATTGCGATGCTATCATGAACGTCTCTAAACCATTGATTTATAATGGTTTAATACCAAATGAAAACTTATAAACCTAACTTAGGACCAAGAACAGCGTTGTTCTCATAAGTGCACTACGGCACGATCCGCAGCGGCTCAGCCGGCCACGCACTGGTAAGCAGTGGTTTCAGCAGAAAAGCCAGCTGGCGCGGGACAAAGGTCTCGCTGGATGCCGCGATTTCGTCGATGCTCCACCAGCGAAACTCGCAAAAACTCTCACGTTCTTCAACTGTGAGAGCCGTCGGCATCGGCTCAAAGGACGGCACGCGCTGAATGTAGACGCGCGCCAAGGTGTCGACCGGCCGGCCATCACGCACGATGCGCTTGGGCGAAGTCCAGATCCACTGCCCCGGATGGCTGAGGCGCAGGCCGGTCTCCTCGAAGATCTCGCGCAGCAACGCGTTCTCGAACGACTCGCCCGATTGCAGGGATCCGCCTGGCGTCAACCAGAAAGTCTGCCGCGATGCCGTTGGCTCCAGTGCGACGCGCCCAGACGCCAGCCGCATCAGCAGAACGCGCTCTCGTGGATCGACCAGCAACGCACGGGCAGATTCAACGGTGGTCATTGGACCGAGCCGAAAAGCGCCGCGCACTTCGGACGCACGCATCGTCCAGCTATTGCAACCCGTACTCGCGGACTAGACCGATTGCACCGATCATCCGAGGACATGGGCAGACGTCCGAACAGCGGACAGGGGCAACTATCGAAACGCCGCGACCAGCGGCAGTAAAGGATATAAGCTGACTTTGCAATCACGTGAAGTCCAGTATCACATCGCTGATCAGACCTCGAACAGCGGGAAAACCCTCTTCCCGTCTTGCGCGATTCAATTGATAGCCCGCTTGGTTTGATGCTACATTGCTCATGCGTGAAGGGGTATTGGTTGTCGCAGCTTGCAGTCAGAGGCTGGAACCGGCGAGTAACCCAGTAGAAGGATCGGCTACAAGATCCAGCCAATCGAGACAAGACAAATGAATGCTTCTTCAACCAGTCATATCGACGAGGTTATTGCGCGGACATCGGGGCGCTTGGACGGCAGCCTTGGCCACGATGATGACCTAATCACGCGCTCCTGGACGCGCTGTGTTTCCGAGCACGGTCTGGATCCGACTCGGGCACAACCAGCGCGAGTCATCGAGCATTGGCAATTGCGCGAGCACCAGGAGCAGATTGAATCTTTCCTGCGCGTGGCGCGAACTGGCATGGAGCAGTTGTACAAGCGGGTTTCGCCGCTCGGGTATGTGCTGCTGCTCACCGACGCGCAGGGGGTGACGGTGGACTACATCGGCAACGACCAGTGGGACCGTGATCTGAAGCGGTCCGGCCTTTGTCTGGGCGCCGACTGGAACGAGTCGCACGCCGGCACCTGCGGCGTGGGAACCTGCATCGTCGAACGCACGCCGCTCACCTGCCACCAGGGTGATCACTTCGATTCCACCCACATCGGTTTGACCTGCACCACCGCGCCCTTGTTCGATCCGACGGGCGATTTCATCGGCGTGCTCGACATCTCGGCGCTGAGTTCGCCTTCGGAAAAGCCGAGCCAGCACCTGGCGCGCCACATGACGGTGATGTTTGCCAAGATGGTCGAGGACGCCAATTTCATGCGGCACTTCAGCGACCAGTGGATTCTGCGCCTGGGTGTGGACTGGGCGCTGGTGGATGTCAGCGGCGAATGCATGCTGGCTTTTGACGCTGACGGCAGAATTGTTGGCGCCAACAGCGGTGCGCGCCAGTTGCTGGTGGCGATCAATGACGATGGCGACGCCGCGCCGATGGTTGGCCAGTTGTTGACGCATGTCTTCAAGGTCACGATGGATGACATCTGGCGCGTTGCGCGCTCGGGCATGACGAGCGACCGCACCGTGCTCAGCACGCGCCGCCACGAGCTCTTCTACGCCATGGCGACACCGCCGCGCCATGTTGCAAGCAAACTGGTGCGTGATGGCGCCAGCGCAGCGCAGCCGATTGCCTGCCCGGCGCTGGACCGTCTCAGTGGTGACGACAAGCAGATGCTGCGCCTGCTCGACCAGGCCAAGCGGCTGGTCAACAAAAAGGTCAACATCCTGCTGCACGGCGAAACCGGCACCGGCAAGGAACTGATTGCGCGGGCCCTGCACGATTCAAGCCTGCGCGCCAGCAAGTCCTTTGTTGCCGTAAACTGCGCGTCGATTCCCGAGTCGCTGATTGAGAGTGAACTGTTCGGCTATGTCGCGGGTAGCTTTACCGGTGGGCGCAGCAAGGGTTCGCGCGGCTTGATTCTGCAATCGAGCGGCGGCACGCTGTTTCTTGACGAGATTGGGGACATGCCTTTGCACTTGCAAACGCGCCTGCTGCGCGTGCTCTCCGAAGGCGAGGTCATGCCGCTGGGCGCCGACCGGCCAGTGCCAGTGGACCTGACCGTGGTGGCG
>CAIVXG010000011.1 GCA_903909815.1 uncultured beta proteobacterium | reverse complement strand
TCTCTCAATATCGCAAATATGGGGAAAGGGCTGAAGCCGGTCATACAAATTTCCGGACTGCCGACATTCAGAAGTAGGGCTATCCGGCGCTACGCGGCCTTATTGCGCTGCGCCCGTATTGACACGCGGGTTGCCGACCTTCCCAGGGGCGCAGGCGCGCCGCATGTAAGAGAACTTCCTACACGACTTCGCCGTCCGCCCGACAGTGGATGCATACCGCGGACGACTTCATTTGAAAAGGCGCGAATTCACAATTCATTTCATCGTATCAGGCAGTTCGAATCTGTGTTAGCAGCCGAGCCACCGAAACGAAGAGAGTTGAAATTGAGCGGACCCAGCCGCAAGCGCGAAATCCTAAACCTGACCTCACCTGATAAAGAAACACATCATGAACACGACACTGAAAAACATTGCCAAGATGACTGCCATCGCCACTCTGTTGGCCAGCGCCGGACTTTCTCAAGCCCGCGCTGCAACCGCGAACGTGGGCGTCAGCGCCAGCGTCGCACAGAACTGCACCATCACTTCCACACCTGTCGCTTTCGGCGCTTACGATCCGGTTTCAGGCAGCAGCATCACTGCCGCCGGCACCGTGGTCGTAGCCTGCACCAAGGCCGCCAGCAGTCTGACCGTTGGCCTGGACAATGGCGCCAACGCGGTCACCGGTCAGCGCAACCTGAAGGGCTCTGTGACTTCGGATAAATTGGCCTATTCGCTGATGCAGCCGACCACCACCACACCGGGTGCAGCCTGTCCAGCCATGGGCACCGGCACGGCCTGGACCACCGCGGCTCCCCTGACTTTGACCAGCCCAACAAGCAAGACTGCACGCACCTATAACGTCTGCGGCCAACTGGCTTCCGGTCAGGACGTGTCGGTCGACAGCTACTCGGATACCGTGATCGCCACCATCAACTTCTAAGCGCGGTATGCGGCTCGACCAAAGGGCCGGCCGCCTTTTTTCCAGCATGTAGAGCAAGCTCACCCGTGCACTGGCAAGCGCGAGTCATGTCCAGCATCGCATCGACTGGGGAGGCTCGGCTGAAAGGCTGAAATCGCTGCACTGCGGGTCTAGGATATTCTCCAGACCTGACGCCCAATGCTCCAACCGGCCGCTGAACAAAAAAGCCGCATTCAACGTCTATTTTCACGCGCTTTTCGACCGCCGCTAACAGGCGCGCAGTCAGGGCCAATGGTTGCATCACATAAGCTCACACACTGCGATTCAGCGACTCTTCAGCGTTGCCCGTAACGAAGCTAAGGGACGCAGACAGTGGGGTCGCCCTTTCTTTGCTTACTCTCTTTCGGCGACGCGACAGAAAGTGAGTCGGCCACCGGGACGAAACCCGGCGATCAGCCAATCACATATGTGCCGGCAACCAGGTGGCGATGCGCGGGAAGAACCACAGCATCAGCACCATGGCGCACATCAGGAAGAAGAAGGGCAGCGTGACGCGGGCGATGTAGGTGATTTCCTTGCCCGTCATGCCTTGCAGCACAAACAGGTTAAAGCCCACGGGCGGCGTGATCTGCGCCATCTCGACCACGATCACGATGAAGATGCCGAACCACACGAGGTCCAGTCCGGCTGCTTGCACCGTGGGCAGGATCACGCCCATGGTGAGCACCACCATCGAGATGCCGTCCAAAAAGCAGCCCAGGATCGCGTAGAACACAGTCAGCACCAGGATCAGCATAAACGGGGTAAGACCCATGGAAGTGACGAACTCCGCCAGGTGCCGCGGCAACCCGATGTAGCCCATGCTCAGCGTCAGGAAGGACGCGCCCGCCAGGATCAGGGCGATCATGCAGTACAGGCGCGTGGCACCCATCAGCGCCTCCTTGAAGTTGCTCCGACTCAGCGACCCCTGCAGGCCCGACAGCACAAAGGAGCCCAGCACGCCCACGGCGGCGGCCTCGGTGGCCGTGGCCACGCCGGCATAGATGCTGCCCAGCACGGCGCCGATCAGGCCGATGACGGGGATCAGGTGGCGCGACTCGTACAGGCGCTGCATGAAGGTGAACTGCTCGGTGCTGGGAGGAATCTTTCCCGGGTTGAGCAGCGACCAGACCACGATGTAGCCGCTGAACATCGATGCCAGCAGCAGGCCCGGCAGCACGCCGGCAACAAACAGCTGCGAGATCGAGACCTCGGCCGAGACGCCGTACACGATCATGATGATGGAGGGCGGAATCAGCAGGCCCAGCGTGCCCGCACCGGCGAGCGAGCCGATGATCTGGTCCTGTGGATAGCCGCGCCGTGTGAGTTCGGGCAGGGTCATCTTGCCGATGGTGGCGCAGGTGGCGGCGCTCGATCCCGAGACCGCCGCGAAGATGGTGCAGCCGATGACGTTGGTGTGCAGCAGGCGCCCGGGCAGCCAGTTGACCCAGGGCGCCAGCCCCTTGAACATGCTCTCGCTGAGCTTGGTGCGAAACAGGATCTCGCCCATCCAGATGAACAGCGGCAATGCGGTCAGGGTCCAACTCGAGGACGTGCCCCAGATCGTGACCGCCATGGCGTCGCCGGCGGGTCGTGATGAAAACAATTCCATCGCAATCCAGGCCACGCCGGTGAGCGTGAGGCCAATCCACACGCCGCTGCCCAAAATCAGGAACAGCGAGACGATCAGCAGCGCGGTAATTCCAATATCGCTCATGTTTGATCTCTCTTTTCTTTCGTCATTGCGAGGAACATGCCTTTAGCCGCGAGGCCCTCGGGCCGTGGCGGGACGTGGCAATCCATGGCTCCTGGATTGCCACACTTCGCTCGCAATGACGGATGAGCGTCGCTGTCATTTGAAATAATCATGGCCATCCTATTCGTTGTGCAGCGCTTCTTCGCTGTCGATGGTGACGCGTTGTCCGCGCCACTCCAGCACCCACTCGTCCAGAAATGCAATCGTCAGCACCAGCGTGCCCAGCGCCATGCCAAGCTGCGGAATCCACAGCGGCGTGGCGTCGTTGCCGGTGGAGACGTCGTTGAAGTCCCAGGACTGGTAAGACAGCTTGATGCTGTAAACGCAGAACAGTCCGGCCAGCAAGATGGCTGCGCTCAGACACCAGATTTCCAGCCAGTGCTTATGTTTTGGCGACAGGCTGTTCACCAGCAGCGTGACGCGGATGTGCTCGTTGCGTTTGAGCGTGTGCGCCAGCGCCAGAAAGCCCGCGCCGGCCATGCAGTAGCCGGCGTACATGTCGGTGCCGCGCACGCCGATGGCCAGGTAGCGGTCCAGCATGCCCAGCACCACCATCAGCAGCGTACCCACCATCATCAAGGCCGCAGCCCAGGCGGCCGCGTCGTAGAGTTTGTTCAAAGAAGCGCGCATGGGGGGTTGGACTTTGACTTATTTTTTACGGAAGGCGGCGATCACGGCCTGTCCGTCGGGGCCGGCCTTCTTCTCCCAGTCGGCCACCATGATGGCGCCCACCTGAGCCAGATCGGCCGCGAGCTTGGGCGAAGGCTTCAGGATGGACATGCCCTTCTTCGTGAGCTCGGCCTTGTACCAGTCGTTCTTTTCCTGGCTCAGTTTCCAGCCGCGAACTTCGGCGTCGGCAGCGGCCTTGGTCACGGCCGCCTGTGTGGCTGCGTCCAGCGCGTTGAAGGCCTTGAGGTTCACGATCACGGCGTTCTTGGGCAGCCAGGCCTGGGTGTCGTACCAGTACTTCACGCTCTCGAAAATCTTCGTATCGTAGCCGGTGGCGCCCGAACTCATCATGCTGTCAACCACGCCCGTGGCGAAAGCCTGGCTCACTTCTGCGGCCTGGATCGTCACCGGCTGCGCGCCGATGAGCTCGGCCATCTTGGACGTGGCCGGGCTGTAGGCGCGCCACTTCACGCCGCGCATGTCGGCCACCGACTGGATTTCCTTCTTCACGTACAGGCCTTGGGGCGGCCAGGCCACGGCGTACAGCAGCTTCATGCCCTGGGCGCCGAGTACCTTGTCCAGCGCCGGCTTCTGCGCGGCGTAGAGCTTGCGGCTGTCGGAGTAGCTGGTGGCCAGGAAGGGCAGGCCGTCCACGCCATAAATCGGGTTTTCGTTCTCGAAGTTGACCAACAGGACTTCGCCGATCTGCGCCTGTCCGCCCTGCACGGCGCGCTTGATTTCGTTCGCCTTGAAGAGCGAGGCATTCGCGTGCACGGTGATCTTGAGCTTGCCGCCCGTGGCCTTGTCGATGTCCTGCGCGAACTGCGTGATGTTCTCGGTGTGGAAGTTGCTTGCCGGGTAGGCCGCAGGCAAGTCCCATTTGGTCTGGGCAAAGGCGGATGCGCCAAACAAGGCGAGTGCGGAGACGGCGGTCAGGGAATACAAACGACGTTTCATGAAAAACTCCATGGCTTTAAGTGAAGGAAACAAGCTTTCACGACGCGGTGCGCTTGGCGGCTGTGGCATGAAAGTTGGAAGTGAGCAACGTGCGCTTGAATGTAAAACGGATTGGATCTGGCTCGATCGGTGTTTTCCCTAACTGTTGACAAATTGTTGATGAATTGTCGGCTAACTGCCTACAATCGCCTTCACGAAAAACCCTGCAACCAGGTGCTCAACCCATGACCAAGAAAGCTTCCGGCAAGTCGGCGCCAGCGCCAGCGGCTGGTCACACGCCAGCGATCGTGTCCTCGGCACATCTGGTGTCGCCGCGCAGCGCGGAGATGAGCGAATTCGAGTTCGGCCTGATCGTCGCGGGTAACGCCTTTCACCGCTGGATTGCGCACTGCATGAGCGCGGCCGGCCTGAAAGATCTGACGCCGCTGGACGTGCTGGTGTTGCACCATGTGACGCACCGGGCGCGCGACAAGCGCCTGGCCGACATCTGCTTCATCATGAACGTTGAGGACACGCACCTGATCAATTACTCCTTGAAGAAGCTGCAGAATCTGGGCGTGGTGGCGTCGCGCAAGAGCGGCAAGGAAGTGACCTACGCCTGCACCGAGCAGGGGCACCAGTATGTGCAGCGCTACCGCGAGATCCGCGAGTCCTGCCTGATCAACGCCCTGGGCGCGAGCGACGCGCTGAACAAGGACATCGGCGAGCTGGCGCGGCTGCTGCGGCTGCTGTCGGGCATTTACGACCAGGCGGCGCGCTCGGCGGCCAGCCTGTGAGCCACAGTCGCAGCGATCGTCTTCGCGATTGCCGCGTCGCTGGCGCTCCTCGCAATGACGGCGCGGCGATCCAGGTTGCTGTTACGCCACGATGGATTGCCACGTCGCTGTGTTCCTCGCAATGACGATGGGACTCCCCATAACGATTGACCGAAAGCGAGACATCATGGAAATCAACGGTACGAAGCGCTGGCAGTTCTGGATCGACCGCGGCGGCACCTTCACCGACGTCGTCGGCCGACGCCCCGATGGCGCTCTGGTGACGCATAAGCTGCTCAGCGACAACCCCGAGCAGTACCGCGATGCCGCGGTTGCAGGGATCCGGCATCTGTTGGGACTCAAGGGCCACGAGCCGGTCACACCCGAGCGGGTGGAGTGCGTGAAGATGGGCACCACGGTGGCCACGAACGCGCTGCTGGAGCGCAAGGGCGAGCCCACGCTGCTGGTGACAACGCAGGGCTTTCGCGACGCCTTGCGCATCGCCTACCAGAATCGCCCGCGCATTTTCGAGCGCCACATCCAGTTGCCGGAACTGCTCTACTGCGCCGTGGTGCAGGCTCAGGAGCGCGTTGCAGCGCACGGTGAGGTGGTGCAGCCGCTGGACGAAGTGCAACTGCGCGAGCAGCTGCGCGCGCAATACGATGCGGGCTTGCGCAGCGTGGCGATTGTGTTCATGCACGGATACCGTTACACCGCGCACGAACTGGCGGCCAAGCGCATCGCGCAGGAGCTGGGTTTTACCCAGGTCAGCACCTCGCATGAAACCAGTCCCATGATGAAGTTCGTGAGCCGTGGCGACACCACGGTGGTGGACGCCTATCTGTCGCCCATTCTGGGTCGCTACGTGCAGCAGGTTGCGGCCGAGATGCCGGGCGTGCCATTGTTCTTCATGCAGTCCTCCGGTGGCCTGACTGACGCCCATCGCTTTCAGGGCAAGGATGCGATCCTGAGCGGACCGGCCGGCGGCATCGTGGGCATGGCGCGCACGGCAGCTCTTGCCGGCATCGACAAGGTGATCGGTTTTGACATGGGCGGAACCTCCACCGACGTGTCGCACTTTGCCGGTGAGTTCGAGCGTGAATTCGAAACCCAGGTGGCTGGCGTGCGCATGCGTGCGCCCATGATGAGCATCCACACCGTGGCCGCTGGCGGCGGTTCCATCCTGGCGTTTGACGGTGCCCGTTTTCGGGTGGGCCCGCAAAGTGCGGGGGCCAATCCAGGACCGGCGAGCTACCGGCGCGGTGGACCGTTGACGGTGACGGATGCGAACCTGCTGTTGGGCAAGATCCAGCCTAGCTTCTTTCCCAATGTGTTCGGACCGGGCGCCGACGAATCGCTAAGCCTGGAAGCAGTGCAATCCAAGTTCCAACCACTCGCACGACAGGCGGGCCAACTGCCCGAAACCTGCGCCGAAGGCTTCATTCAGATCGCGGTGCAGCAAATGGCCAATGCGATCAAAAAGATATCGGTCGCGCGCGGCTACGATGTCACCGGCTACACCCTGCAGTGCTTTGGCGGTGCCGGTGGCCAGCACGCCTGTCTGGTGGCCGACGCCCTGGGCATGACGCGCATCTTCGTCCATCCACTGGCCGGCGTACTGTCGGCCTACGGCATGGGTCTGGCAGATCAGTCCGTGATGCGCGAGCAGGCGGTCGAACTCAAGCTGGGTGCGCAGGCTTTGGCGCAGATCGAGTCACAGCTCGCGCAACTGGTGTCGGCTGCTCGGCAAGAACTGGCGCGACAGCAGGTCAACAGCGGCCACATCGCTGTGCACCGGCGCGTGCATGTGCGCTACGAGGGCAGCGATTCGGCCCTGGTGCTGCCCTGTCCATCGCCATGTGCACCCGAGCTCATGCTGGAGCGCATCACCGCGACCTTTGAGGCGGCGTATCGCCAGCGCTTCTCGTTTTTGATGCAGGGCAAGGGCTTGGTGGTGGAGGCGGTGTCGGTAGAGGCCGTGGTCGCGGGCGACGCCCCGGCCGAACCGCGCCACAGCCTGCATGCAGCGCGCGAGCTGCCACGCCGCGCCCAAGTGAAGGATGGCGTGCCCATGTACTCAGGTGGCCAGTGGTGGAGTGCCGTGTTGGTGGTGCGCGAAGACCTGCGCCCGGGTGACGTGGTTGCCGGCCCAGCCATCATCGCCGAGAACAACGCCACCACCGTGGTCGAGCCCGGCTGGACGGCCGTGGTGACCGAGCTGGACCACCTGCTGCTGGAGCGGCGTCAGCCGCGCGCGCTCCAATTCGCCGCTGGCACTACGGTGGATCCGGTGCTGCTGGAAGTGTTCAACAACCTGTTTATGAACATCGCCGAACAGATGGGGCTGCAACTGCAAAACACGGCCTACTCGGTGAATATCAAGGAGCGGCTGGACTTCAGTTGTGCGCTGTTTGATGCCGAAGGAAACCTGATCGCGAATGCGCCTCACATGCCGGTGCACCTTGGCTCCATGGGCGAGAGCATCAAGACCGTGGTGCGTGAGAACTCCGCCACGATGCGGCCGGGCGATGTATTTGTGCTGAACGACCCCTACCATGGCGGCACGCATTTGCCCGACATCACCGTCATCACACCGGTGTATCTGAACGAGGTCGCCACGTTCTATGTTGGCTCGCGTGGTCACCACGCCGATGTGGGTGGCATCACGCCCGGCTCCATGCCACCGTTTTCCACGCGCATCGAAGAGGAGGGGGTGCAGATCGACAACTTCCTGCTGGTGGACCAGGGTGTGCTGCGCGAAGCCGAAATGACCGCACTGCTGCAAAGCGGCTCCTATCCGGCGCGCAATCCGCAGCAGAATCTGGCGGACCTGAAGGCGCAGATTGCTGCCAACGAAAAGGGTGTGCAGGAGTTGCGCAAGATGGTGGCGCACTTTGGGCTGGATGTCGTGCAAGCCTATATGCGCCACGTGCAGGACAACGCCGAAGAGGCAGTGCGCCGCGCCATCGACGCGATTGCACTCAGGCTCCAGGCGGCGCCAGACGAAACCGGAAACCCCACACCGATGCAGTTCACACTGCCATTGGACAATGGGGCGCAGATCCAGGTCGCGGTGCGCGTGAACGCCAAGGAACGCAGCGCCGCGATCGATTTCACCGGCACATCGGCCCAGCAGACGAACAACTTCAATGCGCCCACGGCCGTGTGTATGGCCGCTGTCCTTTACGTTTTTCGCACGCTGGTGGACGACGACATACCGCTCAATGCAGGTTGCCTGAAACCGCTGCAGGTCATCATTCCGGCGGGTTCCATGCTGAATCCGAATCCGCCCGCGTCGGTGGTCGCCGGCAACGTGGAAACGTCCACCTGCATCACCAACGCTTTATACGGCGCTCTGGGCGTGATGGCGGCGAGCCAGTGCAGCATGAACAACTTCACTTTTGGCAATGCGACGTACCAGTACTATGAGACCATTTCGGGCGGCAGTGGCGCCGGTGGTGTGTTCGACGCAAAGGGCGCCTTGGTTGGTGGTTTTGACGGAACCTCGGTGGTGCAGACGCACATGACGAACTCGCGCCTGACCGATCCCGAAGTGCTGGAATTTCGTTTTCCGGTGCGCCTGGAGAGTTACGAAATTCGTGCGGGTTCGGGCGGCGCGGGGCGCTGGCATGGCGGTGACGGCGGCCTGCGGCGGCTGCGGTTTCTGCAGGACATGAGCGCGGGCATTCTGTCCAACGGACGTGCGCACGGTGCCTTTGGCATGGCGGGCGGCTTGTCCGGCAAGGTGGGCTTGAACCGTGTGCTGCGCGCTGACGGCACGGTTGAAGCCCTGGGACATATCGGGCAGGCGCAAATGAAGGCAGGGGATCAGTTTGAAATTCACACGCCCGGCGGCGGCGGTTTTGGCGTGCCCAAGTCGTAGCGCGGCCGCAAAAAAACCCGCACCAGGCGGGTTTTTTTGGAGGCCGGGAGGTCGTTATTTCTTCGCGGGTGCGGACGCAGCGCTGGCGGGCGCCTTGGGCGCTGGTGCTTTTGCGACAGCCGCAGGTGCTGCTGCAGCCGCTGGTGCTTTTGCGACAGGCGCAGGTGCGGGTGCGGGTGCGGGTGCGGGTGCTGCTGCAGGTGCAGGCGCTTTGGCCGCAGGCGCGGAAGCTTTCGCCGGGGCGGGTGCGGCAGCGGCCGGTGCGCCTGCAAATGCAGCGCCATTCACGGTCAGGCCATCGGCCGACAGTTTGGCGGCGCTTTTTTCACCAATGCCTTTGACGCGAGCGATGAAGTCGCCCCAGTCCTTGAACGGCGCCTTCTTGCGCTCGTCCAGAATCTTGGCTGACATCACGGGGCCTATGCCTTTGACGCCATCGAGTTCGGCGGCCGTGCCCTTGTTCACATCGACCGCAGCAAAGCTGGCGGCGGCGTACAACATGGCGACGATGGCCAGAATTTTCTTCAACATGGTTCAGACTCCTTTGAGTGAAAGTTAGGTGTGCGCCCCACTCGACAGCAGTTACCGAGGGCGGCACAGCTATAACGGCAAGCCTGGCGTTGCGGTTGACCAATCAGGGCTGCGACGCCAACCAATTCACGTATTGAGTGACGCCGCGTTGCACGTCGGCAAATGCATGGTCACAACCGGCGCCACGCAACTGTGTGAGGTCGGCCTGGGTATAGCTCTGGTATTTACCGCGCAGCGCCTGCGGAAATGGGATGTATTCGATCAGGCCGCCCGACACCGCGTCCTCCAATGACAGTGCGGCGTCCCCCTGGATCGCACGCAGCGTGTTCACGACCGACAGTGCGACGTCGTTGAAGGGCTGGGCCCGGCCAGTGCCCAGGTTGAAGATGCCGGACTTCTCGGGGTTGTCGAAGAACCACAGGTTCACTGCAACGATGTCGTCGACATAGACGAAGTCGCGCATCTGGCCACCGCCGGCGTAGCCGCCGTAGTCGCCGAACAGCTTGACTTTGCCTTCTGCGCGGAACTGGTGGAACTGGTGAAACGCCACGCTGGCCATGCGCGCCTTGTGCTGCTCGTGGGGCCCATAGACGTTGAAATAGCGAAAGCCCACCACCTGGCGCTTGGCGCGCCCGAAGTCGGCGCCGCACTCGCGCCGCATGCGCTGGTCGAACAGCAGTTTGGAGTAGCCGTAGACATTGAGCGGGTGTTCAAACTGGGGCTCTTCGCGAAACGCGGCCGAGCCGCCGTAGGTGGCGGCGGACGAGGCATACAGCAGGCGCGTGCCGCGCTGCTGGCTGGCGTTGAACAACTCGCTGGAGAGCGTGTAGTTGTTCGCCATCATGTATTTGCCGTCCTGTTCCATGGTGTCGCTGCAGGCGCCTTCGTGAAAGATGGCTTCGATCTTGCCAAAGTCGCCCTCGGCAAAGCGTTTGTAGAAGCTGTCCAGGTCGACATAGTCGGCGATCTTCAGGTCCACCAGGTTGCGAAACTTGTCGCCCTGGGTCAGATCGTCCACGGCAATGATGTGATCAATCCCGCGGGCATTGAGTCCGCGCACGATATTGCTGCCGATGAAGCCGGCAGCGCCAGTGACAACAACGCGAGTGATGTTTTGCGGCATGGTGAGTCCTTCAATTGATGTGACAACGTTTCCCGTCATTGCGAGGAGCACCAGCGACGCGGCAATCCACGAGTACCGCAGTGCGCTGGCATGGATTGCCACGGCCTGCGGCCCCGCAATGACGTTGGCATTGCGTCACTTTGCAAAGAGTTCTTCGTAGCTGACGGTGGCGGTGCCGAACTTGCCCACCACAATGCCGCCGGCGCGGTTCGCCCAGGGCAGGGCGGCGCGCACACTCAGACCCGCGGCCACCAGTGCGGCGAGCGTGGCGATCACGGTGTCGCCGGCGCCGGTGACGTCGAACACTTCGCGCGCCTGGGCGTTCACGTGCAGACTGCCCTGCTCGTCAAACAGCGTCATGCCTTCTTCGCTGCGCGTGAGCAGCAGTGCTTGCAATTGCAACTGTTGGCGCAGGTTCTGGGCCTTAGTGTGAAGTTCCGCTTCGTGGTTCCATACGCCGATGACGTGCTCCAGTTCAGCGCGGTTCGGGGTGATGACGCTGGCGTTGCGGTAGCGCGAATAGTCGGCGCCCTTGGGATCGATCAGCACGGCCTTGCCTGCTGCTCGGGCGCGATCGATCATGTCGCTCACATGCGCGAGTCCGCCCTTGCCGTAATCTGAAAAGAGGACGGCATCGTGCTGCGGCAAGAGCGCGGCAAAGCGCTCCGATTGCGACGCCAGTACTTCGCTTTGCGGGGTGTTTTCAAAGTCCAGGCGCAGCAACTGTTGCTGGCGCCCGATGACGCGCAGTTTGACCGTGGTCTTGAGGGCCGAGTCGCGTCCGAAATGCGGCGCAATGCCGGTCTTGGCGACCAGGGATTCGAGCTTGTGGCTGGCGTCGTCGTCGCCGGTCACGGTCAGCAGCGAGGCCTGCGCGCCCAGCGTCACAACGTTGTAGGCAACGTTGGCGGCGCCGCCGATGCGCTCCTCCTCCCGCGTCACCCGTACCACCGGCACCGGCGCTTCGGGCGAGATCCGGTCCACCGCGCCGTACCAATAGCGATCCAGCATGGCGTCGCCCACGACCAGGACCCGGGCCCGTGCCAGCGCCTCGGGTGCGATGTGTTCAGTAGCTTGGGGTAGGCTCATGCGGAGGTCACAGTTCTTCGATGCGTCGTGCGGGGTAGCTGTCCCAGGCCTGGCAGCCCGGGCATTGCCAAAAATGCTGCTGCGCCTCGAAACCGCAGGCCGCACAACGATAGCGAGTCAGGGGTTTGACGGCGTGGTCCAGCGCGCGCTGCACCTGCGGATGAAACTGTTCATGTTCAAGTTTTTCATGCGCCAGCCATTTGCTTGCCGCCACCAGCGAAGGTTCGCGTTCCAGATGACGCACATACCAATCCTGCGCCGTGGCGCTTCCCTGGCCCGGGGCTTGCAGCAACACCAGGGCGTCCAGCACATCGAGCGAGGAAGTCTGGGTGTAGGCATCGGTCAGCACGCGCAGCGCCTGCGGCTGCTGCTGGGTCGCCAGGGCGAGCCCGGCGAAATTCACGGCCATCAAGGGAATGGCGCGCGGCGCCTGCGCGCACAAACGCGTCAATGTCGAAAATGCGTCCAATTCATGGCCGGTTTGCTGGAGCAAGCGCGCCAGATCGATATAGGGGCGTGCCGACTCGGGTGCGGTCGCAATTGCGTGCTCCAGCAGCGCGCGCGCGCTTCCCGTCTGGCCGGACTTGTTCAAAGCTACGGCCTGTTCGCACAGATAGTGGGCCTGGCGGGCGGCGAAGCTGCCGTGTCCTGCGGTTTCCAATTGCGCGGCAATTTCGGCGGCATGTGGCCAGTCACGGGAACGCTCGAAAATCGCGAGCATGGCCAGATGCGCCTGCGTCTGCAATGCCGTTCCTTCGAGTTTGCGCAGAGCGGCCTCGGCCCGATCCAGCAAGCCGGCCTTGAGAAAGTCCAAAGCCAGCGCATGCTGGGCCCGGTCGCGGTCGCTCTGGCTCAGGTCAGCGCGCGACAGCAGATGTTCGTGTACCCGCACGGCGCGCTCGTATTCGCCGCGACGGCGAAACAGGTTGCCCAGGGCGAAATGCAATTCAGAGGTGTCGGGGTCGTTCTGAACGGCCTCGATGAAGGCATCGATGGCTTGATCCTGCTGCTCGTTCAGCAGGAAATTGAGCCCCTTGAAATAGGCCTTGGGATCGCGCCGGTTCTCAATGCGCCATTGGCGCAGGTCCAGGCGTGAAGCCAGCCAACCGAGTCCGAAGATCAGGGGGAATGCCAGCAGCAGCCAGCTCAGGTCAAAGTCCATGAGGATGCGGGCTCACGACAGGCTCGGATGGGTTTGCATCGTGTTTCGCGCGCGCGGCGCGCAAGGCCGCGCTGCGATGCATCCACCAGCGCGGCACCATGCCCAGCGCGCCTATGCCCAGGCCCAGCGCGAAGGCGCTCAGGACCACCAGCACCAGTGATGTCTGCCACTGCGTGCCAAAGAAAAAATGCACCGTGACCTCGTGCTGGTTATTCAGCGCGAAGGCAAAAAGTGTAAAAAAAATGGCTGCCTTAAGTATCCACTTAAGCAGCCACATGAGTTGGTTCATCGACATCCTCTGTGACGAGGACATTTTAGCTTCGCACGGTCAAATTTTGTGATCCGCCTGCAACAGTGCAGTGCGCTCGTCCACGGACTCACGCAGCGCCTTGCCGGGCTTGAAATGCGGCACGCGCTTTTCCGGAATGGCCACACTCTCACCACTGCGCGGGTTGCGGCCCATGCGGGGTGGTCGGTGATTGATGGAAAAGCTTCCAAAGCCGCGAATCTCGATCCGATGCCCCTGAATCAGGGCCTCGCTCATGGCGTCCAGAATGGTCTTGACCGCGCTTTCCGCGTCATGGTGCGTGAGTTGGCCAAAACGCGAGGCCAGTTCTTCAACCAGGTCGGAGCGGGTCATGTCAATCAGGCAGTGCTAAGGGCTGAGGTGTCACAACGGCCAGGTCTTTCGACCCAGGCCGCCGTGTTCATTCAACTGATCAGTTGTTGTCCAGTTTGGCGCGCAGCAATGCACCCAGGCTGGTGGTGCCGGCGTTTTCACGCGCGGAAGTCTGGCTCAGGGTGGCCATGGCTTCCTGCTGGTCGGCGGCGTCCTTGGCCTTGATCGAGAGTTGGATGTTGCGGGTCTTGCGATCCACGTTCACCACCACGGCCGTCACTTCGTCGCCTTCCTTGAGCACGTTGCGGGCATCTTCCACGCGGTCGCGCGAGATTTCCGAAGCGCGCAGGTAACCGATGATGTCTTCGCCCAGATCGATTTCCGCACCGCGAGCGTCCACGGTCTTGACCTTGCCGGTGACGATTTGGCCCTTGTCGTTGACGGTGACGAAGGTGGTGAAAGGATCCGAGTCAAGCTGCTTGATACCCAGGGAGATGCGCTCGCGGTCCACGTCCACAGCCAACACGATGGCTTCGACTTCCTGGCCCTTTTTGTAGGCGCGCACGGCGGTTTCGCCGGGCTCGTTCCAGGACAGGTCGGACAGGTGCACCAGGCCGTCGATGCCAGCGGCCAGACCGACAAACACGCCGAAGTCGGTGATGGACTTGATCGGGCCCTTGACGCGGTCGCCGCGCTTGGTGTCCTGGGCAAATTCCTGCCAAGGGTTGGCCTTGCACTGCTTCATGCCTAAGCTGATGCGGCGTTTGTCTTCGTCGATCTCCAGCACCATGACTTCGACTTCGTCGCCCAGCGACACGAGCTTGCTCGGGGCGATGTTCTTGTTGGTCCAGTCCATCTCGGAGACGTGCACCAGGCCTTCGATGCCGGGTTCGAGTTCCACAAATGCGCCGTAGTCGGCGATGTTGGTGATCTTGCCGAACATGCGCGTGGCCGTGGGGTAGCGGCGGTTCACGCCCATCCATGGGTCGTCGCCCATCTGCTTGAGACCCAGCGACACGCGGTTCTTTTCGGTGTCGAACTTGAGGATTTTGGCGGTGATTTCCTGACCCGCAGTGACCACTTCGCTGGGGTGACGCACACGACGCCATGCCATGTCGGTGATGTGCAGCAGGCCGTCGATACCACCCAGGTCCACGAATGCGCCGTACTCGGTGATGTTCTTGACGACACCGCGAACCACGGAACCTTCCTTGAGGGTTTCCATCATCTTCGCGCGCTCTTCGCCCATGCTGGCTTCGACCACGGCGCGGCGGCTCAGCACCACGTTGTTGCGCTTGCGGTCGAGCTTGATGACCTTGAATTCCAGGGTCTTGTTTTCGTAGGGAGACAGGTCCTTGATCGGACGCGTTTCGATCAGTGAACCCGGCAGGAAGGCGCGGATGCCGTTGACCAGAACGGTCAGGCCGCCCTTGACCTTGCCGCTGGTGGTGCCGGTGACGAACTCGCCGGATTCCAGGGCTTTCTCCAGGCTCATCCAGGACGCGAGGCGCTTGGCCGTGTCGCGCGACAGGATGGTGTCGCCGTAGCCGTTTTCGACGGAGCCGATGGCCACCGAGACGAAATCGCCGACTTGAACTTCCACTTCACCCTTGTCGTTCTTGAACTCTTCCAAAGGCACATAGGCTTCGGACTTCAGACCGGCATTGACCACTACAAAGCTGTGGTCGATGCGCACGACTTCAGCGGTGATGACCTCGCCAGGGCGCATTTCTGTTCGCGTCAGGGATTCTTCGAATAGGGCGGCAAATGATTCAGACATTCAATTTTTCCTAAACCGGCAACAGGGTTTCAGCAGCGGGATGCTGCTGTTTTAAGAGCTGAGGACGGCAGTTGTGCGGATGACCCGCGGGTTACGTTAAAAAACCACAGCAACTGTGCGCAGGTGGCGCAGCGGGTTGATGCGGGCTGGTCGCCGCTTCAGGATTGAAACGGCTGCTTGCCCTGCCACCAGCGCAACACCTGAACGATCGATTCTTCAATCGACAGCTCGGAGTTGTCCAGCAGCAATGCATCTAGGGCCGGCTTGAGAGGCGCAACGCTGCGGGAGGAGTCCCGCGCATCACGCGCTTCCATGTCGGCACGAAGACTTTCGAGTGTAGTCGAAATTCCCTTTGAAATCAACTGCTTATGGCGCCTTTGCGCGCGCTGTGCGGCGCTCGCCGTGAGGTAGACCTTGAGCGGCGCCTCGGGAAAGATCACCGTACCCATGTCGCGCCCATCGGCCACGAGGCCTGGCAACTGGCGAAAGTGCCTCTGAAGCTCGATCAGCGCGTCGCGCACCGCGGGCAGGGCTGACACCTTGGACGCATTCATGCCGGCTTCCTCGGTGCGGATGACGTCGCTGATGTCTTCCTGTTCCAGCCAGACCTTGTTGTCTTCAAAGCGCAATGCCAGCACCCGTGCCAAGGCGGCTATGGCCTGTTCGTGCTTTAACTCCAGCGTCAGTCCGGCGCGGCTTGCAACCAGACCGGTCACTCGGTAAAGCGAGCCCGAGTCCAGGAAGTGGTAGCCCAGGCGGGTGGCAAGGGCTGCGGCCAGTGTGCCCTTGCCCGAGGCAGTCGGGCCGTCGACACAGATCACGGGGATGTGCCCGGGCGCGGCCTGGACCAGCGAGAACAGGGCCTCGAAGTAGTCGGGGTAGGTCTTGGCCACGCACTTCGGATCCTGGATGCGCAGCGGCAGTGCGGCCGGGTTGAAGGCCGCAAGCGCGAAGCACATCGCAACGCGATGGTCGTCATAGGTGTGGATGCTGGCTCGTCGCCAGTCCTCCACGTGCTTGGGGGGCGTTATTGCGATCCAGTCCGCGCCTTCGTCCACGCTGGCGCCGAGCTTGCGCAACTCGGTCGCCATGGCTGCGATGCGGTCAGTTTCCTTGACGCGCCAGCTCGCAATGTTGCGCAGCTTGGTCGTCCCCTGCGCGTACAGCGCCATCACGGCCAGCGTCATGGCCGCGTCCGGGATGTGGTTGCAATCCAGATCGATGGCCTGGAGTGGCCAGGCGCCACGCGACACCTCCAGCCAGTTCGGGCCGCTCGTGACTTGCGCGCCCATGGCGAGGGCAGCTTCGACAAAGCGGATGTCGCCCTGAATCGACGCTGCGCCCACGCCTTCGATGCGCACGCCCTTGTGTCCCGGCGTGGGTCTCGCCAGCGCGCCCAGTGCAATGAAATAGCTGGCGGAAGACGCGTCGGCCTCGATGTGGATCACGCTCGGCGAGGTATAGCGGCTGCCCTGTGAAATCGTGAAGCGCTGCCAGCCATCGCGCTGCACCGCGACGCCAAAGCGCTGCATCAGATTGAGTGTGATCTCGATGTACGGCTTGGAGATCAATTCGCCCACGACGTCGATCACGATGTCGCGTTCCGCTGCCAACGGCAGCGCCATCAGCAGCGCGGTGAGGAACTGGCTGGAGACGTCGCCACGGATGCGGATCGGTGCGTCCAGCTTGAGCTGAGGACGGCCAATGTGCAGCGGCGGGTAAGCATCCTGGCCCAGATAATCGACTGTGCAGCCGAGCTGGCGCAGTGCGTCCACCAGATCGCCGATAGGGCGCTCGTGCATGCGGGCCACGCCGCGCAGGCAGAAGTCGCCGCCCAGCACCGCCAATGCCGCTGTCAGCGGGCGCATCGCGGTGCCGGCGTTGCCCATGTGAAAGTCGGCCTGCTGCTGTGGCAAGCGACCGCCCAGACCGTGAATGACCACGGTGGATCCGCTCAGCTCCAGGCTGCACCCCAACTGGCGCAGCGCGGCGAGCATGACGCGGGTGTCGTCCGAGTCCAGCAGGTCGTGCACTGTGGTCGTGCCGGATGAGAGCGCTGCCAGCAGCAGCACCCGGTTGGAGATGCTCTTGGAGCCTGGCAATACGACTGTTCCACCCGCGCGGTCGAGCGCTGGAACATCAAGGAATTCGGTTGAGAACATTCGAGTCTTCGCTGGGCTGGGCCGCATGGCGGCGTCAAGCGTGGAGTGGGCGCTATTGTGGGGACTTGTGGGAGCTCATGTGCCAACGAGCGCGTGCCTGGGACGCGAGTTTGAGCACGCCTTCGAGCGCGTCGCCGTTGCCGCTGGTGATCATGGACTCCAGCGCGCCCAGGGTTTGCTTGAATATTTCCGTCTGGGCCAGCAACTCGGTTCGATTGGCCATCATGATGTCGCGCCACATGGTGGGGTCACTCGCGGCGATGCGGGTGAAGTCGCGAAAACCGGGGCCGGCAAGCGACAAAAATTCACGCGCTTCGCTTTGGCTGGAAATGCTGCTGATGAGGGTAAAGGCCAGGAGATGAGGAAGATGGCTCACGGCTGCGAAAGCGGCATCATGGGCATCCGGAGACATGCGGCGCACCGAGCATCCCAGGGCCGTCCACAGGGCATCGGCCATCTCCAGCTGTGCCGTCCAGGTTCGCTCCGTGGGCGTGAGGATCAGCTGCTTGCCCGCGTACAGGTCAGCGACAGCGTGTTCCACGCCCGACACTTCGCGTCCCGTGATCGGATGTGCCGGGACGAACGATCCCACCTGCGTGCCCAGTGCCGCACGGGCGGCGTCGACCACATCACGCTTGGTGGAACCCACATCCATGATCAGCATGTCGGGCGTCACCAGATTCTTGATCGATCTGAACGTGGCCTC
This sequence comes from uncultured beta proteobacterium, assembly GCA_903909815.1. GTDB lineage: Bacteria > Pseudomonadota > Gammaproteobacteria > Burkholderiales > Burkholderiaceae_C > CAIKVZ01. The sequence goes on along the minus strand of CAIVXG010000011.1, from coordinate 4,950 downwards.
GGTTGCCGCCACCGGCACCGCGATCAGCACCAGGTCGGAGCCGGAAACTGCCAGCAGGGCCGAGGGTGCCTCGACGTCGATGATGCCCATCTGGCGCGCACGCTCGGTGGTGGTGGGGGACTTGCTGTAGCCCACCACGCGCTTGACCAGACCGGCTTTCTTGAGCGCCAGAGCGAACGAGCCCCCCATGAGTCCGCAGCCTATGAGTCCCAATTGTTCAAACATCATGCACTTACCGGATAGGTTCCAAGCACCTTGTAGAAGGCGCATAGGCTGCGCAATTCTTCCAGTGCCTTGGCGACATGTGGCTGCGACGGATGGCCGTCGAGATCGATATAAAAGTAATACTCCCACTGGCCGGTGCGCGCCGGGCGCGACTCAAACCGTGTCATGGAAACACCATTGTTTTTCAACGGCACCAGCAGGTCATGCACGGCGCCGGGCCTGTTCGTGACCGAGACCACCAGACTGGTGCAGTCCTTGCCCGATGGCGGCGGCGTGTCCAGCGTCTGCGGCAGGCAGATCACCGCGAAGCGGGTGCGGTTGTAGGCGTCGTCCTGAATCGCATGCGCCACAATGTGCAGGCCAAACTGGGCTGCGGCCCGGTCGCTGGCCAGTGCGGCCCAGGTCGGATGCGCGACCGCCAGGCGTGCGCCTTCGGCGTTGCTGGAAACGGCGCGGCGTTCGGCGTGCGGCAGGTGTTGGGACAGCCAGTTCTGGCATTGCGCCAGCGCCTGGGGATGGGCCAGCACCACCTCGATACCGTCGAGTGAGTTTTCCTGACGCAGCAGGTTGTGCCGCACCAGCAGACTGACCTCGCCGATGACGCGCACCGGTGAGCGCAGGAACAGGTCGAGCGAGCGTGCGATCACGCCCTCGGTCGAGTTCTCCATGCCCACCACGCCAAACTGCGCCGTGCCAGCGGCCGTGGCGTGAAACACCTCGTCGAAGTTGGCGCAGTAAATCAGGTTCGCGGCACTGCCAAAAAACTCGATCGCCGCCTGCTCGCAAAAGGTTCCCGCCGGACCCAGCACGGCTACGCGTTGTGGCGCTTCCAGTGCCAGGCAGGCGGACATGATCTCGCGCCAGACAGCGGCCACGTGCACGTCTTTGAGCGGTCCCTTGTTGGCGGTCTGGATCTTCTCGATCACCTGTGCCACGCGGTCGGGCCGAAAGAAGGGCGAGCCTTCGCGCCGCTTGATCTCGCCGACCCGTTCTGCCACCTTGGCGCGACGGTTCAGCAGCGTCAACAGCTCGCCGTCGATGGCGTCAATCTGGACGCGAAGATCGGCCAGCGTGGGCGCTGGCGTGGGGTGGCTGGGCGCGCTCATAACACCGGTGTGTCGGCCTCGTTGCCGTCATCGGATACCTCAGCATCGAGATGGGCGTCGATATTCGCGTCGTTTTCCACGATGCGCTGCAGTCCGGACAGGCGCGAACCTTCGTCCAGGCCGATCAGCGTCACGCCTTGGGTGGCGCGGCCCAGTTCGCGAATTTCGGCGACGCGGGTACGCACCAGCACGCCCTTGTCGGTGATCAGCATGATCTCGTCGTCAGCGTGCACCAGCGTGGCGGCAACGACGCGACCGTTGCGCTCGGTCTGCTGGATCGCGATCATGCCCTTGGTGCCGCGGCCGTGGCGGGTGTACTCGGTGATGTTGGTGCGCTTGCCGTAGCCGTTTTCGGTGGCGGTCAATACGCTCTGTGTTTCGTCCTCGGCCACCAACATGGCGATCACGCTCTGTGTTTCGTCCAGCATCATGCCGCGCACGCCGCGTGCCTGGCGGCCCATGGGGCGTACGTCGTTTTCGTCAAAGCGCACGGCCTTGCCGCCGTCGGAGAACAGCATCACGTCATGCTTGCCGTCGGTGAGCGCAGCACCGATCAGGAAGTCGCCATCGTCCAGGTCCACGGCGATGATGCCGGCCTTGCGCGGGTTGTTGAATTCGTCCAGCGCCGTTTTCTTCACCGTTCCCATGCGCGTCGCCATGAACACGTACTGGTCCGCCGGGAAGCTGCGCTTTTCGCCCGTGAGCGGCAGCACCACGGTGATCTTCTCGCCGTCCTGCAGCGGGAACATGTTGACGATGGGGCGACCACGCGAGCCGCGTGAGCCTTGAGGCACTTCCCAAACCTTGAGCCAGTAAAGCCGGCCACGGTTGGAGAAGCACAGGATGTAGTCGTGCGTGTTGGCGATGAAAAGCTGGTCCACCCAGTCGTCTTCCTTGGTGGCCGTAGCCTGCTTGCCGCGTCCGCCGCGCTTCTGGGCGCGGTACTCGGACAGGGGCTGGCTCTTGATGTAACCGGTGTGGCTCAACGTCACCACCATATCGGTGGGGGTGATCAGGTCTTCGGTACTCAGGTCGTAGGCGCTGTGCTCGACCTGGCTGCGGCGTGCGCCCAGCTTGGTCTGACCGAACTCCTGCTTGACGGTGCCCAGTTCGTCACCGATGATGGTGGAGACGCGCGCCGGTTTGGCCAGAATGTCGAGCAGGTCTTCGATCTCCGACATGACCTGTTTGTATTCGGACACGATCTTGTCCTGCTCCAGACCGGTGAGGCGCTGCAACCGCATCTGCAGGATTTCCTGTGCTTGCGTTTCGCTCAAGCGGTACAGACCGTCTGCCCCCATTCCCAGGGCCTTTTCCAAACCATCAGGCCGGTAGTCGTCGGCGTTCACGTTGCCGCCGTCGGCGCGTGTGCGCGTGAGCATCTCGCGCACCAGAGAACTGTCCCAGGGCTTGGTCATCAACTCGACCTTGGCCACGGGCGGTGTGGGGGCGTTGCGGATGATGGCGATGAACTCGTCGATGTTGGCCAGCGCCACGGCCAGGCCTTCGAGCACGTGGCCGCGTTCGCGGGCCTTGCGCAAGGTGAACACGGTGCGCCGCGTCACTACTTCGCGGCGGTGTTGCAAGAAGACATCGATCAGGTCCTTCAGGTTGCACAGCTTGGGCTGGCCATTGATCAGCGCCACCATATTGATGCCGAACGTGTCCTGCAATTGGGTCTGCTTGTACAGGTTGTTCAGCACCACCTCGGGCACTTCGCCGCGCTTGAGTTCGATCACCAGCCGCATGCCCGATTTGTCGGACTCGTCCTGGATGTGGCTGATGCCTTCGATCTTCTTTTCGTGCACCAACTCGGCCATGCGCTCCTGCAGCGTCTTCTTGTTCACCTGGTAGGGCAGTTCGTCCACGATGATGGACTGGCGCTGGCCCTTGTCAATGTCCTCGAAGTGGCAGCGCGCGCGCATCACGACCTTGCCGCGTCCCGTGCGGTAGCCATCCTTCACGCCATTGATGCCGTAGATGATGCCGGCCGTGGGGAAGTCGGGCGCAGGGATGATCTCCATCAGGTCATCCACCGTGGCTTCGGGGTGAGCCAGCAGGTGCAGGCAGGCATCCACCACCTCGTTCAGGTTGTGGGGTGGAATGTTGGTGGCCATGCCCACCGCGATGCCGGACGATCCGTTCACCAGCAGGTTGGGCACCTTGCTGGGCAGCACCAGCGGCTCGCGTTCGCTGCCGTCATAGTTGGGTCCGAAGTCGACGGTTTCCTTGTCGATGTCGCCCAGCATTTCGTGCGCGATCTTGGTCAAGCGGATTTCCGTGTAGCGCATGGCGGCCGCGTTGTCGCCGTCCACCGAGCCGAAGTTGCCTTGGCCGTCGACCAGCATGTGGCGCAGCGAAAAATCCTGCGCCATGCGCACGATGGTGTCGTAGACCGCGGAGTCGCCGTGCGGGTGGTACTTGCCGATGACGTCGCCCACGATGCGCGCCGACTTCTTGTAGGGCTTGTTCCAATCGTTGCTCAGTTCATGCATGGCGAACAGCACGCGCCGGTGCACCGGCTTCAAGCCGTCGCGCGCGTCAGGCAGCGCGCGACCGACGATCACGCTCATGGCGTAATCGAGGTAGCTCCGGCGCATTTCCTCTTCAAGACTGATGGGCAGTGTTTCTTTGGCGAACTGGGTCATGGAGTGCGGGCGCGGTGTTGATGAGCAGAGAAATTCGGGATGGCAACGCCGAACCTTTGGATTTTAGGGCATAGCATGGATCATGCGGATGTGGCTTGTCTGCAACATCAAGGTAAATATGCCTTCGCAGGCGTCGCGCCTGACAAATCTCATTTTGCCCAAGGCGTGGCCTATGGCACAATGGCTCACCGTTTTAGGTGATGGTCACCCAAGATGCTAAAACCTCGCAGCGCGTCTGCGGCCTTTTTTATTCAAGAGGACAAAATCATGAAGAATCTCAATAAGCTGGCACTGATCGTCGCCGCTACGGCCTTTGCATCGGCTGCAAGTGCCCAATCGATCGACAACTGGCGCAATGGCTCCTCCGAACTGGTTTGGAAGAACGGCAGCAGCGAACTGTGCTGGCGTGATGCCAACTGGACGCCTGCGACCGCTGCCAAGGATTGCGACGGCGCGCTCAAGCCCGCACCGGCACCTGTACCTGCTCCTGTTGTGGTGGCTCCTCCTCCTCCTCCGGCTCCCGTCGTTGTTCCGGCTCCGGCACCCGCTCCCGTGCCCGCACCGCAGCCACCAGCAGCTACCAAGGTGACCTACGCTGCTGACGCGTTCTTTGACTTCAACAAGGCTGTGGTCAAGGCTGAAGGCAAGGCCAAGCTCGACGACCTGGTTGGCAAGATCAAGGGCGTGAATCTGGAAGTCATCATCGCTGTGGGTCACACCGACTCCGTCGGTACCGATGCCTACAACCAGAAGCTGTCCGTGGCTCGCGCTGAAGCAGTCAAGGCTTATCTGGTGTCCAAGGGTGTGGAAAAGAACCGTGTCTATACCGAAGGCAAGGGTGAGAAACAACCTGTGGCCGACAACAAGACCGCTGAAGGCCGCGCCAAGAATCGCCGCGTGGAAATCGAAGTGGTCGGTACCCGCGCTGCCATGTAATTCAAGCCTGGCTTGATCAAAAGAACCCGCTGCGG
>CAIVXG010000010.1 GCA_903909815.1 uncultured beta proteobacterium | reverse complement strand
GGGGCACTTTCTTCGCGCCCACGACCGGCAGGTTTACGGTCGCTCAGTTTGATCAAGGACTGAACGTCAAATCGGCGCAATTTGAAAGTGCCGGTGGTGCGACACCTGTCGCATCAATTGATGTGACAGATGTTTCACTGCGACAACAAAACGTCGCATTGTCATAGCTGCACTGGGGCTGTCCCGCTTCTACCCAGCGGCGCTGGAAAAGACAGTATTGGAGCATCCACCAAGGCATAGTGGCACGCGATTTGCAATGCTCGACAGCAAGTCCCTACAGGAATCACCACCTATGTCCGAAGCCGGATCAAGCCGCACACCCTGCATCGGCGTCATCGCCAACCCGGTGTCGGCGCGCGACATTCGGCGCATCGTCGCCAATGCGGGCAACCTCCAGATAACTGATCGCGTCAGCATGTTGCTGCGCGTACTTGGCGCTGCCGGCAGCATGGGCGTCAAGAAGGTGCTGATGATGCCGGACTCGGGCGGCGTCAGCGCGATGCTGCTGCGCAGCCTGCAACGCGAACTGCAGCTGCAGCACAACTTCCCGCAGATTGAATTCCTTGACATGTCGCCTACGACCACCGTCAACGACACCTTTCTGGCCGCCCGCATGATGCGCGACGCCGGCGTCAAGGCCATCATCGTGCTCGGTGGCGACGGCACGCACCGCGCTGTCGTGCGCGAATGCCGCAACATCCCGATTGCCGGCATGTCAACCGGCACCAACAACGCCTTCCCTGACATGCGCGAACCAACCATCACCGGCATCGCCGTCGGCCTCTATGCCAGCGGCAAGCTCAGTGCTGCGCAGGCGTTGGTTCAGAACAAGCTGATCGAAGTCTCAATCAACGAGGGCGAGCGGCGCGACATCGCGCTGGTTGATGCGGTGATCTCGACCGACCGCTTCATCGGAGCGCGCGCTTTGTGGAAGATGGAAAACCTGGCTGCGGTTTACCTGACTTTTGCCGATCCGCAGGCAATTGGCCTGTCGGCCATCGGTGGCCTACTGCAACCGGTGGGTCGGCGCGAGCCTGGCGGCCTGGCGATCACCCTCAGTGACGACCCGCTGCTGCGCCGCGTGCAACTGCTGGCGCCAATTGCGCCAGGCATGGTGCGCCCGGTCGGCATTGCGCACTGGGAGGCAATGCCGGCCAACCAATCGTTCACGGTCGCGCTTGACGCGGGCGTGGTGGCGCTCGATGGCGAACGCGAGATGACTTTCGATTCCGGCGACCGCGTGCAACTCACGCTGGTCGAGAACGTTTTCCCCACGGTGGACGTGGCCGCTTGCATGCAGTTTGCCGCATGCAATGGCCTGCTTCGCCTTTCTTCCCAGCCAACCTAAACAGGAGACAACACAATGGCAGCCAGCAACCCGTTCCCCTTGAGCAAGGAGGCCTTGCTCTCGTGCTACCGCACGATGCGAACCATCCGTGAATTCGAGGACCGACTTCACGTTGACTTCAGCCGTGGCGACATCCCCGGCTTCGTTCACCTCTACGCCGGCGAGGAAGCCAGCGCGGTGGGCATCCTGACCCATCTAGGCGACGGCGACCGCATTGCCTCCACGCACCGTGGCCACGGCCACTGCATCGCCAAGGGCGTTGATGTGGTCGAAATGATGAAAGAGATTTATGGCAAAAAAGGCGGCTGCGGCAATGGCAAGGGCGGCTCCATGCACATAGCCGATCTGTCCAAGGGCATGATGGGCGCCAACGGCATCCTGGGTGCCGGTGCACCACTGATCTGCGGCGCCGCGCTGGCGGCAAAGTATCGCAAGAAGAATGAGGTTGGCATCTGCTTCGTCGGTGACGGCGCCTCCAATCAGGGAACATTTTTGGAAAGCCTGAACCTAGCGGCGGTCTGGAATCTGCCGGTAATTTTTGTGGTTGAGAACAACGGCTACGCTGAGTCGACGTCGCGCGACTACGCTACTGCTGTCAACAGCTATGTGGACCGTGCCTCCGGCTTTGGCATCCCCGGCATCACGGTTGACGGCACCGATTTCCTGGCAGTATATGAAGCCGCTGGCGAGGTCATCAAGCGCGCACGCGAAGGCGGCGGTCCCTCGCTGCTCGAATGCAAGATGGTGCGCTTTCACGGCCACTTTGAAGGCGACGCGCAGACCTACCGCGCGCCGGGCGAACTCGAAGACGTGCGCGTCAACCACGACTGCCTGAAAATATTCAGCGCCCATGTGGTCTCGGCCGGTGTCATCAGCAGCGATGAACTGGCGGCCATCGACAAGAGCGTGCTCGCGCTGATCGAAGACTCGGTGCAGCAAGCCAAGGCGGCACCGTTGCCGACGCTGGCCGATCTGACTACCGACGTCTACGTCAACTACTGAACCGAACAATTGAACAAAACCAGGAGCACATGATGGCTAGAAAAATCAGTATGAAACAGGCGGTCAATGAAGCGATCGACCAGGAAATGTCGCGCGACCCGACGGTGATCATGCTCGGCGAAGACATCGTCGGCGGCACCGGCTGCGACGGCGAAGAGGACGCCTGGGGCGGCGTGCTCGGCGTCACCAAGGGCTTGTACGCCAAGCATCCGAACCAGTTGATCGATACCCCATTATCCGAGAGCGCCTACGTTGGCGCCGCAGTCGGCGCTGCGGCCTGCGGCATGCGCCCGATTGCCGAGTTGATGTTCATCGACTTCATGGGCGTTTGCTTCGACCAGATCTTCAACCAGGCGGCCAAGTTCCGCTACATGTTTGGCGGCAAGGCCGAGACGCCGGTTGTGATTCGCACCATGGTCGGCGCTGGCTTTCGCGCCGCCGCCCAGCACAGCCAGATGCTGACACCTCTGTTCACGCACATCCCCGGCCTCAAGGTGGTGTGCCCAAGTACGCCCTACGACACCAAGGGTCTGCTGATCCAGTCGATCCGCGACAACAACCCGGTGATTTTCTGCGAGCACAAAAACCTCTACGCCTTTGAAGGCGAAGTGCCCGAAGGCTCGTATGCGATCCCGCTGGGCGAAGCCAACGTGGTACGCGAAGGCAAGCACTGCTCGATCGTCACCTACGGCTTGATGGTGCACCGCGCGCTGGATGCCGCCGCGACGCTGGCCAAGGAAGGTATCGAAGTTGAAGTCGTTGATCTGCGCACGCTCTCGCCGCTGGACATCGACACCGTGCTGGAGAGCGTCACCAAGACCGGTCGCCTGGTCTGCGTGGACGAGGCCAGCCCGCGCTGCAACATCGGCACCGACATCGCGGCCCAGGTTGCGATGCACGCCTTCGGCGCGCTGAAGGCGCAGATCGAGCAGGTCGCGCCACCGCACGTGCCAGTGCCGTTCTCGCCAACGCTGGAAGACCTATACATCCCGTCGGCCGCGCAAGTCGCTGACGCCGTGCGCCGCACCCTCAAGGGAGGCAAGCACTAATGGCTGGCATCACCCCCATCATCATGCCCAAATGGGGCCTGTCGATGGCCGAGGGCACGGTTGGCGCCTGGCTGGTCGAGGTCGGCACCGAGATCACGGTGGGCATGCCCATCGTCGACGTCGAAACCGACAAGATCGCCAACGCCGTCGAGGCCCCCGACCCCGGCCTGCTGCGGCGCAAGGTGGCCAATGAGGGTGAGCTGCTGCCGGTCAAGGCGCTGCTGGGCGTGCTCGCCGGCAGCGATGTTAGCGACGCCGAGATCGACGCCTACATCGCCGCCTACGTCATGCCAGTCAGCGACGCGGACGATGCCGAGCAGGCCGGTCCTGCCTACCTTTTTGCCGACGTGGATGGCGTACGTATCCGCTACGCGCGCCGCGGCGCAGTCGAGGGTACGCCGGTGCTCTTTGTGCACGGCTTTGGCGGTGATCTGGACAACTGGTTGTTCAACATCGATGCCATCGGCGAGAAGCATCCGGTGATCGCGCTCGACCTTCCCGGCCACGGCCAGTCCGAAGTCAAGCTGCCCGGCGCCAGCCTGGCCGCACTGGCCGACTTTGTGGCGCGCTTCATGGATGTCATCGACGTCGCGCAGGCGCATCTGGTCGGCCACTCCGTGGGCGGGGCAATTGCCGCGCAACTGGCGCTGACGCAGCCGCAACGCGTGGCAACACTCAGCCTGATCGCCAGCGCCGGTTTTGGGCCCGAGATCAACAGCGCCTACACCGAGGGCTTTGCCAGCGCGGCTTCACGCCGTGAGCTGAAACCGGTGCTGGAGTTGTTGTTCCAGGACCCGACGCTGGTGAGCCGGCAGATGGTGGACGACGTGCTCAAGTACAAGCGCCTGGACGGTGTTGGCGAACTGCTGGCCACGCTCAACCATGGTCTTTTTGGTGACGACCAGCAACGCGCGCTGCCGGGCCTGAACCTGGCAGGCGCCAGCAAACCGGTGCTCGTAATCTGGGGCAAGGATGACCAGATCGTGCCGGCCGCGCACGCGGCACACGCACCAGCGGGCGCCACGGTGGAGGTCTTCGAGGGCGTCGGTCACATGGCGCAGATGGAGCGCGCCAGCGACGTCAATCGATCGATTCTGCGGCACATCGGTGGCTGAAACCGGCCTTTGCGAAACAGCCCGCGCCAGCGCCATTGAGCCCCGCTGGTCGCGCGTGTTGTGTCCGGACGAGCCACTTGACGGAGAACTTGAAATGCAGTGGCTGGAACAGGCACTTGAAGGCGAAGCGACAGCGACCATCTGGCACGGGCAGCCGGGTCTGGTGGCGCCGCTGTCGTACCGCCGCTACGCCGATCTGGCCGAGGTCAGCGCGGTCTTGCGGCGGTGCGGTTGGCCGGTGCGGCTGCGCCGCTCCGGTGGCGGTGTCGTGCCGCAAGGCCCGGGCATTCTGAACCTGAGCCTGGCCTACCCGTGCGAGGGCGCGCCCGGTGAGCGGACCGAGCCGGTCTACCTGCATCTGTGCGCTGTGTTGGCACGCGCCCTAGGTGCATTGGGCATCGCCAGCCAGCCGGGCCTGGTGACCGGTTCGTTTTGCGACGGCCGCTTCAATCTGGCGGTGTGCGCGCAGGGCCGGCTGCGCAAGATCGCCGGCAGCGCGCAATACTGGCGCCGCGGCAACGGACGTCAAGCGGTGCTGGCCCATGCCTTGCTGCTAATCGACGCCGATCCAGCGCTGCTGAGCGCGCAAGCCAATCGCTTCGAGACCGCCCTGGGCAGCGGTCGCCACTATGATGCCAAGGCCCTCACCAGCGTGGCCGAGTGCTGGTTGGCCGCCCACCCCGGCCAACGGCTGCAGGCCGATTTTTCCCATGCCGTGACGCAGCAGATCGCTGCGGCGCTGCTGCACTAACCCAACCGGAGAAACCCATGGTATTGCTTGAATTCTCAATGGCGCCATCGGGCAAGGGCATCAGCCTGAGCCCGTTCGTTGCGCGCTCGCTCGACATCATCGACAAGAGCGGCCTGCCCTACCAACTCACGCCCATGGGCACGATTCTGGAAGGCGAGTGGGATGCGGTGATGGCCGTCGTTACCGCCTGCTACCAGGCGATGGCGGTGGACTGCGAACGCGTGGGTGTCAACATCAAGATCGACGCCCGCTCCGGCGCCGGTGGCCGGTTGCGCAGCAAGGTTGATTCGGTGCAAGCAAAGGTCGGCCGCAAGCTATCGACCTGAGCGCCGCCTACTGCTGCGTCGGCGAAACAATGTTGAAGCGCTTCATCTGCCGGTAAACCGTGGCGCGGCAGATGCCCAGTTCGCTGGCCACTGCGGTCACGTTCCAATGCTGCTGGCGCAGGGCCAGCAGCAGAGTTTGCGCCTGCACCATGCCAGCCGAAACATCCGATTGCAGCAAGGTCTTGAGCGTGACGTCCTGCAAATCGGGCGTGACTGCATCGGCGCCGATTTCTTCTTCACCGCTCACTTCGCTGGGCAGGTGCGACGGCGTGATGTAACCGTTGTCACAAACGGCCAGCGCAAAACGGATGGCATTGCGCAACTGGCGAATGTTGCCGGGCCAGTCGAAGTTGAGCAGCAATTCCAGCGCCCGCGCTGAAATATGCGCTTGGACGCCGAGTTGGCTACCTTCCTGTTGCAGCACGCGGTCGATCACAAAGCGCTTGTCGCTGCGCTGGCGCAGCGGCGGCAGCGGCAGCGTGGCGCCGCACAATCGGTAGTAAAGGTCTTCGCGGAAAACACCTTCGGCAATCAGGCGGCGCAAGTCGCGGTGCGAGGCCGCCACCACGGTCAGGTCCACTGGCACTGGCCGGTCGGCGCCCAGCGGCATGACCTCGCCTTCGGAGAGCACGCGCAGCAGGCGCGTTTGCAAGTGCAAAGGCATGTCCCCAATCTCGTCAAGAAACAGCGTGCCGCCGCT
>CAIVXG010000009.1 GCA_903909815.1 uncultured beta proteobacterium | reverse complement strand
TGGATGACATCGGCGCAGTATATGAACGAATGGTGACGTTTCTGTGACGGGGTTTGCCCGGGGTCCCGCGGCTGCGCAAGCGCGCCGCCTAAAATCACTCCCATGAGCGCCTCTACCCCCACGACACCCGACAGCACGCCAACCAAGCCCAGCAACTTCCTGCGCCAGATCATCGAGCACGACCTGGCCGGCGGCACCTACGCCGCGCGCCAATGGGGCGGCAGCCCCGGCGACGCCGCGCACCACGCCGCAGGCCAGAGCGACCCCGCCAAAATCCGCACGCGCTTTCCGCCCGAGCCCAACGGCTACCTGCATGTGGGCCACGCCAAGAGCATCTGCCTGAACTTCGGCCTGGCGCGGGATTTTGGGGGTGTGTGCCACCTGCGCTTTGACGACACGAATCCCGAGAAGGAAGACCTGGAGTACGTCAACGCCATCAAGGACACGGTGCAGTGGCTGGGCTTTGACTGGAACGCCAATGGCGTGAGCCACCTGTACCAGGCCAGCGACTACTTCGACTTCATGTACCGCGCAGCCGAGTACCTGATCGAGGCCGGCCACGCCTACGTGGACGAGCAAAGCGCCGAAGCCATGCGTGAGAACCGCGGCGATTTTGGCAAGCCTGGCGTGGACAGCCCGTTTCGCGCCCGCACGCCCGCAGAAAATCTGGCGAGGTTTCGCGAGATGCGCGACGGCGCGCACGAAGACGGCTCGATGGTGCTGCGCTCCAAGATCGACATGGCCAGCCCGAACATCAATCTGCGCGATCCAGCCATCTACCGCATCCGCCGCGCCACGCACCACAACACGGGAGACAAGTGGTGCATCTACCCGATGTACACCTTCGCGCACCCGATCGAGGACGCGCTGGAGCAGATCACGCACAGCATCTGCACGCTGGAATTTGAAGACCAACGCCCCTTCTACGACTGGCTGCTGGACCGTTTGTGCGAAGGGGGCCTGCTGGCACAGCCGCACCCGCACCAGTACGAATTTGCGCGCCTGAACCTCACCTACGTCATCACCAGCAAGCGCAAGCTCGCCGCCCTGGTGTACGACAAGCGTGTGAGCGGTTGGGACGACCCGCGCATGCCAACCATCGTGGGCCTGCGCCGGCGCGGCTACACGCCCGAGGCGATCCAGTTGTTCGCCGAACGCATCGGCGTCACCAAGAGCGACTCCTGGATCGACTACAGCACGCTCGAAGGCTGCCTGCGCGAAACACTGGACGTGAGCGCCCCGCGCGCTTGTGTTGTGCTGGACCCGGTCAAGCTGGTGCTGACGAATTGGGATGACGTGATGGGTGCCGGCTTCGTGGACGACTGCTCTGCCCCCGTGCACCCGCATCTGCCCGAGCTGGGCCGGCGCCACTTCAAAATCGGCAAGGAAGTCTGGATCGAACGCAGCGACTTCGAAGAAACGCCGCCCAAGGGCTTCTTCCGGCTGTTTCCCGGCAACAAGACGCGCCTGAAATATGGCCACGTGATCGAATGCACCGGCTGCGCCAAAGACGCTGCAGGCCACATCACGCAAGTGCACGCCAAACTCATCCCCGACACCAAGAGCGGCACGCCCGGCAGCGACGCCGTCAAGGTCAAGGGCGTCATCACATGGGTGGCAGTGGCTGACGGCATCTCGGCGCAAGTGCGCCTGTACGACCGCCTCTTCACCGACGCCCAGCCCGACGCTGGCGGACGGGACTTCCTCGAAAGCCTGAACCCCGATTCGTTGAAGACCGTCACCGCCTACGTCGAGCCGTCACTCATCAGCGCGAAGGCCGACGACAAGTTTCAGTTTGAGCGCCATGGCTACTTCGTGGCGGATCGCAAGGATCATGGGGCTGGGAAGATGGTGTTCAACCGGGCGGTGGGGTTAAAGGACAGTTGGGGGAAATAGCTTAGTCAGTAGGTTGGATTTGTAGCAGTCGTTGGCCGAGCGCTGAGCGGTGTTGGACAACGAAGCCGGCACACACAGGCGAGCGCACCGCATTGCACGACGACCTTGAGCGATCGCAACGTGATTCAGCCTCGCTTCGGCAGGGATCGCGGGCCGTGTTGCCGCCCTCATAGGTGTGACGCAGTCCTCAGCCGCGCCCCTTCCACGGCACCCAGCGGCGCTCCAGGGAGCGCATTAACAGATCGAAGCCGTAGGCCACGCTGCCGATGACGAAGATGCCCATGACCACGATATCGGTGCGCAAAAAGTTGGATGCATTCAGCACCAGTTGACCCACTCCAAGCGAGGCTGCCACCATCTCTGCGGCGACCAGCGTGGTCCAGCCAAAGCCGATGGCGATGCGCATGCCGACCAGGATTTCGGGCAGCGCTGCGGGCGCGATCACATGGCGTATCAACTGCCAGCGGCTCGCACCCATGGAGGCGGCTGCGTGCAGTTGCTCCTGTGTGGCGCTCTTCATGCCGGCGCGTGCGGCGAGCGCCAGCGGGCCAAAGCAGCTCAGGTAGATCAGCAGCACCTTGGGTAATTCGTCGATGCCAAACCAGATGATGATCAGCGGCAGGTAGGACAGCGGTGGCAGCGGTCGATAGAACTCCAGCACCGGGTCGAAGATGCCGCGCACCACACGCGACATGCCCATGGCCAGCCCCAATGGAATGGCGGTCAGGCAGGCCAGGCCGAAGGCGGAAAAGACGCGCAGCAGGCTCGCCAGCAGGTGCTGCCACAGCGGTTTGTCGTTGGCTTGGCCCGTAAGGTACTCATAGAACTGCTGCCACACGGCGTGCGGCGACGGCAGGAACAAGGGCTTGATCCAGCCGGCAGCGGTGACGACATACCAAAGGCCCAGCAACACTGCCACCGTGACCACGCTGATGGCGGCACTCGGCCCCGCACCCAGCTCGGTGAAGGCGCTGGTTCTGGGTGTCTGTGAACCGACTTCAAGCTCGCCATGAGCCAACCATTTCCCGGCCGTCAATGCGAGGAACTTTAGCGACGCGGCAATCCACGAACTCAACAGGTTTGCCAGCATGGATTGCCGCGCTTCGCTCGCAATGACGGATCGTGGGGGCATTGCTGACAGGCCTTTTCGGTCAACCGAAACTGCGAGATCCCTCTGTGGCGGCTGTGTCAGCGTGAGTTGTGCTTCAAACATAGGCCAGCTCGCGTTGCTGGATCAGCCCCAGCACCTGTTCGCGCAGGGCGATGAATTCGGGCTCGGACTTGATCGCGCGCGCATCGCCCTGCGCCAGATAGCGGCGCGAAAACGGCAGGTCGTCGAAGACGCGCACGATGCGCCCCGGACTCGGGCTCATGACTACCAAGCGCGTCGCCAGAAACAGGGCTTCTTCCACAGAGTGCGTGATGAAGAAGACCATCTTCTGCGTCTGGCCCCACACGCGCAGCAGGATCTCCTGCACCTGTTCGCGCGTCAGCGCGTCCAGCGCACCCAGTGGTTCATCCATCAGCAGCAGTTCGGGGTCGCTGGCCAGGGCGCGGGCAATGCCCACGCGTTGCTGCATGCCCCCGGAGAGTTCCCACACGGCGCGATCCCCACTGCCGGCCAGGCCCACGAGCGCGAGCTTTTCATCGGCGGCACGCGCGCGCAGTGCGGCGTTGGCGCCGCGCAAGCGCAGCGGCAGGGCCACGTTGTCGCGCACGTTGAGCCAGGGCATGAGCGCGTGCTTCTGGAACACCACGCCACGCTCGGGGCCAGGGCCACGGATGGGCGCTCCGTCCAGCAGCAAGTCGCCTTCGCTTGCGGGCAGAAAGCCCGCGATGCAGTTCAGCAGTGTGGTCTTGCCGCAGCCGGAGGCGCCCAGAGCCACCAAAAAATCGTCGCCCTGCAGCCGCAAGTTCACATCCGAAAGCGCACACTGGCTGCCGTGCGCCACGGCGTAGCGCACGGTGAGATGGCGAACATCAAGTGTGGCCATGACGCCTCAGTTGCCCTGGGCCTTGCGCACGTATTGCGTGGTGACGTAAGCACCGTAGTCGGCCTTGACTTCCTGTATGCGGCCCTGCTCCTTGAGGAACACCGCCGTCTTGGCCAGCGCCTGCGCGGCGCCGCCGCCAAGCCAGTTCGCCGACAGCTGTTCCTGCAGGCTCGGGAAGGCGTACAGCGCAATCGCTGCCGGCACGTCCTTGGCGTCAGCCTTGCTCCACTTGGCGATGGCCTTGATCTGCGGCGTCTCGGCGGTCCACTTCGCGCCGTGCAAGCGGTAGTCTTCGTCTGCACGGGCCAGGGCCTTCACCAGTGCCACGACGAAGCCTTCGTTCGCCGCCGCCCACTTGGCGTTCACGACCAGGCCGTCAAAGGTGGGGTAGCCCTTTTTGCCGATGCTGGCCGAGGTGGCTATTGGCCTGCCATTGGCTTTGATCCGGGACAGGACCGGATCCCAGATGAAGGCCGCGTCGATGTCGCCGCGCTCCCAGGCGGCGGCGATTTCCGGGGGACGCAGGTTCACCACGCTCACGTCTTTGGCGTCCACGCCTTCGAGCTTCAGGCCCACCAGCAACTGGTAGTGCGAGGTCGACACGAAAGGCGTTGCCACTTTCTTGCCCTTCAAATCTTTCCAGCCGCTGATGCCGCTGCCGTTGCGCGCGATCAGCGCCTCGGCGTCGCCGATGTCATCCAGGATCCAGAACAGCTTGATGTCCTGACCCTGGCTGGCGGCCGCTGCTATGGGGCTGGAGCCGGCCTCGCCGATCTGCACGTCGCCCGACGCCATGGCGCGGATCACATCGCCGCCACCGCCAAACTGGCGCCAGTTGATCTTGTAGCCTGTGCTCTTTTCCAGCTCGCCCGATTCGATCAGGGTGCGCAACGGCACCAGCATGTCCTGGTAGGCGAAGGTGACTTCCTTGGTCTGGGCGAACAGGGCGCTGGTGGCGAACAGGGTTGCGGCGGCGAGCCAGCGTGGCACAGAGGCGGTGAGTTTCATGGAGGTCGTTCCCATTGATGTAAGAGGCACGGATGCTATGCCGTTCTTATCGCCCATTGAACGACCGATTGCGTCCGTCGATCCTTGAAAAACGTATATGAATGCGGTGCAATTTCGGCAGCCGCCACACGGGCAGGTCCCGTCACGACCCAGGCTTGCGCTGTTGAAGATCCAGCTTGACCTGGCCAGCATCCACGCGAAGTGCCACGGCCACCAAAGATGTTTAAGTAATTTGGTTGTGAGAATTCAGTCGTTCCCTTTGCGGCCCATCGCTTCCAGAATTCGACCCATCGCAATCAATGGGAATTCCCGGGAAGCCAAAAATGACATCGCGCCGCCACCTCATCCGCCTTACGCTCGCCGCCGCACTGGCCGGCGCTGCTCTTCTCGCCCAGGCGCAGCAAACGCTGCTCAACGTGTCCTACGACCCGACCCGCGAACTCTACGTCGAGTTCAACGCCGCCTTCGCAAAACACTGGAAAGCCAAGACCGGTCAGGATGTGGTGATCAAGCAGTCGCACGGCGGCTCTGGCAAACAGGCGCGCTCCGTCATCGACGGTCTGGACGCCGATGTCGTTACGCTGGGTCTGGCCGGTGACGTGGACGCGCTCTACAACAACGGCCAGTGGATTTCCAAGGACTGGCAAAAACGCCTGCCGCACAATTCCGCTCCCTATAGCTCGACCATCGTGCTGGTGGTGCGCCAGGGCAATCCCAAGGGCATCAAGGATTGGGACGACCTGATCAAGCCCGGCGTGAGCGTGATCACACCCAACCCCAAGACCTCGGGCGGCGCGCGCTGGAACTACTTGGCCGCCTGGGAGTTCGCCCGCCGCAAGCTCGGCAGCGACGCCCGCGCCAAGGACTTCGTGCAGGCCCTCTACAAGAACGTGCCGGTGCTGGACAGCGGCGCGCGCGGCTCCTCCATCACCTTTGCCCAGCGCAACCAGGGCGATGTCTTCATCTCCTGGGAGAACGAAGCCTACCTTCTGGAAAAGGAATTCGGCTCCAAGGTCGACCTGATCTATCCGTCGATCAGCATCCTGGCCGAACCCCCGGTCACGGTGGTGGACAAGAACGTCGACCGCAAGGGCACACGCGCCGTGGCGCAGGCCTATCTCGAATACCTCTATACCGACGAAGGTCAGGACATCGCCGGCAAGAACTTCTACCGCCCGATATCGCCCAAGGCGCAGGCCAAGTACGCCCGCCAACTGCCCAAGATCAAGCTGTTCACGATCGACGAAGCCTTCGGCGGCTGGGCCAAGGCCGACAAGGAACACTTTGCCGACGGCGGCAGCTTCGATCAGATCTACCTGAAGAAGTAAGTCTGCGCGACTTCTTTGGATCATTGCGAAAGTCACGACATCGTCATTGCGAGCGTAGCGCGGCAATCCATGCTGGCATACCCGTGGTGCTCGTGGATTGCCACGGCCTACGGCCTCGCAATGGCGGTTGTTCGTCGGGTCCACTTTGAAACTCTCACTGCGTCAGGAAACACCCTGTCTGTGCTGTTGCTTGCCGCAAGTCCGGCGCAACGCTCGCGCTGGGCCGCGCCACGAGTATGCGCGCGAATTCATCGACGTCTGGACTCGGCTGTTGGCCGGTGAGGAATTGAGGTACGAAGGCAAGCACATCAAGGTCAAGTGCTGCGCCAGACCCAACTCGACATTGAGCCGGGACCGTTCGTCTTGATCGTAGGCCGCAGCGGCGGCGGCCAGAGCACGCTGCAGCCCCTGGGGCTGGACTGGCGAGCGCCACTGCCGAATCTAGGATCACGTTTCAGGATTCGCGCCTGTCGCCTGGAAACGCTGGCGACACGGCACCGAGTATTGAAGATCGTAGCGTTGCGCGAGGGCCACGTTGGAGGCGCCGTTGTCTGCGAGGTTCTGCTGTGGGCCCAGTTGCTGGGCGCACAGCGCAGGTGCGCCGCCTGAGGACGACGGCCCCTTCCGCAGGGGTATCGACGCCGGCGCCCAGGATGATCTTGCTGGGACGGCAAAGGGCCTGTTAGGAGCCACCGACGGCCGGCGGCTTTCGGGAAGCCCGGATCGCCTTCACTCCCACATTACTTGATTTCCTGCCATTTTCCAACGAGGCCGTGGTGGAAGACTGCCCATCGTTGCGATGTCTGTGCTCCTTCAGTCTGAGCAGAAGTTGCTTTGCATTGAGTGCGAGCGATGAGTGGTTTGATGACAGAAATGTCATTTTCCAAATTGAATCGCGGTGTGTAATTGGCTTCGCAAGCCCTTAATGAAGGCAACAAGATGCACTTCAATGCGCCGCATTTTCGCCACCTATCTGTTCATGGAGATTCCTATGAAACAACGCCCTACGGGACTCGTTCTGGCCACCAGCTTGGTAATGACTGGCCTGTTTGCTTTTGCACTTTCTGGTTGTGGGGGCGGAACTGGCAGCGACCCTGCGCTGGACTCCGCGGGTGTGGCGACCGCAGTTCAACTGCGGGCCGTACCGGCACCCGCACCTCCTGCGCCTCCCCCCAATTCCGCAGCGCTTCAAGCACTGGGACAGGCGATCTTTAACGACCCCAACATGTCAACCCCACCGGGTACTGCCTGCGCTTCCTGTCACCAACCAGCAACCGGATTTTCCGGTCTCAATGGCTCCACTTTAGGTGTGGCCAAGGGAAGTCTTCCATCCTCGTTTGGATTGCGAAATCCGTCTCAGGCGGCCTACAGTGCGCAAAATCCACCCTTTGGCTTTGTCACTACGCCGCAGGGCAACCAGATCCCTTCGGGCGGACTTTTCTGGGACGGTCGCGTCAACACCCTGGCGCAACAGGCGCTGCTGCCTCTGCTAAACCCGGTTGAAATGAACAACCAAAATTCGAATGCGGTGGTGGCCAAAGTTGCCGCTGCAAACTATGCCAAACAATTCACCGCGCTGTTTGGTGCCACGGCCTTTGGCAATCCGGATCAGGCTTTCATACAGATTGGACAGGCGATTCAGGCGTTCGAGTCAGCCGGTCCATTTGAAGCCTTCAGTTCCAAATTTGATGCCGTGATTCAAGCTAAGGCCAGTTTCACTGTCGCTGAACGGAATGGATTGGCGCTGTTCCAAGACCCGAGGAATGGCTGTGCTGGCTGTCACCGATTGAACGCCGCAAGCTCTAACCCGAACGATTCGCCATTCACGAACAGCAACTACATTGTTGAAGGCATCCCCCGCAACACAAAGATTCCCAGCAATGCAGTTGCCAGCTTTTTTGACTTGGGGTTATGCGGTCCCGAGCGCACAACCCCAACGGCGCCAGCGGGCGTAAACATCAGTGAATATTGCGGTGCCTTCCAGGTGCCAAGCTTGCGCAATGTCGCCCTGCGCAAGTTCTACATGCACAACGGATTCTTCACGAACCTGACGGACGTGGTCACGTTCTATTCGACCCGCAACAGCAATCCGCAGCACTGGTACGGGCCCAGTGGCATTCCCAATGATCTGCCAGCACAGTACCAGATAAATTTGGAGAAACGGAAGCCACCCTTCGATCGTTCCGCCTCCGCTGGTCCCTTGTTGACGACTGCACAGATAGGCGAAGTCGTCGCATTCCTCAATACCCTGAGCGATGGATATCAGCCAGGAAACTGAGCGGGCTTTTTAACCCGCGGGCCTGCGCGGCAGCGCACGAGTAAAGTCAAGGGGCTGTTCGGTCCTGCCAGCGATAGCCATGCTGGCAAGTGGCCACGTCATTTCTGTCAGTACATCCATAAGGCCCAAGCCTGAAAGTTCAGTATGTTCTACAAAAAGTGGTTGGCAGTCACGTTTGCCGCCGGACTATTACTCGCCGCTCCCGTCCAGAGCCAAGTCAGCGCGCCGCCCCCGCCCCAGGCGGCCAATGGGTCTCGCGCCTTGACGGCGGCGGAGCTTGCCAAAATCAAGGCGGTGCTCGCCCCCTACAGCGCCAGTCGGCTGAACAGTGATGACGCCAAGGCGATCAAGCGCGCCTTGCGCGAGGCCGGACTAAGGCGCAGTCGCGAACTGGACGAGGCGCTGAATGAAGCCGGTTTCAGTGCGGCAAAAATGGATGCGCTTGATCCACCGCCGCCGCGCCCTCCCGCTGACAGCCCCCCACACGCGAAATAGGCTGGATGAAGGTTCTGCTGGTTGAAGATGAACAGAAGATCGCCGACTTCGTTTGCGACGGTCTCGCGCAACGGGGGGTGGCTGTCATTCACTGCGAAGACGGCAACGCCGGATTGGAGCTTGCATGTAAGGGCGACTTTGATGTGGTGGTGCTTGACATCATGCTGCCGGGAAGGGACGGGCTATCGATCCTCAAGGCCATGCGTGGCGCTGATGTGTCGACGCCGGTAATTTTGCTCACCGCCCGCAACGAGTTGGGTGACCGTATAGAGGGACTCAACCTGGGTGCCGACGACTACCTTGCCAAGCCCTTTTTTGTGGAGGAGTTGGTCGCCCGCATTCATGCGCTGGTGCGCCGCCTGGCGGGAAATCGGCAGAACACTTTGCAAGTTGGCCACCTCACCCTGGACCGCATTCGGCGACACGCAACTTGCAAAGACCAAAGTGTCGAGCTCACTACCCGCGAGTTCAGCCTGTTGGAGTACCTGATGCGCTCCCCCGGCCAGGTCTTCACCCGGGGCCAGATCCTGGAGCACGTGTGGGGCTACGATTTCGACCCGAGCACCAATGTGGTTGACGTCTGCATCAAGCGCATCAGGAGCAAGATGGCTGAGCTGAGCCCGCAGCGCGATGCACCAGCCATGATCGAATCGGTGCGCGGCGCTGGATATCGCTTTCGCCACCCGATTTGAGTGTGGCATCAAGTCATGAATATTTCTTTTCGAACGCGTCTAGTTGTCGTCGCCGCGCTGATCGTAGGCACCGTACTGAGCCTGGTGTTGATGTTGGGATGGTCGAGTTTGCTGGCGTACGACGGGGCTCGGCTCAACGAGCGACTGTGCATGGAGGCCAGACGCCTGGTCACGCAGCCCATCGACGGCCCGCAAGCACCGCGTCTGGACGTCGATGTGGCCGAGAAGCTGCATCTGATTTCTACCGATCAGATCATGCTTCGTTTGGAGTCGGCTCAGGGCCAGCCAGAATTCGCGACTGCCAACTGGAACCGTGGCCTTGCCCTGGATGGGTCAGGCTGGTCGCCTGCGAAAGGAAACAGCCCGCACTCGCTGTTCGACGTTCCCCCGGCCCCCCCACATCCACCCCCACGCCCACGGCCACGCCGGGACGATGACAACCAAGCCGAACCCAGGGCGCGACCTTTGCCGCCGGATGCATGCTTCCTCGCGGAATTTATGGTTCAGGGCCGTCAATGGCGCGCTGCCCAAGTGAAGGCACCTGTTGGACGCAGCGTGATCGCCGCCGACCTGGTCGCTACCCAAGCGGAATTGGACGACGCGGTCAAACGGACCCTGAAGCTGGTAATTCCACTGGCCCTCGTCTTTACGGTCTTGGGCGCATGGATGCTATCTGCGCTAACGATGCGACCCGTCAACCGTCTGCGCGAGGCGATGAAGGGCGTGACCCAGACAGGGTTGGACCAGCGCGTTGAAACCCGGGGTGAAGACCGCGAGTTCAAGGAGTTGATTGAGGCATTCAACACCATGTTGGCCCGGCTCGAAGCGAGCTTTCAACAGGCCTCGCGCTTTTCGGCAGATGCGGCGCACGAGCTCAAAACGCCTTTGACCATACTTCAGGGCCGCCTTGAGCGGGCGATCAACCAGACGGATACCCACGCGACAGAGGCAGACTTGACGGAGTTGCTTGAAGAGGTGGGCCGTCTGTCGGCCATCACGCGAAAGTTGCTGCTGCTGTCCCAGGCCGACGCAGGGCGATTGGCACTGCAAGTGGCTTCAATTGACTTGACTGCGACGCTTGATGAGTTGGCCGCAGATGCGCAGATGCTGTTGCGTGACCAAGCGCTGCATTGCGCCGTTGAGCGCCAGTTGTCGCTGCGGGGCGATGCCGTGTTGCTGCGCCAGCTCTTCAATAATCTGATCAGCAACGCGGCGCGCTACTGTCGCCCCGGCGGTTGGATCAGACTCAGTGCTCACGGGATACCCACGGGTATCGAGGTGATCTTCAGCAACGCCACGGCCGTGATTCAACTTGACGACCGGGCCCGGTTTTTTGACCGCTTCTACCGAGGCGACTCATCACACAACCGGCACATAGAAGGAAACGGCTTGGGCCTGAGTCTGGCGCGCGAGATTGCCAGATCCCATGGCGGCGATCTCACGCTGGAGAGTGGGGCGCTTGATGAGGTGAAACTGCGTCTCACGCTGCCACATGGATGACCGCCATGGTCGAAGCGAAACCCATTGCCATGTCAATGGGCTTGAGGGCTAGGCTAGCCCATTGTGAAGCTGACTTTCAACATTTGGAGCTGTCTGCTCAATTGCGCTCAATCCGCTCGCGTCACAAACCCCGCTTCGAACTCTTCGACTGGAATCGGACGACCAAATAGATACCCCTGGTACGCATGGCATCCCAGTCGCTCAAGGAACAGCCTTTGCGCCTCGGTTTCCACGCCCTCGGCGATTACTGCCAACCCCAGACTCTGTGCCAGAACAATCACCATCTTGGCGATAGCAGCGTCGTTCGGGTCGACAAGAATGTCTCTGACAAAGCTCTGGTCGATCTTGAGCTGATCAAGCGGTAATCGCTTCAGGTAGGACAGCGACGAATAGCCCGTGCCAAAATCGTCCAGCGAGAAGCCCACGCCGTTCGCCTTGAGTTCGGTCATCTTGGCGATGACGCTTTCGACATCATCCACCAACAGGCTCTCCGTCAGTTCGAGTTTCAGCAGTCGTGGGCTGGCTCCCGTTCGGGCAATGATCGCCAACACCTGCACGACAAATTCCTTTTGGTGAAACTGATGCGCGCTGACATTCACCGAGATCGTCAGATGCGACATTTCGGGTCTCATAGACCAGCTCGTCAACTGCGCGCATGCCACCTGCAGCACCCACTGGCCAAGAGGGAGAATCAGGCCGGTTTCCTCGGCTAGGGGAATGAACTCTCCGGGAGGAACAATACCGCGCTCAGGGTGTAGCCAGCGCACAAGAGCCTCGACACCGGTCAAGTGGCCTTCGCCGTCGACCTGGGCCTGATAAAAGAGCTTGAACTGATCGCACAGGACGGCATTGCGCAGATCTGCTTCAAGTGCCGCACGTGCCGCCACAGCCGCCTGCATCTCAGGGTCGAAGAAGCGCAGGGTATTGCGGCCAGCTTTCTTCGCTTCATACATTGCGAGGTCGGCACGCTTTAACAGTTCATCGC
The DNA here is from genome assembly GCA_903909815.1 of uncultured beta proteobacterium. GTDB lineage: Bacteria > Pseudomonadota > Gammaproteobacteria > Burkholderiales > Burkholderiaceae_C > CAIKVZ01. The sequence goes on along the minus strand of CAIVXG010000009.1, from coordinate 3,005 downwards.
TGGTTTCCGAGTGGTCCGTGAACAAGGTCACGCCGATGCTGGGTGTACTGCGACAGTGGTGACCCGCCAGCAGATAGGGTTGACTGATCGTGCCCAGGACCTTCTCTCCGACCGTCTTGGCCTGGGCCGCAGACTCAGTCATGGTTCCATTCAGACCTTCGAGCATCAGCACAAATTCATCGCCACCCAATCGAGCGACCGTGTCGCCTTCACGCACGCATGTGACAAGGCGTTGCCCCACTGTTTGCAGCATCAGGTCCCCCACCGTATGACCGAGCGTGTCGTTGGTGACTTTGAAATTGTCGAGATCGATGAACAGCAAAGCACCATATTTCCCACTGCGTGCACTTGACGCGAGCGCTTGCTTCAGCCGGTCGCTCAGGAGCCGCCGATTGGGCAGCAGCGTCAGCGGGTCGTAGAAGGCCAGGTTGTTGATCTCCTCTTCGGCGGCCTTTCTGAAAGAGATGTCCTCCTTGACAGCCACGTAGTGGGTCACCTGACCGTCAGGCTGACGGATAGGTGTGACGATGGCGTGTTCTGTGTACTCGCTGCCGTCCTCGCGCCGGTTGATAAATTCGCCGCTCCAGGGTCGACCGTTCGTCAACGCATCCCACATGCCTACGTAGGCTTCTTGGGGTGTCTTTCCAGACTTCAGAATGCGGGGGTTCTTGCCAATGACATCCTCCCTTTGATAACCCGACTTCTGGACAAAGGCTTCGTTCACATACTCGATCTCGGCGCCGATATTGGTGATGACAATGCTCTCTGGGCTTTGCTCCACGGCGAGCGAGAACTTGCGAAGTTGATGCTCGGCGGCTTTACGATCGGTGATGTCGGTGATGAACCCGTGCCAGAGAATGCATCCATCGGCCTCACGCTGGGGCACAGCATTCCCAAGTAGCCAGCGAACCGTGCCGTCCATGAACTTCACCCGATACTCATGAAGCCACGGCGTCACATCCATTGCGGAGCGTTGGATGGAGGCCGCCACACCTTCGTAGTCATCGGGGTGCAGGTTGCCAAAGACTTTTGACGCATCCTCGCGCACTTCTTCAGGGCTGACCCGGTAAATGTCTCGAATGGCCTCACTGGCAAATGGAAAGCATGAACTTCCGTCCGGCCGAAGGCGGTACTGATAGACCATGCCGGGCACCCGACTTGCAATGGTCTGCAAGCGATGCAATGCCAACTCCTGCGCAAGGCCCATGCGCATGGACTGAGCAAGGAAGCGCAGCAGCAAGCCCGTGAAAAGGGCCGACAAGGCCAGGAATCCCAATGCCAGAACGGAGGTCAGATAGACCTCATGCCACCAGCCTTCAAGATAGTCGGCGCTGGCGACGCCGGCAATGACAATCATCGGAACTTTTGCCATACGGCGGAAAGTCACCATCCGTTGCACGCCATCCCCGCCAGCCGAATTGAGAAAGGTCGAAGTGGTCCCTCCAGACTCAACTTGCTGGCGCAGTTCAGGAGATACCAGGAGGTTTCCAATTTGGCCCGCTGGGTTCTCCGGGATCGTTGGGAAGCGAGCTATCAAACCCAGATGGGTACCACGCAATATCAGGCTGCCCTTTGGGCCGACATTGAAATTTGCGAGCAGCTGTTCAAGACGATCGATGGCGACCGTGGCATAGACGACGCCCGCGAAGCGACCATCTTGATGGTTATAGCGCCTGACAATCGGGATGAGCGGCTTCTTCAAAACCCGGCCGACCATGGGACTGGAAATCCGCATCCCATCGTCGGGGTTGTCGCGGAGGTAAGCGAAATAGTCACGGTCCCCCACGCCTATCTTCCCGCCCACAATGGGCTTGCTGCCGAGAATGATGAGGCCATCCTCATTCGTGATCCGGAAGTTCTCCACCTCAGGCAGCCGCTGCTCATATCGGGCCAAGAAGTTGGTCATCGCCAGCGTGTCGACACCCTTGCCAGCCATTTGGCGTTCGAGTTCGTCCGTCGTGGTGCGCAAAGCCAGATCGATCTTTTCCACGCTGCTCGTGATGCTCTGATCCAGCGCACTGGCCACGTTCTGCGTCAGAAGCTCTGCGCGCAATTCGTATTGCTGCTTGCTGGTGTAGATTGAATATCCGGCCAGGGCAAAGACCAGGATATTCGTTCCAACGACCGCCGCGATGATCAACGCAGTTAGTCGAGTGCTTTGTTTCAAGTTGTGTTCCGAAGTCCTTCTCGGCCTGCGCTATTTTGAAATCCCAGGTTACCACCCATTTCTGCCACCATTGTCCCCGAAACGCTGCGTCCTGTGTCCAGCGGATGGAGCCACTGCGCCGGCCGTGTGAAGAACCCGCCTGGCGAACTCGCCAAAAATTGCTTCCTCGCTCCCAAGGCCAGGTTACCTTGGAGCCTGGGTGAACACGCAGAATTCATCGAATTTTGCGTGATGTTGGGAGTACTAAAACCATTCCCGAGACGACGATTTTCGCCTGCAGGCGGCTCTGTAAGGGCGATCTATTGTCCGAAGATTTTTGGCGGCTTTTTCTAACAGCCTGATGGTGATTCTGGGTGTTCAAGTTTTCGAAACGGGGCTGCTTAGGATCCAGTGCCGACTTATGCCTTGTTGGCGGCGCGGGTCGGCTCCCTCTGGGCGAACTTCAGCGCAATGTCCAGCGCGATCATGAACTCATTGAGCTTGATGGGTTTGGTAGCCTGCATGAAAGACATACTCCCAAAATAAATTGGCGCAATTTCAGTTTGAAAAGCGTCCCGGTAATCCAGACCATTGGTGCCCTTAGGCATCAATATCTGCTGGCTCGCAGCCAAACTCAAGCTGGGGGCCAAACAAAAAACTGATTGCCGACGTGGATTTCAGCAAACGAAGCGGCAAACTCAATGTTATGAATGGGGAATATGAATGTGCATGCGACAGTCTCGCACGGGCTCACAAAACGATGTCGGAACAAAAGAACGATGGGACGCTACTGATCTTGGAGATAGGCGGTTGAATGCTCAGTCCCCCTGGCTGGACGTAGCCGCCACCTTGGCCCGTG
>CAIVXG010000008.1 GCA_903909815.1 uncultured beta proteobacterium | reverse complement strand
GCGCTACGCTCGCAATGACGCATTGGGCGGATTGCTGCGCTACGCTCGCAATGACGCATTGGGTGGATTGCCGCGCTACGCTCGCAATGACGCATTGGGTGGATTGCCGCGCTACGCTCGCGATGACGCATTGGGTGGAATGCAACATCGCGCTCGCGATGACGCATTGGGTGGATTGCCGCGCCGCTATTGCTTCTCGCAAATGATAGTCAAGCTGAACCAGGGAAAAGCCACAGCAGGGAAGCGGTCATGACGAGGTAGCGCAAAAACTTGCCCGTGGCCATGTAGAAAGTGCAGGGCCAAAAGGGAAACTTCAGCCACCCGGCAATGGCGCACAGCGGGTCCCCAATCAGGGGCAACCAGCTCAGCAGACAGGCCTTGGGTCCGATGCGCTCCAGCCAATCCAGCGCTCGCAGGTGGGTGGACGAATGCCGGTATTTGTCAACCACCCGGTGCGAGCCCCAGCCCATGGCCCAGGTCACTGCGCCGCCCAGGGTGTTGCCGGCGGTTGCCACGAGAATTGCCGGCCACAGCAGGTCCGGATTGAGTTTGATCAGGCCGAACAAAGCGGGCTCGGACCCCAGTGGCAGCAGCGTCGCAGAAATGAAGCACACCAAAAACAGCGTGCTCAAACCGTATTCAGGCAGGGCCAGAAGAGCCAGCGAGTGATTGATCCAGAGTTCCATGTGAGGTCACAGTATAGGCAGATCGTGCACATGCAATCCTGGCGGCGCCATTTCAATTGCTGAAATTTTGGGCAGCTAGAATAAGCCTCCCCATGCGCCACAGCGGAACTGCAACCCCGCCCGCGCAGGGCCACACTTCGATTGTCAAAAGCCCAGGTTTCCCGCATGCATATCGGCCATCACTCTCTGGCGAATAACCTGTTCGTGGCACCCATGGCAGGTGTGACGGACCGGCCGTTTCGCCAACTGTGCAAGCAACTCGGTGCGGGCTACGCGGTGAGCGAAATGGTCACTTCGCGTCCCGACTTGTGGGGCACGGCCAAGACCACGCGCCGTGCCAATCACGCGGGTGAGCCGGGCCTGATCGCGGTGCAGATCGCAGGCACCGACGCTGAGCTGATGGCAGATGCAGCGCGACACAACATCGACGGCGGCGCACAAGTCATTGACATCAACATGGGCTGTCCCGCCAAGAAGGTTTGCAATAAATGGGCCGGTTCAGCGTTGATGCAAGACGAGCCTCTGGCGCTGGCGATCGTCGGAGCCGTGGTGGCGGCCTGTGCGCCGCACAACGTGCCAGTGAGCGTGAAAATGCGCAGCGGATGGAGCCAGTCGAACAAGAACGCCGTGGTTCTGGCGCGCCGGTTTGAGGACGCCGGTGTGCAGATGCTAACGATCCACGGCCGCACGCGCGAGCAGGGCTACGGCGGCGAGGCCGAATACGACACCATCGCGGCGGTAAAGGCCTCGGTGCGCATCCCGGTGGTGGCAAATGGTGACATCACAACGCCGCAACGGGCGGCCGCGGTGTTGCTACGCACCGGCGCCGATGCGGTGATGCTGGGGCGCGCAGCCCAGGGTCGGCCCTGGATCTTTCGCGAGGTGGCGCATTTTCTGAGCACGGGCGAGCTGTTGGCCCCGCCACTGGTGGTCGAGGTCAAACGCCTGCTGCTGGACCATTTGCAGGACCACTACGCGTTTTACGGAGACTTCCTCGGTGTGCGCACGGCGCGCAAGCACATCGGCTGGTATGTCAAGGCGCTTCCCGATGCGAGCGAGTTTCGGCAACGCTTGAATGTGCTGGACGATTGCGCCCAGCAATGGCGCGCCGTGGCTGACTATTTTGATGAACTGTCGCAGCGCATGGACCGCATGCCCAGCGCTGCAATGGATGCCGAAACGCAAAACAACAACAACCCCTTGGAGACCGTGACATGAGCAAGAATCACATTGAAGAATGTGTTCGCGCAAGCCTGGAGGGCTATTTCAAGGACTTGCGCGGCACCGAACCCGGGGGCATGTACAACATGATGATCCGCGTCATGGAGCGTCCGCTGCTCGAAGTCGTGATGAAGCAGGCCGACGACAACCAGTCGCGGGCCGCCGAATGGCTGGGCCTGAACCGCAACACCTTGCGCAAGAAACTCGTTGAACACAAACTTTTGAAATAAATCCAACCCATGAACGCACTCATTTCCGTCTCCGACAAAACCGGTATCCTTGAATTTGCCCGCGCCCTGCACGCGCTGGGCATCAAGCTTATTTCCACTGGTGGCACCGCCAAACTGCTGGCGGACAATGGCCTGCCCGTGACCGAAGTGGCACAACTCACGGGATTTCCCGAAATGCTGGATGGCCGCGTCAAGACCCTGCATCCCAAGGTTCACGGTGGACTGCTGGCGCGGCGCGACCTGCCCGAGCATATGGCAGCGCTCAAGGCCCATGGCATTGACACCATCGACCTGCTGGTGGTGAACCTCTATCCCTTTGAGGCGACGGTGGCCAAGGCAGGCTGCACGCTCGAAGACGCAATCGAGAATATCGACATTGGCGGACCGGCCATGGTGCGCAGCGCCGCCAAGAACTGGAAGGACGTGGGTGTTTTGACGGACGCGTCGCAATACGAACAGGTGCTGGCCGAGCTCAAGGCCGACGGCAAGATCAGCGACGCCACCAAGTTCGCGCTCTGCGTGGCCGCCTTCAACCGCATCAGCAACTACGACGGCGCCATCTCCGACTACCTCTCCAGCGTTCAGTCCGACGGCAGCCGCACGTTGTTCCCTGGCCAGACCAACCTCCAGTTCACCAAGTTGCAGGACCTGCGCTACGGCGAGAACCCGCACCAACAGGCGGCCTTCTACCGCGACCTGCATCCGGCCGCGGGCTCACTTGTGACCGCCAAGCAATTGCAGGGCAAGGAGTTGAGCTACAACAACATCGCCGACGCCGACGCCGCCTGGGAATGCGTGAAGAGCTTCGACGCCAAGACGGCCGCCTGCGTCATCGTCAAGCACGCCAACCCCTGCGGCGTGGCCGTGGGCGCGAATGCGCTGGAGGCCTACAGCAAGGCCTTGCAGACCGACCCCACGTCCGCCTTCGGCGGCATCATCGCGCTGAATTGCACGCTCGACGTTGCCACGGCGCAGCTGATCGTCAAGCAATTCGTCGAAGTGCTGATGGCGCCAGCGTTCACGCCCGAGGCGCTGGCGGTTTTCAAGTCCAAGGTGAACGTGCGCATCCTTCAGATCGAACTCCCAGTTGACGGCAGCCGCGGGGGCAATGCCATCGACATCAAGCGTGTCAGTTCAGGCCTGCTGATGCAGACGGCGGACAGCCATGAATTGGCGCTGGCCGATCTGAAAGTCGTGACCAAGGTCCAGCCCACGGCGCAGCAGTTGCAGGACCTGTTGTTTGCGTGGAAGGTGGCGAAGTACGTCAAGTCCAACGCCATCGTGTTTTGCGCCAATGGCATGACCATGGGCGTGGGCGCAGGTCAGATGAGCCGCCTCGATTCGGCACGCATTGCCAGCATCAAGGCGCAGCACGCGCAGCTCTCGCTGCAGGGCACGGTGGTGGCCAGCGATGCCTTCTTCCCGTTCCGCGACGGACTGGACGTGGTGGTCGATGCGGGTGCCACCTGCGTCATCCAGCCCGGCGGCAGCATGCGCGACAGCGAAGTGATCGACGCCGCGAACGAGCGTGGCGTGGCGATGGTGTTCAGCGCAGTGCGGCACTTCCGTCACTGATTCCGTTTTTCGCTTCTCTTTCGCCATTGCGAGCGCAGCGCGGCAATCCATGACCGCAGCGGTTATCGACGATGGATTGCCACGTCGCTTGCGCTCCTCGCAATGACGGAGGTGCTGTGCGGCGTCGCTTTCAGCCCGGTAGCGCAGCGGGTTCGTCCGAATCCTGTGCCAGTTCCACCAAACCCGCGGAAAGGGACTTGGTCGGTTTCACGCCCAGTTCCTTGAGCATCTGCGCCTGGCGAATCACGTTGCCCTTGTTTGTGCTGAGCTTGGAGAAGGCGTCGCTGTAGGCGTCTTGTGCCTGGCGCAGGCGCTCGCCGACCTTCTCCAGGTCGCCCACGAACGCGCACAGGCGATCGTAGAGCTCGGCGCCGCGTTTGGCGATCTCCTGGGCGTTGCGGCTTTGCGCTTCCTGATGCCACAGGTGCGCCACGGTGCGCACCACAAACAGCAGCGTGGATGGACTCACCAGCAACACGTTCTTGTTCCAGGCGTCCATGAACAGTTGGTTGTCCTGCGACACACTGAGCATGAAAGCTGGCTCGATCGGCACGAACATCAGCACAAAGTCCAGCGATTTCAGTCCGTACAGCGCCTGGTAGTTTTTTTCCGAAAGGCCACGGATGTGAGCACGCACTGAGTCCGTGTGGCGCTTGAGCGCAACTGCACGCGGGATGTCGTCGTCGGCGCTTACGTATTCCTCGTAGGCCACGAGGGACACCTTGGCGTCCACCACCAGATGGCGGTCCTGCGGCAGATGAACCACCACGTCGGGTTGGGCGCGCGAGCCATCTTCGCGCGCGTGGCTCTCCTGCACGTCGTACTCAAAACCTTGGCGCAGGCCGGAGGCTTCCAACACCCGCTCCAGAATCAGCTCGCCCCAGTTGCCCTGCGACTTGGCCGAGCCCTTGAGCGCCATCGTCAAATTCTTGGCGTCGTCGCTCAGGGCTTTATTCAGTTGCAGCAGCTGACTCACCTGCTGCCCCAGCGCGCTGCGTTCCTTGCCCTCGGTGTCGTAGTACTGTTCGACCTTGCCCTGAAATTCCTGCAAGCGGGTCTTTAAGGGATCGAGCAGCAGGCCCAGGCTGGTCTGGTTCTGTTCGGCAAAGCGTTTGCTTTTTTCTTCGAGGATGTCGCTGGCCAGGCTCCTGAACTGGTTCGACAGGGCCTCCTTCGCGTCCAGCAGCAAGGTCAGCTTTTCCTGAGCCTGGCTGCGTTCGGCGTCCAACCGGGTTCCCAGCTCGGCGACTTCGGACTGCAGCCGCGCGTTCGCCTGTTCAGATTGGCGCAGCGAATCCTTGGCCTGCTGCAGTTCAGCTGCCATTCTCTGTCGCTCCTGCTCCTGGCCGCGCGCGCGTTCACGCGCTGTTGCCAGTTCCACCTCGGCCGCCGCGCGGGCGCGCTCAGCCCCCTGCTGCATAGCGGCTGCGGCACTGCGCCGGCTCAGCCAGACGCCCAGCCCCGCACCCAGTGCCAGCGTGAGCAGCAGCAGTGCGGGCCAAACCGCGCCCCAGGCGCTATCGATTCCAGTACCTGTCATGTTCGTTCCTATGATGTGGTGGCATTATCCGATGCAGAATGGCAAGCACCATGCTCTATAAATTCAAATCCAAAGTCACCGGGGACGTGATCATGCTGGAAGCCAACGGTCGGCGCGTGCTGCAGATCATCGGCAAGGACGGGGCAAACTCGGCACCGGGCATTGTGCTGCCCGAGCAGATGCCAGCCGCCATTGCGGCGCTGGAGCGCGCTATCTTGCAGGAGGATGAGGCGCGCTCGGCGGCACGCGCAGCCGCGCTCGCCCAGGGTTTGGAGTTGCCTCAGGCCGACACGATTTCCCTGCGCCAGCGCGCGCTGCCGTTGCTCGACATGTTGCGCCGCTGCGAACACGCTGGCAAGGAAATCGTCTGGGGTGTCTAATTCGTCATTGAGGCATTGCGGGACAGACCAAGAACTACGCGAAGCGCGTTTTGCTCTGTCCTCAACTGATCGTCGGATGTCGGCGGTACTTTGTGGGAGCTGTCCTCAACACTTCAAGTGGCCAGTTCCACCTGTACCAGACAATCGTAGAAAGTCGGCCCTCTTCCCATATCGGTGAGCTTTTGGCTGGTGAGTTGATTCACGTTGGTGCCGTCGAGTCCCAGCTTGCGCCACCATACGCCCAGACCGTTCACGACCCCGGGCCTGGCGCGCGGTGACAGCCTGGCTGTGCACAGATAGCTGCCGCGCGCATTGAAGACGCGCACCACGGCCCCATGGCCGATGCCACGCAGCGCTGCATCGGTCTCGGAGATTTCCAGCAGCGGCTCGCCCTCGATGTCGCGCAGGCTGGTCACGTTGACAAACGTGGAGTTCAGGAAATTGCGTGCTGGCGGCGAGATCATGGCCAGCGGATATTGCGCCGATGTTCCCAGCAGCTCGTAGTTGGGAACATGGTCAGGAAGGCCGTCCTGTCCCTGAGCAGCGAGTGAAGCGCTATAGAACTCGCACTTGCCCGAAGGCGTGGGAAAGTTCCCCTGAGCAAAGGGTGCATCGGCAATCGGCAGCGTCGCGAATCCCTGCGTCAGCAGTTGCTCATAGTCCAGCGTTGGGTAGGCGGCGCGGCAAAGCGTGTCATCGTCATCGGCAAAGCAGGGATCATCAAAACCCATGCGTGCCGCCAGTTCGCGAAAGATCTGGGTATTCGGCTTGGCTTCGCCCAGCGCCGCGATGGCGGGACGGTTCAGCAACACGTCGGTGTGGCCGTAACTCATGTGGACGTCGGCGTGTTCGAGCTGGGTGGTGGCGGGCAGGATGTAATCGGCGTAGTCGGCAGTGTCGGTCTGAAAATGCTCCAGCACCACCGTGAACAGGTCTTGGCGCGCAAAGCCTTGCACCACTTTCCCTGAGTCCGGTGCCACCGCGACGGGATTGCTGTTGTACACGATCAGCGCTTCAATCCTCGGGCCAAAATCAGCGCTTGAAGCACGCAACAGGTCGTCCCCTATGCTCACCATGTTGAGCGTGCGCGGCGCACGGCCAGCGAGCAGGTCGGGGCGCTGCAGGGCGCTGCGATCCACGGGAAAGCTGCCCGAGCTGCTGAACAACAGACCTCCCGCGGGTTGGCGCCAGGCACCGATGAGCGCGGGCAAACAAGCAATGGCACGGGTCGCATTGCCGCCGCCGCGCACGCGCTGCATGCCGTAGTTCAAGCGGATCGCTGCCGGCTTTTGCTCTGAATAGCAGCGGCCGTAATCCCGCGCCAGCGACTCAATCTGCGTCAGCGGTACGCCGCAGACTGAAGCTGCACGCTCCAGAGTCCATGCCATGGCGCGCTCGCGCAGCGCCTCCCAGCCCAAGGTGTGCCGATCGATATAGTCGTGATCCAACCAGTCGTGCACGATGAGCTCGCGCATCACGGCCAGGGCCAGCGCCGCATCGGTGCCGGGCAGCAGGGCGATGTGTTCGTGGCACTTGTCCGCGGTTTCGGTCTTGCGCGGGTCGATGCAGATCAGTCTGGCGCCCTGGCGCTTGGCTTCCATGGCATGGCGCCAGAAATGCAGGTTCGAGCCGATGGAATTGCTGCCCCAGATCAAGATCAATCGGGAGTGCGCAAAAAACTCCACTTTCATTCCGACCTTGCCGCCCAGCGTGCGCGTCAGCCCCTCGCCACCCGCCGCCGCGCAAATGGTGCGATCCAGCAGCGACGCTCCAAGCCGATGAAAGAACCGCGCCGCCATGCTTTCGCCCTGCACCAGGCCCATGGTGCCAGCGTAGCTATAGGGCAGGATGGCTTGCGCCGCACCCTGGTCACGCGCGGCGATCTGCGTCAGGCGGCGCGCGATGTCTTGCAGCGCGCTGTCCCAGCTTACGCGCTCGAACTGGCCCGATCCCTTGGGTCCGATGCGTTTGAGCGGGTGCAGGATGCGCTGCGGGTGGTAAGTACGCTCTGGGTAGCGCGATACCTTGGTGCACAGCACCCCCGCTGTATGCGGATGTGCCGGGTTGCCCTGGACCTTGATCGCCACGCCGTGCTGCACCGTGGTGAGCAAGGCGCAGGTGTCGGGGCAGTCGTGCGGACAGGCGCCCCGTATCTGCGGGGGCTGAGGGAGGGGGTCTTTGGCAGCACGGGTGTTCATGTGATGTCCCAGGGGGTGAGGAAAACCCAAATGTTCGAAGCGTTGATTGTTCACGATAATGCGTCATCATGATTCAACGCAGACATTTTTCCTTCGGCGCTGGCGCCGCACTTATCACCGGGTTCGGATCCGCACAAGCGCAGAGCGAGGGCAAGATTGTCCTGGGTCAGTCCGCGCCCTTCACCGGTCCAGCGGCGCAGCTTGGCATCCAGTTCTATCAGGGCGCCAAGGTGTACTTCGATCAGGTCAACGCCCAGGGCGGAGTGGGCAAACGCCTGATTGAGATTCACAAGCTCGACGACGGCTACGAACCCGAGCGCTGCGCCGAAAACACGCGTCGATTCATCGCCGAAGACGTGTTTGCCCTGTTTGGCTACATTGGCACCCCGACCAGTCTGGCGGCATTGCCTTTGGCGACCCGGGCCAAAATCCCCTTTGTCGCTCCGTTCACCGGCGCCATGGCCCTGCGCGAACCCTTCAATAAATACGCTTTTCATGTGCGGGCCTCGTACAACGACGAAACCGCTTTGATCGTGAAGCATTTGACAAATCTGGGGCTCAAAAAGATTGCAGTTTTCTACCAAAACGACGCCTACGGCAAGGCCGGCCTGGACGGCGTCACGCTGGCCCTGTCTTCGCTCAATCTCAAGCCTGTGGCGCAGGCCACCGTGGAGCGCAACTCACTTGATGTTGCAGAGGCGGTGAAGACCCTGGTTGCGGCGGCCCCGGATGCGGTGGTGCAGGTCAGCGCCTACAAGTCCTGTGCAGCCTTCATTCGGGCCGCGCGCAAGGCGGGTTACGGGGGTACGTTCTATAACCTGTCGTTTGTGGGCACGCAGGCATTGGCTGATGAATTGGGTAAAGCCGGCGCTGGCGTGGTGGTGACACAGGTCGTCCCATCACCGTACAACGCGGCCAGTCCGCTGGCAAGGGAGTTTGTGGATGCCGTGAAGAAGGCCGGTGGCGAAGCCCAGGCCAATTTTTCCAGCATGGAGGGCTATCTGGCCGCCAAGGTAACGGTGGAGGGCTTGAAACATGCCGGAGGCCGTGGGCTGACGCGTGAGACCTTCGCTTCGGGCTTGGAGTCACTGAGCAATCAATCCTTTGGCGGCTTTTCGGTCTCGTTTTCGTCCAGGAATCACGTGGCGTCGAGCTTTGTCGATGTGTCGATGCTGACCGGCGACGGACGCGTGCGCACCTGATTCCCTGACTCCCCTTAAGGATTCGGTTTGTGCAATAGACTGCACTCCTAGGAGAAAACCGTGCAAATCATAGATTCAATCATTCGCCAGGCAGCGGGTATCAGTGCGACACGTCGCGACATCCATGCCCATCCTGAACTGTGTTTCGAGGAGCAGCGTACGGCCGATCTGGTGGTGCAGCGGTTGACTGAATGGGGTATACCGGTGCACCGTGGCTTGGGTAAAACCGGTGTCGTTGGCATCGTGCGCCAGGGCAACTCGGGGCGGGCCATCGGCTTGCGCGCCGACATGGATGCCTTGCCGATGCAGGAGTTCAATACCTTTGCGCATGCCAGCACGCATCCCGGGAAAATGCATGCCTGCGGACACGACGGCCATGTGGCCATGCTGCTCGCTGCCGCCCAGCACCTGGCCACGCAGCGTCATTTTGACGGCACGGTCTATCTGATTTTCCAACCGGCCGAGGAGGGTGGGGGCGGCGCGCGCGAGATGATCAAGGACGGGTTGTTCGAGCAGTTTCCCATGGATGCGGTGTTTGGCATGCACAACTGGCCTGGACCGCAAGTGGGGCGCTTCGCCGTGAGCGCTGGGCCCGTGATGGCGTCCAGCAACGAGTTCAAGATCACGTTGCGCGGCAAGGGCGGCCACGCAGCGCTGCCGCACCTGGCGGTGGATCCGGTGCCGGCGGCCTGCCAGATGGTGCAGGCATTTCAAACCATCATCAGTCGCAACAAGAAACCCGTGGATGCGGGGGTGATCTCGGTCACCATGATCCACGCCGGCGAAGCCACCAATGTGATTCCCGACAGTTGTGAGTTGCAGGGCACGGTGCGCACCTTCACGCTGGAGGTGCTGGACCTGATCGAGCAGCGCATGGAACAGATTGCGCGCCATACGGCCCAGGCTTTTGATCTGGAGTGCGAGTTCGAGTTCGAGCGCAACTACCCGCCCACCATCAATTCGGCGCCCGAGGCCGAATTCGCGCGCCAGGTGATGGCCGACATCGTGGGCGCCGACCACGTGGACGTGCAGGAGCCCACCATGGGGGCCGAGGATTTTTCCTATATGCTCCAAGTCAAACCGGGCGCGTATTGCTTCATAGCCAACGGCCAGGGCGATCACCGCGACATCGGCCACGGCGGCGGCCCCTGCATGTTGCACAACGCCAGCTACGATTTCAATGACGACTTGATTCCCTTGGGCGCGACCTATTGGGTGCGCCTGGTGGAGCAGTGGCTGGCGCTTGACGCGGGTACAAAGGCGTAGTCATGATCGACATCGAGGCCGCGTTTTCGCACAGTTATGCGAGCGCGCGCAAGCGGTTTTTCGACGCCGCTCAAGATCATGGTTTGGAGGTCGAGTCTTACAAGCAGCGCATGCCGGGACGTGACCAGGAAACGCTGGCCATGGACGTGGTGCTGGACGGACCCGCTGATGCCCAGCGACTGCTCGTTGTCAGCAGCGGCGTGCATGGCGTGGAGGGATTTTGCGGCAGCGGGGTACAGGTGTGCGCCTTGCACGACCAGGAACTTCGCTCCCGTGCCCGGGCGCGCGGTGTGGCCCTTTTGTACATCCACGCAGTCAATCCCTACGGCTTTTCCTATATTCGCCGGGTGACCCACGAGAACGTGGACCTGAATCGAAATTTTTGCGACTTTTCGAAGCCGCTTCCCGTCAATGCCCGGTACCGGGCTTTGCACCCTTTGCTGTTGCCCATAGCATGGCCACCGAGCTTGGGCAACAAGGCCCGAATCGGCTGGCAGTTGCTGCGCCAGGGCAAGCGCGCAGTGCAGGCAGCCGTGTCGGCAGGTCAATACGAGTTCCCGGACGGTCTGTTTTTCGGGGGTGGCCAGGCCACGTGGAGCAATCAAACGCTGCGCACGGTGGTGCGAAAGTACGCGAGCCCGGCTCGCCATATCGCCTGGATTGATCTGCATACGGGTTTGGGTGCCGCCGGCAAGGGCGAGCGTATTCTGAGCGCGCGCAACGACGTGCAAGGCCTGGCCGACGCACAGGCCATCTGGGGCGATGACGTTACCTCATTCTTCCAGGACTCATCCGTGTCTGCCTCGGTCAGTGGTGCCATGCTGGAGACGATTCGCCACGAGTGTGCACAGGCCGATTTCAATGCCATCACCATCGAATATGGAACCCGACCCCTGCAGCAGGTGCTGGAGGCCATGCGGGCCGAGCAGTGGCTGCAGAACCATCCCAGGGCATCCGAGCGCAAGACGAAAATGATCAAGCGGCAGATGTTGGACGCTTTCTTCGTCGATACCGCTGCCTGGAAAGCGCAGGTCGTGACGCAGGCGCGAGAGGCCCTGGTGCAGGCGATTGACGGAATTGACGTGCGCTGACGACGGCCGTTGTCGCGACCGCTGTGCGAGACGACGTCAGCGAGTCCAAGCCCGCCCTCTCTATAATCAGAGGCTTTGCAACTTCGACCTGACTTATGCCTATCTACGCCTACAAATGCGAGTCCTGTGGTTTGGCCAAGGACGTTTTGCAAAAGATGTCCGACCCACTATTGACCCAATGTCCATCGTGTGGCGCCGAGACTTTCAAAAAACAACTGACCGCAGCCGGGTTCCAACTCAAGGGCACGGGCTGGTATGCCACGGACTTCAAGGGCGGCGCTGCGGCCACGACCGCGGCCCCCGTCACCCCGGCCTCAGGGACTGAATCCAAGGCTGCCGAGGCCCCAGCAACGACCACGGCCAAGACTGAAGGTGCGCCTGCCCCGACGCCTGCGGCCAGCGGCGGTTGTGGCAGTTCCTGTGCCTGCCATTGAATCCTGAAGTCGCAACACCGGAGGCCCGCTTGCCTATTAAAAAATACCTGATCACCGGCCTGCTGGTTTGGCTGCCGCTGGCCATCACGGTGTGGGTCATGGCGTGGCTGGTGGGGCTGCTGGACGGCGTGTTCGGCGGCCTTTTGTCCGGCTTGGGCGCGGTCGTTCCCGACACGGTGGTGCCGTTGCTGGAGCGCTTGCGCGCTGTGCATGGATTGGGCGTGATTCTGGTGTTGACGACGCTGCTCCTTACCGGCGCACTGGTGTCCAATGTGGCAGGACGCTGGTGGCTGGTGCAGTGGGACAAGATGTTCACCCACATTCCTATCTTCAAGACCGTCTACACCAGTGTCAAGAAGGTCTCGGACACACTGTTCTCCAGCAACGGAAATGCGTTTCGAAAAGCCCTGTTGGTGCAATACCCGCGCACCGGCTCCTGGACCATCGCCTTCTTGACCGGCGCCCCGGCCGGCGAAGTCGCAGCCCATCTTGCTGGCGATTTTGTCAGCGTGTACGTGCCCACCACGCCCAATCCGACCAGCGGCTTCTTCCTGATGCTGGCCCGCACAGACGTGATCGAACTCGACATGAGCGTGGACGAGGCACTGACCTACGTCATCTCCATGGGTACGGCAGTACCGACCGCGCTTGCGCCGGCCTTAAAACCCTGATTTTTACCCCAGAGCGGCACCCCGCCGCCAGCCCCCGAAAGAGAAACCATGGCCATGCGTTCCCACTATTGCGGTCTTGTGACCGATGCCCTGTTGGGCCAAACCGTCAGCCTGTGCGGCTGGGTGAACCGCCGTCGCGATCACGGCGGCGTGATCTTCATCGACCTGCGCGACCGCGAAGGCTATGTGCAGGTGGTGTGCGACCCCGACCGTGCTGACATGTTCAGCACCGCCGAAGGCGTGCGCAACGAGTTCTGCGTGCAAGTCAAGGGCCTGGTGCGGGCTCGCCCCGAAGGCACGGTCAACGACAACCTGAAGAGCGGCAAGATCGAAGTGCTGTGCCACGAGCTGATCGTGCTCAACCCGTCGGTGACTCCTCCGTTTCAACTGGACGATGACAACCTGTCCGAAACGACCCGTTTGACACACCGCGTGCTCGACCTGCGCCGCCCTTACATGCAGAACAACCTGATGCTGCGCTACCGGGTGTCGATGGAGGTGCGCAAGTTTCTCGATGCCAACGGCTTTGTCGATATCGAGACGCCCATGCTCACCAAGTCCACGCCCGAAGGTGCGCGCGACTACTTGGTGCCCAGCCGGGTACATGACGGCCATTTCTTTGCGTTGCCGCAAAGTCCGCAGCTGTTCAAGCAACTGCTGATGGTGGCGGGGTTCGATCGCTACTACCAGATCACCAAATGTTTTCGCGATGAGGACCTGCGCGCGGATCGTCAGCCCGAGTTCACGCAGATCGATATCGAGACCTCGTTCCTGAGCGAGGAGGAAATCCGCGAGATTTTCCAGGGGATGATCAAGACGGTGTTCCTCAACACCATCAAGGTGGACCTGGGCGAGTTCCCGGTCATGACCTATCAGGACGCCATGTACCGCTATGGTTCGGATAAACCCGATCTGCGCATCAAGCTTGAATTTACCGAAGTTACAGACGTCATGACCGACGTGGACTTCAAGGTGTTCTCGGGTGCGGCGACGATGAAGGGTGGGCGCGTGGTGGCGCTGCGCGTCCCCGGCGGAGCGCGTGAAGCCGGTGGCCTGTCCCGCGGCGAGATCGACGCCTACGCCGAATTCGTCAAGATCTACGGCGCCAAGGGTCTGGCCTACATCAAGGTGAATGAGCGCGCAAAGGGACGCGAGGGCCTGCAAAGCCCGATCGTGAAGAACATCCACGACGCCGCGCTTGCCGCGGTGCTGGAGCGCAGCGGCGCGCAGGACGGCGATCTGATCTTCTTCGGCGCGGACAAGGCCAAGGTCGTGAACGACGCCATCGGTGCGCTACGCCTGAAGATCGGCCTGAGCGAGTTTGGCAAGAAGAACGGCCTGTTCGAAAAGGGCTGGCGCCCGCTGTGGGTGGTGGACTTCCCCATGTTCGAATACGACGAGGAAGCGCAGCGCTTTACCGCCACGCACCATCCTTTCACGGCGCCCAAGGACGGGCACGAAGACTGGATGGTGACGGCACCCGAAAAATGCATTTCCAAGGGCTACGACATGGTGCTCAACGGCTGGGAAATGGGCGGCGGCTCGGTGCGTATCCACCGCGCCGATGTGCAGCAAAAAGTGTTCGATGCGCTCAAGATCACGCCCGAAGAGGCGCAACTCAAGTTTGGCTTCCTGTTGGATGCGCTGCAGTACGGTGCACCACCGCACGGTGGCCTGGCCTTTGGGTTGGACCGCATTGTGACGCTCATGACCGGCGCGGAATCGATTCGCGATGTGATCGCCTTTCCCAAGACGCAGCGCGCCCAGTGCCTGCTGACGCAAGCGCCTTCGCCCGTGGACGAGAAGCAGCTGCGCGAACTGCACATCCGGCTGCGCGCTCCCGCCTAGGCCGCGCGTTTCATGGCTCGCGTCACGGCCGCAACGGGGCCGATGCCGCGGGCTTTGCCTTGGCTGCCGTGGGCTTCTTGTGCTTTGACAGGGCGCGCTTTTTGGTGGCCAAAATCTTGGCTTTCTTCTTTTTCGCGTCAGGACCGGATTTCGGACTTGCTGGCGCCTGCGTCAACTTTTTTTTTGATGCCTGCCCGATTGCCAAAGCGATCGGAACGGGCGACGGCGCAAGCAGCTTTGGGGCTACTGCCGCCAGCGCGGGCAAGGTCATTTGCGCTGTGGCGGCCAGGGGAGCAGGCTCGACCGGCAATGCCTGTTGCTTGGGCGTCGCCGCGAGGATGCCGGGTGCCAACGCCATCAGCACCGCGCCCACGTTGGCCGCCTCGTCGCTGCGCATGAAGCCATCAAGACGGATGGTCCAATGCGGCTTGGCTCCTTCCTCCACGGCTTGCGCCGTGTTCACCGGATAACCGCTGTTGCTCAAGAATTGAACCAGGGTCTGGGCTGTGCCCTGACTCTCACCCGCATCCAGTACCAGTGCCCATGGCGCAGCGGGATAGAGTCGCACCGACAATTCACTGAACGTGTTTTGCGTTGGCGCCAGCGCCCGGGGAGCGGTGGTTCCCACGTGGATATGCCCCTGCACGGCGTTGCCAACGCTGGCGTCGTCCGGCCCCGACCATTCCCATAAACTGTTCTCATCGATTTGGACCTGCTCTCTGCCCACCCTGACCAGCGCCTTGCCGCCCCGGCCCGTGGTGAGCACGGCCTGAGCGGAGATCACCACGCCAGGGCGCGCGGGCGTGATCTCGGTGTCTGTCTGCAGCCAAGCAGGCGGCGTCACCCATTCCACCAGAGGTTGCGCCACGGCGCAACCAACCCAGCTTAGAGCCAAGAAAGCGGCGAGGAAACGCAGGCGAAGAAACCGGCTTTGGATGATGAACATGGGCAATGGGCGAACGCGAACTTTTGGTATGCTTGTTTCTTTTTACTCGTCAAAAATCTAAGGATATCGAATGAGCAACGTCTTGTTTTACAAAAAGCCCGTCGCCGTGAACCGCGAACAGCACCGCCGCACCAAAATCGGCGCTGTACCCAACATGGCCTTTGCCGCGACCACCAACTCGGTGCCGTTGTCAGGGGTGGAGTTTATAGAAGCTTGCAAGGAATATCCGATTGTGTTTGCCAAAGTGGGGGACCGCAAGGTGCCAGTGGCGCTGCTGGGCCTGCGCGACGACGAAAACCTGTTCGTGAACGCCGAAGGAAAGTGGGATGCGCAGTACGTCCCCGCATTCGTACGCCGCTACCCCTTTGTGCTGGCCGAAAGCTCGGACGATCAGTTTGTGGTGTGCATCGACGAGGACTCCTCGGCCTTCAACGACAAGGACGGTCAAGCCCTGTTCGACAAGAAGGGCGCCAACACGCCGTTCCTGGACGGAGCGTTGAATTTTCTGAATGCCTATCAAGCGCAAATGAAGCGCACGGAAGAATTCGTCAAGCAACTCGATGCCAAAGGTATGTTCACCGAGATGTCCGCCAAGACTGAACTGGCCGATGGCCGTCAGTTTCTCTTCAATGGCTTGTATGTGATTGATGAACAAAAGCTGCTGGCTTTCAAGGAAAAGGAAGCCGCCGAACTGCTCAAGTCCGGCGAGGCTGGCTGGATCTACGCCCATCTCATTTCCCTCTCCAACATGAGTCGCCTGGTCGACCGCATTTCGGCGCGGACTTGACGCAAACCGGCTCGAGGTCATGCGCGCGAGCGCTTGATTTCGGCACGGACGACGCGCCTAAAATTGCAGAGCTCTCGCCGTAGCACAGTGGATAGTGCACATGCCTCCTAAGCGTGGGACACTGGTTCGATTCCAGTCGGCGAGACCAGTTGGCAGCACGCTAAGCCAGAGCCCAACGCACGCGCAGACTTGAACAGCAACTGCCGCGCGCAATCGCAACACGGTGTGCGACTCGCGGCTTCAGAACAAGTTAAAGGGCGCGTTCATGGCAATTTCAACTCCACTGGATGAGCCTGTGCCCCGCTGGCGCGACGTTGGGGCCGGTTTGTGCGTAGCTGGAATTTTGCTGCCCGAGGCCGTGGCCTATGCCGGGTTGGCGCATTTGCCAGTGCCCCATGCGCTGGCGGCAACGCTTGCCGGCTTGCTCATCTACGCACTTTGCGGCGGCAGTCGCTTCGCGATTGTGGCGCCTACGTCGTCCACGGCCACCCTGGCCGCGGCCACGGCGATCTCACTCACCGGCACTTTGGGCAGTGCTGAGCCCGCCGCGTACACGCAGGCGTTTATGGCCCTGGTGCTGCTCTGCGGCGCGATTCTGATGCTGTTGGCGTTGGCGCGCCAAGGGCAGCTCTCGTCCTACATTTCACGCCCCGTGCTGAAAGGATTTGCCTTCGGTTTGGCCGTCACGATCGTGATCAAGCAGCTACCTGACGCGCTCGGCCTTGAGTTGCCCGCGAGCGTCGATGCCGACCCCGCGTCGCTGCTGATTTTTGCAGCCACGCACCTGCGCCTTTGGCATGGCCCCAGCATCGCGATGGCCTTGGTCGCAGCCGCGCTGCTGATCGCGCTCAAGCGCTTGCCGCAGGTGCCCGGCGCGATGGCCGTGATCGTGCTGGCCATAAGCGCGGGGTACGGATTGCAATTGCAGACGCTGGGTATACGCGAGGTCGGTGTCGTGGACCCCGTGGCGTTGCACGTGGGTCTGCCGCAGTTGTCGTATCAGGACTGGATGCGCACCGCTGAGTTGGCCTTTGGGCTGGTGATGCTGGTATTTGCCGAGTCCTGGGGCAGCATTCGAAGCCTGGCGCTGAGCCACGGCGACAGCGTGAACGCGAACCGGGAGCTGTTGGTGCTGGGCGCCTGCAATGTGGGGTCAGCGCTGCTGCAGGGCATGGCGGTGGGCGCGGGTTTTTCCGCCACGTCGGCGAATGCCGCCGCGGGTGCCCTGTCCAGAAAATCGGGCTTGGTCGCATTTGTCATGATTTCCCTCGTGCTCCTGCTCGCCTTGCCGGCCCTGCAATATTTGCCGCGCCCGGTGCTGGCCGTGGCCGTGATCAGCGCCCTGTGGCACGCCTTGTCGCCCAAGCCACTTTTGGCTGTGTGGCGTCTGAACCGCGACCGACTGCTGATTGTCGGCGCCGCCTTGGCGGTGCTGGTTTTTGGCGTCCTGCATGGCATGCTCGGCGCCATCGGGCTGTCCCTGATGGCCGCGTTGCAGCGCTTTAGCCAACCCGTGCTGCACGAGTTGGGAGCGTTGGCTGCGACGCGCAACTACGTCGATGTGAATACGCAAAAGGACGCTGCCGCAGTGGCCGATCTGCTGATCCTTCGCCCCGAGGTGCCCTTGTTCTTTGGTAGCGCGGAGCGCGTCGTGGCCGAGGTCATGGCGCGTGCGCGCAGCAAGAGCGGACTCAAGGCGGTTGTGCTCAGCCTGGAGGAAAGCGCGGATATCGACAGCACCGCGTTCGAGTGCCTGCAAGAATTGGACCAGGCGCTGGCGCACATCGGCATCGCCCTGCTGTTGGTTCGGGTCAAGACCACCGTGCGCGACTTGCTTGGCCGCTGGGACCCTGAACGCGTGGGGCGGGCGGATCGCATGTTCTGGAGCGTGGCCGACGGCGTTGAATTCGCCAGCAACTGCACGCCATCGGCTGGCGTGCTTCGGCCCTAGCGCCATGCGCCCATTTCGCCACAGATCAACTCCGGTTGCGCGAAGTCGGCGTGATTGAGGGTGTGCCCGTCTGGCGCATCAAAACAGCCCAGAGGCGATGTTGATCGTGAGCGCGACCAGCGTGGTGTTGAAGAAGAACGCCAGCACGCAGTGCACCAGTCCCGTGCGCCGCATCGTCCGGCTGGTGAAGCTCACATCGGCGGTCTGCCCCGAAGTGCCGATGACGCAGGCAAAGTAAAGGAAGTCGCCGTAGTCCGGCGCATGGCCGCCAGGGAAGTCCAGCCCGCCGGACGTTGCGCGCGACTCGGCGGCGTAGTAGTCGTGTGCGTAGTGCAACGCGAACATGACCTGGGTGAAGGCCCAGGACGACAGAATCGTGAGTGCCGCCAAGCCGATGTGGGCGTAGCGCAGCGTGCCGTGCATGTCCTTCACGACGGCCAACTCGGCCACGATGGCGCCCAGGCACATGATGGCTGCGGTGACCACCAACACCAGCACCACGATGCGCCCGTCGTCGTGCTGCAATGCGCGCTTGCGCATGCGTTCGTGCGAGGACCAGAACATCATGCGCGCCGACAGCAGCAAATAGAGACAGGCGCCCAGGTTCCAGCCGACGATCACCCGGGTGGTGGTCTGCTGAGCCAAAGCCATGGGCATCAGCGCCACCGCCAGCATGCCGATCAGGGCGCAAATAAAGAGCCGTGGTCGCGCCATGAACACGCGCACGAGGCGCGGCCGTTGAGAAGGCAAGTGGGTGTTTTCCATGGCCTCATGCTACCGCAACAGCGCCGGCATTCTTCATCTGAATCATCTCGGCCACGATCGCCACCGCGATCTCGGCCGGCGTCCTGGCGCCCAGCGCCAGTCCGACCGGCCCATGCAGGCGCGCCAGTTCACCGGCTGTCAAGCCAAAGTGCTGTGACAGTCGCTGTTTACGCGCCGCCTGATTGCGGTTCGATCCCAGGGCGCCCACGTAGAACGCGCCAGATTGCAGTGCCTCCAGCAGCGCCATGTCGTCCAATTTGGGGTCGTGCGTGAGCGCTACCACGGCCGTGTGGGCGTCGGGCGCCAGCGCGCGCACGGCATCGTCGGGCATGCCTTGAACGCGTCGGATCGCCGCTGTGCCAGGGTTCAGGTCGCTGGCATATTCTTCGCGCGGGTCGCACACCAGCACCTCGAAATCCAGCATGGTGGCGATCTGGGCCACGCAGCGCGACAACTGGCCCGCGCCGATCAGCAGCAAACGCCACTTGGGTCCGAAAACCGTGGTCAATGTAGCGCCGTCGAATTGCAGGGTTTGGTCCCGCACCGCGTCCGACAATCGCACCTCGCCCGTGGCCAGAGTCAGTGTGCGCGCCACCAACCCATGTTCTGCCGAGCGTTTGAGCAAGGGCGCCAACCAGGATGGGTCCAGCAGCGGCTCCTGCACCAGCGTCAGGCTGCCGCCGCAAGGCAGGCCAAAGCGCGCAGCTTCTGCCTCGGAGACGCCGTAGACGATCAGGCGCGGCAGGCCGGTGTCGCCGTTCGACACTTCGCCTTTGAACGCGGCCTGGGTGCGCGCGATCAAATCGTCTTCGACGCAGCCGCCGGAGACCGAGCCACTCACCATGCCGTCCTCGCGAATGGCCAGCAGCGCACCCGGCGGCCGCGGCGCACTGCCCCAGGTTTGCACCACGGTGATCAAGCTCACACGCTGCCCCGCGTCGTGCCATTGGAGGGCGTCGGCCAAAACGCCAAGATCAGGGCTTTCCATGCGTCACCTCTTCGTTTCAATTCGCGATTCAAACACGAAACGCGTCAGCTTTCATGCCGGGTGCGCGCTCAGCCTCGCCCTGGCCTTGGGCCACAGCACGATCACCCCCAGGCCGCACAACACGAGGGCGGCGGCGCCCAGCTTCCAGCCGGGCAGCGACTCGCCAAGCGACAAGGCGGAGGCACCCATGCCGAACACCGGCACCAGCAACGCCATGGGCGTGACCGTGGCGGCAGGGTGGCGCGCCAACAACCAGTTCCACGCGCCGTAGCCAAAAAGCGTGTTTCCCAGCGCCTGCCACAGCACGCAGGCCCATACTCCCAAGCCGGCATGCGTTACGGCCTGGACGATCGCTTGCGGACCTTCCATCCACCACGACAGCAACAACAAAGGCGGCGCTGCAAACAGGCTGGTCCAGACCATGAAGCCCAGCATGTCTACCCGCCCCACTGTCTTGACCACGAGGTTCGCGCATGACCAGAAGAACGCCGCCGCGATCACTAGCACCAAGCCTTTGAGCGTGAGCGTGGCGTCGAGGTGCAATGCGATCAGCGCCAGCCCGGCCAGAGCCAGCACCAAGCCCGCCAGTTGATAGCCGCGCACGCGCTCGCCCAGGGCGAGCAGCGACAGCCCGATGGTGAAAAACACCTGGATCTGGATCACCAAAGAGGCCAAACCGGGCGAAATGTCGGCGCGAATGGCCAGGAACAGCAAGGCGAATTGGCCCACGCCCAAAAGCACGCCAAAGGCCGCCAGCTTGTGCCAAGGCACGGCCGGACGCCGAATGAACAACAGCCAGGGCAGGGCCGAGAAAGCAAAGCGCAGCGCTGCAAACAGAAACGGCGGCAGGCCATCCAGACCCCAGCGGATCACGACAAAGTTGGTGCCCCAGATGAATACCACGGACAAGGCGAGCAGAAGATGGGAGTAGGACAAGAAGGATGCTCCGGGGTTCGACGGGGAAGTTTCGCCAGAGTTTAGTCCGCCCAAAAAGCAAGGTCTTGCGCGCTGGACCAGTTACCAGGGGTTTACACAAAAGCCCTAAGATTGTCCTCATGATTCGTACCCGCACGCTGAGTTATTGTTACCCGAAGGCTTCGCCGCTGGTCTTTGCCGACGTGGACTTGCCACAGGGTGCCGCACTGCTGCTGCACGGCAATTCGGGTTCGGGCAAATCCACCTGGCTCGCGCTGGCGGCGGGCCTGCTCTGGGCGCGCGTGGGTGAAATCAGTGTTGCCGATCAGGATTTGACGGCGCTCAAGGGCGCTGCGCGCGACGCCTGGCGCGCGCGCAACCTGGGTTTTTTGCCGCAAAAACTGCACCTCAGCGCGGCCTTGACGGTGGAGGACAATCTGGGGCTGGCCTACTTTGCTGCGGGGCTGGCGCGCGACGAAGTGGCCATCGCGCATGCCCTGGATGCGCTGGGCGTGACCGATCTGGCGCAGCGCAGGCCGAGCCAGTTGTCCGGTGGGCAGGCACAGCGGGTGGCGCTGGCGCGCGCCGTGCTGCTCAAACCGAGGGTGATTCTGGCCGATGAACCCACGGCCAGCCTGGACGACGAGGCCGCGCAATTGGCACTGCAATTGCTGCAGAGCAGCGCCCGCTCGTGCGACGCCACGCTCGTGATTGCCACGCACGACGCCAGAGTACAGGCGGCAATGCCGCAGGCGCTCACGCTCAGGCTGTTGCCGCAGGCGGTGGCCGCATGAAAACCATTGCCCTGTCATTTCGTTACCTGTGGTCGCGCCCGCTGGCTGCGGCACTGAACCTGTTGCTGCTGTCGCTGGGCCTGGCGTCCATCACCATGGTGCTGCTCACGCGCGAGCAGATCGACCACGCTTTCGAGCGCGATTTGGCAGGCATCGATGTCGTGGTAGGCGCCAAGGGCAGCCCGATGCAACTGATATTGGCGGGCGTATTCCAGATCGACGTTCCCACCGGAAACGTCGCCTTGTCCGACGTGCGCGAGCTGGAAAAGAACCCGCAGGTGGCGCAGCTCATTCCCTTGAGCATGGGCGACAGTTTTCGCGGCTTTCGCATTGTGGGCACCACGACCGACTACATCACCCACTACGACGCCAGCCTGGACGTGGGCGAATTGTGGAACCAGCCGATGCAGGTGGTGTTGGGCTCCCAGGTGGCGCAGGCGAGCGGGATGCAGTTGGGACAGCGCTTTGTAGGAACGCACGGCCTGGGCATGGGCGGTCACGTTCATGGCGAGAACCCGTACCGGGTGCGTGGCATTCTCAAGCCCTGCGGCTGCGTGCTGGATCGATTGTTGTTGACTGCGACCGAGTCCGTCTGGCAGGTGCACGACAAGTCCTATGAGGGCGACACGCCACTGGACGCCGAAGACAAGGCGGCGATCGAGGCGGATCGCGAAATCACCGAGGCGTTGATCCGCTACAAGAGCCCGCTGGCCGCGGTGACATTCCCGCGCTTTGTCAACAGCAGCACCAACATGCAGGCGGCCGCGCCTGCGGTGGAAATCACCCGGCTGCTGCGCATGGTGGGTGTGGGCACGGATGTGCTGCGCGGCTTCGGCGTGGTGCTGCTGCTGACGGCGGGCCTGAGCGTCTTCATCGCGTTGTGGAACGCCGTGCGCGAACGCCAGGCCGATCTGGCGATGTTGCGCATGCTGGGCGCGCCGCCTGCACGGTTGGCGGCGCTGTTGCTATGCGAAGCGCTGTGGTTGGCACTGCTGGCGTCACTGCTGGGGCTGATCGGTGGTCACGCGTTGACCAGCGTCATCGGCGCGATGCTGGCGGGGCAACAATCCCTGTCGGTCACAGGACTGACCTGGGTCGATGCAGAATGGGCCGTTCCCGGGCTGGCGGTAGTGGTGGCGGTGTTGGCCGCGATGTTGCCGACCTGGGCTGCGTATCGGCTGGATGTGTTCACATTGTTGAATAAGAACTGAGACCTTGTGGGACAGACCAAGAGCTACGCGCAGCGAGCTTTGCTCTGTCCCCAACACTTTAAGCTTGTGGGACAGAGCAAGATCCTAGCTCTGTCCCCAACTGTTTATTGAGCATTGGAGCGCATATCATGAAAAAATGTTTAAATTGTCTCGCTGCGTTGGCGCTAGGGTTGGCGACGGGCGCGCTTGGGGCGCAGCCGCTCGACAAGGAGGCCAAGCAAGATATCGCCAGGCATCGCGCCATGGCGGCGGCACACGAGGCCGCGGCCAAATGCCTGGAGTCGGGCAAGAAGGACGAGGTCTGCGAGAAGGAACTCCAGGCCGCGTGCAAGGGTCTGGCGATTGGAAAATACTGCGGGATGAAACATGAACACTGAAACATTGAACCGTCCCAAAGCGCGTGCCACTGGCGCGCTGTGCGCTGCCTTGCTGTGCGCCCTGTTGGGCTCGGCCCAGGCGCAACTTCCCGGGGCGATCGACCTGCCCGGCGGCTCCGGCCCCGGTGTGCACAGCCCCAACAGCCCGTTCGCACCGCTGCCGGATCGCAACGACGTCGTGGCCTGGTCGGTGCTCACCGACGTCAA
Source organism: uncultured beta proteobacterium (assembly GCA_903909815.1). GTDB lineage: Bacteria > Pseudomonadota > Gammaproteobacteria > Burkholderiales > Burkholderiaceae_C > CAIKVZ01. Next base: position 32,022 of record CAIVXG010000008.1, on the reverse strand, counting down.
GACCAAGGCGGAAAAGAATCGCATCCTGCCGCAGTTCAACGCAAGCCAGGTGGCCTTGAACCAGAAATCCCAGCGCGTCCAGGGCTTCATGATGCCACTGGAGCCGGGCGAAAAACAGAAGCACTTTCTGCTCACTTCGGTTCCGCTGACCTGCGCTTTCTGCACCCCCGGCGGGCCCGAGAGCATGGTTGAAATCAAGACCAAGGTCCCGGTCAAATACACGCTCGAACCGGTCACTGTCGAAGGGCGCTTCCTGGTGCTCAACGACGACAGCTATGGCCTGTACTACCGCATGACCGACGCCGTCACGGTGAAGTAGCGCCGGTGTCCATTCGGACGGGTCGATGCCGGAGTGTGGTATTTTCCACCTCATGTCCATCACCATCCTGCTGATCGAAAGCGACTTGTCCCAGGTCCAGGTTCTGGGCAATGCGGTGGCGCACCAGGGTTTGGCTTGGCATCTCGAGCCGGTGCAGACTCTGGCTCAGGGGCGCAGCTGCCTGGAGAGTTTGAAGTTTGACCTGGTGCTGCTGCGTAGTGCACTGCTTGGTGGCGACGCCTTGGAGTTGCGCCAGCAATTCCCGCAGCAGGCGATGATTCTGTGCATCACACCCGGGCAGGAGCGGGCTGCAGCCCAGGCACTGGAGCTTGGGTTTTCCGACATTGTCGTGATCGATGCCGCAGGTCACTACCTTGATTTGCTCGCGGCGCAGGTTCGTGCGGCGCTTGCCCGCGCACAAACCCAGGCGCAGTTGTCCGATGTCACGGATCGATTCAACCTCGCACTTGATCATGTGGACATGGGCTGGTGGGACCGCAGCCTGGACACCGGCAGCCTGAATTTCAGCGAGCGCGTCTGCGCCATATTGGGCTATGCCGTGGGTGAGGTGGAATGGAACGCGGACCTGCTGTTTGCGCGGGTTCATCCGCTGGACCAAGCGAAAGTGACAGCTCTGGGGCAAGCGCAAAAGCAGGGCCTGAGCCTGGGCCATCATGCTGAATACCGGGTTCGGCACAAGGCGGGTCACTGGGTCTGGGTGCGCACGCACAGTCGCGTGACACGGCGCGACCGTGCCGGATTGCCGGTGCGCATTTCGGGCACGGTCATGGACGTCTCGTATGTGCATGAATCCGAGGACCGATTGCGTCTGGCGGCCGACTTGCTGGAGCAAAAGTCACAGTTGCTGAAAGTTTCCATGGGAAATATTTCGCAAGGAATTCTGCAGGTCGCACCAGATGGTCAGGTCATCAATTTCAATTCACGCCTGTGCGAACTTTTGGAATTGCCACACGAACTGATGGCAAACAAACCCCAGTTGCGCGATGTTTTCCAGTTCCAGCAGGCGCGCGGAGATTTTGGCGACGACCGCAACCTCTTGACACCCGATGTGCGCCAGCGCTTGGCCTTTGAATACCAGAGCGGGGAACTGCGCCAGCCCCGCTCGTCCGAGAGCTACTGGCGCAAGACGCGCAACGGGAGCTACCTGGAAGTGAAGACCCTGGCCTTGCCCGACGGTGCCTGGGTACGGACCTTCAGTGACGTCACGGCCTACTTTGAGACGCAGCAGGCGCTACGCGCCAGCGAAGCGCGCTTTCGCAGCCTGACGGAACTGTCGTCGGACTGGTATTGGGAGACGGACGAGCAGTTCCGCTTCGTGCGCTTTGATGGCTACGATGCGCGCCTGGCCGATATGCCGCAAAGCGAAGTGTTGGGCATGACGCGTTGGGATTTGGGCGCTCTGAACATGAGCGAGGCCGACTGGGCCGCGCATCAATCGGTGCTGCAGGCGCACCAGAGTTTTCGCAATCTCGAACTGAATCGGGTCGACAGCGACGGGAGCAATTACTGGGTGGAGATCGGCGGCATTCCGATATTCGATGAAGTCGGGAAGTTCTGCGGCTATCGGGGCGTGGGGCAGAACATCACACGGCGCAAGCAGGCAGAAATCGACACCCAGAGTCTGGCCTTTTACGATCCGCTCACCGGTTTGCCCAATCGGCGTCTGATGCTCGATCGCCTGGGCAAGGCGCTGGAGGCTGCAGCGCGTCACCAAACACAGGGGGCCTTGCTCTTCATCGACCTGGACAACTTCAAGACACTGAACGATACCCGTGGTCACGACACCGGGGATGCGCTGCTGCGCCTGGTGGGGCAGCGCCTGAGCGGCTGTGTGCGGGCCATGGACACCGTGTCGCGCCTGGGTGGGGACGAATTCATTGTCATGCTCGAAGGGCTGGATCCGCTGGAAGCGGTGGTGCAGGCGCAAGCCGTCGGCGACAAAATCCTGGCCGTTTTCCATGCCCCTTTTGTGGTGGGCGCACACGCGCACTCGAGTACGCCCAGCATCGGCGTGACCTTGTTTGGCGAGCGTACCGACAGCGTTGAGGGTTTGCTCAAACAGGCGGATCTGGCCATGTACCAGTCCAAATCCGCAGGTCGCAATACCTTGCGGTTCTTCGATCCTGAGATGCAGTCTGCCGTGTCCGAGCGCGCGCGCATCGAGCTCGATCTGCGTTTGGCGATCGAGCGCAATGAATTGTTTTTGCACTTTCAGCCTGTGGTGGATCACCGGCGCCTGTTGGTGGGGGCCGAGGCGCTGCTGCGCTGGAATCATCCGCAGCAGGGTTTGGTGATGCCAGGCGAATTCATCGCCGTGGCCGAGCAGACCGGATTGATCCTGCCCTTGGGCCAATTGGTGTTGCAGATGGCTTGCAAGTGCCTTGCCGCCTGGGCGCTGGAGCCAGACAAGGCGCATCTCAGCCTGGCGGTGAATGTGAGCGCGGCACAGTTGCGCCAAAGTGATTTCGTGGGACAGGTGTTGTTGGCGCTGAAGCGCAGCGGAGCGGCGGCTTCGCGGCTGAAGCTGGAGTTGACGGAGAGCATGTTGCTCAACGACGTGGAGGACATCATTCAAAAAATGAATGCCCTCAAAGGCCATGGCATTGGCTTCCTGCTGGATGACTTTGGCACTGGCTATTCGTCGCTGGCCTACCTCAACCGTTTGCCGCTGGAACTGCTCAAGATTGACCGGTCATTTGTGCGTGACGTGCTGGTCGACGCCAACGCCGCCACGATTGCGCGCACCATCGTGACACTGGCCTACAGCCTGGGGCTGGCGGTGATCGCCGAGGGCGTGGAGACGAAGGAGCAACACGAGTTCTTGCTGGCCCACGGCTGTCGCACCTTTCAGGGCTATCTCTTTGGCCACCCGGCGTCGGAGCCGGAATTAATGCGACTGCTTCATGCCCCGGACGCGTCCGTTGCCGCCTGAACCACCACGGCTTTGTCGGCAGCGCCGGCAAACTTGCTGTACTTTCCCAGAAGGGGAACCAACTGGCCGTAAATCTTGGGGCTGGCAGCCATGCATTCCTGCTGCTCCAGAAAGTTGGCCTCGCCGGTGAAATTGCCCACCAGACCACCGGCCTCGGTCACCAACAACGACCCGGCAGCCACGTCCCAGGGCTGCAGACCTTTTTCGAAGAATCCATCGGTGAAACCGGCCGCGACGTAGGCCAGATCCAGCGCCGCAGCGCCTGGGCGGCGCAGCCCGCTGGTGACCTGCATCACGTCACCCATCATGTTCAAATAGCTCTTGAAATTGTCGCCCGGGCGAAACGGGAACCCGGTGGACAGCAGGCACTCGGCCAGACGGGTGCGTTTGGATACGCGCAGGCGCCGATCGTTGCAATAAGCACCGCGCCCCTTGGTGGCGGTGAACAAGTCGTTGCGGCTGGGGTCGAAAATGACGGCCTGCTCTACCTTTCCGCGCACAGCCAGCGCAATGCTCACGCAATAAACCGGAAAGCCGTGGATGAAATTGGTGGTGCCGTCCAGCGGATCGATGATCCACACGCATTCGGAGTCGCGCGCGCCGTGCTCGGAACCCGACTCCTCGGCCAGGATGCCGTGTCCTGGATAGGCGCCGAGCAAGGTTTCTATGATGACCTTTTCGCTGGCGTGGTCGACTTCGGTGACGAAGTCATTGATCTGCTTTTGCGAAATGCGCACGGCTTCCACGTCCAGCGCAGCGCGGTTGATGATGGCGCCGGCGGCGCGGGCGGCCTTGACGGCCACGTTGAGCATGGGATGCAGATTGGGGGAGGACATAGATTGTTCAGCGCCGCACGGGAAGCGCAGCATCGGTGAAGAGCGGTTGGGAAGACCCGTCGATGCGGGCGGCGACAATAGGGCGATTTTACCGGCACCGACGATTCGTCATTGCGAGCGTAGCGCGGCAATCCAGGATTTATGGATGTCGCGGCCCTACAGAGCTTGCAACGACGCGCGTTGTTTCCACCCGCGTGGGCCAACTCGGAGACCAACAGACTCAGATGCGAATGCAGCGACCGACCCGATTCATCCTGATCCAGACCAGCCACGCCGGCAACGTCGGCGCCACGGCGCGCGCCATGAAGACCATGGGCTTTTGCGACCTGGTGCTGGTGGCGCCGCGCTGGGACAACGTGTTGCGGCGTGAGGAAACGATACAGCGCGCCAGTGGCGCGCTGGACGTGCTAAAGAACGCGCGCATTGTTGCGACGCTGGACGAGGCGCTGGACGGCATGACGCACTTGTGCGCCACGGCCATGACGCCGCGCGACTTTGGCCCGCCCACGCGAACGCCGCGCCAGCATTTCGAGATGCTCACAAAGACGCAGCACGCGGCAGCGCCCCAGGCCGACGGCGGCGTGGCCTTCCTGTTCGGCTCGGAGCGCTTTGGCATGGCCAACGAAGACGTGTATCGCTGCCATGTGGCGTTGAGCATCCCCACTGATCCGCAGTTTGGCTCACTCAATCTGGGCGCCGCGGTGCAATTGATCGGCTACGAGTGGCGTCAGGCGCTGGGTGGCTTTGCGGTGCAGCCGGCGACCGCCCCCAGCGTGCTGGCCGACGCGCAGCAGCTCGGCGGCATGTTGGGGCACTGGGAAAAGGCGCTGGTGGACATTGGCTTTCTGGACCCGCAAGCGCCCAAGAAACTCATGCCAAGGCTGAACCAGCTCTTCAACCGCGCGCAACTAACACAGGAGGAAATCCACATCCTGCGCGGCGTGGCCAAGGCCATGACAGCTGCGGGTTCTCGCGCCAGCATGGCTGCGCCGGATTCATCAAAAAGCTAGACTCCAACCATGTTTTCACGCCTGCGCTCCGACATCCAATGCATCCTCGACCGCGACCCGGCTGCGCGCAGCCGCTGGGAAGTGCTGACCTGTTATCCGGGCCTGCACGCGCTCATCCTGCACCGGCGTGCACACTGGTGCTGGAGCCATGGTCTGAAATGGCTGGGGCGCTTTATCTCACACCTGGCGCGCTTTTTCACCGGCATCGAAATCCATCCCGGTGCCAAGATCGGCGCGCGCGTCTTCTTTGACCACGCCATGGGCGTGGTGGTGGGCGAGACCGCCGAGATCGGCGACGGCTGCACCATCTACCAGGGCGTGACCTTGGGCGGCACATCGCTGTACAAGGGCGTCAAACGTCATCCCACGCTGGGTCGAGATGTGGTGGTGGGGGCGGGGGCCCAGGTGCTGGGCGGTTTCACGGTGGGTGACGGTGCCAAGGTCGGCTCCAACGCAGTCGTCACCAAACCGGTTCCGGCCGGTGCCACGGCCGTCGGAAATCCGGCTCGCATCATTCAAGCCGAACAGGACGTGAAGCGCGAGGAGCTTGCTTCAAAGATGGGTTTTTCAGCCTACGGCGTGACGCAAAACGACGATCCCCTGAGCCAGGCCATGCGCGGTCTGATCGACCACGCCGCGGCGCAGGAACATCAGATTGCGCTGTTGTGGAAAACCCTAGAACAACTCTCGGTGCAACGCCATGAGCCGGACTGCGTTCCGGGCGACGCCGCGCGCAGCGAGCACTTTGAGGCAGCCAAGCTCAACGAGCTCGTGGGCAAGTAGGGGTCAGGCGCGAGCCGGGCGCAGCGCCGACTTGGGCCGAAACGCCTTGCATACCGACTCGTCACATTCCAGGTAGGGTCCACCGATCAGGTCCACGCAGTAAGGCACGGCGGCAAAGATGCCGTTCACCAGCGCTTGCCCGGCGGCGTCCTTCAATCCTTCCAGCGTTTCCGCGATGGCCTTGGGCTGACCCGGCAGGTTGATGATGAGGGTGTGATCGCGGATCACCGCCACCTGGCGCGACAGAATGGCCGTGGGCACAAACTTCAGACTGATCTGGCGCATCTGTTCGCCAAAGCCGGGCATCTCCTTGTGTGCCACGGCCAGCGTGGCTTCGGGTGTGACATCGCGCAGCGCCGGCCCCGTGCCCCCGGTGGTGAGCACCAGCGCGCAGCCTGTATTTACCAATTCGATCAACGTAGCGCTGATGATGGCCTGTTCGTCGGGAATGAGTCGGGCGTCAAACGAGAGGGGATTCTTCAGCGCCCGTGTGAGCCAGGCTTGAAGTGCGGGCAGCCCCAGGTCCTGGTACACGCCGCTGGAGGCGCGGTCGCTGATGGAGACGATGCCGATGCGCACGGCGTCCAGCGTTTCGTTGGCAACCATGGTCACTGCATGCTGGCGATGGAGGGCACGGCGCTCAGCTCTGGCGCGGGAATCGCCTGCATCTGTTCGCGCACCAGTTGAAACAGTTCGCGATAGGCACGTCCATGGCGCGGCGCCGCACCGGCAGGCGCTTTGGGCAGCGCTGTGGCGTCCTTGCGCGCCTGGCGGATCAGCGCACGCAGTTGCTGTGTGTCGGTGCTGGCGTAGGCCCTGAGCCATTCTTCAAAAGCGCTTTCGTCGGCGATGAGTCGATCCCGCCATTGTTCGGCCAGGTGCAGCGAGAGCGATTCCTGGGCCGAGCCGAAATTCTGTTCGTGTAGGGCAGCGCGAATGGCCACCAGCACTTGGGGTTCGAGCTTGCGCATAAGCTTGCCGATGAACTGCATCTGGCGCCTCTTGCCTTCGAAGTTGGTAATGCGCTTGGCCTCGGTCACGGCGTCCACCAGTTTTTCCGACAGCATCAGACGCGCCAGCAGCGCCGGGCGCAGCGTCAGCAGGGCTTCGCCCAACTCCTGCAACTCGTCGCTTTCGCGCTTGAGTTCGGTGCGGCTGGGCTCGTCACTGCCCTTGAGTTCGAGCTTGAAGGCGAGGTCGGCTTCGCTGCCTTCGGCAATGAACTGGCCTTTGACATAGTAGCCTTTTTTGAGTTTTCTGGTCATGGTGAAGTATGCGTGTCTCGGGAGCCTAAAAAAATCGCGACGGTACTTTGCGACATTGCGAGCCTAGCGCAGCAACCCAGCAGTCACGGACTGCCGCGGCCTTCTGCCTCGCAGTGACGAGGATTTCCCTCATCGTGCGTAGCGCAAGCGTCGTTGGTCTGACCTGCAAGTATCATACTTTCGCTATGACCCAATTAAAAAATTCTGTTTCTCCCACGCCCGATCGCGGTTTCGCGTACAGCAAGGCCTACTTCGAAGACCTGGTGGACCAGGCGCTGGCCCACGCCAAGAAGCTTGGCGCCACCGATGCCGGAGCCGAAGCCTCCGAGGGGTGCGGCCTGAGTGTCTCGGTGCGCAAGGGCGAGATCGAGAACGTGGAGCGCAACCGGGACAAGTCGCTGGGGATCACGGTCTACAGCGGCCAGCGCCGCGGCAATGCCAGCACGTCGGACTTCTCGCGGCGCGCGATCCAGCAGACCGTGCAAGCCGCTTACGACATCGCCCGCTTCACCGCTGAAGATCCTGCCGCCGGCTTGCCCGACGAGGCTGACATTGCGCAAGCCGGCGATCAGCGCGCCGACCTGGAACTGTTCTTCCCCTGGACCATCGACAGTGCCCAGGCGGCGGCCTTGGCGCTGCGCTGTGAGAGCGCGGCCCTGCAGACCAGCAAGAAGATCACCAACAGCGAAGGTGCGAGTGTGTCGGCACAGCAGGCGCATTTTTTCAGCGCCCACACGCATGGATTTCGCGGTGGTTATGCGAGTTCGCGCCATTCGTTCTCGGTTTCTCCGATCGCGGGCAGGGGCGCGGGCATGCAGCGCGATGCCTGGTACAGCTCCATGCGCGACGCAGCAGAGCTGGCCTCGCCCGAGGCCGTGGGCCGCTATGCCGCCGAGCGTGCCTTGAGTCGCCTGAAGTCGCGCAAGATCGCGACCACCCAGTGTCCGGTGCTGTTTGAGTCGCCCCTGGCCGCAGGCCTGTTGGGCAGTCTGGTGCAGGCGCTCAGTGGCGGCGCGCTGTATCGCAAGAGCTCGTTTTTGCTCGACTCCCTGGGCAAGCGCGTCTTGCCCCAGCACATCGACATCGTCGAAGACCCGTTCCTCAAGCGCGGCAAGGGCAGTTCGCCGTTTGACGACGAGGGCGTCAAAGTGAAGGCGCGCAAGGTGGTGGAAGCGGGCCGCGTGCAGGGCTATTTTTTGAGCAGCTATTCGGCACGCAAGCTGGGCATGGTGAGCACAGGCAATGCCGGCGGCTCACACAATCTGGTGCTTACGTCGCGCCATACCCGCGCCAGCGACACACTGGATGAAATGCTGCGCAAGCTGGGCACCGGCTTGTTCGTGACCGAGCTCATGGGTCAGGGCGTGAATTACGTCACGGGCGACTATTCGCGCGGCGCCAGTGGCTTCTGGGTCGAGAATGGCCGAATCGCTTTTCCGGTGCACGAGATCACCATCGCCGGCAGCATGCAAACCATGCTCAAGGGAATTCAGGCCGTGGGTGCCGACAGCTACAACTACGGCTCTAAAACGGTAGGTTCGATCCTGCTGGATCGGATGATGCTGGCCGGTAGCTAACTTTCATGCTGCGCCCGCGAAACGCTCCGAGTCATGAAAGTGAGTTCTTCCAAGGCAAAGACTATTCGCTGATGTGGGTGCGCCGGCGCTCTTCCGCGGTGAATTCTTCGAGATCGGGGTCGAGCGCACTGCGCGCCGTGACCAGGCCCACGGGCTTGCCGTCCACCACCACGGGCACGTGTCGGTAGCCGTTTTCGTGCATCAAGAGCAGGGCATAGCCAAAGCTTTGGTCCGGCTCGGCGGTCTGGGGAGAGGGTGTCATGACATCGGCCACTCGGGTGCTGTAGACGTCGAGTCCGCGTGCAATCACACGGGACACGGCATCGCGCTCTGTAAAAATTCCCACCAGGAATTCGTCGCGCACCACCAGCGCCGCGCTCATCTTCTTGTGCGCCATCATCTTGGCGGCCTGGCTGATGGTGGTCTCGGGCGCAGCGATGACCATATCCCTGCGCTCCATCACCGTTTTGATGCGCTGACTGAACATGCTGCCCTCCCGTGCTTGATTTGATTTGCCGGGCACAGTCCCAGGTCTTGCAACCGTGACACCGACGCAGCGCTCGCGGCCATCCTAGGGCGGCCCCGCCGCGTGGACATTAATCTGGATCAACTTGGCGCGAACTATTGCGGCGCACGCGGCCAGGCTCATCTGCGTGAGCAGGGCACAGAGCTGCTTTCAAAGCATGGCGCGATCGAAATCCGTCATGGAGGCTTCCTTGACCTCGTACAGGTCGTCATCGTCGAGGGAATCGAGCAGTGCTTTCATCTTTTCATTCAGCGTGATGGCGGGCGCGATGCTAGCCTTGGTGTCGGACAGGGCGGGCGTCGGCTTGCCATTGTCAGTCGGCGTCGGGACTGATGGGGAGGTGCCTGGCTTGGGCTTCGCTGCGGCGGGGGAAGGGCTCGTCTTCTTGCTTGTGGCCGAGCTTGGGGTCAGGGTGACGCCGGCGAGGAATGAGCTCATTCGTTCCTTCAACCAGCGCGGTTCAATCACCGATTCGGCGAACGGCAGACGCTTGGCCTCGCAACTGAAACTCAAGACCAGATGCATTGACTTGGGCTTCATTCCCAGCGCAAGCTCTATGCGTCTGGTCAGAAAAAGCCGCAATGCCAGGGCGTCGACGGGAGGCACCTGGAGTTGCGCTGGCACTTGAAGGCTGACCAACCAACCATGCCGATTCTTGCTGTTCTTCAGTTCGAATACGTTGCCGCCGACGCTCAGTCCAACTTCCTTCAGGGACGAGGCGCAGACCTGCGCGATCCGTCGTGAGACGGTCTTTTTCGACATTAGCCAATAACGAACGCGCTGCAACAGCTTAGACATGAAGGACTCCAGATTGAGCAAGACGGGGAAATGCGGACGTCCTGTGCACCAAGGTTACCCGATTCAAGCACTCTAGCATCAGCGAACTGCAACGACTGGGGGACGGATAACTGCAAAAAATTCAAAATAATTTTGAAAATAGGCCTTAATAAGCCCTCAATTCTGCCGTTAACGATTCAGGAACCCCGGTATAGGAATGAAATTCCACCCAACTTCAGGATGACATCATGCAAGCCAACTCTGTGGATCGATCACCAAATTGGAGCCCCCCAGGCGCCAGTTTGAATTCGATGGGCGCGCCGCGGACGCCCCTGGCAAGCGCGCAAGCGCTGGCCGAGTCTGCTGACGCTGGTACGCCATCCCCCGCTGCGATGGGTGCCGTGGGCGCAGTGAACCCCGTCGCCCCTGGTGCGGCCTCACCCAGCATGGAAACGTCTGACTACGGGATGACGATCAAGCAGCCTACTGTGGAAAAACCCCAGACACCGCCGGCCAAGCCGGTCTATATCCGACTCATAGACAATCTGCAGGCGATGTGGCGTGCCAGTGGGAATGCGGTCGACGTGGTGACCGAAGCCAGCAAAGCGGCCACTCCAGCTACCCTGGTGCAAGGGCCGCTGGTCTACCCCGATCCGAAGACGAAGAAGGTTTCCAACCATTGAGCCTTGACGCATCCGGGATTTCGCTGGCCTCTAAAATGCGCTCTTTAACAGCGCCTGCGGGCGTGCGGGCAGCGCACCATGACCCAAGTCACCAATACCGTTCGCTTCGTGCTGGACGGCAAGATCGTTGAGGCGCAAGGGGAGCGCCGCACCACCACGGTGCTGGACTATCTGCGCGAGCAATTGCAGCGCACCGGCAGCAAAGAGGGGTGCGCCGAGGGCGATTGCGGCGCCTGCGTGGTGCTGGTGGGCGAACTCAATGCGGCCGGTACCGGCGTGGACTATGTTCCCAGCAATGCCTGCATTCAGTTGCTGCCCACGCTGGACGGCAAGTCGCTCAAGACCATAGAGAGCCTGAAGCGTGCCGATGGCACGCTGCACCCGGTACAGGAAGCGCTTGTTTCTTGTCACGGTTCGCAATGCGGTTTCTGTACTCCTGGCATCGTGATGAGCCTGACGGGTCTGCTGCAAACCGTGCCCACGCCCACGCGCGACCAGATCACGAATTCACTCAGCGGCAACCTGTGCCGCTGTACCGGCTACAAGCCCATCGTCGACGCCACGCTTGTCGCCAGCCAGGCGGGAGCAGAGCAACTCAAGCTCGATGACGGCGCCGACGTGGCGCTGCTGCAGCAGATCCGACGCGCCCGGTCCCCCAGCTACAACCTTGAAGGCGAGATTGTGGTGCAACCCGTGGTGCGTACGCGCAAGGGCAATGAATTTGTGTCCCCTGCGACGTTGGCCGAGGTCGCGCAATATATGTTGCAACACCCGCAGGCAACGCTGCTGGCGGGGAGCACCGAGATTGGCCTGCAGGTGAACAAGCAGTTCAGTCGGCCCGAACACATCGTGTATCTGGGCAATGTGGCGGAACTGCGGCGGGTGCAGGAATCGGCGTCTGGGTGGCGCATCGGGGCCCAGGTTTCCCTGAGCCAGGTGGAGCGCCTAGTGACCCGGGACTACCCTGATTTCGCCGAAGTGCTGCGCCGCTTTGGCTCGCCACCGATTCGCTCTACTGCGACCCTGGCCGGCAACATCGCCAATGGTTCGCCGATTGGCGACTCCATGCCTTGCCTGATGGCGCTGGGTGCGACGCTGGTGCTGCGCCGTGGGGAACAACTGCGCAGCGTGGCGCTGGACGATTTCTACACCGGCCAAAAGGCGAACGTGCTGCAGGGCGGCGAGTTCATCGAGGCGATTGACCTGCCCAAGCTGACACCCGGTGGCGTGTTTCGTGCACACAAGCTGAGCAAGCGCTTCGATCAGGACATCTCGGCCACCTGCTGCGCCTTGAGCTATCGGCTGCAGGGCGGCAAGTTGGCCCAGGTGAAGCTGGCCTACAACGGCCTCACGCCGTTTCCGAGTCGCGCGCCCCTGTTGGAAGCGGTGCTGCAGGGACGAGAACCGGCTGAAGTCAGCGCACAGCAGCTGGACGCTGCGATCGCAGCCAGCTTCACGGCACGCGACGGCCTGCGAGCCAGCTGGCGCTACCGCGCCCTGGTGGCGCGCAATCTGGTGCTGCAATTTCTGGAGGAGGCGCCAACCGCATCCGGCGTCGACATCGCGAAGGAGGTCCTGGCATGAACGCACCCACACCCCTGAAGAGCTTGCACTCTGAACTTCTTGGCGCAGCACTGGGGCAGGAATTGCCGCACGAGTCGGCGCGACTGCATGTCACGGGAGAAGCCGTCTACACCGATGACATCCCCGAACTGCGCGGCACGCTCTACGCCGCTTTGGTGACCTCGCCCGTGGCCCACGGCGAGCTGATCGGCGAGGGCATTGACCGTGCTGCCATCCTGCGCGAACACGGCGTGGTGGCGGTGTTCACGGCCAAGGATATTCCGGGTGAAAACAACTGCGGACCGATCGTGCACGACGATCCGTTTCTGGCCGCAGGAACCGTGCAGTTCGTAGGCCAGCCGGTGGCGTTGGTGGTGGCGCGCGAGATGCTTTATGCGCGCGAGGCAGCGGCGAAAGCCAAGGTCCTGGTCAAGGAATTGGCCGCGATTCTGACGATCGAGGAGGCGTTGGCGCAGCATAGTTTCATCATGCCGGCCAAGGCCATCACGCGCGGGGCTCCAACGGAGGCGATCGCCACGGCGCCCCACACGATCAAGGGCAGCACCACGTGCGGGCAGCAGGAGCAGTTCTATCTCGAAGGGCAGATCAGCTACGCGGTGCCGCGTGAAGACGGCCAGCTCACACTCTACGTCTCGACCCAGCACCCCGACGGGAATCAGCGCGAGGCGGCCTCGGCGCTGAGCCTGGCGACGCACGACGTGGAAGTGATCTGCCGGCGCATGGGCGGCGCCTTCGGCGGCAAGGAGGGCAACGCCAGCATCTTTTCGCAAAGCGCAGCGCTTGCAGCGCACCTGCTGCGCCGCCCCGTCAAGCTGCGCGTGAACCGCGACGACGACATGATGATCACGGGCAAGCGCCACGATTTTTTGATCAACTACGAAGCCGGTTTTGACGACGATGGGCGCATCCTCGGCATCGACGTGATGCTGGCTTCGCGCTGCGGCTACAGCACGGATTTTTCCGGCCCGGTGAACGACCGCGCCGTGCTGCACATCGACAACTGCTACTACCTGCCGAACCTGCACATCGTCAGCCACCGTTGCAAGACCCACACCCAAAGCGCCACCGCGTTTCGCGGTTTTGGCGGGCCCCAGGGCATGTTCGGGATCGAGACCGTGATCGAGCAGATCGCCAGAAAACGGGGCCTGGACCCGCTGGACGTGCGCCGCATCAACCTGTACCGGGATCCCGCGATCTCGGGCCAGGCCGACACCATGACGACGCAATATGGACAAGTGATAGAGGACTTCGTCGCCGACAAGGTGATGGATCAGCTCGAAGCCGAGTCTCTTTACCGTGCGCGGCGCGTCGCCGTGGACGCCTTCAACCGCGAGCACAAGCATCGTCAGCGTGGCCTCGCGTTGGTGCCGCTGAAATTCGGCATCTCCTTCACTGCCACCATGCTGAACCAGGGCGGCGCGCTGGTCCACATCTACATGGATGGCTCGGTCAGCGTGAACCACGGCGGCACCGAAATGGGCCAGGGTCTGAACACCAAGATGGCGCAGGTGGCGGCGGACGGGCTGGGCATTCCCGTGCCACTGGTGCGCGTTACCGGAACCGATACGCAAAAAGTGCCCAACGCCTCGGCCACGGCGGCGTCCAGCGGCGCCGACATCAATGGCGCTGCCATCAACCACGCCTGCGCGCAGTTGCGCGAACGGCTCGCTCCGGTGGCCGCGCGCATGCTCGGCTGCGAACCGGCGCAGGTGGTTTTTTCCGGCGGCACGGTGTTTGGCCCCAAGGACTCACGCAGCTGGCAACAACTGGTGCTCCAGGCCTGGCTGGATCGCGTGGGCTTGAGCGTGACCGGCTTTTACAAGACGCCCGACATCGAGTACGACTTTGCCACCTTGCAGGGCAAGGCCTTCTACTACTTCTGCTACGGCGCCGCAGTAAGCGAGGTCGAGATCGACTCGCGCACGGGCGAGTGGTGGCTCAAGGCGGTGGACATCGTGCACGATGTCGGTCAGAGCATCAACCCCGCCATCGACATCGGACAGATTGAAGGAGCCTACGTGCAGGGCATGGGATGGCTCACGATGGAAGAGTGTATCTGGAGCTTGAAGCGCGACGCCAACGGCCTGGGTGCGGGCAAGTTGCTGACCCATGGCCCCAGCACCTACAAGATCCCAGTCGCCAGCGACGTGCCGGAACACTTCAAGGTGAGCCTGTTCGACGGCCGCAACGTCAAGCCCACACCGCATCGCAGCAAGGCCGTTGGCGAGCCACCGCTGATGCTGGCCTTGAGCGCCTACTTTGCGCTGCGCGACGCGGTGAGCGCGTCGGCTGGCCATCAGGTGGCGCTACAGATGGATGCGCCGGCCACACCCGAGCGCATCCTGCTGGCGTGTGAGGGGCTGAAGGCCCTGGTCAGTTGAGGTCAGGGCAAAACTCGCTGCGCGTAGTTCTTGGTCTGTCCCGCAAGGGAACTTCCAACAGCCCGGCATCAGTTGAGGACAGAGCAAAACTCGCTGCGCGTAGTTCTTGGTCTGTCCCGCAAGGTCTCAGAGTTGTCCTTCTGTGAGCGTGTCCAACTGGAACTGGCCGCTCTTGTGCCATAGCCAGGTGTCGGTGTAGGTGACGCGACCCAGCTTCACCGGCGCCGGGTACGGAGCGGCCTGGAGCACCATGCGCTCGATTTCGAGCATGACTTCGGGCGCCTGACTGGGGGCCCGCATCCAATGGGTGGAAAGCACGTTGCCGCGGCCGTCCACTTCCACCTGCAGCACGCCCACGGCGTACAGCAAGGGCGGCATCTTCCCCTGGTAAATGCGCTGGGCATGCAGGCCATACAGATGCCCGGCGGCGTCGCGTCGGTATTCGCGTGCACTCTGCGCCGCCGATGTCTTGCCCGCAGCTTGCGTCGCTGCGGCGGGCTGCGGTGCAGGGGAGGGCGCCCGCGGCGCGACCAGAGGCGCGGCCGTCGGAGGTGGTGCCGGCGCAGGCTTGGGCGAACTCGCGCAGCCCACCACGAGGGACCCGATGGCGGCAAGTGCCCCTGCCGTGAGGGTGGTGCCACAGCTCAACCAGTTGCGCATCATTCAACTCCTTCTGTGCTTGTTGGGGGGCGGCTTGCACGCCAGGATGCCAAGGCGAGGGCGCCTGGTTGCAGGCATACTGTGCCTGAATTTTGGCGCCAATGTCGCTGGTAATCATCTTTAAGGTATCGATTTGTGAGTCTGTTGCAGGAGTTTGTGACGCGTTTGACGCACGAGGATGCGGTGCTGGTGAGCGTGGTGTCGACAGAAGGTTCGGTACCGCGCGAAGCCGGCGCCTGGATGGCCGTGTTCGAGCAAGCCTGCATCAACACCATAGGCGGTGGACATCTCGAGTACCAGGCCATGGAGCAGGGTCGTGCGCTGTTGCACGGGCTGGCGCGCCAAGCCCCGGTGCGCTATGCGCTGGGGCCGGCTCTGGGCCAATGCTGCGGCGGCGTCGTGCAACTGCGGTTTGAGCGCGTCGGTGCCGCTGATCTGCCCCAACTCTTGCAGCGCCTGGAGCCCGCGCAGCAGCCATTGGCCTTGTTTGGCGGGGGCCATGTGGGCAAGGCAATGGTGCAACTGCTGTGTCGACTGCCCTTTGACGTCCGTTGGATTGACAGTCGCGACGAAATCTTTCCGGATGCCCTTCCCATCGGCGTGCGTTGCGAACATTCCGATCCGGTGGCTTTTGCGGTGCGCGATCTGGCGCCCGCAAGCCTGGTCTTGATCATGAGTTTCAGTCACGCCGAAGACCTGGAGGTGGTCGCAGCCTGCCTGCAGCGCCAGCGCGAGCGCGCCGACCTGCCCTATGTGGGGCTCATTGGCAGCAAGACGAAATGGGCGAGCTTTCGGCAGCGGCTGCTGGTGCGCGGCTTCAGCGCGCAGGAACTGGCGCACGTGACCTGCCCCATCGGCATTCCTGGAATCAAAGGGAAAGAGCCGGAAGTGATTGCGGTGGCGGTGGCGGCACAACTCCTGCAGCAGTCGCGTGTAGTCAGAGAGAATAAATAGGACGCTATGGAAAGTTATCTACTCGACTGGGCCAATCTGCTGCTGCGCTGGGTCCACGTCATCACGGCCATCGCCTGGATCGGCTCGTCCTTCTATTTTGTCTTTCTGGACAACAACCTGATCAAGCCAAAGTCGCCGGACCTGCTGGAAAAAGGCGTGGACGGAGCCCTGTGGGCAGTGCACGGCGGGGGCTTTTACAACCCGCAGAAATACATGGTGGCACCCAAGAAGATTCACACCGAGTTGCACTGGTTCTACTGGGAGAGCTACTCCACCTGGTTGACTGGCTTCGCGCTGTTCACGCTGTCGTACCTGTGGAGCGCTGGCACCTATCTGGTGGACAAGTCGCTGCTGGACTGGCCCCCGGCTGCGGCCATCGCCGCGGCGCTGGGCTTGCTGGTCGCGTTTTGGCTTGCCTACGATCAGATCTGCCAGCGCTTCGGTTTCAGGAGGAATGGCGACGCCATCGTCGGCGCCCTGGTGTTCGCGGTGATCTGCATCGCCGCCTGGAGCGCCTGCCACCTGTTTGCGGGGCGTGCTGCCTATCTGCTGCTGGGCGCCATGATCGCCACCGCCATGAGCGCCAACGTGTTCTTCTGGATCATTCCGGGCCAGCGCAAGGTGATGGCGCAGATGGCCGCTGGCGAGCCCGTGGATCCCACGCACGGCAAGCGCGCCAAGCAGCGCAGCGTGCACAACACCTACTTCACGCTGCCGGTGCTGTTTGCGATGCTGAGCAACCACTACAGCTTCACCTACGGCCATCCGCAGAACTGGCTGATCCTGATCCTGATGATGCTCGCGGGCGCCTTGATACGGCAGTTTTTCGTGATGCGCCACGGCTATTTACTCGGGCGCAATCCGAATCCGCTGCGCTACGCGGTGGCGGGCGTGGTGCTGATCCTGAGCGTGCTGGTCTGGCTGCGGCCCGAATCGGCGCCGAACCATCCCGATGCCACGGCTGCGGCGGCGCCCGCAGTTGGCACCAGCGTCGGCTTCAAGACCGTCCAGGCCATTTTGGAGCAGCGCTGCACGCTGTGTCACGGCGCGCTGGTGCAAATGAAGAACGTGCGCCTGGATTCGCCCGAGCGCATCAGGCAGCACGCCCAGGCCCTGTACCAGCAGGCGGTGGTGAGCCGGATCATGCCGATGAACAATGCCACCGGCATCACCGAGGCCGAGCGCAGCTTGATCAGCCAGTGGTTCCTGGCTGGGGCGAAGGCCGAATAAGCGCGCCGCAAGCGCTAGCGAGCTTCGTCGATCATCCTGATGGTCTGCGCCTCGACTTCTTGCGCCACCTGCTGCAGCGCTGCGTCTTGCGACAGCATTCCCAGCAGGGCTGCGGGTTTGATCAATCCCAGCTTGGTCTTGCCCTGCTCGGTGTAGACCGAGATACGACAGGGCAGCGCCATGTTCAGGCGCATGTCGGTGCCGAGCACCTTGGCCGCCTGGGCCGGGTTGCAGACCTCGAACACCTTGCAGTCTTCGGAGAAATCAATTCCCTTGCTGCGCAGCGTCTTGCCCAGGTCGTGCACGTGCAGCACGCCAAAGTTGTTGCGCTTCACTGCGGCGTCAAGGTCATCTGCGGCTTGTTCGAACGACTTGGATGTTTCAACGATGTAGTACATGGTTTTCCTTTGGCAAATGAAATGATGGAGTGGCTCTAATCAGTTGAGGACAGAACACGGGTTTTTGAGGTCAGAGCCCAAATTCGCCGAGTCGTTTGCTCGCCCACCGGGCGCAAGGCGATGCGTCGCCGCGAAATTGGTGTCTGACCCCAATAACCCTGTGTCGCAAGTTCTCACGTTGCTGCGCTTGCCACCAATTGCAGCGCCAGCGCATTGTGACGCTCTATCAGCGGCCCCAGATCCACGCTGGTGAGTTGTCCCTGGCGCACCACGACGCGCCCGTTGACGATGGTATAGGCGGCCTGGGGGCTGGCGCACAGCAGCAGGGCACCGACGGGGTCGTGCACCGCGCCACCAGCAAAGGCCAGGGTATTGAGGTCAAACAGAGCCAGATCGGCACACATGCCGACTGCCAGATGCCCGATGTCGCTGCGCCCCAGGACCTGGGCGCCGCCGCGCGTGCCCAGAGCCAGCGCGTCGCGCGCCGTCATTTCGGTCGGGCCCAGGTCGCAACCAAAAAAGGTCTTTCCGTTGCGCGTCTCGGCGGGTTGCAGGGCGCGACCCACGCGCGCCAGCAGCAGCGCCTGACGCGCCTCGTTCACCATCTGCGCGCCGTCGTTGCTGGCGCTTCCGTCCACGCCCAGGCCCACGGGCACGCCGGCGTCCAGCATCCTTCGCACCGGCGCGATGCCCGAGGCCAGACGCATATTGCTGCAGGGGCAGTGCGCCACGCCGGTGCGGCTGGCGGCGAACAGGCTGATGCCCTCATCGTCGAGCTTGACGCAGTGGGCGTGCCAGACATCGTCACCCAGCCAACCCAGGTCCTGCGCGTATTCGGCGGGGGTGCAGTTGAATTTTTCGCGCGTGTAGGCCAGGTCGTGGTCGTTCTCCGCCAGGTGGGTGTGTAGCCGCACCTTGCAGGCGCGCGCCAGTTTGGCCGACTCGCGCATCAGGTCCTGGCTCACGCTGAACGGCGAGCAGGGCGCGACCGCGACGTTGAGCATGGAGCCGAAGGAGGCGTCGTGGTAGCTCTCGATCAGGCGCTGCGTGTCCTTGAGGATGAAGTCCTCGCGCTCCACCACCCGGTCCGGCGGCAACCCGCCCAGCGACTGCCCCACGCTCATGCTGCCGCGCGTGGCGACAAAGCGCAGGCCGGTGGCGCGCGCAGCCGCAATGCTGTCGTCCAGGCGCACACCGTTGGGGTAGATGTAGAGGTGGTCGGAGCTGGTGCTGCAGCCGCTGAGCAGCAACTCCGCCATCGCGATCTGGTGCGAGACGAACACCATTTCGGGGGTGAGAGCGGCCCAGATCGGGTACAGGCCGCGCAGCCAGCTGAACAACTCCGCATTTTGCACGCCTGGCACGGCTCGCGTCAGGCTTTGCACCATGTGGTGGTGGGTGTTCACCAGCCCCGGGATCACCAGGTGGCCGCGCGCGTCGATCACTTCGTCGGCGGTCTGCGGCAACTCGACCGCCGCACCGATAGCCTCGATCAGATTGTCCCGGACGAAGACCGAGGCATCGTGCCATTCGGTTTGGCTGGCATCAAAGGTCGCGACGCAGCGTGCGTTTCGAACGAGAAGTGTAGGCATTCTGAGGTGAACCTTGAATCAATTGTCGTTCCGACTTTATAACGCATGGCGCTGTTCCTACCCGAATGATTCTTGATGTCGCTCAAAGTCTGATCGGCAAAAGCGCGGCAAAGTGCCCAGTATGCCGCGCATTGCCACTTTCGCCTCGTCCACCCAGTTGCAGCAAGCCAAACCGTCTGAGGTGTTGCTGCGCCGCGCCGCGCCCATGAACTGGGTGCTGCATCTGGACAGCGGACGGGTGGCTCTGGGTCTGCTTGTCGATGAGCAGCTGGAACATCAGTTCGGAGTGGTGGAGGGACCGTCCTGGATCGAGGCCACGGCGGCGGTGCTGAACCTTGCGAGCGCCGTCGATGCCGTGGCACAGACCGAAGTGAGTCTGCGTCGTGTGCCCGCGGCAGACTTTCGGCGTGCGCTGGCCGCCTTGCCCAAGTCGGCGCAAGGCGTGTTGCGCGACATGGCTTTGGGGGCGCGACAGCAGACCGAATTGGCCGTGAGCCGTTTGTCCAAGGATGCCGAGTCGCGTTGTGCGGAGTGGCTGGTGCGCCATGCGCAACCGGGACCCGAAGGCGAAATGATCGTGCCGCTGCAGCAGCGCAAGCGGCTGATTGCGGCGCAGTTGGGGATCGCGCCAGAAACCTTTTCTCGCGTGTTGCACCATCTGCGCGAGCGCGGCCTTATCTCGGGTGCCGGTCGCACGCTGACACTGCCTCATCCTGGCGACCTGCGCCTCCTGGCTGGCGCCTGAAATATCCGCCATTTTTCGCTCACACCGCGCTGTGGCTATCATGCACGGCCGCATCATCCGTTTGCAACTGTCTGGAAATTCTTTCATGAGCCCATCCGTCATGTCCCCACGCCTCCTGCTTGCAGCCCTTTTGAGCCTGAATCTGGCATTGCCGGCTCCGGCTCAGGCCCAGGGTGTGATCAAGATCGGCGAAATCAACAGCTACAAGGCCCAGCCCGCGTTTCTTGAACCCTACAAAAAGGGCATGGAATTGGCAGTGGAGGAAATCAACGCGGCGGGTGGCGTGAACGGCAAAAAGCTGCAACTGATCACGCGCGACGACAATGCCAATCCGGCTGATGCCGTGCGCGCAGCGGAAGAGCTGCTGTCGCGTGAACAGGTCGACGTCTTGACCGGCTCCTTTCTCTCGAACATCGGTCTGGCGCTGACCGACTTCGCCAAGCAGCGCAAGGTGTTTTTCCTGGCAGCCGAGCCGCTCACCGACAAGATCGTCTGGCAAAACGGCAATCGCTACACCTTCCGGCTGCGCCCTTCGACCTATATGCAGGTGGCGATGCTGGTGCCGGAAGCGGCCAAGCTCAAAAAGAAGCGCTGGGTCATCGTCTATCCCAACTACGAATACGGTCAATCCGCGGCCAGCACTTTCAAGCAGCTGCTCAAGGCGGCGCAGCCCGACGTGGAATTCGTGGGCGAGCAGGCGGCGCCGCTGGGCAAGGTTGAGGCCGGCAGCGTGGTGCAGGCGCTGGCCGACGCCAAGCCGGACGCGATCTTCAACGTGCTGTTTGCCGCGGACCTGTCCAAGTTCGTGCGCGAAGGCAATACCCGCGGCCTGTTCAAGGGGCGTGAGGTCGTGAGCCTGCTCACGGGCGAACCGGAGTATTTGGATCCGCTCAAGGATGAAACGCCCAACGACTGGATCGTCACCGGCTACCCCTGGTACGGCATTCAGACGCCCGAGCACAAGGCCTTCTTTCTGGCCTATCACCGCAAGTATTCGGACTACCCGCGGGTGGGTTCCGTGGTCGGCTACAGCGCGATCCAGTCGCTCGCGGAAGGCATGAAAAAAGCGAAGTCTGCCGACACGGAAAAATTGATCGCCGCCTTCACCGGACTGAACGTGATCACGCCCTTTGGTCCCATCACGTACCGAGCAGAAGACCACCAATCCACCATGGGCGCCTTTTTGGGGCGTACAAAGAATGACAACGGCAAGGGGGTGATGGTGGATTACCGCTATCTGGACGGCGCCAAGTACCAGCCCAGCGCGGCTGAAGTGAAGAAGCTGCGACCGGTAGAGTGAACGCCTCCGGCCTCATCGTCCAGCTGCTCAATGGCCTGGCTGGGGCTTCTTCGCTGTTTCTGGTGGCAGCGGGTCTGTCGCTCATTTTCGGCGTCACGCGCATCGTCAATTTCGCCCACGGCTCGTTCTACATGCTGGGCATTTTTGTCGCCTGGTCGCTGGTGCAATGGCTGGGCGCGGGACTGGGATTCTGGCTCGCCCTGCCACTGACTGCGCTGCTCGTGGGCCTGCTGGGCGCGGCGGTAGAGATGGTGCTGTTGCGCCGCATTTA
Source organism: uncultured beta proteobacterium (assembly GCA_903909815.1). Lineage (GTDB taxonomy): Bacteria > Pseudomonadota > Gammaproteobacteria > Burkholderiales > Burkholderiaceae_C > CAIKVZ01. The sequence goes on along the minus strand of CAIVXG010000008.1, from coordinate 10,178 downwards.
CTCAGCACCCGAGTTGTTGCAGTTGCTCGCCACCTTTGCCCTGGTGCTGGTGTTTCAGGACGGTGCGCTGTGGTGCTGGGGCGCGGAAGATCTGCTGGGGCCGAGGGCTCCCGGACTGCGCGGGTCCGTGGAAATTCTGGGGCGCCAGTTTCCAAGCTACGACCTGTTTCTGGTAGGTGTTGCACCTGCCGTGTTGGCCGGGCTGTGGCTGGCGCTCAAGCGCACGCGCTGGGGTATGTTGGTGCGTGCGGCCACTCAGGACCGCGACATGGCGGCGGCACTGGGCGTGAATCAGGCGCGGTTGTTCACCACGGTCTTTGCCCTGGGCACGGGGCTCGCGGGATTAGGTGGTGCACTGCAACTGCCGCGCGAACCGGCGCACCTGGGATTGGACCTGTTGACCATCGGTGACGCCTTTGTCGTGGTGGTGATCGGCGGCCTGGGTTCCATTCCCGGCGCCTATGCGGCGGCCTTGCTGCTGGGACTGATCAAGGCCCTGTGCATCGCGCTAGGGACGGTGGATTTTTGGGGCTGGAGCTTCTCGTTCTCCAAGCTCACCCTGGTGGCCGAGTTTTTGGTGATGGCGCTGGTGCTGGTGCTGCGTCCCTGGGGTTTGATGGGGCGCGAACCCAGCGTTGGCACGCCCTCCATGCAGGTGCAGCCGCCGCTGCGTGCGGCGGGCAAGGCGCAGCGATGGCTGACGGCCGTGGGCTTTGTGGTCCTGTTGTCCCTGCCCTGGTGGGGCAACTCATGGCCCTATGCGACGGTGCTGGGGATCGACCTGTTCATCGCCGCGCTTTTTGCCACGAGCCTGCACTTCATCATGGGACCTGGCGGCCTGCACTCCTTTGGACACGCGGCCTATTTCGGCCTGGGTGCCTATGGGGCGGCGTGGCTGCTGCAGGGGCTGGGCTGGCCGTTGGAACTCACGCTGCTGGGCGCGCCGCTGCTGGCGGGCATGGGTGCCCTGTTGCTGGGTTGGTTCAGCGTGCGCCTGTCGGGGATTTACCTGGCCATGCTGACCCTGGCGTTCGCTCAGATTCTGTGGGCCATCTGTTACCAATGGGACGGCGTCACCGGCGGCAGCAATGGACTCATGGGGCTGTGGCCCACGCCCTGGCTTGCGGACAAGCGTGCCTACTACAGCCTCACGCTGGTGCTCGCCGGCCTGGGGCTGTGGCTGCTGCGCCGAGCATTGTTCTCCCCCTTCGGCTACGCCTTGCGTGCGGCGCGCGATTCGTCGGTACGGGCCGAAGCCGTGGGCATCGATGTGCAGCGCGTGCAGTGGCTGGCCCTGGGCTTGGCCGGGTTGTTCGCGGGTTTGGCAGGTGCGCTGTTTGCTTATTCCAAGGGCAGCATTTCTCCGGATATTTTGGGCGTGAGTCACTCCGTGGACGCCCTGGTGATGGTGCTGCTCGGGGGCGTGCAGACGCTGGCCGGACCGCTGGTGGGGGCGGTCGCCTTCACCTGGCTGCAAGACAGCATCGCGCGCAGCACCGAGTACTGGCGCGCGCTGCTGGGTGGCGTGATGCTGCTGCTGGTGCTGCTGTTTCCGCAGGGGCTGGTGGGCACGCTGTCGGCGCTGCCTCAAAGCCTGGCACGGCGCTTGCGTAGGAGTCCGGCATGAATTTCCTTGACGTCTGCAAGCTGCACAAATCATTTGGTGGAGTGCGCGCCGTGGACGGCGTGAGCTTTAGCGTGGCACCGGGCGAACTGCTGGCACTGATCGGGCCCAACGGCGCCGGCAAGTCCACGCTCTTCAACTTGCTCAACGGACAATTGCATCCCGATCAGGGACAGATTCTGCTGGAAGGGCAACCCTTGGAGGGCTTGGCGCCGCGCGAGATCTGGGCCCGCGGTGTGGCGCGCACGTTTCAGATCGCTCAGACCTTTGCCTCGCTCACGGTGCTGGAAAACGTGCAGATGGTTTTGCTCTCGGCTTCGCGCCAACTGTTCCGGTTCTGGCAGCCCGCCGCGCAACACCAAACTTTGCACGCCATGGAACTGTTGGCTCAGGTCGGTATGCAAGGCCAGGCCGCGCGTGCTTGCAGCGATCTGGCCTATGGCGACGTGAAGCGCGTGGAATTGGCCATGGCACTGGCCAGCACGCCCAAGTTGCTGCTGATGGACGAGCCCACCGCCGGCATGGCGGCACAGGAACGCCTGGCACTCATGACCCTGGTGCGGCAGGTGGCGCGCGAGCGCCGCATGGCCGTCCTCTTCACCGAGCACAGCATGGACGTGGTATTCGGCTTTGCCCAGCGCGTGCTGGTGCTTGCCAACGGCAAGATCATCGCCGACGGCGACCCCCAGCAGATTCGGCAGCATGAACAGGTGCAACGGGTCTATCTGGGAGTTGCGGCAACATGAGCGCGCTGCTCAAAGTGCGGGGTCTCAACGCCTGGTATGGTGCGGCGCACGTGGTGCTGGACGTGGACTTGGAGCTGCAACGCGGTGAGGTGGTGGGGCTGATGGGGCGCAACGGCGCCGGCAAATCGAGCACGCTCAAGGCCATCATGGGACTGATGCCACGGCGCAGCGGCGAGATCCGGTTTGCCGGGAGCGACATCTCGCACCTGCACACGCACGAGGTGGCGCGCCGGGGCCTGGGCTTCGTGCCGGAAAACCGGCGCATCTTCTCGGAGCTCACGGTGATCGAAAACCTGGAGGTGGGGCGGCAGGCGCCGCGCCTGTGGCCTGACGGCACGAGCGCGCCGCAATGGACGCCAGAGAAACTGTTCCAGGTCTTCCCCAATCTGGCGTCCATGCCCGATCGCCTGGGCTCACGCATGAGCGGGGGCGAACAGCAGATGCTCGCGGTGGCGCGCACACTCATGGGGAACCCCTTGCTGGTGCTGCTGGACGAACCCTCGGAAGGGCTGGCGCCGCTGATCGTGGCGCAGATGGCGGCCATGATCCACGAACTCAAGGTGCAGGGCGTCAGCATCCTGTTGTCGGAACAGAATGAGCAGTTCGCGGCCAGCGTGTGTGACCGGGTTTACCTTATGGATCAGGGGCAGGTGCAAGCTGTGCAGCATGGCAGAATGAATGCTCTTGCTGCACGAACCGATCCGACCTGAAAGAACCTCAATGCTGTCGACTGAAATGCTGTCGGCTTACTGGACGCCCCAGGAGCTGACCGCCAATCTGATCGTTTTTTTGAATATTTTGGGAGCGCTCGCCCTGGGGCTGCTGGTGGGCTATGAGCGCTCCTACCACGGCCGTGCTGCGGGCATGCGCACCTATGGGCTGGTGTGCATGGCATCAGCAGCGCTGACGGTGATCGCCGGCAGCTCCGAGGCCTGGTACGGAGGGCATGCCTCGATCACCACGGGTGACGATCCGACGCGCGTGATCCAGGGCATCGTCACCGGCATTGGCTTTTTATGCGCGGGCGTGATCATGCGCGAGGGCTTCAATATCAGCGGTCTGACCACGGCGGCGTCGCTGTGGACCTCGTCCGTGATCGGCATCCTGGTGGGCGTGGGCTTTTTTGCGGCTGCCATGTTGCTGGCGCTGCTGTCGGCCGTGTGCATGGTCTGGGTTTCGCGCCTGGAGGCCTGGTTGCCCTCGCGCCAGGCGGTGGCCATCACGCTGCAGTTCAAGCCCGGCTTTGTGCCGGTGCAGTCGGCTCTGCGCGCGATGGCGCTGGCGCGTGGCTACGACATCGCTGAAGGCAGCATCTCCATCGCGTATGCCAATGGTGCGCCCGAGTGGCGTTTCGTGGCTGTGGCGCAGGACCGCAAGAATATGGTCACGATTGCGCAACTGGCAAGCGATATGGCGCGCTACGACGGCGTGCATGCCTTTCAACTGAACTATGCCCGCAACTGACGCCACGCCTGCGCGCCTGACGCTGTCCGGCATCAGCAAGCGTTACCCGGGCGTGGTCGCCAACGACGATGTCGCGCTCACGGTGTTGCCGGGCCAGACGCACGCCGTGCTCGGGGAAAACGGTGCCGGCAAGTCCACGCTGATGAAGATCATCTACGGCGCGACCCAGCCCGACTCGGGGGAGGTGTGGTTCAACGGCCAGCGTGTGCACATCCGCAATCCGCAGGAGGCGCGGGCGCTGGGCATTGCCATGGTGTTTCAGCACTTCAGCCTGTTCGATACCCTGACCGTGGCTGAAAACGTCTGGCTCGGGCTGGACCGCGGCCTGACGCTGGCGCAGGTGAGCACCAGCATTCGCGACAAGGCGGCTCAGTATGGCTTGGACCTGGATCCCAAGCGCCCGGTGCACACGCTCGGTGTGGGCGAGATGCAGCGCGTGGAAATCATCCGTGCCCTGCTCACGAATCCCCAACTGCTGATCCTGGATGAGCCGACCTCGGTACTGACGCCGCAGGCGGTAGAGAAATTGTTTGTGGTTCTGCGCGCGGTCGCGGCGCAGGGCTGCAGCGTGCTCTACATCAGCCACAAGCTGCATGAAATCCGTGAACTGTGCGATGCCTGCACGGTGCTGCGCGCTGGCAAGGTCACGGGGATTTGCGATCCGCGGCTCGAATCCAACGCCTCGCTCTCGGCCATGATGATTGGTGCCGAGCCCCCCGCGCTGACGCACCATGCGCGCGTTCCCGGATCGCCCGAATTGCGGGTGCACGCGCTCGATCTGGAGCGTGAAGACCAGTTTGGCGTCGATCTGCACGGCGTGAGCCTGCAGGTCTGCGCCGGTGAAGTGGTGGGCATCGCCGGCGTCTCGGGCAACGGCCAACGGGAGTTGCTTTACGCCCTGTCGGGCGAAGACACGCGCGCCCGAGCCGGAGCCATTCGTCTGGGTTCGAGCGGGGCAGGCGTCGACGCCTCGGGCCTGCATCCGGGCGCACGGCGCAAGCTGGGCCTGCACTTCGTTCCCGAGGAGCGATTGGGTCGGGGTGCCGTGCCGAACATGGCGCTGGCGCACAACCTGTTGCTCACCCGCAAGGAGGCACTGAGTTCCTCGCGCTGGGGCCTGGGCTGGATCAAGGTGAAGCAGTTGGAACACCAGGCCCGCGACATCATTCAGCGTTTCAATGTCAAGGCCGGTGGGCCGCAGTCGTTGGCGCGCTCCCTCTCGGGTGGAAATTTGCAGAAATTCATTGTGGGTCGGGAGATCGACGCCAAGCCCAAACTGCTGATCGTGTCGCAGCCCACATGGGGTGTGGACGTGGGCGCTGCCGCGCAAATCCGCTCCGAGTTGCTGGAACTGCGCGATGCCGGTTGCGCCGTGCTGGTAGTGAGTGAGGAGCTGGACGAACTGTTTGAAATCTGCGACCGCCTGCATGTGATCGCCAAGGGCCGACTCTCGCCCAGTGTGCCGGTGGCACAGGCCACGGTGGAACAGATTGGCCAATGGATGAGCGGCCTATGGGATATCAGCGAGGCACGACATGCTCCGACTTGAAGCGCGCGCCGAACCCTCGCGCGCCTGGACCTATGGCGCGCCTCTTTTGGCACTGGCGGTCACGGTGGTGCTGGGCGTGGTGATGTTTGCCGCCCTGGGAAAGGACCCGCTGGCCGCGTTGCAGATGTTCTTTTGGGAGCCGATACGCAATGGCTACGCACTGGGCGAACTGGTGGTCAAGGCCACGCCGCTGCTGCTGATCGCCCTGGGCCTGGCGGTGTGCTTTCGCTCCAATGTTTGGAACATCGGCGCTGAGGGTCAATACATCCTGGGCGCGGTTGCGGCCAGCGGCGTGGCGTTGCTGGCCAACCCCGACAGCAGCCGCTGGATCGTGCTGCCGATTCTTCTGGCGGGCGTGCTCGGCGGCATGGCCTGGGCGGGGCTGACGGCGCTGCTGCGCGACCGCTTCAACGCCAGCGAAATCCTGGTCAGCCTGATGCTGGTTTATGTCGCCACTCTGTTGTTGGGCTACACGGTGTACGGCCCCTGGAAGGACCCTGCGGGTTACAACTTTCCGCAGACCAAGAGCTTCGAGGCCGTGACCCGCATCCCGCGCTTGTTCGAAGGCTCGCGCCTGAGTATCGGCGTGCTGCTCGCGCTGCTGGGTGCGGGGGCGCTGTGGGTGTTTTTGTTTCGCACCCGGGCCGGCTTTGCGCAGCAGGTGGGCGGCATGGCGCCGGCGGCGGCGCGTTATGCCGGGTTCTCTTCGCGCCGCGCGCTCTGGCTGGCGCTGCTGGTGTCGGGCGGCGCGGCCGGCCTGGCCGGCGCACTGGAGGTAGCCGGACCGATCGGCCAGCTCACGCCCTATGTGCCCGCGGGCTACGGCTTTGCCGCCATCATCGTGGCTTTTGTCGGACGCCTGCATCCCGTGGGCATGGTGTTTTCGTCGGTGCTCATGAGCATGTTCTACATCGGTGGCGAACTGGCGCAATCGCGCCTGGGACTGCCCAAGGCTCTCACCGGCGTGTTTCAGGGCTTGTTGCTGTTCAGCCTGCTCGCCGCCGACACGCTCATGCTCTATCGATTGAGGTGGAAGAAATGATGGAGAACCTCGCGCTGCAATCTTATGCGCTGCTGGTGGCGGCCACCTTGAACGCCGGCACCGTGCTGGCGCTGGCCTCGCTGGGGCTGCTCATCAACGAGAAGGCCGGTATCGTGAACCTGGGCGCCGAAGGCATGATGCTGTGCGCGGCCATCGCGGGCTACGCTGCCGTGGTGCACAGCGGTAGCGATGTGCTCGGCTTTGCCGCGGGCATGCTGGCGGGCGCGTTCATGGCGGCGGTCTTTGGCGTGCTTGTGATCTGGCTCAACACGAACCAGTACGCCACCGGTCTCGCGCTGAGCCTGTTTGGCGCCGGCTTCTCGGCCTTTGCCGGCATCGCCTATGTGCAGGCGCGCATTCCCGAGCGGCCGCACTACGCCGTGCCCTGGCTGTCCGATATGGCGTTGTTGGGGCCGGCGCTGTTTCGCCAACACCCGCTGGCGTATGGCGCGATCGCCTTTGCCGCTGTGCTGGTGTGGTTCTTGTACCGCACCCGGTCCGGTTTGATCCTGCGCAGCGTGGGCGAAAACCCCGAGTCCGCGCACGCTCTGGGCTACCCCGTGCGCCGCATCCGGCTCGCGGCCGTGGTCACGGGCGGGGCGCTGTGCGGACTGGCCGGCGCCTATATCTCCATCGTGTACACGCCGCTGTGGGTGGAAGGCATGGTCGCAGGCAAGGGCTGGATCGCGCTCGCCCTGACGACCTTCGCCACCTGGCGCCCGGGCCGCGTGCTGCTCGGCGCCTATCTCTTCGGCGGTGTCACCATGCTGCAGTTTCACCTGCAGGGTGCGGGCGTGGACGTGCCCAGCCAGTTTCTCAGCATGCTGCCCTACCTGGCCACGATCGCCGTGCTGGCGCTGATCTCGCGTAACCCGCAATGGATCCGCGTGAACATGCCCGCGTCCATCGGTAAGCCGTTTCAGCCGGGGGGCTGACGATCTTTCTGCAGTTCTGGGGTGGCACATTCCCGGTTGGGTATGCCCGCTTCAAACAAAAGCCTGTGTCAATCCTGCCTGCTACACTGAATACGCCAAGTCAATTCCGCTGCAGTCCCGATTGGGTCCCTGAACATGACCATTCTTCTTGCAACACCATGTAGCATCTTCCTCTACTCTGTGGTCATTGTTCGGACGCCGAGCGGCGCTTTCAGTGTCCGACGCGGGCAGGCCCGCGCTCCAAGCCGATGCGTCAACTGGCACTTCGCACACGTAGCGCGCCGCCGCGAGCGCAAACATTTTGAAAATCAGGACAGGCTCGGGCCGCTGACGCGGCTGGCTTCGTCCGGATTGGCTTGAGTTCCACGTTCAATTTCCGCCGACCCACTACGATAAAGGGACCACCCTGACGCAAGCAAAAAACGGTATGTTTTCTGGACTCTTTGGCGGGGCCGCGCTGAAACGAAGGATCGCGGAACTGGAGTCCGAACTGAAGGTCCGTACGGACATCATGAACCTGACCAGCATCGTCTCCGAGGCCGACAAGAAGGGCGATATCCTGAGCGTCAACCAGAAGTTTCTGGAGGTTTCAAAATATCCGAAGAACGAACTGATCGGCTTTGGTCACAACACCACCCGGCATCCGGACATGCCCAAGGAAGTGTTCAAGCAGATGTGGTCCACGATCGGGCGCGGAGATATCTTCCGAGGGGTGGTCAAGAACCGCGCCAAGGACGGCACGCCCTACTACGTGGACGCGGTCATCGCCCCGATCCTGGGGGAAAACGGCAAACCGATGAAGTACCTCGGTGTGCGCTACGACATCACTGAAGCCGAGATCGAGCGACAAAATGCGCGCGGCATCATCAACGCGATTGACCAGTCGTTTGCCTATATCGAGTTCGATCTGAATGGCCATGTGCTCAAGGCCAACAGCAACTTCCTGCAGGCCATGGGCTATCAAAGCGATGAAATCGTTGGCAAGCATCACCGCATGTTCTGTGAGGCGTCGCTGACGGGGTCTTCTGCCTACACCCAGTTCTGGTCAGACCTCAAGGCGGGCAACCCGCAAAATGGACAATTCAAACGGTTGACCAAGTCGGGCAAGTCCATTTATTTGCAGGCCGTGTATGCGCCGGTGAAAGACGAAATGGGCAGGGTATTCAAGATCGTGAAGATCGCAACCGATGTCTCGGCCGAGGTCGTTGCCAATGAGATGCTGCGCCACGCGGTGGAGCAAGCCCAAATGGTCACCGCGGCCGCGCGCGCCGGGGACCTGACTCAGCGCATTGCGCTGGAAGGAAAGAGCGGCCCGATCGAAGCCCTGTGCAGCGGTGTCAACGCGCTGATGGAGACCACTTCGGTGATTTTTGCCGACGTGGTGCGCGTCTTCGGGTCACTGGCGGCGGGGGACCTGTCGCAGCGGATCACGCGGGACTACGCCGGAACCTTCGGGCAACTCAAGAACGATGCCAACGCCACCAGCGAAAAGCTTACGGAAATCATTGAAGACGTGGGTCGGGTGTTTTCGGGCATAGCAACCGGGGATCTCACGCAGCGCATCACACGCACCACGGAAGGCGCGTTTGAAATCGTGAAGCAGGACGCCAACTCCAGCTGCGAAAAGCTCTCCAGCATCATTGACGAGGTGCGCGGCGCGGCGGATGCGCTCACGGGTGCCGCCAACCAGGTGTCAGCCACCGCGCAGTCCCTGTCGCAAGCTGCCAGCGAGCAGGCCGCCAGCGTGGAAGAAACCACGGCCAGCATTGAGGTCATGTCCTCCAGCATCAGCCAAAACTCGGACAATGCCAAAGTCACAGACGGCATGGCCACCAAGGCCAGCAAAGAGGCGACCGACGGTGGCAGCGCCGTAGGCCAGACGGTGGTCGCCATGAAGCAGATTGCCGCGAAGATCGGCATCGTCAACGATATCGCCTATCAGACCAACCTGCTGGCCTTGAATGCTGCCATTGAGGCCGCGCGCGCCGGAGAGCATGGCAAGGGTTTTGCGGTCGTGGCCGCCGAGGTGCGCAAGCTGGCCGAACGCAGTCAGGAGGCGGCCAAGGAAATCGGCGAGCTGGCGGCAAACAGTGTCACCACGGCCGAGCGTGCCGGCAAGCTGCTGGACGAAATCGTTCCCAGCATTCAGCGCACCAGCGAACTGGTGCAGGAAATTGCCGCCGCCAGCGCCGAGCAAAGCGAATCGGTGCTGCAAATTGGCGGTGCCATGAGCCAACTCTCCCAGGCCACCCAGCAAAACGCCAGTGCCAGCGAGGAACTGGCCGCCACCAGCGAAGAACTCTCGGGCCAGGCTGAGCAATTGCAGCAAAGCGTGTCCTTCTTCAACCTGGGTGGACCCGCCGCGAAGGCGCCGAGCCGGCACGAAGCGCCTGCCAGCGCGCGCCGCGTCGGCGCCGCACAGCGCCTGCCAGCGCCCGCACGTGCGAGCGGCTCCAGCAACTTTCGCCCCTATTGAAGCGCCAACGATGCCATCAAATCCGCACAATTCGGGCAACGGAGCAAATGGACACACCGGCCGCCATGGCCGCTGGCGTGCCCATGTTGATCCGGCATGAACAAGCCGCTTCCAGCCGATCCTGATGCTCACCACCGAGAGCCAGGAATCGAAGAAAGACGAAGGGCGCGCGGCCGGCGCAAAAGCCTGGATGCTCAAGCCCTTTGAAACACCGAGCCCTGCGGCCCCACTGATGAGGACTACACCATGAGCTACCGCTTTGAGTTGCCCGCCGAGCTGACGATCTACAGCGTGATGGAGACGCGCGACAGCTTGCTGGCCTGGGTGGAGCGCGCACGCGCG
>CAIVXG010000007.1 GCA_903909815.1 uncultured beta proteobacterium | reverse complement strand
GAGCGCAGGCCTTGACGATGGCGCACTTGGCGTTGTCGATGATGACGCGCCGCGGCACGCAAGCAAACCATTCAAAGGCGCGGCGGTGACATCCAAGCCAGGTGGCCACCGTCTGGTCCCACACGAACTCGACGTACTGGTCCGCGTCAACTATCCTGGCCGCCGCATTGACTCAGCTTAATTGCTACCCGTGCTGACCCGTTGCCTCACGTAAATTGCTACCCGTCGGATTGGCCGGCGGGAGCAGCACAACGTGAAGACACGAATCAGCATGACCACACGCAAAGAATTGACCGAGGCACTGCGAGCACGATATCGCGGTGCGTCTTTCGGCGACAGAATCAAGATCCTCGACGAATTTGTAGATCTGACGGGATACCACCGAAAGCATGCCACTCGCGTGCTGGGCGAGGAGGCCGTTAGCGTCAAAGCGACTGCCGTGCGCAACCGCCTTTACGATGAAGCCGTGCGGCAAGCGCTCACGATATTGTGGGAGGCCGCTGACCGTGCCTGTGGAAAGCGCCTAAAGGCATTGATCCCGATGCTTGTCGATGCCATGGAACGCCATGGTCACCTTGCCCTGGATCCGCTCATCCGGGCCAAGGTCTTGCAAGTCAGCGCGGCAACCATCGACCGTGTACTGGCCCCCGCGCGCAAGCACATCGACGGGCAGCGCAAGCGCCGCAGGGGTGTGGGCGCTGCGATCAGGCGCAGTATCCCTGTGCGTACCTTTTCCGACTGGCGGGATCCGCCGCCAGGATTCTTCGAGATAGACATGGTCGAGCATTGCGGTGGCGTCAAGACGGACGGCGACTTTGTTCACACACTTACCCTGACTGACATCGCCAGCGGCTGGACCGAGTGCGTGGCCATGCGGATGCGCAACCAGATACTGGTCATCGAAGCATTGGACAAGGCCGCAGACGATCTGCCGTTCGCAATGCTCGGTGTGGATTCAGACAACGACGGCGCCTTCATGAATCAGGCCGTATTTGACTATTGCAAGGGACTCGGCCTTGAGCAAACCCGCTCGCGGGCCTACAAGAAGAACGACCAGGCCTGGGTCGAACAGAAGAATGGCGCCATCGTGCGCCGGTTGGTGGGCTATGGTCGATTGAGCGGCAACGAAGCGACAAAAGTCCTGGCCAGGCTCTACGCTTCGGCACGCCTGTACATCAATTTCTTCCAACCTTCTTTCAAGTTGAAATCTAAGACCCGCGAAGGCGCGCGCGTGCACAAGTCGTACTTCGCGCCGGCGACCCCTTGCGACCGGCTGCTGTCGCACGACAGCGTGTTGCCTGCGATCAAGGAGAAACTGCGGGCTCAATTCAAAGAGCTCGATCCTGTACGACTGCTGCAGGAAATCCGGCTTTCTCAGACGGTCTTGAGTGAAATGGCCGCCCAAGGCGTTTGCCCAGTGCCAACGCCTGTAGCAGGGGGCGACGTGACCGCTTTCATGGAGAGCTTGACCACCGCATGGAAGGACGGCGAAGTCCGGCCGACCCATCGCAAGCAACCTTCGGCCAAGCATTGGTGGAGGACGCGGATTGATCCGTTCGCCGACGCTTGGTCGACCATTGAGGGCTGGCTGATTGCTGAGCCCTCAGTTTCTGCGAACGACTTGATGAATCGCTTGGCGGCGATGATTCCAGACCTGTATCGCAGCAAGGCTCAGCTGCGAACGCTGCAACGCCGAGTAAAAGATTGGCGTACCGAGCGTGCCAGGGAAATGGTCTTGGGCAGCCTACGAAAATCAGCCCCCACGCCCGTCGAACTCTGACGAAGCACCAACTCATTTGGCGGCGCAAGATGTGCCACGCAGCGCCCCCCTCGTGTATCGAAAGCGCAGAGATTCAAGGAAACTTTGGAGGCACGAGTGGTTACAACCCCGAGGGGCAAACCTGTGGATTTGTGGACGATGCGCGTACCGCGCACCGGGGCACTTGCCGTGGACAACTCTTCGAGTTGCCCACCGCGTACCCCTTCGCCCACAAGCCCCACAGGTTCCCACCAACCATTCTTTTAGATCTTCTCAAAGAGGAAACGTCAACCAGTTATCGAGTAACATTTCTCCGTGAGGCAACACGGCGGCCAGGATAGTTGACGCGGACCATTCAGTATTCGTCCGGCAGCAACAAACAGGTTGAACTGCGATCTGCCTCGGTAATGATCCAGACCTTGCCCTGTTTGAACTGGTACGAGCTGAAAACACGCAGATCATGCTTGATGCCATGCACATTTGCAGCGACATCACCGGCATCCAAATCCCCAAAATCACCGCCAACATGCCGACCAATCAAAGCGAGTGGGTCAATGCTGTGTTCTTCACAAAACTGTAAAGCCCCCGGTGTTGCAACGATTGCCCCCAACTTGAATAGCGCCATGTTTGCTCCTTGTTTGATAGCGCACGTTATGTTCAATATTCAGTCTGGACAACCGGAATCAGGCTGATTCGGCACTGCGACCGTGGCGCTTTTCTCACGATCACAAGTTTTTTCGTGATCGCCACGGATTCCGGTTGTCCATTTCACAGCCTGAAAACAAACTTGCATTTCCACTAACTAAATTGAAGGAAATGAGATGAGTGCTTTGGCAAAATTGAAACTCGTGAGTGTTGCAGCAGGTCAAAAATCTCCGACCGTCTTGCGTCGCAACAAGCTGACCGCGCATTTGGTCGAGCAGATCGCTATGGCAAAAGCGCAGACCGCTGGTGAAATCTACGCAGTCAAACGCGTGAAGTTTGTTGCAGATGCTGAAACCGGCGAGCGCACACAGGTCGAGGTGTCCAAGCGCGTGAAGCAATGGTGGTTTACTGCGCCAAACGGCAAGTTGGCCTTGGCACTTCGTTATGGTGCCAAAAACCTCTGCATAACAAAAACCTCCAATGCCATCGAAATTTCCGATATGGCAGAACTCATCACCACGCTTGGAGTCGTCAAGGACGCAGTGCAAGCTGGTGAACTGGACACGCAGATGGAACAGGTCAGCGGCGCATTGCGTGCTGGCTTTGGCAAGAAGAAGAAATAAGCGGTGCTGCGGTGAACACCTACCAAGCCCGTGTCCAAGTTTCGTCACCATCGGGCCACGGCAAGATGGTTGTTTGGGCGCACATCGATGCAGCAAACACCATCGCAGCCAAGTCGCTGCTTGAAGCCCAATACGGTCGCGGCAATGTCATTGGCGTGCCTGTGCTGGTGCGATGACTAAGCCCCCAAGTCCCCGATAAATACATATTTGGGGGCTTGATAATGAGACTGGACGAGATTAAAAACGGCAATGCCGCCGAGAAGCGAGTGGATCGCTTGAAGGCAAACGCCAAGGCAGCGAAGGACAGAGCGAAACAGATGAAAGTGCAAGCCGACACGAGCGCAGAGCAGTTGAAGATGCGGCAATCACGAGACAAGCTGGCGCAGTTGCATCGGTCAACAGTCGGGACAACAATCAAACCGTATGTTTGATGGCGTTGGTTGACCGAGAGAGGACGACGAGAAACGGATCGTGGCGCCATCGTTGCAAATAATGAGGAATTTTTTGAGCGTCATCATGATTGCAACGAAAAACGATATGGACTGTCAGAGTGGCTGTACGCAATTACGTTAAAGTTGTGGCAAGTCGAAAAGCGAGCCTAGGTGGAGCGTGCTGCCGCAACTTTTTTAGCAGATGCCGCAATGTGCGACAAAATTGTGACAGCTACTGTCACACTGTTTCACCCTTGTCACAATTTTATATTTCTGCAATTTTTTCTGTTTAATATCAAGGACTTACAATGACAATCATTAAGCAAGCTGATTTAATTGAGAGCGTAGCAGCAGCTTTACAGTACATCAGCTACTACCATCCCGCCGACTACATCGCCCATTTGGCGCGCGCCTACGAGCGCGAGCAGAGTCCCGCGGCCAAGGATGCGATTGCGCAGATCCTGACCAATTCCAAAATGAGCGCGATGGGACACCGACCCATGTGCCAGGACACGGGCATCGTGAACGTGTTCCTCAAGCTCGGCATGAACGTGCGCCTGGATGGCTTCACCGGCAGCCTGGATGACGCCATCAACGAAGGCGTGCGTCGCGCCTACAACCACCCCGACAACACGCTGCGTGCCAGCGTCGTGGCCGATCCCCAGTTCGAGCGCAAGAACACCAGGGACAACACGCCGGCCGTGATCTTCACCGAGATCGTGCCGGGCGACACCCTCGAAGTCACGGTCGCGGCCAAGGGCGGCGGCAGCGAGAACAAGAGCAAGCTGGCGATGCTCAACCCCGGCGACTCGGTGGTCGATTGGGTGCTCAAGACCGTTCCTACCATGGGCGCGGGCTGGTGCCCGCCGGGCATGCTGGGCATCGGCATCGGCGGCACGGCGGAAAAGGCCATGCTCATGGCCAAGGAAAGCCTGATGGACGCGCTCGACATGCATGAGTTGCAGGCCAAAGCCGCAGCCGGCGACAAGCTCACGCAGACCGAACAGCTGCGCCTCGAGCTCTACGAGAAGGTGAACGCGCTGGGCATTGGGGCCCAGGGCCTGGGCGGGCTCACCACCGTGCTGGACATCAAGATCAAGATGTATCCGACGCACGCCGCAAGCAAACCCGTGGCGCTGATTCCCAATTGCGCCGCCACGCGCCACGCGCATTTCGTGCTCGACGGCAGCGGTCCGGTTTATCTCGATCCGCCGAGCCTGGACACCTGGCCCAAGGTCGAATGGAAACCCGACACGCAAAAAAGCCAACGCGTCAATCTGGACACGCTCACACCGGCGCAGGTGGCGGCCTGGAAACCGGGCGAAACCCTGCTGCTCAACGGCAAGATGCTCACCGGCCGCGACGCCGCGCACAAGCGCATCCAAGGCATGCTGGCCAAGGGCGAGCCGCTGCCGGTGGACTTCAGCAACCGCGTGATCTACTACGTCGGCCCCGTAGATCCGGTCAAGGGCGAGGCCGTGGGGCCGGCCGGACCGACCACGGCCACGCGCATGGACGGTTTCACCGAAATGATGCTGAGCCAGACCGGGCTGATTGCGATGATCGGGAAGGCCGAACGCGGACCGGTCGCGATCGAAGCCATCAAAAAACACAAGAGTGCCTATCTCATGGCTGTAGGTGGCGCGGCCTACCTGGTATCCAAGGCGATCAAGACCGCACGCGTGGTGGGCTTTGCCGATCTGGGAATGGAAGCGATCTACGAATTCGACGTGGTCGACATGCCGGTCACGGTTGCGGTTGACTCCGGGGGCACCAGCGCCCACATCACCGGCCCGGCCCAGTGGCAACAACGCATTGCCACGGGTGAATTCAAGAATATATCCGTGACCGCGGCCTGATCAAGTCAACGCAGCACCACGCCTTGCTGGCGCAGGTAACTCTCGACCTCGGGGCTCAAGCCGCCGCGCTGGCGGGCCTGCTCGGCCAGCTCGGTGGCCTGGGCTGTTTGCCCCTGTGCCGCAAGTGAAACTGCCGCTCCCAGCATCCACCTCGCCTCACCGGGCCGAAGCTTGAGCGCGCTCAGATAGGCCTGTACCGATTCCGCATGGCGCCCCAACCGCTGCGCCACGTTGCCGCGCAATGCCCAGACGTCGGCCTGATTCGCGAGCTGAGGTTCAAGCCTTTGCAGCAGATCCAGGGCCGCTACAGGGTGGCCTTGCGCCAGCTCCATGCGCACGATTTCGCGTACCGCTTGCGCCAGCAATGTTCCCGATTCGCCCGCCACAGCTGATCGCTCAAGCACCGCAAGCGCATCGCGCAACAACTGCAAAGCCGCGTCCCGAGAACCCTGGTCCCAAAGTGATTGAGCGTGCGCCATGACCTCCGTGGCGGCTTGAGCGCGGCCGGGCTGGGCCGGTGCAGGCTCGCGTTGCGCTGGCACAGCCATCGACGCCGCTGGCGGCGCTGCACTGGCTGGCGCAGCGGCGCTACGCGCGCTAGGCAAATCCCTTGGCGGCGAGGACGCCACAACCGCGGGTAAGGCAGGCGCTGTTGGTGCCACGACTTGCTTGACCCGCACCGCGACTTGCGCCGACACGTTGGGCGCTGCATTGGACATGGGTGCGGCACTCAGCGGTGGGGCCTGCAGCGGCGCCACAGGCGGCGCAACTGCCGCGCCGGCGCCAGTGCGGGATGCTGGCAGCGCAGCGGCGCTCGGCGCTATCGTAGGCGCCAGCTCATTGCGCGACGCCGCACCGGCGATGACAGCCTGAGGCAAGCGCTCCTTGAACAGCCAGCCCACTCCCACCACCATAGCCAGGGCGCCAAGCAAGCTTAGACCGAGCAACATTCGACGCGGCGCCCTGGCTTGATTTCTTGCCGCTGACAATTCGGCCACACTCACGGTGTCACGCCGGATGTTGCGCAGCGCGGGATCGGCAGAGACCCCTGCCTGCCCGGCTTGTTGGCGCGCATCGAGATCGCGCAACATTTGATTGATGACGCTCACGACGACCTCTCCGATCCATGGTTTGCAAACTCCAGCCGGTTACGCCGCCAGGGGTTGAGCCGAATCAGGACCGATTTGATTCGACCCCAGAGCGTGAACTGGCGCGCGGCCGGCGTGTCGGCTGCCGCCAGTCGCACGTGCCTGGGCGTGACGCGGTGCACGTTCTCGCCATAAGCCAGCATCAGGCATTTGTGCGCCAGCACATTGATGAGACGCGGTACGCCGCCGCTGCATTGGGCCAAGGCCGTTGCGGCCGCGGGCTCAAACACCATCATGTCGGTGCTGTCATCCACCGCTGCCGTTCCCAAACGGTGCGCCAGATAGGCAGGAACACGCTGCGCCTGCATCGGCCCCAGGTACTCGCTGAAGGTGATGCGCTGGAGCAACTGACGAATCTCGGGCCGGGAGAGTTTTTCATCCAGCTCAGGTTGGCCCAACAGCACAAGTTGCAGCAGCTTGCGCTTTTCAGTTTCCAGATTCGACAGCAGCCGCAGACTCTCCACCGTGCGCAGCGGTATCGCCTGCGCCTCGTCGATGCAGACGACGACGCGGCGACCGGCTTTGGCATGCCCCAACAGGCACACGGTCAAGGCCGTGAGGACCTGATGTCGGCTTGCCGCAGCGGGAATTTGCAGTGACAGTTCCTGCGCCAGCGCCAGCAACAGATCGTCCGGCCCCATATCAGGGTTTGGAATATAGGCTGTCCGGAAATCGTCGCGTAACAGGCTCAGCAGTTGTCGGCACAGCACCGTCTTGCCACAACCAACTTCGCCCACCACCTTGAGAAAGCCCTCGCCGCTGCGCAGCGCCACCACCAGTGTGTTCAGCGCCGACTGTGCGCCCTCGTGCGGATAGAAGAAGGCCGTGTCCGGCGTAATCGCAAAGGGCATCTCCCGCAGCGAAAAATGCCGAAGGTACATCAGGGCGCCGCGGCCGGTTTGCGTATGGGATCGGCAGCACCCTCGAGACGGATGATGCGGTTGTGGGCGCTGTCCAACTCTTCCATGCCTGACTGCGAATGGCGGGTTTGTTGCTCCCAATCCTGCGCGGTACGGACGATCGAGGGCTTGATCAGAACCACGAGTTCCTTCTTCGAGCCCATGTTGGCGCGATTGCCCAACAGCGAGGAAAAGAACGGCACATCGGTTGACCCGGGCATGCCCGAAGACGTGCGGCTGGATTCAACCTGCATCAATCCGCCAATCGCCACGATGTTTCCATCCAGCAATCGCACCATGGTGTCGGACTCGTTCACGCTGCTCGACGGCAGCGGCAACTGGTAGTTTCCGGCCGCACCCAGGTTGATCTGTTTGACTACCTCGGTCACGCTGGTTACCGATGGATGAATGTGAAGTGTGATGTTGTTGGCCTCGTCGATCTGCGGCGTCACGTCCAGCGCAATACCCGAAAAGAACGGGGTCAGCGTCAAAGACGGCATCGTGGGCGTGGTGCTGACGCCGCTGGACACGGCTTGAGCGGCATTGCCCCCGGACACATTGGTCACGAAATAGGCGTCGGTTCCGACCTTGAGCACGGCCTTCTGATTGTTCAGCGTCGCAATGCGGGGGCTGGACAGGATCTGCACGTCGCCCCGTGTTTCCAGAAAACCCAGCACCGCCTGGAAACCGGTGGTTGCCAGCGCCAGACCGAACATGCCGCCGCCGGTCGTGGGCAGCGGCACACTGTCCGCCAACAGTGGCGTGCCCAAGGCCGCGGGGAACCCGGGCAAATTGGGCAGCGCGCCATTGGTCAATACATTGTTGGCCCCGCCGCCTGAGATGCCGATGGCACCCGTACTCTTGCCGACATTGCGCAAGCCCGACCAGTCGATGCCGCTTTGATAGCCCTCGCTCAACTCGACCTGCACGATCTTCGCTTCCAGCATGACCTGGCGCTCCACCGCGATGCGGGCGGCTTTGAGAAACTGATCGACCTGACGCAACTCCTCCGGCATCGCCTTGACCGCCATGATGCCGGCCTGCGGGCTGGCGAAGACGCTGCGCCCTTCACCCTTGCCCACCATGCCCTTCACGGCATCGGTCAACTCGGTCCAGAAATCACTGCGCGACGTGGTCGAGATTCGGGTACTTTCCGTCTGCTGTGACGCATTATTGGCGCCCGACGCGGACGCTGCCGCATTGCCGTTGGGTGCCCCTGTGCCGCTGCCTCCCGGAGTGCCGCTGGTGCTTGCGGCCGCACCGGAAACCAGGCCCGCAGACACTCGCAAGTCGCTCATTCCCTGGCGTTGAGAGTTCGGGTAGTTGACCGTGAAGATGCGCGTTTGCAGTGTTGGTGCGTAGACGGTGATGCGCCGCCCTTCCAGCTTGAAGTCATAGCCATAGACGTCGCGAATCGACTCCAGCGCCTCCTGCACCGTGACACCGCGCAGCGTGACTGAAAGCGTGCCGCTGACATCCGGATGCATCAGCATGCTATAGCGTGTGTCCGCCACGATCGCCAAAAAGACGTCGCGCGCCTGAGCATTGTTCACCAGCAGATCCAGGCGCGGCTCCGGCAAGACTGCGACTGCCACTACGGGCTCGGCCAAGGCCTCGCTCACGCGCGCAGGAACGCTGGCCGCAAGTGCCGTCGCGCCGCGCGTCGGCGCCTGCGTCCGCGCATCATCGCTGGGCGAAGCGGGCCGGGCGCTATAGGGCGCGGCACATCCGGCCAACAGTCCCATCCCTAGCGACAGCGAAATCGCCATCACAAGTCTTGAACGCATCGTGTTCCCAGGTTTCAAGCTGAACATGGCGGCTATCGGTTGATGGCTTGTATGCATTGAATTCGTTCCTACAATCAAAGGCGGGGGTGAGCTCACGGCGCGGCACTCTTGCACGCGGGGGCCGTTCTCGGCACCGGCGCGCCGCCCCGGCTAATTGCTGATTTCTTGTTAACGTTGGCACGGCTATCGACGCTGGACTCGATGGACACTGCCGCCTGTTCGAGGTCACAGCGCGGTTCAGTCTTCGCCGGCACGTGGGGCAGGCGCTGCACACCCGAGTACAAGTTGACCTTGCGCAGTTCCTTGCCGTCGCGCAGCCAGATCTGGGTCTCACTGATGCGCTCGATGGTGGCCGACCCCAGCTTGCCGCCCTGAGCGTACAGACGCGAGCCGGACACAACGAAGGCCCGCCCATCCACCACCATCACCGACAGCGGCTTGCCATCGCTTCTGCCCGCGGCCGACGCACCCGGATGCGCGGCACCGGCAACACCTGCGGGCGCTACCGTAGGATCGCGCAACGCCTGTGCCTGGGTGCTGGGGTTTGCACCCGCCGCAAGCCAAAAAATGGCTGCCGTCAACGCCCCTCGAATGCGTTTCGTCCCAACGGCCAAGCCGCGGTTCATGATTGCACTCCGACCAGGAACACTTGCAGCGTCAGTTGGGGTGGCATCTTCTCGCTGTTCAATTTCATGGTCCCCCAACGCAGCGTAGGCAAGACCTGCTCCAGCGTTTGAACATAGTTCATCAATTCCAGATAAGGGCCCGACACGGTGAGTTCCAATCCCTGGCGCTGGATTGCCGTCACGCCGGCAAGGGGCGTTGGCCGGCCAAGCGCTTGGGTTCCTGCTCCATCGCCGGCCAACGTTGCCGTACGCACTAGAGTCAGTCGTTCATGTCGGCGCAAAAAATGAACCAGTACCTGGGGCAGGCCAGCCCCCTGATCGGACAGGCTGCTGGCAGCGACGATATCCCGGTTCACCTGATCAAGTCGCTGCTGTGACTCGCCCATCTGCTGGCGCGCGGTGGTGATCGGATCCGGTCCTGAACGAGACTGACCCGCACGCAACTGGATGCGCAAAGCTTCAAGCTCGCCGTTTTCACGCGTCACCGCCAGAGCCAACTTCTTCTGCACATTCTGAGCTGGCGACAGCCACAGCGTGTCCGCTGCGGCCATGAAGCACACCATCACCGACAACAGCAGCAATATGCGCTCACGCAGTGCCAGCGCGTCGATTCTCGAACTGTGCCGAATCCACCATGGCTTCATGGAACCACTCCCGATGCTGCAGCGCTGGGCACACTGGTGGCACTCAACAAGGAAAAAGACCACAATTTGGCGCCGTCACCCGGCGCACGCTCGACTTTCACCGCGGCCAGCGATTGGCCCTTGAGCAGCGGACTTTGGCCCAAACGAGCAACCCACTCATTCAGCGTTGAAGGCTCAGCCGTGAAGCCGCGAACCTCCAGTTGTAGATCGTCCGCAACGATCTCGGTAATCCAGACTGCCGCAGGAATACTCTGTGCCACCAGCCGCATACGCGCTGCATGACCGCCCCCACTTGGCACGAGTCCACGACGCAGCTGTTCCAGAATGGCTTCACGCTGCTGCAATTGCGCGTCCAGCAGCTTTTTCTCCGTCAGTACCGCGTCCAGACTGGGCACAGAACCCGAGTTGTGCGCCTTGATGGCGTTCACAAGCAGTTCCCTTTCGCTTGCGCGCGACGTCAGTTCACGCTTGAGCACCTCGCTGGAGCTATTCAAGCTCCACACACCGTAGGCGCACAGCGCACCACCCAACACCAGAAACACCAGCAGCGCCACCGCCATGGCCTGGCTGGAAAAATACCGCTTGCGTGTCAGCAGAATGGGGGTAAATAAATTGATTTGTTGCGGCATGAATTCACTCAGAGCACTCGGCCCCCCGTGCGCAGCAAACCACCCAGCAAGGGCCAACACAAAGTGCGATCAGCATCCGATCCACCCTCGAACCCCGGAAAATAGGGCTCAATATCCATCGCCGTAACCTGCAGACCCAGTTCCTGACTCAACCACTGCGCCAACTCCTGCGTACGCTCACCCGCATAGACCTTGACATCCTCAAGTGGGATCTTGGACCAGGTTCGCTCCCACACGTCGAGCGAACGCTGCACCTCCACCACAAATCTTTGCGCGCGTTCGTCTATCGGAGCGGTAGGCTGGACCGTGGCGCCAGGGCTAGCTCCGTGCGCCTCTGACAACGCCTCATCGTAGGAACTCAGGGAAGGAACATAGTCGGGCACCGACAACGATGCATCTGCACCTGGCGCCAGCACAGGGGTGTGGCTCAACCAAGTGCCTTGAAAAAATCCCTGGCCCAATTCGATATGGCGGGAATAAAAAAGCTCGCCGTGGGAGCAGATGGTCAGAACCGCCAAATCGCTGTTGACAATCACCAGGGCTGCATGGGCCCGGTCGACCGCATCGTCCTTTTGCGCCAGCAGACTCTGAAGATTGCGCTGCGCGGTGTCGTGCACCTCGATCACCTGAACCGGACAGCGCAGCTTTTCACCCAACTCCAGCACTTCACGCACCAGTGTATTGCGCGCAACCACCACGAACATCTGACCGGTCGCGCGCACCTGCTCGTCACCGACGCGCATCACATCCAGCGTCAAATCATCCAGATGACTACTGACCATATCCCTGATCTTCCAGCGCGCGGCCGAACGGATTTCGTCGGGGGGAACCGGGGGCGCTTCAATTTGCAAGAGTTGGTATTGCTGCGGAAGCAACACGACATGCAGCGCTTCAGCACTCAAGCCCAGCCCTTGAATTCGACGAATGAATTCATCCACTGCGGCGCCGCCGCGATGTTCGACCCCAAAGCGTGCGACCTGGAACAGCCCGTCACTTGCCTGGCGCGCCTGTACGTAGGCAAACGTTGAAGACGTCCAGGAAATCACCAGGGAGTCCTTGTTTGCCTTAGAGTTCCAGGGCCAGCGCATCGTCAAATACCCCCTCGACAACGACTTATAGCAATGAAGTTTGGCAGTGCGGGCATGCTTGAACGCAATAGGTTTAGAGTTTCACAGAATCGGGCCAACCATTGATGTGTCGGCAGCACGGCGCACCGAGTCATGAATGTCAGCGCTTTCACGCGCCGAGCGCATCAAAATTCGCCTGCCGCATTGTCAACCGAAATTCAATCAGGAGAGCGTAACATAGACCGACGCGAAAAATTCTCACGGCTGCAAAGGGCAAAGCCAACTGAACGTTGGCTTTGAGGAGAATCAGGGCCATTTGATATGGTGGGACGTGCGGGGGTCGAACCCACGACAAACGGATTAAAAGTCCGCTGCTCTACCAACTGAGCTAACGTCCCCCGATGCGGCCGCTGTCGATTTTTTCAAATCGCAGCACAGCCGTAAATTATAGCGTGTTTGAATCTGCCAAGGCCGCCGAGCTGACCACCATCATCCAGGGGCTTGCGCTGCGATCCGGTCCAACACCCAACTCGCGGCACAAAACCCGAACGTTGCCGTCACCCCCACCGACGACCCGTAGCCGTGGCAATTCAGACTTCCATCCGTGGGCGTTGCGCACTCCACACCAGGGGAGCGCACAGGCTCGCGACTGAAGACGCACATGGTTCCGATTTTTTTCCCTGAGGCCGGTGCGCCGTGATGCTTGCGCATGCGGTAGCGCAATTGGGCCAGCAGGGGGTCGTGCGTGGTGCTGGCCAGATCGTCGATATCGACCAGGTGTGCATGGCGCTTGCCCCCTGCCGCGCCTACCGCGATGAAAAGCACGTCGGCACGGCGCGCCCACACGGCCATGGCCAGCTTCGCTTTGACCTGATCGCAGGCGTCGATCACCGCAGTCACTCCGGGTGGCAGCAGCTCAGGCCAGTTTTCGGGATCAACAAATTCCTCCACGCACGTGACCTCACACGCCGGGTTGATGAGCGCGATGCGTTCCTTCATGGCCAGCACCTTGGCCTGCCCCAAACTGGGCTCCAAGGCGTGAATTTGCCGATTCACGTTGGACACGGCGATATGGTCCAGGTCAATCAATGTCAGGCGCCCCACCCCGCTGCGGGCCAGCGCCTCGGCAGACCACGATCCGACACCACCGATGCCGACCACGGCAACGTGGCTGGCGCTGATCCTGGCCGCACCGGCCACGCCGAAAAGCCGATCCAGCGCGCCGAACCGGCGCTGGTGGTCATCAACCGTCATAAGCGGCCGTGCCTGTCAACAGCGTCGCACCAGCCATCCTGCCTGCAAGCCTTCACGACCTGCTGACAGAGCACATTTGTGCGCGCGCAAGCTGTAGCCGCCTTCATTTCAGGTGTGCCAGCCGATCCTTGGCAGCAGCGGCGGTGTCGGATTGCGGATAGGACTTGATGATCTCGTCCAGGGTCTTGCGGGCCGATTTCGTGTCCTTGAGTTCAAGTTGGCAGTTGGCAATCGACAGCAGCGCCTCGGGCACCCGCGGGTGATCCGGAGCCTGGCTCAGGAGCGTGCGGAAATTGATGATGGCCTCCTTGTAGTCACGTGTGGCGTACTGGGCATTTCCCAACCAGAAAAGCGCAGAATTTCGGTAACCACTTTGCCCGTAGCGCTGAATGAACTCCACAAACCGGGGTTGAACCGCTTCGAATTCGCCCTTCTTCAAAAGCGCCAGCGCTGCTTCATAGTCCCGGCGCTCGGTTGGCTCAGCCAGAAATTCCTTGCCATCCACGCTCACGCGCGACGGCTCCAATTTGCGCAGCCGCTCATCCACGGCCGCAGTCGCATCGTTCAGATGTCGCTGAGACTCTGACAGGTCACGCTGCAGCTGTTCGTCCTGACCCCGCATTCGGGCCACATCGGCCCGCAAACTCTCGATCTGATTCTGCAGGTCAACCAAACTGCGGCGCAATTGCGTGTTCTCCTCGTCTGACTTGTGCGCCTGTTCGAGCAGCTGCGCATCCTGTTGCTTGCGCACCGACTCCACGCGCTGGCGCAAATCCAGAATGGCTTTGCGCGCCTCGTCATCTTCCAGAAGACTGGCTTGGGCTGCGCCGACATACGCCAACGTGGCAGCGCAGAGCAGCAGGCGCACAACCCAGCTCGGCCCTGAAAAGCTCGATGTATTCATCATTTCATCCTCAGTTCTGCGCGTCGATTCTTGGCCATGGCCGCTTCATCACTGCCTGGCACTGCAGGCTTTTCTTTACCAAAGCTCACGGATTCAAGCTGCGCCTCGCCCACCCCCAGCAGACTCAGCGCCTGGCGCACAGCCTCGGCCCGCTTTTGTCCCAGCGCCAGGTTGTATTCCCTGCCTCCACGCTCGTCGGTGTGGCCTTCTATCGCCAGCCTGCGCTGGCGATCCGCAGTCAACAAACGCGCGTGGGATTCCATCACAGACTGAAACTCTGGCCGGATCACAAAACTGTCGTAGTCGAAATACACCAGTTTGCCATCGGTTGGCGCCGCTGCGCCCCCATTGTCACGAGACGCAACCACGGGTGCCACACCGCTGATGGCGCCCGAGGCAGTGCCTGCAGCCGCGCCAGCATTCACCAGAGTCGCGCTCTTGTCCTCGACCGGGACATCATCCAGTCTGACACCGGACGCACAACCCGCCAACACCCACACCACCGCAGCGGCGCACAAGATCAAACGCATGAATCAACTCCCTTTTGTTTAACGCGAACGAACGAACCTTCATGACGGGCCGCGCTTTGCAGCCCAAGCACCCCACTTGACACCACGCTATTGCTTTTGAAACGGTCCCCAGTCCGGCTCCCGTATGTCGCCGCCCTGACCTGCCAGGCGTGCCTTGATCTTTCCATCCAGGGTGCTGGTCATCAAAGCCTCTTTGCCCTGCTGATGCGTGGCAAAGACAATGAGTCTGCTATTGGGCGAAAAACTGGGACTTTCATCACTTGTGCTGTCCGTGATCGCAGTCACCGTGCCACTGGCAAGTTCCATGATGTGCAGCTTGAAGGCTCCGCCCACGCGCGATATGTAGGCCAGCCAGCGTCCGTCAGGACTCAGCGCCGGGGAGATGTTGTAGTTGCCCACGAAGGTCACTCGTTCCACGCCGGCACCGCTGGGCGCCATTCTGTAAATCTGCGGCGCGCCGCCGCGATCACTGACGAAATAAATGTAGCGACCATCCGGTGAGTAGGCGGGCTCGGTGTCAATGCTGCCCGATTGCGTCAGCCGACGCGGCTCCCCCCCATTGGCATCGAGCGTGTACAGCTGGGACGCACCGTCGCGACTGAGGGTGACTACGAGCGATTTTCCATCTGGCGCCCAGGCCGGCGCGCTGTTGGAGCCCTTGAAGTTCGCCACCAATCGCCGTTTGCCGCTGGCCACGTCGTGCACGTAAACCACGGGCTTGCGCGACTCGAACGAGACGTAGGCCAGTTGCCCGCCCGTGGGTGACCATGCGGGAGAAATGATGGGTTCGGGACTGGCCAGCGCGGATTGGGCATTTTCACCATCGGCGTCCGCCACCCACAGGTTGTAGCGCGACGCCGCCTTGGTCACATAGGCGATGCGTGTCGAAAAAATGCCCTTGTCGCCGGTCAACCGCTCGTACACAAAGTCGGCCACCCGATGCGCCACCAGGCGCAAATCGGCCTGCTGTACCACGTAGCTTTGGCCGCCTACATCCTGGCCTTTCACGATGTCCCAGAGACGAAATCTCACATCAAAACGACCATCGGCCAGGCGCGCAATGCTGCCCGTTACGAGGGAATCGGCGCCCTTTTGCCGCCACTGCGCGACATCGGGCCGACTGGATTCGTCGTACGCCAGATCGCTGGCCTCGACCAGTCGAAATTGACCGCTGCGCTGCAGATCCGCCTGCACGATGCCAGCGATCTTTTGTGGCGCCTGCTCCTCTCCCCGAAAGGAGGCAACCGCAATCGGCATTTGAGTCAGTCCCACACCCGAGACTTCCACCCTGAATTGTGCGAAGGCGCTGCTGGCAGTGAACGCCATCAGTGCGATCACAGTTCTGCGACAAATCTTTGAAGTCAAACCCATGGATACCTTTCTCTACGAAACAACTCGGCGCCCAAGCTCGTCGACTGGCAACGCCGCGCCCAAGCACAGGATTATGGTGCCTCCCGGATCGCGCCAGCGCCGCGGTCGGTTGCAACTCAATACAATGGCGCGGCCATCCGGCGCTCTGGCGCAGAGCTGAACCCCCTGCAGGGAAAGTCTTGCGCACGCTAATGAATCATCAGCCTTGGGAATGCAACATCAGATGTCATACTTAAACGCGGCGGACCCGCACTCGGGGTCAAAATTGGCGTCGACTGATGTGAGAAGCTCGAAATGACGCAGCCTGCGCAAAGTGCATCTGCGCCCTCATTTGTTCAGCGCATGGCGCGCCTGATTCCCTACTTCGGACGTCCACGCTGGTTGTGGCTGGTGGTGGTGATGACCACCGTCGTGGGTTCGGCCTCGGAGGCTGCGGTGCCGCGCCTGCTCAACTTTCTGGTAACCCAGTTTGGCCAGAATTCGTTTCCCCTTTGGACCGTTCCCTGCATGGTGATAGGCCTGTTTGCCTTTCGCGGTCTGGCCGGCTTCATGGCACAAATGGCGCTAACGCGAATCGCCAACAATGGCATCTTCAAGCTACGCACCGAGATGTTTCAAAAGCTGCAAAGCGCGCAGATGCTGCTGTTTGCGCAGCAGTCCGCAAGTACCTTGGCCAACACCGTGGTGTACGAAGTGCAGACCGGGTCCAACCAACTGGTCTACGCGCTGCTGAGCCTGACCAAGGACGGACTGACCGTCGTGTTCCTGCTGGCCATGCTCTTTTATCGAAACTGGCAGCTGACGCTGATCGTGCTGTTCCTGTTTCCCGCCGTCTCGATGGTGATGAAGGTGTTATCCAAACGCCTCTATCGCATCACCAAGGCAAGTCAGACCGCAACCGATGAACTGGCCTATGTGGTGGAAGAGAACATTCTGGCGCACCGAACCATTCGGCTGCACGGCGCCCAAGGCGCCCAAGGCGAGCGCTTTCGCAGATTCAGCGACGGACTGCGCCGTCTGGCGATGAAGTCCTCGACCGCGTCCTCGGCCATGACGCCGTTGACGCAGATGCTGGGCGCAGCCGCCCTGTCCGCGGTTGTGACCATTGCCCTGTGGCAAAGCCAGAACGGTGGCTCCAAGGTGGGCGACTTCATTGAATTCGTGGCCGGGATGCTGATGTTGTTGGCGCCGATCAAACACCTGGCAGACGTGGCCAATCCGATCACGCGGGGCCTGGCGGCCGTCGAACGCGGGCTTGAACTCATCGACGAAACCCGCAGTGAACCCAGCGGCAGCCACCATGTCAGGCGCGCCCAGGGACAACTTCAATTCGACGCGGTCAGCCTGCGGTACAGCGACGATGCGGCGCCGGCCCTGGAGCAGGTCAGCCTGAACATTGCGCCCGGTGAGATCGTGGCCTTCGTGGGCCCGTCTGGCGCGGGCAAGACCAGCCTGATGAATCTGTTGCCACGATTCATTCTGCCCACCGAAGGACAGGTGCTGCTGGACGGCGTGCGCGCGCAGGACTGGGACCTGCCGTCGTTGCGCAGCCAGTTTGCAATGGTGAGCCAGGACGTGGTGATGTTGAACGACAGCGTCGCGGCCAACGTCGCGCTGGGTCAGAACCTTGATCGAGACCGCGTGGCACATTGCCTGGAAGCCGCAAACCTGTCGCAGCACGTAGCGACCCTGGCGCAAGGGATGGACACGCTGGTGGGGCACAACGCGGTGCAGTTTTCTGGCGGGCAACGACAACGCCTGGCGATTGCGCGAGCGCTCTACAAGGACGCGCCGGTTCTGATTCTGGACGAAGCCACCTCAGCCCTGGACAACGAATCCGAGCGCCTGGTGCAGGAAGCCCTGCAGCGCCTCATGACCGGGCGCACCACTTTGATTGTGGCGCATCGCATGTCCACCATCGAGCACGCCGACAGAATCATTGTCATGGCCGGCGGTCGCGTCGTAGAACAGGGTGCGCACGCCGAACTGCTGCGCCAGCAAGGGCTGTACTCGCGCCTGCATCGAATGGGTTTTGGCGAGCACACTGCAACGCACCACGCAGGTTGAAGCTTGTGCTTCGCTAGGTCGGTCCCGCACCTGGTTTGTCACCATGGGCAATCGACGGTCGGCCACGAATCCACAGCCGCAAGTACTTGTAGTACGTGGTGTGGGAGTTATAGATGGCCAAAACCAGCCCCATGCGGCCATCCATGAAGCCAAGCTTCAGAAAATAGGTTCTGAAAAACGCCCACACGCCTTTCAGCACGGCCTTGGTCAGGGTGGACGACACATTGCGCGCCTGCAAATCGAGAGCGGCACCCTTTGAGTAGCGACTGAGCTTTTCCAGCACGTCATCCAGATCCATGTAGCTGTAGTGAAGGAGGGGCGAGCGCAGATCGCCAGTGCTGCCGTCCACCGTCATGTGGGCATGCAGAAAATGGTCCGTGAACCCGGCCAGGTCCCGGCGCACCAACCTCAAGGTGTAATCCGGACGCCAACCGCTGTGTTCGATAAATTCCCCGCAAAAGCTCGAGTGACGCGGCAGGCGATAAGCGTCAAAGTCCGGCTTCTGGATCACCGACAGGATTTCGTCGCGCAGCGACACCGAGATGAGTTCATCTGCGTCCAGAGACAGCACCCAATCGCCCGTGGCAAGTTGGATCCCTCTTTGCTGCTGCGGCCCATACCCGGGCCAGTCCGTCACGTGCACCGTGGCGCCAGCACTGCGTGCCTGTGCAGCAGTGTCGTCCTGGCTGCCTGAATCCAGAACCAGGACTTCATCCGCAAACGCGGCAGACTCGACACATGAACGTATCCGACGGGCCTCATTTTTCGCGGCGATGATGATCGACAGGGTGGCTTTTGTCATGCCTATATTCTCCTTGAAAAGCCGTCACGACTTGGTGCCGACTGGCGCCAGGAATTTATTCACAAGGCAGGGTGTAGATCGGCCGTGGATAAAATGAACTCGGTCTCGCGGCTCAGAGCGCGCAAGCGGCTATGAAGCCCCCTGCAGCGATCGGTCGCTTTTTTCAAGATCCCACCCGCCACCTTGGCTTGCTCATGAGTCCCACCATCCGTCCCAGCATCAGCGGCTTCACCTTCATCCGCAACGGCGTGGACTTCGGCTTTCCGTTCGAAGCCTCCATTCGTTCGCTGCTACCGCTGGTGGACGAGTTCGTGATCGCCGTCGGGCTCGGGCACGACGGTACGCTGGAGCGCATTCGCGCGCTGGACGACCCCAAGATCCGGATCATTGAAACCATCTGGAACGAGCGCATGGCCGAGCGCGGGTTTGTCTACGCTCAGCAAAAGATGATCGCGCAATATTCCTGCACCGGCGACTGGGCCTTCTACCTGGAAGGCGACGAGGTCTTGCACGAGGCCGAACTCGACGCGATCCGCGCCAGCGTCGATCGCCACCACGAGAACCCGTCCGTCGAGGCGCTGGTCTTCGACTACCTGCATTTCTATGGTGCGCCTGGCTGGATTGCTACCAGCCCGGCCTGGTACCGGCGCGAATGCCGATTGATCCGCAACACCATTCGCTCCTATGCCCCCGATGGCCAGTTCTGGGTCGTGATGGACAAGCACAAGAAGGGCCGTACCGTGCACGCCGCGTTGGCCAATGCGCATATCTACCACTACGGGCCCGTGCGCAAGGTGCACTACATGCAGGGCAAGATGGACCTGGTGAACAAGTACTGGAACAAAACGGCGCCCAAGGTCGATTACAGCCAGATCGACGCGCAGGCGCTGCAGCGCTTCACCGGAACGCACCCGGCGCTGGCGCGCGACTGGCTTGCCACCGAGGCCGAAACCGAGTTTTCGCCGGACCCGAGCCACGTGCTGACGGCGCGCGAGAAGAAGCACCGCTGGTCGATGAAGCTGGAACGCCTGTTCGGCTGGGATCTGAGCCACAAGCACTACAAGCTCGTGGCCTGATTCGAACCGGACGAAAAGCCGTCCCGTAACCCTGCCAGTGAGCTCTGGTATATTGCCCGGTCGCATCACCAGTGACTCACGAGATACCCGCGCACAACCGGATTCCCACCCCCAAACCACGGTGCTCGCTCGAACAGCGCGTACCCCATTTCATCATGAGTTTCCATCTCGGCGTCGACACCCATTCTTTGCAACCCGTGGCGTGTCCGGACATGCGGCGCCTGGGCAACCCCGTCAGCGACGGAGGTTACCCGGTACCAATGGAAGCCGTTCGACGTGCCAACTTGTTGATCGCTTGTGGCGTATCCAGCGACTGGAGCTTTGAGCGCGACGTACAGCGCGCCAACCCGGACATCAAGATCGATGCCTACGACCATACCGTCGGGCGCAAACTGTTCCGTAAATGGGTCGCTCGCGGAATCCTCAGTGTCATCGGACGAACGCTGGCACTGAACCCACACGGCGTGAGAGCCTCATACACCAAGCTGCAAACGGCACTTGACTACTTCCGCTTCTTTCGGGGAAAAGTTCAGCATCACCAAAAGCGCGTTTGGTACAACAACGACCGTGGCAGTGTCACTCTTTTTGATATGTTGAAACGCGCCCCTGACAGCACGGCCTGCTCGGTTTTCGCCAAGATTGATATTGAAGGTTCCGAATACCGGCTGCTGCCTGATCTTGTTGATCACGCAGAGCGCTTTTCCGGCATGGTCATTGAATTCCACGACATTGACATCTGCGCCGACCAGTTCAACCGATGCATGCGCGAACTAGCGCAGCACTTTCACGTCGTGCATGTCCACGGCAACAACTTCAGCGACCTGAGCATTCATCACGAGCTGCCCCTCACGTTGGAGGTGAGCTTCATCCACAAGTCGCTGCTACCGGCCCTTCCCTTGGCACTCAAGAGTTCACTGCCGATTGCCGGACTGGACATGCCCAACGACCCGAAACAGTCCGACTATCCACTGCATTTTTGAGCCCCTCGCAAGGCCCGATCAAGCACCTGCTCCGACCCCGAAACGACCTGATTCACCCTGGTTCCCATGACTTCTGAAGTCAGTGTCGACTACAGCAGCACGATATCGTATTGCTCCGGCCCCATGGCGGATTCGGCTTGCAGGGCGATGGGCTTGCCGATGAAGTCGCTCAAACCCGCCAGGTGCGTGCTTTCCTCATCCAGAAACAGCTCGATCACCTTGGGCGAGGCCACGATGCGATACTCGCGCGGAGCGAACTGTCGTGCCTCGCGCAGAATCTCACGCAAGATGTCGTAGGCGACGCTGCGCGCGGTCTTCACCGTGCCCTTGCCTTCGCACACCGGACAGGACTCGCACAGCAGGTGCGCCAGCGACTCGCGGGTGCGCTTGCGCGTCATCTCCACCAGGCCCAGATGTGAAAAGCCCCCGGCCATGGTTTTCACGCGGTCGCGCGCGAGCTGCTTGCGAAACTCCGCCAGCACCGCGTCCTGATGCTCCTCGCGCACCATGTCGATGAAGTCCACGACGATGATGCCGCCCAGATTGCGCAGGCGCAGTTGCCTGGCGATCGCCTGCGCCGCTTCCAGATTGGTCTTGAAGATGGTGTCATCAAAGTTTCGAGCGCCGACATAGCCACCGGTATTCACGTCCACCGTGGTCAGCGCTTCGGTCTGATCCACGATCAGGTAGCCTCCCGATTTGAGCTCCACGCGCCGCCCCAATGCCTTGGCCACTTCATCATCGATGGAGAACAGATCGAAGATCGGGCGCTCGCCCTTGTAGTGCTGCAACTTTTCCGCCGCCGCCGGCGTGAATTCACGCGCAAACACCAGCAACGCCGCAAACTGTTCGCGCGAATCGATGCGTATCGACTGCGTGTCTTCGCCGCTCAGATCGCGCAGCACGCGCTGCAGCAAATTCAGATCCTGGTGCAGCAGCGACTTGGCCGGCAGGCGCAGCGCCGCAGCCTTGATGCGGGCCCAGGCCTTACGCAGGTATGCGATGTCCTCGGCCAGCTCGGCGTCGCTGGCATCCTCCCCATTGGTGCGCAGAATGAAACCGCCGCCGCCGCCGCCACCGCTGGCGGCGTCACCGGCCAGCGCCAGCAGCCGTGCGCGCAGTTCCTGACGCTGATCCGAAGGGATTTTTTGCGATACACCGATATGGTCGTCCTGCGGCAAAAACACCAGCAAACGCCCCGCAATGCTGATCTGCGCCGACAGCCGTGCGCCCTTGGTGCCGATCGGGTCCTTGATCACCTGCACCAGCATGGACTGGCCTTCGAACACCTGCTTCTCGATCGGCACCTGGGGCTGGGCGCTGCGCGCTGCCGCATCAGGTTCAGTCGGGCGCGCACCAGTGAAGCCCCCCAGCAAGTCGGCGACGTGCAAAAACGCGGCACGCTCCAGACCGATGTCGATGAAGGCCGACTGCATGCCCGGCAGCACGCGCGCCACCTTGCCCAGATAGACGTTGCCCACCAGGCCGCGCTCGAGCGTGCGCTCAATGTGCAGTTCCTGCACGGCGCCGCTCTCCACCACCGCCACGCGCGTTTCCTGGGGCGACCAGTTGATCAGAATGTCTTGTTGCATGCGACTGATATTTCCAAAAAAATGACAATATCCTCCGTCATTGCGAGGCCTCAGGCCGTGTTGCCGCGTCGCTTTGCTTCTCGCAATGACGGATTCGAATGCTTCTGCGGCTCTCCACCATGGATTGCCGCGCTCCGCTCGCAATGACGGACCTCCGGTTCAACGTCCGTGGGTCGAATCGTGCCGGATGCAGGGAACTCGCACTGACGATACCGCCGCGCCCTGCGGTGAGGGAAATTCCGGAAGGCATCAACACGAAAAGCCCAGGGTTCGCAGCAATTGCGCGGTCTCGAACATGGGCAATCCCATGATGCCGGAATAGGAACCGCTGATATGCGCGATGTATTGGGCCGCCCTGCCCTGCACGGCGTAGGCACCCGCCTTGCCGAACGGTTCGCCGCTGGCGACGTAGTCGTGAATTTCACTGGCACTCATGGGCGCGAAGCGCACGTGGGAAACGCTCAGTGCGGCGCAGCGCCGGGTTCCGTGTTGCGCCGCTACCGCCGTCAACACCCGATGCGTCCGGCCTGAGAGCTCGCCCAGCATGCGCTGCGCATCTTGGGCGTGCTCGGGTTTGCCGTAAATGGTTCGACCCATGGCCACCGTGGTGTCGGCGCACAGCACCACGCCGTCTGGCAGGGCTCGGCGCTGGAGCCGCTGCACGGCCGCATCCAGCTTCAGTGCCGTCACGCGCTGCACATAGGCGCTGGGTGACTCGCCCTTAAGAAGCACTTCCAGCCCTTCCGCGTCTTCCCGGGCATCGGCCAGCAGCAGTTCATGGCGCACGCCCATTTGATCCAGCAACTGGCTGCGCCGCGGACTTTGAGACGCCAGATAAATGTAGTCGTTCATTCTCTATGGTAGGGGTGGCCGGCATTGATGGACCAGGCGCGGTACAACTGCTCGATCAGCAGCACGCGTGCCATGGCGTGGGGAAGCGTCAGGTCGGACAGGCGGATGCGCTCGTGCGCCGCCTGACGAAAGGCCGGCTCCAGCCCATCCGGTCCGCCGATGACCAGCGCCACGTCGTCGCTCTCCAATTGCCAGGCCCTGAGTTTGCTGGCCAGGGCCAGGGTCGTGAGGGAGGTTCCGCGCTCGTCCAGCGCCACGATGCGGCAGCCCCGGGGAATCGCAGCTTCGATGCGTTCGCGCTCGGCCGCGTACAGCGTCTCCAGCGTTTTGGAGCCGCGCGGCTCGGTCTTCACGGCCTTCAACTCGACCTTGAGTTCGCATGGGAAGCGTTTGGCGTAATCGTCCCAGGCCACCTGAGCCCAGTCCGGCACCCGTTGGCCGACCGCCACGATCAGCAGCTTCATCGAAGCAGCAGGTCAGGTTCTTTTGCTGGGGGCTCTTTTCGCCGGCGCCTTGGCGGCGGCCTTCTTTGCCACCGCGCCCTTGACCGGCGTGCTCTTGAGCACCACAGCCTTCGGTGCAGTCTTCACAGCAGGGGTTTTAACTGCGACGGCTTTCACGGCCGCAGCCTTCGCCGCCGGCGCCTTGGCTGCGGGTGCGGGCGCCACCGGCTTTCGCACCGGCGCTCTGGGTTTGGCGGCTGACGACTTCAGGGCCGTCTTGGACGCCGGTTTGCGCGCCTTGGGCTTGGGCGGATTGAGTTCCAGCGCGCCGGCTTTGGCCGCGCTGGAGCGCTTGATGTTGGGGATCTTGGGACCGGGCTTGGCCGCAGGCGCTTCGGCCTTTACGGGGACAGCCGGTTTCACCGTGCCCAGCTTCAGACGCACGGGCTTTTCGCCCCACAATTCTTCCAGGTGGTAGTACTGGCGGATCGCGGGCTGCATGATGTGCACTACGGCCGCGCCACAGTCCACGATGATCCATTCGCCGTTTTCTTCACCTTCAATGCGGGGTTTGCCAAGACCGGCGTCGCGCACGGCGTCGCGCACGCTGGCGGCCAAGGCTTTGGTCTGCCGATTGGACGTTCCCGACGCCACGATCACCCGCTCGAACAAGGAAGACAGTCGCTCGGTGTCGAACACCTGGATGTCTTGGGCTTTCACGTCTTCCAGGCCATCGACAATGGCGCGCTGAAGTTTTTGTACGTCTTTTTTACCGGTGGAGTCCGTGCGGGAGGAAGTAGTCATCAAGGATTCTGATAGAGGTGATGGTGGGAAATATAACGCGCAACCGATTCGGGCACCAGAGGGGCGATGACATCGGAGGCCGCCGTCAGCGCACGAATCCGGGTGGAGCCCACGTCCATGGGCTCCAGCGTCAGGCGTTGGAAGCGGCCCGTTGCCCCGCCTACAAACCCGGAAAAGGAATTCAATTCGTCGACGTGATCGACCGCCGAATGGCGCGCAGCTACACAAATTATAGCAAGCCCGAGAATTTCCTGCCATTCGCGCCAGGTGGGCAGCGCGCGCGCCTGGTCTTCGCCCAGGATCAGAAACAGTAGCGTGCCCGGATGGTCGGCCTGCAGCGCGCGCAGCGTATCCACGGTGTAGGTTGGGCCGACGCGCTCGATTTCACGCGCATCCACATGCACGCGATCCAGTCCTTCAAACGCCAGACGCGCCATCGCCAATCGGTGCGTTGCCGCGCTCAAGCGTCGGGACTTGTGCCAGGCCTCCCCCGTTGGGAAGATCCTCAGTTCGTCCAGCGCCAACTGCGCCAGCGCCACCCGCGCCAGCGCCACGTGCGCCACATGCGGCGGATCGAAGGCGCCACCAAAGACGCCGATGCGCGGCTGTGCCTGCGTCAAACCCAGTCCCTGCGCGGCAAGTAGTCGGTGTAGAGCCGCTGCTCGGGTGAGCCCGCTTCTTCCGCGCGCCGGTAACACCAGCTCGCCTGCGGCGGCATGGACAGCAGGATCGACTCGGTGCGCCCGCCGGACTGCAGACCGAAGTGCGTGCCCCGGTCCCACACCAGGTTGAACTCGACGTAGCGTCCGCGCCGATAGAGCTGAAACTCGCGCTCGCGCTCGCCATAGGCCGTGTCCTTGCGCCGCTCCACGATCGGCAGATAAGCCTGCAAAAACGACGAGCCTACCGAGCGCATCAGAGCAAAACTCTGCTCGAAACCCAGTTCAGAAAAATCGTCAAAAAACACGCCGCCGATGCCGCGTTGCTCATCGCGGTGTTTCAGGTAAAAGTACTCGTCGCACCACTGCTTGAAGCGTGGATATTTGTCGTCCCCAAAAGGCGCCAGCGCGGATTGGCAGGTGCGGTGAAAGTGCCGCGCGTCTTCTTCAATGCCGTAGTAGGGCGTCAGATCCATGCCGCCGCCAAACCAGCACACGGGATCGTGTCCCGCCACCGTCGCTGCCAACATGCGCACGTTCATGTGCACCGTGGGGACAAAGGGGTTGCGCGGATGGAACACTAGCGACACGCCCATGGCTTCGAACGGTGCGCCCGCCAGCTCGGGCCGGTGCTGCGTCGCCGACGGCGGCAATCTGGGGCCGCTGACGTGCGAAAAACCGCAGCCCGCGCGTTCGAACACCGGGCCGCCTTCCAGGATCTGGGTGCGTCCATTGCCCTGGAGTGGCTCGCCCGGCGACTTGGACCAAGGGTCGACCACGAACGCCGTGCCGTCGATCTCGTGGATGCGCGCGGTGATGTCGTCCTGCAGTCCCATCAAATAGGTTTGCACCTGCTGTTGCATCGGGGTCATGATGGAAATCCTATTTGACGATGGTTTCGCTGCGCGGCACGTTGGCCGCCAGTAATTGAATCGGCGCCGCATTGCCGGGCCACCGGCCCTGCACGCCCTGGTAAATGCCGGCGATGCGCGCCATGTCCTGCGCTTCATCGCCGGTGAGTGCGATGAAGTCCAGCAGCGTCACTTCGCGTTGGCTGTAGTCCAGGCGCGCCAGGCCCAGAGGTATCTGTGCCTGCAGCGCCGTGCGGTAAAAGCCGCTGCGCCAGCCGGGAATCATGCGCCGCGTGCCCTCGGGCGCCAGGCCCAACCAGAAGTATTCGTTGCGCCTCTTCCTGGACACAATCAGGTCCACGGCGTGGCCCACGGTGCCGCGGGCCGACGTGCGTTGCACCGGCACGCCACCGAGCCAGCGCAGCCAGGCACCAAACAGCGGAATGCGGAACAACTTGTCCTTGCCCCAGAAACTGGCGGGAACACCCATGGCCCACTTGGCGAGAATCATCACCACGAAGTCCCAGTTGCTGGTATGGGGGTATACCGCCACCATGCCCTGCAGTGCCGGGAAGCCTTCAAAGCGCACTTTCCAGCCAAAACATGCGAGCACCCAGCGTGCCAGCTTGCTGCCCTGAAACTGCAGCGAGAAAGGCCGCGGGTAGTCGCACTGCGCCGCTCGCGGCAGGCCCACCCCTTGCATTAGCCGCGCACCGCTCTGTGACCGATGTCGCGGCGATACTGCATGCCGTCGAAGTGGATCAGGTTGATCACATCGTAAGCGCGCGTTTGCGCCGCCTTCACGGTCTCGGCCAGGGCGGTGACGCACAGCACGCGCCCCCCGCTGCTGCGCACGACGCCATCGCGCAATTCCGAGCCAGCGTGAAACACCACCGCGTCCTCGGCCTCGTGCGGCAGACCGGCGATGGCGTCGCCCTTGCGCGGATGCATGGGATAGCCGTGGGCTGCCAGCACCACGCCCAGCGCCGTGCGCCGGTCCCACAGCAGTTCGATCTGATCGAGCTTGCCGGGCACTTCGGTCGCCGCCCACAGCACGTCCACCAAATCGGTCTTGAGTCGCATCATGATGGGCTGGGTTTCAGGGTCGCCCATGCGGCAGTTGAACTCCAGCGTCTTCACCTGACCCAGGGGATCGATCATCAGTCCCGCATAGAGAAATCCGGTGAAAGGGATGCCGTCTTTTTCCATGCCACGAATGGTGGGCAGGATGACCTCGCGCATGGCGCGGGCATGGACGTCTGGCGTGACCACCGGCGCGGGCGAATACGCGCCCATGCCGCCGGTGTTGGGGCCTTCGTCACCGTCGAGCAGGCGCTTGTGATCCTGCGAAGTGGCCAGAGCCAACACGTTCTTGCCGTCGCACATGACGATGAAACTGGCTTCCTCGCCCGCCAGAAATTCCTCGATCACGACGCGCGCACCACCGTCGTTATGCGCCACGCCCAGGCTGTTGTCCAGCAGCATGAAGTCAATGGCCGCATGCGCTTCTTCCAGCGACAGAGCCACCACCACGCCCTTGCCCGCTGCCAAGCCGTCGGCCTTGACCACGATTGGCGCTCCCTTGGCGTCGACATAGGCGTGGGCCAGCGCCGCATCACTGAAAGTCTGGAACTCGGCCGTAGGGATGCCGTGGCGCTGCATGAAGGCCTTGGAAAACGCCTTGGAACTTTCCAGTTGCGCCGCCGCCTGGGTCGGGCCGAAAACGCGCAGACCGTGGGCCCGAAATTCGTCAACCACGCCAGCGGCCAGCGGCTGTTCGGGGCCGACCACGGTCAGGGCAATGTGGTTCTCCTGGGCCCAGACGCGTAACGCCTGGACGTCGGTGATCGCTATATTCTCCAGCCTCTTGTCCAGCGCCGTGCCGCCGTTGCCCGGCGCCACGTAAACCGTCTGCACCTTGAGCGACTGCGTCAGTTTCCAGGCCAGCGCGTGTTCGCGGCCGCCGCCGCCTATGACCAGAACTTTCATAGCGCCTCGCTGTCGATTTCGGCGTTGTGGTAGATCGCCTGCACGTCGTCCAGGTCCTCCAGCACGTCCAGCAGCTTTTGCATGCGCACAGCATCCTCGCCCGTGAGCTCGATCGCATTTTCCGCGCGCATCGTGACTTCGGCCACATCCGCCTTGAGGCCGGCAGACTCGAGCGCGTTCTTCACGGCCTCGAATTGTGCCGGTGACGTCAGCACCTCGATCGCACCGTCGTCATCGCTGATGACGTCGTCGGCACCGGCTTCCAGTGCGACTTCCATCACCTTGTCCTCGCTCGTGCCAGGGGCAAAAATGAGCTGACCGCAATGTTTGAACTGGAACGCCACCGAGCCTTCGGTACCCATGTTGCCGCCGTTTCGGCTAAAGGCGTGGCGCACCTCGGCCACGGTGCGCACCTTGTTGTCGGTCATGGTGTCGATGATGATGGCGGCGCCAGCGATGCCGTACCCTTCGTAGCGGATTTCCTCGTAGGTCACACCTTCCTGGTTGCCCGTGGCCTTGTCGATGTTGTATTTGACGCGATCCGCCGGCATGTTGGCGGCCTTGGCGCGATCCACCGCCAGGCGCAGGCGCGGATTGGCGCTCAGGTCGCCGCCGCCCTGGCGCGCCGCCACGGTGATTTCACGAATGATGCGGGTCCAGACCTTGCCCCGCTTTTCGTCCTGCCGACCCTTGCGGTGCTGAATATTTGCCCATTTGGAATGACCTGCCACGAACGCCCCCCGGTTTATTGCCTACACTAAGGCTTGATTGTACTTTTCGACCAAGGCAGCACACCATGAGCCAAGTCCACGTTCTAGACCACCCGTTGGTGCAGCACAAGCTCACGCTGATGCGCAAGAAAGACGCCTCCACCAACACCTTTCGCCATCTACTCAATGAACTGAGCATGTTGATGGCGTACGAGATCACGCGCGACGTGGCGCTGCAGGAGGTGGAGATCGAGACGCCGCTGGAGACGATGACGGGCCATGTCATCGACGGCAAGAAGCTGGTGCTGGTGTCAATCCTGCGCGCGGGAAACGGCATTCTGGAAGGCATGCTGAGCGTGATTCCGGGTGCGCGCGTGGGACACATCGGCCTGTACCGCGACCCCCAAACGCTGCACCCGGTGGAGTACTACTTCAAGATGCCCAAGGAGATGGACGAACGCGATGTGATCGTGGTCGATCCAATGCTGGCCACCGGCAATTCGGCCATCGCCGCGATCGAACGCGTGAAGGCGCTGCGCCCCAAGTCGATCAAGCTCGCCTGCCTGGTAAGCTGCCCTGAAGGCATTAGCGCGATGCAGGCAGCGCACCCGGACGTGGACATCTACACCGCCGCCATTGATCGCCAGTTGAACGACCACGGCTACATCCTGCCCGGCCTGGGCGACGCGGGCGACCGGATCTTCGGCACGCAATGACATTCACCGGCGCGCTCAAGCGCGTGCGCTCGCACCTGAGGGGCTATGCGAGCGCGGTCTTTTTGCCCCAGCTTGCGGGCACGCTGCACTCCAACTGGCCGCAGTTCCTGCAGCGAAAATCCATCACCCAACTCTTGTTCCACCGACTCAAGAGAGCCCTGTACCTGCGCGCCATGGGACAGGAGCGGCTGCTGGTGCCCAGGATTCCGCAGGCGACGCGCCACATCCTCTGGGTCTATCTTGGCATGCCGCAACTCGGCGACTCCATCATGGATCTCTCGGC
The DNA here is from genome assembly GCA_903909815.1 of uncultured beta proteobacterium. GTDB lineage: Bacteria > Pseudomonadota > Gammaproteobacteria > Burkholderiales > Burkholderiaceae_C > CAIKVZ01. Next base: position 57,003 of record CAIVXG010000007.1, on the reverse strand, counting down.
CCGGGTGCTGTTCGCAGGCGCACCCTTCAAGGTGGACCTGTACTCCACCGAAAACGTGGCATCGCTGTACCGTGGCGACCCCTTGTTTGCGGCGGTTCATGGCGACGCGGCAGCGCTGGATTTCGAGCAGTACGATTTCGTAGTGCTGCAGGCGCTTTCGCGCCAATGCATGAAGTTCAAGGCGCGCCATTTGCCCAAGCAAGAATTTTTGGCGCTCCAGGCCTACTACTACGGCCCCGAATTCAATCGCCTGGAGTTCGGCTACAACGCGGTTTCGCACTACGGCGCCTTGCCTGTCGTGGCGCCTGACGCCATCAAACCGGTCTTCAATCTGGCACTGGCGCACAAGTCAGAACGGCGCCAATCCACTATGCTCGCCCTGGTCGTCGGCGGCGTCGTCGAATACCGGACCTACGCGCACTGGGACGAATTCGTCGCTCTGGTTTTGAAGAATGAGCCCGAGACAGAAATCGTGCTGATTGGCTCTGCCAATGGGCGTGAACTCGCCCATGCGCTGATGCAAAAACATGCACAAGGCAAGCGCGTCTGCGATAAGGTCGGCAAGCAAACCATTGCCGAGGTGTTTGCCCTGATCCGCGATGCCGCGCTGCTGGTGTGCGCCGACGGCGGATTGATGCACCTGGGTCGTGCCAGCCGCACGCCCATCCTCGCCTTGCTTGCCGGCCCGATCCACCCCTTGATGCGCTTTGCTGCCGCCGATCGCGCCACCGCCGTGCACGCGCTCGACGCGGTTTCGGACATCGAGCCACAGCAACTGTTCACCGAGTACCAGAACATGCGATCACCCGCGCAGGGCGGGCTGCGCTGCGTCTACCTCGGAGCGCAACCCTGCTGCACCACGAGCCAATCACTGCCTGACCCGGACTGAACTGGACCGGCCGCGCTTGCAGCTTTCGCGGCACGAGTTGGGTGACTGCCGGCGCGCCAGCCCCCATGATGTCAAAGAGCGCCTGGGGCGACCGGGGCCGACCTATCAGCGAAGCCGCAACAGGTCGCGGTAAATCGCCAGATAGGCCTGGGCCGCACGGTCCCAGGTGAAGCGGGCCGCGTGCGCTCGTATGGCCGGCGCCTTGGCCTGCAAACCGGCAAGCTCAGACTCGATGCAAAGCCGCATCGAGTGGGGCTCAAAATTTTTGAAATACGCAGCCATGGCACCACCGACCTCGGGCAGGCTGGTCCGATCGGACAGGAACACCGGTTTGCCGAAATGCATGACTTCAAGCGGTGGCAATCCGAAGCCCTCAGTCAAGGATGGAAACACGAAGGCCCGGCAATTGGCATACAGCCAGGTCTTCTGCTCGTTGCTGACTCCCCGCACGACGCACACGTTGCTCAGACCGCGTTCGCACGCCTGCACCATGAGTCGATCGGAGTCGCTGCTCGGCGGGCCTGCCAGAACCACCTGCTGCTCGGGCCAGATCGCCGCCAACTCCAACAAGCATTGAGGGTTCTTGGACGCGGCCATGCGGCTCAGGTGCAGCAGGAACTGCCCAGGCTTCGGGCCCGCTACGCCTTGTTGCGCATGCGAAGTCAGGTCGCGCGCACCATTGGCGATGACGCTAACCGGACCGCGCCAGTCCAGATGCTTGCGAATGTCGCTTTCGACGTAACGCGTTAGGGTCGTCACACCATCGAACTTTCGCAAGCGAAGTTTGAGCTTTCGCATAGCCTGCTTGGCCTCGCGCTCGGCGTCATGATAGATCGGGTTCAGGTCGTGAATGGTCAGCAACGACTGCCGGGTCCCTATGGGGGGGCCGGTTCGACCCAACTGGTTAAGGCCGTGCCACACATCAAACCGACGCAACCCTTGCAAATGCCAGTAGCCCTGGAACTTGTTTGTCGCGAGATAAGCCACGTCGGGTCCAAACCGGCCGTGCCAGCGTGCTGGCATATGGAGATGAAACGTCACGCCCGATTGTTCACGCCAGGCCGGAGCCACGGCGGCAATGTGCTCACAGATCTGCGTCGAAAATTCACCGAGTCCGTCGTTCAAGGAGTCGATCATTCCAAGGCTGATACCTATGTGCTTTTCGGTTTTGAAAGTTTCATCCATGCGGAACTCTCCAAATTGAGCCGCCGATCGGCCCAGGCCTGGGCATCCCAAGGGGACATGAAAAAGGCCACCAGAGAGGATTCCCTGACGGCCTTTGGCTTTTGATGATGGTCGGGGCGAAAGGATTCGAACCTTCGACCCTCTGGTCCCAAACCAGATGCGCTACCAGGCTGCGCTACGCCCCGACGAGGACGGATTCTAACCTGCATCCGCGGTATCCTCGATCGATGCCACACAAACAGGAAAAGAAAGCATGAAGCTGACGCGAGTGTTGCTGCGATATGCGGGTCTGCTGGTGCTGCCCTTGGCCGTGCTGCTGTTTGCGCAGTGGCCGCTGCGGGACGTGGTGCAGGCCTATTCACGTCAGACCAACGACGTCGCGCAGATCGTGTTCGCGCTCTACATGGCTATTGCAGTCAGCGCCGCCTCCGTCAACGGCACGCACCTGGCGGCGCTGCACTCAGCCCACGCGAGTCCGACCTTGGCCCTGCGATGGAAACGCTGGGCCTTACTGCTCTGTGTCGGCCCGTGGGCGCTGTTCCTGCTGTGGGCCACGACACCGATCGTGATCGAGTCCGTGCGCCATTGGGAGAAATTCAGCGAGACGCTGACGCCGGGGTATTTCCTCATCAAAGTGGCGCTGGCCCTGCTGGTGATGCTGGTGTTGATGGAAGCACTGTTGCAGGTACTACCGCGCAAGGAGTCGCGGCCTTGAGCCCCACCGGCCCCACTGCGGGCGTGTGGATGCTGCTGACGTTGGGCTTTTTGATCGTCAGCACCGGGCTGCCGGTCTGGGCCCTGCTCTGCGCCGTTGCCAGCGCCTTTGCCGCGCTCGGCGTGGCCTACGGGCAGTTCGACCTCAACATCCTGTCGGCATTGCCCACGCGCCTGGTGGGCTTGCTCGAACATGACTTGTTGCAGGCCCTGCCGCTGTATGTGTTCATCGGCGTGTTGCTGCAACGCCTGCGCGTGGCCGATGCACTGCTCTCATCACTGGCCCGCTGCTTTCGTTCGCTGGGCGCCGCTCGGTCGCTGGCGGCGCTGTGTGTGGGCGCGTTGATCGCGCCCATGAACGGCTCCGTGGCTTCGAGTTCAGCACTGCTGTCGCGCCTGCTGGCGCCGCGCCTGGGCGCCGCCGACCCGGCGCGCGCCACGGCACTCATCAGCGTGGCCGCCACCATCGGCGTGGTGGTCCCGCCCTCGCTGGTGCTGATCCTGCTGGGCGACGCCATGCTGAACGCGCACACCGAGGCCAGCCATCTGCCCGGATTTGTCCTGAGCACTCAGCGCATCATCAACACGCAGGACGTGTTCCACGCCGCGCTGCTGCCCGCAACTGCCGTGCTCGCGCTGTGGTCACTGGTGGCGTGGTGGCAGGGGCGAGGTTCCACCGAGCACCCAGATTCCGTGGCGCCGCGTCCGGCAGAAGTGCTGCTGGCCGTGCTCACGCTGTGCGCAATCCTGCTGTTGCTGGCTGGCGTTTTCACGGGAAGGATTTATGCGGTCGAGGGCGCAGCCGCCGCTGGATTGCTGCTGATCATTGCCACCGTCGCCAGTCGCGCCTTGAATCGGGTGCAATGGAGCGAGGTGCTGGCCAGCACCCTGTCCTTGAGCGGGGCCCTGTTCGCTCTGCTCGCGGGCGCCACCAGCTTCAGTCTGGTGTTTCGTTTGTTCGGTACCGACCGATGGCTGGGCGCGCTGGTGCTGGGGTCTACGCTTTCGCCACAGCTCACGGCGGCGCTGGTATTGCTGGCAGTGGCACTGTGTGCCTGGGTGCTGGATGCCTTCGAGATGATCTTCGTCATCATTCCGGTGGTGGCACCGCTGCTGATAGCTCAACTGGGAGACGCGCAGCAGGCGTCCGTGCTGTTGCTGCTGGTGCTGCAACTGAGCTTTCTGATCCCACCGATGGGTTACGCGGTGCTGATGGCGCGCTCGCGCTCGGGATTGGCACAGGTGAGCACGGCGCGCATCGTCAAGGCGCTGCTGCCCTTCATTCTGGCGCAGCTCGCGCTGACGGTGACGGTGTTCGCGTTGCCGCGCGTGGTGCACCTGCTGGATGCGCCGGCAGCGGCCGTCACGAACGAAGCAGCGCAGTCCGAGCAGGACGTCGAGCGCCAGATGGAGGAGATGGCACGCGAACCCGCAGCCAGTGCCTCGCGACCGTAACCGGCCGCGTCAACGCGCCTTGCGCTGCGCCTTGCCAAGCCCAGGCGCTGAACCCGTATCCCGCGGTGGCAAGCCCGTGTGCTGCGTCAACAAACGGCCTTTGACCACAGGCGCCGACTTCACGGCAGCGATGGTTGAGTTCTTGCGCCGCGCACTGCTGTAGCTGCCGTCATTCAGCGGCTGGAAAGTCGGTATCAGGTGCTGCTTGCCGTTGCCGATCAGGTCGGCACGGCCTAGTGTCTTCAGCGCATCGCGCAGCAGCGGCCAGTTGCTGGGATCGTGGTAGCGCAGGAAGGCTTTGTGCAGCCGGCGGCGCCGCTCGCCGCGCACTACATCCACGGTCTCGGAGTCACGCGTGACTTTGCGCAGCGGGTTCTTGCCACTGTGGTACATGGCCGTGGCGCTGGCCATGGGCGAGGGGTAAAAGGTCTGGACCTGGTCCGCACGAAAGCCGTTCTTCTTTAGCCACAGCGCCAGGTTCATCATGTCCTCGTCGCTGGTGCCCGGATGCGCTGCGATGAAATACGGAATCAGGAACTGCTTTTTGCCGGCCTCGAGCGAGAACTTCTCAAACAGCGTCTTGAACTTGTCGTAGTTGCCGATTCCCGGCTTCATCATCTTGGTGAGCGGACCCTGCTCCGTGTGCTCGGGCGCGATCTTGAGATAGCCGCCGACATGGTGCGTCACCAGTTCCTTCACATACTCGGGCGACAGGACGGCAAGGTCGTAGCGCAGGCCGGAGCCGATCAATATCTTCTTCACACCCTTGAGTGCGCGCGCACGGCGGTACATATGGATCAGGGGCGCATGGTCGGTATGCAAGTTCTGGCACACACCCGGATAGACACAGCTGGGCTTGCGGCACGCGGCCTCGATTTCGGGGCTCTTGCATCCCAGGCGGTACATGTTGGCCGTGGGTCCGCCCAGATCCGAGATCGTCCCCGTGAAGCCTTTCACCTTGTCGCGGATGTCCTCGATCTCGCGGATCACGGATTCTTCCGAGCGGCTCTGGATGATGCGGCCTTCGTGCTCGGTGATCGAGCAGAAGGTGCAGCCGCCAAAGCAGCCACGCATGATGTTGATGGAAAACCGGATCATCTCCCAGGCCGGAATCTTCGTCGCGCCGTCGTGGCTGCCGTTCTCGTCCGCATAGGTCGGATGAGGCGAGCGCGCAAAGGGCAGGTCAAACACCAGATCCATCTCGGCCGTAGTCAGCGGAATCGGTGGCGGATTGATCCACACGTCGCGCGCGGTCGCACCCGTGCCGTGCGCCTGCACCAGGGCGCGCGCATTGCCCGGATTGGTCTCCAGGTGCAGCACGCGGCTGGCGTGCGCGTATAGAACCGGGTCGCTCTTCACCTGCTCGTAGGAGGGCAGTCGGATCACCGAGCGTTCTCGCGGCGGCACCTTCAATTTTCCCGTCAAGGCCGGGTTGGCAAAGAATGTCAGAGGCTGGACATTCGATTTTTTCGAGCTGCTGTCCATTGCCGGATCGGGCGTGCCGTCGTCCTTGGCACAGCTGCTGCCCTGCCCTGCCGCTTGCTCCGACGTCGTCTGGTACGGGTTCACATGGGCTTCCACGCGCCCCGGTTCGTCCACGCTGGTGGAGTCGATTTCAAACCAGCCGCGCCCACTCTCGTCGTCGCTGCGGCGCACGAAGGCGGTGCCGCGCACGTCGGTGATCTGCTGCACCGGTTCACGCGCGGCGAGCCGGTGTGCAATCTCCACGATCGCGCGTTCGGCGTTGCCATACAGGAGCAAATCGGCCTTGGCGTCGATCAGAATCGAGCGTCGCACCTTGTCCGACCAGTAGTCGTAATGCGCAATGCGGCGCAGCGAGCCTTCGATGCCGCCGAGAACGATCGGCACATCCTTGAAGGCTTCGCGGCAGCGCTGCGAATACACCAGCGCAGCGCGATCGGGCCGCTTGCCACCCACGTCGCCCGGGGTGTAGGCGTCGTCGCTGCGGATCTTGCGGTCCGCGGTGTAGCGGTTGATCATCGAATCCATGTTGCCCGCGGTCACACCGAAAAACAGATTGGGCTTGCCCAGGACCTTGAACGGATCGGCACTTTGCCAGTCGGGCTGCGCAATGATGCCAACACGAAAGCCCTGGTTTTCCAGCATGCGCCCGATCACCGCCATGCCAAAGCTGGGGTGGTCCACGTAGGCGTCGCCCGTGACCAGAATCACATCGCAGCTATCCCAGCCCAGTGCCTCCATCTCGGCGCGGCTCATGGGCAGGAATTTGGCCGTGCCAAAGCGTGCCGCCCAGTACTTGCGGTAACTGGTGAGCGGCTTGGCTGCGCGCGGAAAGAAGGAAACGTCGACGAGGGCGGTCATGGAGTGGGGAGTTTACGGGTTAGTACATAACCTGTGAATTTGCGGGACAGTCCGAGTTACGCGCAGCGAACGAGCCCTGTCCTCAACTGACTAGATTTGCGGGACAGTCCCGGCCTTGGAGGGGGCTTCGTCCCGAATAGCAAGAATCGGCCCGCCTCAATTGCCGCCACAATACTCACCCCATGTCCATTCCCCAAACCTTCATCCAGGAACTGCTGGCCCGCACCGATGTCGTTGACATTGTGGGCCGCTACGTCCAGCTGAAGAAGGGCGGGGCCAACTTCATGGGCCTGTGTCCGTTTCATGGGGAGAAGTCACCCTCGTTTTCGGTGAGCCCGGCAAAACAGTTCTACCACTGCTTTGGCTGCGGCAAGAACGGCAACGCCATCAGTTTCCTGATGGACCACGCCGGCATGACGTTCGTGGAAGCGGTGCAGGATCTGGCACAGCAGTATGGCTTGCAGGTGCCTCAGGACGAGTCCTCGCCGCAGGACCGGGCCCGAGCCCAGGAGCAGCGGCAAAAGCAGGACACGCTCACCGATGTGCTGGAGAAGGCCTGCACCGCGTACAAGGTCCACCTGAAACATTCGCCAAGGGCGGTCGACTATTTCAAGAAGCGCGGGCTCAGCGGCGAGATCGCCAAAGCGTTTGACCTGGGCTATGCACCCGAAGGCTGGCGCAGCCTGGCCAGCGTGTTCCCGGACTACAACGACCCGCTGCTGGTGGAGTCCGGCCTGGTGATCGTGAGCGAGGACGAGGAAAAACGCTACGACCGCTTCCGCGACCGCGTCATGTTCCCGATTCGCAATGTCAAGGGCGAGTGCATCGGCTTTGGCGGCCGCGTGCTCGGCGACGAAAAACCCAAGTATCTGAACTCGCCTGAAACCCCGGTGTTTAGCAAGGGGCGCGAACTCTACGGCCTGTTCGAGGCCCGAACTGCCCTGCGCGAGCACGGTTTTGTTCTGGTCACCGAAGGCTATATGGACGTGGTGGCACTGGCGCAGCTGGGCTTTCCCAACGCCGTGGCGACGCTGGGCACGGCTTGCACCAACGAGCACGTGCAAAAGCTGTTTCGCTTCACCGACTCGGTCGTCTTCAGCTTTGACGGCGACGCGGCGGGGCGGCGCGCAGCGCGCAAGGCGCTGGATGGCGCCTTGCCCTTCGCCAGCGATACGCGCAGCGTCAAGTTCCTGTTCCTTCCCGCCGAGCATGACCCCGACAGCTATATCCGCGAGTTTGGCAAGGAGGCGTTTTCGCTGTGCATCAGCCAGGCCGTGCCATTGTCGAAATTCCTGATCGAAGCCGCACGCGAAGATTGCGACCTGAACAGCGCCGAGGGCCGCGCGCATTTCGCCAGCAACGCCCGGCCGTTGTGGACGGCGCTGCCCGACGGCGCACTCAAGCGCCAGTTGCTGGGCGATATCGCCGATCTGGTGCAGCTCAACGGGCGCGAATTGACCGACCTGTGGCTCGGTCGCGCCGCCCCCGCCAAGCCTGAATACGGCAAGCGGACAAAAGGCTTCGAAGCCAAGTCGAGCCCCCGCTCTAACGACTATGCTTCGCGCTTTTCCACGCCCGCGCCGCGCCGCGGACGGATCGTACCAACCGGGCGCGCGGACCATGCTGCGCGACTGCTGCTCACCTACCGCAGCGCCTGGGACGCCCTGTCCAACGAAGACCACAGCATGCTGTGCGAACTGCCCGCGCCGCACGGCCCCCTGTTCCTTTGGCTGGAAAGCCAATTGCACGAACACGGACCGCAATCCTGGGGCGCCCTGCGCGAAGGCTTGCAGGACCATGAATCCGAGAGCCTGGCGCTGCGCCTCATGGCTGAACCCGAGATCGAACCAGTGGAGCCGGCGGAATCGGTGCGCGAGCTGCGCGCCCTGCTGAACCGCATGCTGGTGGAACGCATCAAGCTGCAGGAAACCCAGGCCATCGAAGCCGCCGGCTCCGACCCGCTGGCACTGGAACGCTACCGCACGCTGCAGGCACGGCGGCGCGAACTCGAACGCAAGGCGATCGAACCCGGCATCTGAAGCGTGGGCGTTATGGACGACGATACGGTCATGAACGCAAACACATCTTGAAACGCCTGCTGGCATTGAATCTGACGCAATTTGCCGACTTCCATGCTTGGGCTGCCAAACGCGCCGGGTGATGGATGTGCGTGCTTTGCCGTTAAGATTCAACGAGATTGAACTGCAAGCAGCATGAGGCCATCCACATCACCCGCGTTGAAACGTCCCGCTGTGCGCGCAACGCCACAGCGCTTGCGCGCAACCAATCGGCGCGGCCTCGGGTCCGCGGTGCTTGGCCAGGATGCGCAGGGCAGTGAAATGGACCTGCTGGTGGATCCGTTGCCGGTAACCACGCTGTTGGTATGAGTACCCGACCCGTGCCAGGTGACCTTGATCGCGTGCTCGAGATGGCGGTTCAGGCCTGTGCTCCCACTGTTTGAAATCCTGCCCCTCGATGGTTGACCTCAAATCGCGTGGCCTGCAATACCCGCGCCTGTCCCGGCCCGCGTTGATTGCAACCGGCTTGCTGCACGTCGCGCTGCTGTGGCTGGTGCTGCAGTCGATGCCGATGCAACGCTCGGTGCGACGCATGGTGACGTATCTGGCGCCCATCACCTTGCCGCGCGAGAAGCCACCCGAGCCGCAGCCGCAACGCGCCATCACGCCCAAGCCGGTGGCCGCGCCGATGCACAAAGCCGAGCCCAAGCCAACTGCGCCAACCACCGTCATCACACCACCCAAGGCAATAGAGCTGCCGCCTGAAAAGCCACCCGAGCCGAAAAAGTTGCCGGTCATTGCGCCACCGCCGCTACCTATCCCGACCCCGCCGCCGCTTACTGTTCCGATTCCTTTGACTACGCCCGTGCCGGCGCCGGTGCACGAAGCGCCGGCGCCCAAGCCCACGGTTGCACCCATACCCCCACCCGTACCAGCGCCGGAACCTGTGCCTGTGCCTGTGCCTGTGCCTGTGCCTGTGCCTGTGCCTGTGCCTGTGCCTGTGCCTGTGCCTGTGCCTGTGCCGCTTATAGCCGACCCCGCGCCGGTTCCGGCACCCACCCCAACCGTAGCTCCGGCTCCGACTCCCGTGCCGGCGCCAACGCCGGCTGCGCCACGTGCCTTGGCCATCACGCCGGTGGAAGCGGCTGCGCCAGTTCCTGCGCCACAAGCTGCCAGCGCCGGTGCAGGCGCACCCCCGGCTCCTGCCGTGAACGTGCCGTCGGGCTTTTACTACCCCAACGTCATGAAAAATTCAGGTCAAGGCCGGCAAAAATCGCTGTCCGAAATGGCCAACGAACAGCTCAACGGCGGCGGGCAACGGCGCAATCGACTGGGCGAAGGCGTGTCGGCGGCTGAGTTGCCCGACTGCATCCGTCCTGGAGGCAGTTTGCTCAGCGCATTGACCATCCCGTACGAGGCGGCCACCGGAAAATGCAAGCCTCCGAAGTAGCCCCGCCCTCGACCTGCTCCATTCCCATTGCCTCATTCAGGAAAGCACCATGATCAAACCTCATTTCAGCACTCGTCGCGCCCCCGTCTGGCTGCTCGCACTGACGTTGATATTCGGCAGTGCCGCCAGCGCGCAGGTGCAAGTCAGCCCACCGACGCCCGAGGCCAGTGCCGCAGCTGTGACCGCGTTGCCCAACATGGCCGTGGCCAACCTCACGCCCCCTGCGGCCGACCCCGGTGGCAACCCCTACGGCTTGCGCGCGGTTTGGGCGCAGGGTGACATGGTGGCCAAGACCACGTTGCTGTTGCTGGCCATCATGTCGCTGCTGAGTTGGTACCTGATCGTCGCCAAGCTGCTGGAGCAGCGACTGCTGAGCGCCCAGGTGCTGACAGCGCGACGTGCGTTCTCCGCCAGCGACAGCGTGCAAAAGCGTATCGAGGCCCTGCCTGCGTCCAGCCCGTTTCGGTTGATCGCGGATTCGGCGCTGGAGGCGGCGCGGCGTTACTACAGCCTGTCATCCCAGGTGGACATGAATACCTGGCTTAGTCAGGACATCGTGCAGTCTGTGGGTTCGTTGCAGATGCGCACGCAAGAAGGCCTGTCGGTGTTAGCCACGGTCGGCTCCACGGCGCCGTTTGTGGGCTTGTTCGGCACCGTCTGGGGCATTTACAACGCGCTCGTGACCATAGGCATCTCGGGCCAGGCCTCCATCGACAAGGTAGCGGGGCCCGTGGGCGAGGCGCTGATCATGACAGCACTGGGTCTGGCCGTTGCCGTGCCTGCGGTGCTGGGATACAACTGGCTGGTGCGGCGCAACCGCGTGGCGCTGCACGCGGTCAAGGGTATTGGCTCGGAGTTGCACACGCTGCTGTTGATTGAAATCGACAAGAGCCAGCGCGCCAGCGGCGCCGCTCACAAACCGGCCTGAGCCATGGCGATCACCTACCACGATGGCGAAAACGACGCCATGCTGTCCGAGATCAACACCACGCCGCTGGTGGATGTGATGCTGGTGCTGTTGATCATTTTTCTGATCACCATTCCGGTCATCAATACCTCGGTCGCGGTGCGCCTGCCGCGAGCTGCGAACGCACTGCGCCAAAGCCAACCCGAGACCGTGGTGATTTCAGTGGATGCGCGCGGCGCCGCCTACTGGTTTGACGCGCGTTTGGCCGATGCGACCGAGCTGCAAAGCCGCCTTCGGGAGATGGCGCAAAAGTCGACGCAAGCCGAAGTCCAGATCCGGGGCGATGCCCGCGCCGATTACGAGGCTGTGGCGCGCGTGCTGCTCGCCTGCCAGCAAGCCGGGATCGCGCGCATCGGTTTTGTCACCGAACCGCATTCTGAAACTTTGCGGGACAAGCCGTAGCTAAGCCCAGCGAGCAGGCTCTGTCCTCAACCAATTAAGAAGAAGATGGCCATTGATTTTGACGAGTCCACCGAACCCGACGCGCCCGAATTGGCATCGGGGATGAACATCACGCCCTTGATCGACGTGCTGCTGGTGCTGCTGGTGATGCTCATCATCACCATTCCGATCACCCTGCACTCGGTCAACATGGAGCTGCCGGCCGGTCTGCCTCCGCCCAACGCCAGCGTGCCGCAGGTGGTCAGGATCGAGATCACGCCCCAAAACCAGTTGCTCTGGGACGGCGCGCCGCTGGCCAATCCAACCGAGCTGCAGGCGCGCTTGCGCTCAGTCTCGTCCTTGAACCCTCAGCCTGAAATCCACGTGCTGTCGGCGCGTCACGCCAAGTACGACACCTTGGCTGCGGTGCTGAGCGATGCACAGAGCCTGGGCCTGCAGAAGATTGGCGTGATCGGCCTGGATGAATACCACTAGCTCGCAGCCGCTGCACTGAGCTGGGGGTTCGCAGCGCCAAGCACCTGGTCCCGAATTTCCAGATGCGCAAGCGCGGGCAAACGGGGCCCAAACTGCGTCACGCAGCGCGCTGAAGCCAGGCTGGCCAGGTCGCCCGCGCGCTGGCATCCCAGGCCTGCTGCATAGGCGTGTAAAAAGGCCCCTGCAAACACGTCACCCGCGCCGTTGCTGTCCACTGGCGTGACCTCGTGTGCGGCAATCTCGAGCAAATTTTCGCCGTCGTACACCAGCGCGCCACGCGCTCCCAGTGTGATGCAAAAACGCTTGGCGATCTCCTTCAAGGCATCCGCGGCTTCAGCCACGCTATAGCATCCCGACCACTGCAGGGCCTCACCTTCGTTGCAAAACAGCAGGTCCACGCCGTCTTCGCCAAGGATCTGCGCCACACCCTCGCCGAAATACTGCAGCATGCTGGAGTCCGACAAGGTGTAGGCCACTTCGATGCCGCGCTCCCGCGCAAAGGCCTTGGCCCGCACCGCGGCCTCGCGCCCGGTGGGGGAGGTGACCAGATAGCCTTCAATGTAGAGCAGGCGCGACGCGGCCAGCGCCTCGAAGTCGATCTCTGCGTGCGACAACTCGCTCGTGATGCCCAGGAAAGTGTTCATGGTGCGCTCAGCGTCGTCGGTGACCAGCACCAGGCAGCGACCGGTCATGCCCGAAGCCAGGTCGTCCGCAAGCATTCCCTGGTGCGGATTCGTGGACACGCCCGCCGCGCTGAGGTCGGCCAGATAGAATTCGCCCGCCTCGTCTGAACCCACGCGGCAGGAGTAAAAGGCGCGGCTGCCAAAGTAGCTGGCGGTCACCAGGGTGTTTGCGGCCGAACCGCCGCTGGCGCGGCCCTTGAGCGCGAACTCGCTGCGCAAATCGGCCAGCAGGCGCACCAAACGCGGCTCGTCGATCAGTGTCATGGCGCCTTTGGCAATGCCCTGCGTGCGCAAGAACTCGTCGTGCACCACAAACTCCTGGTCCACCAGTGCATTGCCCAATCCGTAAATGTCAAAACGGTGGCTTGGAGCTGGCGCGGCTTGGGGTTCGAGTTCAGACATGATGCTTGAGAGGAAAGGAAAGGGTCGAGTTTACGACTTGCTGGCAACGGCAGGGCTCAATGCGGGTGGCCCCAACCGCTGATGAAGGTCACCAGCGCGATGCCCAGCACCAGCCAGATGATCTGCGCCACGGTCTCGCGCGCTGCCAGCTGCCTTTGCAGTTGCGGAATCAGGTCCGCCAGCGCCACATAGACAAAGCTGCTGGACGCCACCACCAGAAAGTACGGCAGAAAGTCCTGCAGTGCATCCACCAGCACATAGCCGACGACGCCGCCCAGCGCCGTGACCGCGCCCGCCATGGACACCTTTACCAGCGCCATGCGTTGATTGGGTGAACCGCCGCGCAACACCACCAGATCGCCCATATGGTGCGGCACCTCGTGCGCCAGCACCGCCACGGCCGTGATCCAGCCCAGTCGGGTGTCGGCCACGAAGGCCGAAGCGATCAGGATCCCGTCGCCAAAGGCGTGCAGGCTGTCGCCCGTGAGCACGGCCCAACTGCCCGGCTGAGGTGCGTGCTGGTGCGCGTGTCCCGCGTGCGCGCCGTGATCGACCGCATCCTCGTGGTGGTGCTCGTGCCCGTGGTGCCACAGCTCGGCCTTGTCCAGCAGGAAGAAGAACACCAACCCCACCAGCAGTGTCGTGAACAGTGCGTGCGCGTCCGCCTTGCCTTCAAAGGCTTCGGGCAAGAGGTGCATGAAGGCCGTGGCCAACAGCGCGCCGGCAGCCAGACTGAGCATGTGCTGGGTATAGCGCGCCAGCACGCCAAAGCTCAAGGCCGCCGCCAGCCAGACACTGCCGATGCCCGCGGCCATCGTGGCCGCCAAGATGGTGAGAAATTTCATGTGCGCTCAGACAACTCCGTTTTTCCGGTCAAAAATGAATCACGGTGCGAATCGACTTGCCTTCGTGCATCAACTCGAAGGCCTCGTTGATGCGCTCCAGCGGCAGCGTGTGCGTGATGAAAGGGTCGAGTTGGATGTCGCCGCGCATGGCGTCTTCCACCATGCCCGGCAGTTGCGTGCGGCCCTTGACGCCGCCAAAGGCGCTGCCGCGCCAAACCCGGCCCGTCACCAATTGAAACGGTCGGGTCGAGATTTCCTGACCGGCGCCGGCCACACCGATGATGATGCTCTCGCCCCAGCCCTTGTGGCAGCACTCGAGCGCAGAGCGCATCACGTGCACGTTGCCGATGCACTCGAAGCTGAAGTCCACGCCGCCATCGGTCAACGCCACGATCACGTCCTGGATCGGTTTGTCGTAGTCCTTGGGATTGATGCAGTCGGTGGCGCCCATGGTCCTGGCCAGATCAAATTTGCCGGGGTTAGTGTCGACACCGATGATGCGGCCGGCCTTGGCCTGGCGTGCGCCCTGGATCACGGCCAGCCCGATGCCGCCCAGGCCGAACACCGCCACCGTGTCGCCTGGCTTCACCTTGGCGGTGTTGTGCACGGCGCCGATACCGGTGGTGACGCCGCAACCGAGCAAGCAGACTTTTTCCAAAGGCGCCTTGGGATTAATCTTGGCCAGCGAGATCTCCGGCACCACCGTGTACTCGCTGAAGGTGCTGGTGCCCATGTAGTGGAAGATCGGCCGACCCTGGTAGGAAAAGCGCGTCGTGCCGTCTGGCATCAAGCCCTTGCCCTGGGTGGCGCGAATCTTCTGGCAGAGGTTGGTCTTGCCGGATTTGCAGAACTTGCACTCGCCGCATTCGGGCGTATACAGCGGAATCACGTGGTCGCCCGGCGCCAGGCTGGTCACACCCGCTCCCACGTCCACCACAATGCCGCCGCCTTCGTGGCCGAGCACGGCCGGAAAGATGCCCTCCGGATCGTCTCCGCTCAGGGTGAATGCATCAGTGTGGCAAACGCCGGTGTGGGTGATACGCACCAACACTTCGCCGGACTGGGGCGGCGCCACGTCGATCTCGACAATTTCAAGCGGCTTGCCTGCGGCAAAGGCCACGGCGGCTCTGGATTTCATGGGCTATTCCTCGGGATTTGCAGGCCAAGCTGCGATGGTATTTTCAGGTCGATGTTAGCCATCTTCAATGCGCCTCGTCCCAGTTCTTGCCCACGCCCACTTCGGCCAGCAGCGGCACTTTCAGGTGCGCGACACCGGCCATCAGGCGCGGGATTTCGACTTTTAGCCAGGGCACTTCGGATTCGGGCACTTCGAACACCAGTTCGTCGTGCACCTGCATGATCATCTTCGTGCCGCGATGCTCGGCGTCCAGCACCTGCTGCACCTTGACCATGCTGAGCTTGATCAGGTCTGCCGCCGTGCCCTGCATGGGCGCGTTGATGGCTGCGCGCTCGGCCCCGCTGCGACGTGGACCGTTGGGCGAATTGATCTCGGGCAGATACAGGCGTCGGCCAAAGACCGTCTCCACGTAGCCCTGTTCCTTGGCCAATTGCCGCGTGGACTCCATGTAGTGCTTCACGCCCGGGTAGCGCTCAAAGTAGCGCTGCACAAAGTTCTTCGCCGCCGTGTTGTCGATCCCCAAGCTGCGTGCCAGACCGTAGGCGCTCATGCCATAGATCAGGCCGAAGTTGATGACCTTGGCATAGCGCCGCTGCTCGCTGGACACCTCGTGCGTGGGAATGCCGAACACCTCGGCCGCGGTCGCGCGGTGCACGTCCATGCCGTCGTGAAACGCCAGCAGCAGGGCCGTGTCGCCGCTGATGTGCGCCATGATGCGCAGCTCGATCTGCGAGTAGTCGGCGCTGGCGATGAGGCAGCCCGGCGGCGCCACAAAGGCTTCGCGCACGCGCCGCCCTTCCGCCGTGCGGATGGGGATGTTCTGCAGGTTCGGGTCGTTGCTGCTCAAACGCCCGGTCACCGCGACGGCCTGCGCGTAATGCGTGTGCACCCTGCCGGTGCGCGGCAGCGCGAGTTGCGCCAGTTTGTCGGTGTAGGTGCCCTTGAGTTTGGACAGGCCGCGGTGCTCCAGGATCTTGGCCGGCAGCGGATAGTCCTCGGCCAGCTTTTCCAGCACCTCCTCGTCCGTGCTGGGCGCGCCGGTAGCGGTCTTCTTCACCACCGGCAGACCCAGTTGCGTGAAGAAAATTTCACCGATCTGCTTCGGGCTCGACAGGTTAAAGGGCTGGCCCGCAAGCGCGTGCGCTTCCGTCTCCAACTGCAGGATGCGCTGCCCCAGCTCGTGGCTCTGCGCGGCGAGCAGCGGCGCGTCGATCAGCACGCCGTTGCGCTCGATGCGGTACAGGGCTTCGCTGCTCTGAATCTCCAGCTGGTAGATGAAATTGAGCTTCTCATCCGCCTGCAGTTGCGGCCACAGGAACCGGTGCACGTCCAGCGTCATGTCCGAGTCTTCGCAGGAATAGACCGAGGCCTTATCGATGTCCACCTGGTCGAAGCAGATCTGGTGCGCGCCCTTGCCGCAAAGATCTTCGAAGCTCAGGCCGCTGCGCCCCAGATGGCGCAGCGCCAGGCTCGCCAGCCCATGCGGCTTGTGCACCTCCAGCACATAGCTTTGCAGCATGGTGTCGTGCGCGTAGCCCTGCACTTCAATGCCGTGATTCGCAAACACGTGGCGGTCGTACTTGACGTGCTGGCCCAGCTTGGCTCGTTGACCGTTCTCGAGCCAGGGTTTCAGCCGCGCCAGCACTTCTTCGCGCGGCAACTGTTCGGGCGCATCGGGGTAGCGGTGCGCCAGCGGAATATAGGCCGCCTCACCGGGCGTCACGCTGAAGGACAGGCCCACGATCTCGGCGCGCATCTCATCCAGCGAGGTCGTCTCAGTGTCCAGCGCCACCAGTTCGGCCTCCTCGATTTTTGCCAACCAGGCGTCGAAGGCATCCCAGGTGAGGACGGTGTCATAGGCCAGCATGCTGATCACTTCTGGAGTCGCCGGATCGCCTGAAACTTCGGGATCATCGAACAATCCAGGCTCGTTCAAGTTCGCGGAATCTGCCTTCTTTGCGCGGGCCTTGGCCGGCTCGGGCTCGGCCACTCCGCCCAGCGCCTGCGCCAGCCCCTTGAAGCCGTACTTCTCGTAGAACACTTTGAGTTCGGCGTTCTGCATGGGTCCGGGCGCGATGGAATCGAGCAGCGGCAGGCCGGGCATGTAGCCATCCAGGTCGCAATCGGTCTTGACCGTCAGCAGCGCGCGTCCGGTCGGCAGCCAGTCCAGCGACTTGCGCAGGTTCTCGCCCACCGCGCCGCCTATCTTGTCGGCGTTGGCCACGATCGCGTCCAGCGAGCCGTATTCCTGCAGCCACTTGGCGGCGGTCTTGGGACCGACCTTGGGCACGCCGGGAACGTTGTCGACCGCGTCGCCCACCAGCGCCTGGTAGTCCACCATGAGTCGTGCCGGCACGCCAAACTCCTCCTGCACACCGGCCAGATCGCGCCTGCGCCCGTTCATGGTGTCGATGATGGTGATGTGCTCGTCCACCAGTTGCGCCAGGTCCTTGTCGCCGCTGGACACAACGACTTCGATGCCCTGGCGCGCGGCGGTGACGGCCAGCGTGCCGATCACGTCATCGGCTTCCACGCCAGGGACGTCGAGCACCGTCCAGCCCATGAGCCGCACCACTTCGTGGATGGGTGCGATCTGCGTGCGCAGGTCGTCGGGCATGGGCGAGCGATGGCCCTTGTACTCGGGGTAGATCGCGTCCCGGAAGGTCGGCCCCTTGGCGTCGAACACGCAGGCGGCGTAATCGGCCGGCTGGTCCTTGCGCAGCTTTTGCAGCATGTTGATCACGATGCGTATGGCACCGGTCTTTTGCACCGTGCCATCGGGCATCGTGGCACTCATTGTGTCTCCGCCTGCAAAAAACGCGCGGTACAGGTAGCTGGAGCCGTCGACCAGCAGCAGCGTCTTCTTGGGTGATGGGATGGAGGTGTCGCTCATGCAGGCATTTTGCCTGCGCCGCAGAAGCCGTAGGCCGCCGCTAGATCAAGCGTGCTGCTTCCTGTGCGGCAACCAGCCCTTCATCGGTGGGAATCACCCACACCTGCACCCGACTTTCAGCGGCGTGGATCGCCCGCACCTCGCTGCCCGTGGCCTGCTGGTTCAGCGCTGCATCCACGACCACACCCAGCCAGCCCAGTTGTTCGCCGACCTGTGCGCGCAATGTGGCGTCGTGCTCGCCGATGCCGCCGCTGAAGGCGATCAGGTCCAACCCACCCACGCACGCCACCATAGCACCGGACTCGCGCACCACGCGGCGTGTGAACAAGTCGACGGCGTGCTGCGCTTGAGCGCTGCCGTCGGCGCGCAGCGTACGCATGTCGGCCGAGATGCCGGAGACACCGAGCAGACCGCTTTGCTTGTAGAGCAGGGCTTCAAGCCGCTCATGATCCCAGCCCTGTTCCATCAGGTACAGCAGCACGCCGGGATCAAGCGTACCGGTGCGCGTCCCCATCATCAGCCCATCGAGCGCGGAAAACCCCATGGTAGTGGCACGGCTGAGCCCGCCCAGGGCCGCGCACAGACTGGCACCGTTGCCCAGATGCGCCATCAGCACCCGTCCCCCGGCCAGCGCGCTGCGCTGGCGCAACACGCCCATCACATACTGGTAGGACAGGCCGTGAAAGCCATAACGGCGCAGGCCCTGTTCGGCCAGCGCGCGCGGCAGGGCAAATTCGTAATCGATCTCGGCCAGGCTGGTATGAAAGGCCGTATCAAAGCACGCCACCTGAGGCAGATCGGGAAAGGCCCTTTGAAAGGCGCCAATGCCTTGCAGGTTGTGTGGTTGGTGCAACGGCGCGAGCGAATTGAGCTTGGCGAGGCGCTGCAAAATGTCGGCACTGACGAGCACGCTGGCGCTGAAATCGGCCCCGCCGTGCACCACGCGGTGCGCCACGGCTTCGATTTCAGGCAAGGCCGTTTCGGCTCTGAGCAGCTCACTCAGGCTGCGCAACGCCTGCCCGAAAGGATCGCTGGCGCTGGACGGCAGTTGCCGGTTCTGGCGCTGTCCCTGGAATTCCCATTCCATCACGGGGGCGCCACCGGGCTCCAGAGCCTGAATGCTGCCGCTGAAAACGCGGCCCTGAACCTGATCACCCTGGCGCGGGTGGATGGAGAATTTCAGCGTGGACGAGCCGACGTTGACCGAAAGTATGGCCATGCGCGCAACTTACTGCTGAACGTGCCGTTGGCTGCGGCGCGCATCGTGCGCGGCGAGCTTGGCCAGCAAGGCCGAAGCGACCCGGTTCATCGGGCCGTCGGCACGACTGGTCAGCGCGATGGGAACGCGCGCGCCCAGCACCAGACCCGAGCCGCTGGCACCGGCCAGATACTCCAGCTGTTTGGCCAGCATATTGCCCGACTCCAGGTCCGGCACGGCCAGGATGTCGGCGTCACCGGCGACCTTGGATTCGATCTTCTTGATCTGCGCGGCATGCGCCGAAATGGCGTTGTCAAAAGCCAGCGGGCCGTCCAGCACGCCGCCCCGGATCTGGCCACGTTCGGCCATCTTGCACAGCGCCGCCGCATCCAAGGTCGAAGGGATGCTGGGGTTCACGGTCTCCACCGCTGACAGGATCGCCACTTTGGGAATCGACACGCCCATGATGCGCGCGAAGTCGATGGCATTCTGGACGATGTCTACCTTCTCCTGCAGGCTCGGACGAATGTTCAGCGCCGCATCGGTGATGAGCAAAGGCTTGCTGTACAGAGGCACGTCAAACCGGAACACGTGCGACATGCGCCGTCCCGTGCGCAGTTCGGGCCGCTTGAGCACCGCAACGATCAACTCGTCGGTGTGCAGACTGCCCTTCATGATGATCTCGGCGGCCCCGCTGGCGGCCATGTCGGCGGCGCGCTCGGCGGCGGCATGGCTGTGCGGCTCGGACACGAATTCGGCACCGTGCAGGTCAATGCCCGATTCGGCGGCCAGTTTGCGGATGCGCGCCTCGGGCCCGATCAGCACCGGCACGATCAGGCCGTGGCGCGCCGAATCCATGGCGCCGCTGAGCGACTCCAGATCGCAGGGGTGCACGACTGCGCAACGCACCGCAGCCAGACCATCACCCAGCGCCAGCAGGTCCTGGAACCGCGCCTGCGGGTCAAACAGTTGAATCCGGGGCGCATGCACACGCGGCAGGCGCACCTTGAGCGTGGGAGCCTGCACCCGGGCTGTGCCGTGCAAAACGCGCTCGCCTTTCTGATTCAACACCTGGCAATCGAGCTCAATGCACTTGCGCGTGTCATCCTTGGTCTGCACCATGGCCGTGACGGTGACCGTGTCACCCACATGCACCGGTTTCACGAAGTGCAAAACTTGGTCCAGATAAATCGTTCCGTGGCCGGGAAACTTGGTCCCCAGCAGCGCCGAAATCAGCGCCCCGCCCCACATGCCGTGGGCCACGACACCGTGGTACAGGGTGTCACTGGCAAATTCGGGGTCAGTATGCGCGGGATTGGTGTCCCCCGAAACGGCGGCGAAGGCCTCGATGTCGGCCAGAGTCAAGGTGCGCAGCAGGCGCGCGCTTTGGCCAAGCTTGATTTCGTCGTACGTGAAATTTTCGATCAGGTCGTTGTGCAGAGGTGAATTCATGTGCCTCAGTGTAAACCCTTGGTTGGCTTGACTCGATGTCGAGTCTTGACCTTAATCAAGCCTTGCGTTTGCGTCCGGGCAGTTCCCTGAGCGCGTCTATGATCCACCCGATGCAGACTTCGACCCCACCCATGCCCCGCTTCGTCGTGATCTTTCGCGCCCGCACGCGCACTCTGGACGATGAGTATTTCAAGATCGCGGCACGCATGCGCGAGCTCGCGTTGGACCAGTTCGGTTGCCTTGAATTTCACGCCGTGACCGAGGGACAGAACGAAGTGGCGTTGTCCTATTGGAGCGATGAGCCAAGCATTCGCGCCTGGAAGTCGCACACGGACCACCTGCTGGCGCAGCAATTGGGGCGTGAGCGCTGGTATGAACACTACGCAGTGCAGGTGGCCCAGATCACCCGCGAATATCACAAATAATTGCAAATAATTGGGGTCAGATTCCAATTAATCAGGGCGAGCGGTGCAGGCGCGGCGCCGTCAACGCGTCAACCTGATCGGCAATCACGGTGTCTACTGCCGGTTGAGCGGGCTTGAGCTTGGCGAGAATGAGCGCGGCCTGCAACTGCTTCAAGTCCTTCACGCTGGGCGCGACCTTGATCTGGCTGATGGCCGCGCTGGTATTGCCGCCCTTGATCAGCGCCAGCACCTTGCTGGCCCATTCTTTTCGGGACATTTCATTCACACGGCTCATGGTTTTCCTTCGCGCATCGACGTTCGCCATTGTCGGTGTTATTCGGCCGCATGCCGGCGCAGCGCCGACAAGCGCCAGGCAGCGAACAATCCCACCAGCGCCAGCACTGATCCGCACAACGCCGTGGTCCAGACCACGCCGAGGCGGCTCACGACCACCCCTGCGACCACGCCCGACAGCGCTGGCACAACCTGCGAGGTGATGGAATACATCGCCATGACGCGCCCTCGCAGAAGCGCCGGTGCCTGCGTCTGGATGCCGGAAATTACCAGGCTGATGACCATGCCACCGAGTACGCCCACGCCACAGAGTGCGAGCGCTGACAGGGCCGGCGCTTTGATGATGGAAAGCATGGCGAAGAGCGCGCAGGCCATGAAGATGCCGCTGAAGATGGCGCGACCGTGATGCAGCCGTTTGGTCAGGGTCAACGCCGCCACGCCGCCCAGGATGAGCGAGACGGCGAGCAGGCCCAGATAGGCGCCGCGACCGGATTCGGACAGTCCGAGTTGCGTTCGCGCCAGCTTGGGCAGCAGGATCTGCAGCGGGCCTGTCATCGCGTAGGCGACCACGGCCGCGAGCATCAGTTGCCGCAACAACGGGGTTGCACCCAAGGCCGCAAAGCCCTCGGCGATGTCAGCGCGCACCGAGTTCTGTGATGGCTTTGGGTTGGCGTGGGTCTTCAGTGGCAACAGCAGCATTGACGACAGCACGAAAGCCGCAGCCGCCAGCGCCAGCACCGTGCCCCAACCCGCATGTGAGCGAATGATCCCAAGCAGCAAGGGCGCCAGGCCGAAGCCCACCAGCACCTGCAGGTTGAACACGATCGTCGCGGGCCGCAGTTCCTGGACCGTGGCCATCTGCGCCAGCGCCGTGAGCCGTGCCGGTCCCACGAAGGACCAGGCCAGGCCACCAAAGAAAGCACCGAGCAAAACCCAGGCCGAGCGCGACTCCGACGCGGCACCCTGGTCCGCCCAGGCAATGCAGGCCAGGCCCAGCAGGAACAGCGCCTGCGCGCCATGGATCACGCGAGCAGGAGCCACCCGGTCGCACAGCACGCCGCCAAACCAGCCGAAGACAAGCGAGCTGCCAAAGGCCAGGCCCAATCCAATGCCCGACAACAGGTCCGAGCCCACACTTTCCTGCAGGTACAGGATGACGGTGTAATTGAACATGTGGCCCGCCGTGAAGGCGAGCAGGCACGAAAGAAAGAACAGCCCGTGGCGACGGGTCATGGCTTGCCCGGCTGGAGCTGAATCAGCGTCGGCTGTGCATCCTCGATGTGCCACGAAGGAAAACTCGCGCTTGACAGGAACACGCGGCCGTCGGCGCCGAACTCCACGTCGCGGGTGAAGGTGGCCTTGCGCGGCAAGGGAAAGAACTGCCATTCGCCACTGGCAATGTCCAGGCGCTGGACCGAGTCCGAGTTCGTTCCCGTGACCCACACCTGATGGCGCGTCCTGTCCACATTGAGCGAATAAGGCGTGTCGCTGCCTTTGGGGATCACTGGCAAATCGAAGGTGGTGAATTTCTTGAGCGCGGGTTCATAGCGCAGCAGCGCCGACTCGTTGTACATCACGATCCAAAGGTTGCCATCGCGGTCGCTGCGCAAGCGCCTTGGAGCGTGCAGCGGCGTGGGAATCATCGTAACCTGGCCGGAGTCCGGGTCGATGGAGGCGATCTCGTCCGTGTGCAGGCGCGCGATCCACACCGTGCCGTCGGGTGTGATGTCGATGCCGTAGGGCAACGGTACGCCGGTGGAGACGGCGTCGATCTTGACCCAGTTGGTGACCGGAATGCCCCAGCCGATGAGCTTGAAAAAGAATGGCGTGAGCTTGACCGTGAGCCGTTCCATGAAGGAGCGGAACGGCAGGTCGTAGTTTGTGAACCTGGCTGTGGTCCGGTCATACATTGCCACCTGGTTCGAGAGCGCCAGTGTGAACCAGACCCGGTCCTTGGCGTCGATGCGCACCGTGTGCGGATAAAAGCCGCTGTCCATGGCATGCGCCAAAAACTGCTTGGTTTGAGGATCGAACTCCAGCAGGCGCCGCTGGTAGGAGGGCGTGAGAAAGATGTGGCCGTCCTTTTTCGATTCGGCCAGCGAGTGGATGCCCTGGTAGGTCTCATGCTTGGGGAAATCGCGCAATCGCCCGGCCAGCAGGCCACCGAGTCTGTCACCCGGCTCGGGCGGAACCTTGTACACGGTGTAAGCGCCGGTCTCGGGATTCACCTCGTAAAGTCGGTCCTGCAGGTTGTCGCCCACGTAC
This sequence comes from uncultured beta proteobacterium, assembly GCA_903909815.1. GTDB lineage: Bacteria > Pseudomonadota > Gammaproteobacteria > Burkholderiales > Burkholderiaceae_C > CAIKVZ01. The sequence continues at coordinate 33,532 of CAIVXG010000007.1, read as the reverse complement.
ACGAAGCCGTTGGAGTGCAGCAGTAAATCGTGCATTTGCGAAAAGGCATCGCCCAGCGGCAGTTCACGCAGTGTGGCTTGCGCCAGCGGCGCGGTCCAGGGCGTCGACCGCGGCACCAGCGTCGGGTTCGCGTTCACACCCTTCCAGTGTGCCGAAAGCAGCGCCGGAAGCTCCTTTTGCGCCTGACTGGACAGGCGCGAGCCGTAGCGCAGCATGCGCTGGATCGCCTCCGACCATTCCTGCGGCGTGCGATCGCGGCGCAGAAAAGCCGAGCCTTGCTGGTGGCAAAAGCCGCAGTGCAGCAGGAACTGCTTGCGCAGTTCCGGGTCAGGGATGCCCTGCACCAGGGTCGAGGTCCAGGCGTTGGAGGGTCGCTGTTCGGCCAGCGCTCGCGGGTCGGTCTCGGCGACCAGTTGGAGCGCGACCTTCTTGTTCAGATCGCCCGAGGCGATGTTACGATCCTTGTAGCCGGGCTTGCGCAGGCGCAGGCGGAATTCTCCCGCGGCGTCGGGCAGTTCCACTGCGCCGCGCAGATCGGTGAAGCGCGTGGTTTCGAACAGCGCCTGCTGCGGCCGGCCCGAAGCGGGATATCCGTGATCCGAGCTGTCGACCACAGCCGGTTTGAGCGGCAAGCGCGTCACCATCACCAGACCCAGCGGCTGGCCATCGGGTCCGGACGCGGTCAGGTTCAAGGCATGTAACGGCAGTGCAAAAACGGCGAGGACGACTGCACTGGCGCAGCAAGCACCTCGTCGCAACACATGACGGATCGATGAGCTCGTCATGTCGGTCTACGGTTGCGCGCCGTCCAGTACAAGTCAAACACCTGTTGCGACGTCAGCTGCGGCACATACCCAAACACCGTCTTGAGCCGGGTGTTGAGCAGCACCGGCCGGTAGCGCAGGAAATCGATCTGCTCCGGCCCGTACTGGGTCAGTCCCAACGGCTTGAGGGCGGCAAGCGCCGCCTGCAACAGCCAAGCTGGCAGCACACGACAGCGTTTGCCCATGCGCTGCGCAATCTCGTGGATCGTGAGCGCGCCGTCGCCGGCGACATTGAAGACGCCCGCAGGACCGGCACCGACCGCACGCAGCAGGATAGCGACCACGTCCTGATCCCAGATGAAGACAAAAGGACTGTCGGCACCGGCAATCGCCAGCGGCCGCGGCTTCTCAAACATGTCGGTGATCTGGTTGCGCACCGTCGGGCCCAGGATGGTGCCGATGCGCAGCACCACCTGCTGCAACTGCGGATGTTGCGCGCGGTAAGCGGCCAGCATCTCCTCGACCAGGCGCTTGTGGTGCGCATAGGCGAAGGCCTCGTTGCCCCGCGGCGCCATGTCCTCGGTCAGCCAGGCGGCGTTGTCGGCGTGGTAGCCGTAGGCTGCGCCGCTGGACGAGACCACGATGCGCCTGACGCCGTGGCGCACGCAGGCCTCGAGCACATTGCGCGTGCCGTTGACGTCCACGTCGTACTCGAACTCGCGCCGGCTGTTCTTGCCCGGTGTGACGATGCAGGCCAGGTGAACGACGCAATCGAACGAATGGCGCGCGATCAGATCGGCAATCTCGGGCGCGCGGATGTCGGCCACTTCGTACTCGACGCCGGCGATACGCTGCTGCGGCTCTCGAATGTCATGCGCCACGATGCAGCCCGGCCGCGCGTCCCCTGCCAGAGCGGCGAGACGCTCCACCAATTGCCGTCCCAGATAGCCGCCGGCGCCCGTGACTAGAATGCGCTGCTGCGTCATGGCCTTGCCCCCGCGTTGACCATGCACTGAGGATCGCGCCGCTTCCACCAGGTCGCCAGCGTCATGCCGGCGACGATGTGCCAGATGCCCCACCACGCGGTCACGATTGCCATGCCGCCCAGGCCGTTGAAGAAATTGAAGATCAGGATCAGCCCCAGACCGGAGTTCTGTATGCCCATCTCGAAGGTGATCGCTCTTCTATCGCGCTCGGGCAGCCCCAGTGCCGTGGAAAGACCGTAGCCCGTCCCCAGGGCCAGCAGGTTGTGGATGAAGACCACGAACACGACAAAATTGATGTAGGCGAGAAAGTGCTGCAGGTTGGCTACCAGGGCCCCAACGATGAAGCCCATCAAGATCAGCAGCGAGAGCCACTTCATCGGCTGGCGCACACGCGCCGCAAACACCGGGAAACGCGCCGCCACCCACATGCCCAGCACCAGCGGCACGCCCAGCAGCAACACGATCACCTCGAGCATCTCCCACGGGCTCATGGCGACCTGCTGCATCAGGCCGCGCGTGATCGGATGCAGATGGCCCCAGAAGGCAAAGTTCAACGGCGTCATCACCAGCGCCGCGACCGTAGACAGCGCGCTCACGCTCACCGACAAGGCGGTGTTGCCGCGCGCGTAGTGCACCAGGAAATTGGAAATATGCCCGGCCGGACACGACGACACCAGGATCATTCCCAGCGCGATGCTGGGCAGCGGCTGCAGCACCCAGATCAACACATAGGTCATTGCGGGAAACAGCACATGGTGACCGAACAGTCCCAGCGCCAGCGCCTTGGGCGACTTGAGCGCGAGGCGAAAGTCGTCCACCTTGAGTTCCAGCGCGACGCCGAACATCACCAGACCCAGCACGCTGTTGAGCAGCGCCAGTGTTTGCGGGTTAAAGCTTAAATGCACCTGATCGATGGGCGCCATGTCTTGTCTCCTGTAGCGGGTCTTGCAGGCGTCGGCCGTCGACAGGGCCTGCAGATCCTTTGCTTGTGCCCGACCATAATGGATACTGAGCCCTGCGTCACCTACCTTGCGGGACATTTGCCCCTCAATCGGGGACATTCACCCTTCAACCATCCATGCCAGATCAATTCAGCGTCACGACCCGCTTCACCCAGGGGGTGCTTGAAGCCGCCCGGCGCCAGGGTGTTGAAGTCCCGGCGCAACTTGAGCAAGCAACGGCTCAGGGGAATCGCCGGGTGGCTTCGCCGCAGCAGGATGCCCTGTGGGCGGCGCTGTGCGCAGCCTCGGCCGATCCGCTGCTGGCGCTGCGTCTAGGTGGCGACCTGCAGGCCGGACATCTGGACATCGTGGGCCTGCTGCTGTTGAGCTGCGATACCCTGGGCGATGCGCTCGAAGTGCTGAGCGAATACGCGCCCATCATCGGTGACATGGCGCGCTTTGAAACCCTAGCCGATGCCGGCTCCGTCGCCCTGCACTACCGACCCGAATACACCGTGTGCCGCGAGCCGCGGGTCGAAGCGGCTCTGGGCTGCGTCGTGAGCCTGGCGCGCTGGATGACGAGCGAGCGCTTTACCCCGACCGAAGTCCTGTTCACCCATGGGCCGCGCGCCCTGCCCGAGCAATACCGGCAGTGTCTGCCATGCCCGGTGCGCTTCAATCAGGAATTCAACGGTGTGCGCATGGACAGCTCGGCTCTGAGCCTGGGCCTGATCCAGGCCGGCGCAGCACTGCATCTGCAACTGCGCCAACTGGCCGACGAGATGCTGGCGTCGCTGCAATGGGACGGCGTCTCGTCTCGAGTACAACAACTGATTCGCGAGCAACCACGTTGGGGCAAGGAGCGCATCGCAGAGCAGTTGGGAATGAGTGGACGCCACCTGAACCGCAAGCTCGCGTCGGAGGCCATTTCCTTCAAGGGGCTGCGCGAGACCTTGCTGCACGAGATGGCGGCCCAAGCCCTGCGCCGCGGACTGGCTCCATCCCTGGTCGGTGAGCAACTCGGGTTCTCCGACGAAAACGCCTTTTCCAGGGCGTTCAGGCGCTGGAGCGATCAGACACCGGTCCAGTTTGCGCGTTCGTCCCTGCCAGCAACGGGTCGCTAGCGCGCCCTACAATCCAGAGATGCATTTGCACCCCATTTCGCCGTGCCATGCGCCACCCCAGGCCGGCAACACCCTCCCGCGCGAAACCCCACACTGAACCATGGCCGTCTATACCGAAGTCAGCTTTTCGCAGGCACAAGAACTGCTGAACCAACTTTCTCTGGGAGATCTGCAGTCGCTGGAGGGCAGCTCGGGCGGCATCGAAAACACCAACTATTTCGTCAGCGCCGAGCAGGGCGGCGTGGTCGCGCACTACGTGCTCACGCTGTTCGAACGCCTGAGCTTCGAGCAGCTTCCTTTTTATCTGAACCTGATGCGCCATCTGGCACGGCGCGGCCTGCCGGTGCCACAGCCCATGCCCAATGCCTTGGGACAGATCCTGCACCGCCTGCAGGGCAAACCGGCGGCCGTAGTGAATCGTCTGCCCGGGAAAAGTCAGTTGACGCCGACGCCGGCGCATTGCGCGGCGCTGGGAGCAGCGCTGGCCCAACTGCATCTGGTGGGTCGCGACTTCGATCAAAGTCTACCCAACCTGCGCGGACTGGACTGGTGGAACGCCACCGTGCCCGTGGTGCTGCCTTTTCTCGATGCCTCGCAAAGTGCCTTGATTCGCAGCGAGCTCGCCTACCAGAACCACGTCGCCGCCTCATCGGCTTATGCCGCCTTGCCGCGCGGCCCCATTCATGCAGACCTGTTCCGCGACAACGCCCTGTTCGAAGGCGAGGAATTGACCGGCGTCTTCGACTTCTATTTCGCCGGCGTGGACAGTTGGCTGTTTGACCTGGCCGTGTGCCTGAACGACTGGGCTCTGGCGCCGCAGACCGCGACACCCGACGCGGCGCGCTTTTCCGCGCTGCTGCACGCCTACGATCAAGTGCGGGCATTGACGCAGGCGGAGCGGCGCCTGCTGCCAGCGATGCTGCGCGCGGCGGCACTGCGTTTTTGGATCTCCCGTTTGTGGGACCTCCATCTGCCGCGGGACGCCCAACTGTTGCAGGCCCACGATCCGGGCCAGTTCGAGCAGATCCTGCGCGAACGCGCAGTACACCCTGTCACACTCGGTGCTCCCGCATAAACTCCTCCTTATGAAACTGAATATCGTCCCCGCCCGCACCGGTGTGCAATGGGTCAAACTGGGTGTGCGCACCTTCTTCAAGCAGCCGCTGGCATTGACGGGGCTGTTCTTCATGTTCATCGCGGTGATGACGGTGATGAGCATGATCCCCTACCTCGGCAGCGCGCTGGTGCTGGGCCTGTTGCCCGCAGCCACCCTGGGATTCATGGCGGCAACGCAGGAGACGAGCAAGGGCAAGTTTCCCATGCCCTGGATCATGGCCAGTGCCCTGCGCGCAGGACGCCAGGAGTCGCGCGCCATTTTGATCCTGGGCGCCCTGTACGCCTTGAGCTTCCTGTGCATCATGGGCGCGTCTGCATTGATCGACGGTGGCCAGTTTGCCAAGTTCTACCTGGACGGCGGCTCGATCACGCGCGAGACCCTGAACCAGGGCGACTTTCAGGGCGCCATGTGGCTGGCCATGGGATTGAACCTGCCACTGTCGCTGCTGTTCTGGCACGCGCCAGCGCTGGTGCACTGGCATGGAATTCCTCCGCTGAAGGCGCTGTTCTTCAGCTTCGTCGCCTGCTTTAGAAATCTGGGCGCCTACCTCGTGTTCGGCTTGATCTGGTTTTCCATCTTCATGAGTGTGATTGTGATCACCATCAGCGCCGTCACCGTGGTCGCCAGCGCCGAGAGCGCGGCCTCGGCCGTGATGCCGGCAGCCATGCTGGTGATGGCCTTGTTCTTCACCTCGCTCTACTTCACGTTTGCCGACAGCTTTATCGCCACGCCGGAAGAAGAAATTACCTGACCGCTGCCCCGCGCAATCGACGCGCCACGAACCCAAGAGCGGCGATGGTGAGCAGCGCACAAACGAGCAACGGCACCGCGACCTGCAGGGCTGTGAGCCCTTCGCCTTTGAGCACGCGCATCATCAAGGTGTTTTGTGCCAATGCCGGCACCCACAGATGCCAGGGTTCTTCTCCGCTCTGATTGAACATGGACACCATCGGCATCAGCGAAACTGCCATCACCACCACGGTACTGTTGGCCTGCGCCTCCTTGAAGCTCTTGCAGCGAATCGCCACGGCCATGAGCACCGCCGATATCGCCGCCGCGAACGGCAGCAGGACCACCAGAAAAAGTGCGACTTCGGTCCAACCGAATTGAAACATCGCCTGCAAAGTGTCACTGCGCAGCAGCCACTGACCGGGGAGAAAACTCAGGCAGCTCAGCACTGCAATCAGCATGCTCACGGCCGCCACGGCGCCCCACTTGCCCAGCACCAGTGCCATGCCTGTGGCCGGGTTCATCAGCAGGGGTTCGAGCGAACCGCGTTCGCGCTCACCCGCCGTGCTGTCCAGCGCTGCATTGATCGCACCCGAGACCACGGCCAGCAGCACGAAGAACGCCAGCATGCTGGTGAATTGCGCCGCGCGGGTCTGATTGTTCGCTAGATCGACTTCCTGCACTTTGACGGGAGTGAGCAGGTCCAGAGAGACGCCACGCAACGCCAGCGTCAGGCCCACGCGTTCCTGGCTGAAACCACGCAGCAAATCCGCCACCCGGCGTGCGCCGTTCTGGCTTTGCTTGTTCGCACTGTGGCTCACCAGTTCGACCTCCGGACTGTCGCCGCGCAGCAGATCGCTCTCAAAATTCTTGGGTATCACCAACACCGGGTCGCCCAGCTTGGAGTCCTTGAGTTTTTGTTCGTAGTCACCCGGCGCCTCCTTGAGGGTCCAGGTCTGGCGTTCGACATAGTTCTTCAAACTGGGCGCGAACTGGATTCCCGCCACCACCAGTTCACGCTGCTCGGCCTTGGCTTCGAACGAGGCGATGAGACCGGAAAGCGCCATAAGCACCAGCGGCCCCATCAGCACGGCCGAGACCAGCACCACGAGCAGGGTGCGTCGATCGCGCATGGCGTCGAGCAGTTCCTTGCGGAACACGGCCAGGGCACTGTTCCATGTGTTCATGCCTGATCCTCTCCACGACTCGACCTATCCTCATCGTCACTGCGAAGCCGAAGGCCATGGCAGTCCATGTTTGAAGCATCTGGATTGCTTCGCTGCGCTCGCAATGACAAATCGCTTGTCGTACCGCATGATGGAAAAGCCAGCCGCACAAAGGCCTCCTCAAAATCGCTTTCGCCGGTGCGTTCCAGCAACTCATCCACGGTGCCGCTGGCGACACTACAGCCATGTGACACCACCACCACGCTGTCACACAGGCGCTGCACCTCCTGCATGATGTGGGTCGAAAAAACGATGCATTTGCCGCCGCCTTCGGGCGTGCGCAGGAAGCGCAGCGACTCGCGCAGTGCGCGCGTGGCCAGCACGTCCAGGCCGTTGGTGGGTTCATCCAGCACGATGTTGGCCGGGTCGTGCACCAGGGCGCGGGCCAACGCCGTCTTCATGCGTTCGCCCTGGCTGAAGCCTTCAGTGCGGCGCTCCAGCAGGGCTTTCATATCCAGCAAGCCCGCCAAGGAGTCGGCGCGGGAGTTGGCCGCGTCGCGGCTCATACCCTGGAGCCGGCCGAAGTAGACGATATTTTCGCGCGCGGTGAGGCGCGGATAAAGACCGCGCGCGTCGCTGAGCACGCCCATGGTTGCCAGCGCCGAGCGCGGACTAGCCACCACATCGACGCCGTCCACGCGGATGCGGCCCGCGTCGGGTGTGATGAGGCCGGCCAGCATGCGCAGCGTCGTTGTCTTGCCAGCGCCATTGGGGCCGAGCAGTCCGATGATGTGACCGTTGGGCGCGGTGAAACTCACGTCGCGCACGGCCTGCACCAACGGTGCTGAGTCTCGTTTGAACCACAGGTTTTTGAGGGACAAGCCTTTGCGCGGTGCAGGCACTGCGGCAAAGGATTTCGCAAGCTGCTCGATCCGGATCACGGTGTGCCCTGCTCCGCTCGCGATACCGGAACAAAGGTCGGCGGACGCGGAATCTTCGCAGCGCAGCCCGCATCGACCTTCATGGCGGCCGCGTCGTCTATGGCATCGATGAAGCGAAAAAGTACATCGTGCATGCAGCCCAGTCCCATCACCACATGGCTCGCATTGGGCACCACCACGTGCCGTGCCAAGGGGCCCAGCGCGGTCGCGACGCGTGCACCATGGCGCGGCGGCGTCACAGGGTCGATGCCGCCGCTGAGCACCAGCACCGGCGCGATGCTGTGGGGTATGGAATAGAAGGCTGGCAACACGCTGCCGCGTGGCCAGAAACTGCAGGCGTCGACGTAGAGTTGGCTGAACTCAGTTCCAAAATCGCGACCCGGCCGATCGGAAGTCGCGCTCAGACGGGGCACGTCTTCCGCACAAACCACGGAAAAGTGCATACCCTCGGCCATGCGGTTCGCGCCTCTCACCCAAAAGCCGCTGCCCAGACCCAGCAAGGCTTCAAAGCGGCCCTGCACCGCCTCGCCGAGGGCTTGCGGCAAAGCCGATGCCGTCGTCGACGAATACAAGGGCCCGCGCACGCCGCTCAGCAGGGTCTCGCGGGTGAGAGTGAGTTGCTCGCGCACGCCGGTCAGCGTATTCGCGACCGTGGTTGTCATGGGCAAACCCCCAAGCAGCCGGTTCCAGTCGGCCCGCAGTTGCGGGTAGGTCTTGGCACAGTTTGCCTCCTGCTCGCACGCGGCCAGCAGCGCATCAAATGCGGCCTGGTTGTCGGTGGATGCGCTAGCGGGCAGAACCATGTCGGGTGGCGCCACGCCATCGATCACACCGCGCCGCACGGTCTGCGGAAATGCTCTCATGTACTCCAACGCGGAGCGTGTGCCGTAGGAGGCACCGACCAGATTGATGCGCTCAGCGCCCAGCGCCTGTCGCACCGCGTCGACATCCTGCATCGCAAGGGTGGTTGTGAAGAAACGCAGGTCGCCGTAGGGCAGCTTTTGCAATTGCGTCAGACATTGCCGTAGCAACTGCTCGCGGCGTTTACTGTCCAGCAACTGCACCAGTGAAGCCTTGCGGTCTTCATCGCACATCAGTGGGGCAGACTTGCCGGTGCCACGCTGGTCCACAAACACCAGGTCACGCCGGTTGTTCAGACGGCTCATCTGCTGCGCGATCATCGGCGCCACGCCAATGGCGCTCTGTCCCGGGCCGCCTGCCAGAAAGAACACCGGGTCCGGTAACTTGCGCCGCGCCAGCGCCGGCACCACCACATAATGCACGTCGATCTGCGTGCCCTGCGGATGTTCCGGATCGAGCGCGCGCTGCACCACACTGCACTGCACCTCGGCATGAAAGCCGGGGACGCGACAGGGATGGAGGGATTCGGTGGCGGCGTGGCTGGCGCAGCACATCGTCGCCAGTGCAAGGTATGCCACACCAAGGGCAAAGCACGATGTCGAATTTGCTGGATACAGGTTGGCCGGCATGGGAAGACGGCCGGTCAAGGCACTGGTGTGAGCTTGGCCACGCTCAGCGCCAGCCACTTTACACCGTGGCGCGGGAAGTTGATCTGGGCGCGGGCTTCGTCGCCCACGCCTTCGAGCGTGAGCACCGTGCCTTCGCCGAACTTGTTGTGGAACACCTTCATGTGTGCCCGCAGGCCGTGGGCCGGAGCGGCCTTTTGCACCGGGACTGCCGGGCTGGGGAAGCTAGGCATCACCTTGTCAAAGCTGCTGTAGGCGGACTCATGGCGATAACCGGCATGGGCATTCGGCGTGAACCCGGCCCCGGAACCAAAGCCGGCGTGCTTGGGCGTGATCCATTTGAGCGCGCCTTCGGGCAACTCGTCGAAGAAGCGGCTCTTCAGGTTGTAGCGCGTCTGGCCATGCAGCATGCGCGTTTGCGAGTGGCTCAGATACAGGCGTTTCCTGGCCCGCGTGATCGCCACGTACATGAGTCGGCGTTCTTCTTCAAGGCCTTCGCGCTCGCTCAGCGCCCGTTCATTGGGAAACAGCCCTTCCTCCAGGCCGCTGATGAAGACGCAGTCGAACTCCAGCCCCTTGCTTGAGTGCACAGTCATGAGCTGGATCGCGTCCTGTCCGGCCTGCGCCTGGTTGTCGCCGGACTCCAAAGCGGCGTGCGTCAAGAAGGCAGCCAAAGGTGACAGCGTTTCGCCGGTTTCGGCATCGGGTGCGGCATCGGGGTCCAGCCCCTGGCTCACCGGGCTTGGCGTCAGCGGCATACCCAGCTCGTCCACCGGCAGAGCCACGGCGTCGCGGCCAAAGCCTTCCTGCGTGACGAAGCTCTCGGCGGCGTTCACCAACTCTTCCAGATTCTCGACCCGGTCCGCGCCTTCCTTCTCGGCCTTGTAGAAGTCGATCAGGCCGCTGTGCTCCAGCACCAGCTCGATGATTTCGCGTAGCGTGTGACCCTGGGTCTGCTCGCGCAGCACGTCGATCATCGCCACAAAGGCGCCAAGATTTCCACCCGCCTTGCCGCTCACCGCGCTCACCGCATCGCTGAGCGAGCAGCCCATGGCGCGCGCCGCGTCCTGCAGTTGCTCCAGGCTGCGCGCACCGATGCCGCGCGCCGGGAAGTTCACCACGCGCAAAAAGCTGGTGTCGTCGCGCGGGCTCTCCAGCAGGCGCAGATACGCCAGCGCGTGCTTGATTTCGGCGCGCTCGAAAAAGCGCAGGCCGCCATAGACACGGTAGGGCATGGCGGCGTTGAAGAGCGCGGTTTCGATCACGCGGCTCTGCGCGTTGGAGCGGTAGAGCACGGCAATTTCCTTGCGCTCATGGCCTTCGCGTACCAACTGTTTCATCTCGTCCACCATCCACTGCGCTTCGGCGAAGTCGCTGGTGGACTCATACACGCGCACCGGTTCGCCCGGGCCCTGAGAGGTGCGCAGGCTCTTGCCCAGGCGCTTGGTGTTGTGGCTGATGAGTTCGTTGGCCGAGTCCAGGATGTTGCTGCCGCTGCGGTAGTTCTCTTCGAGCTTGATCTGATGACGCACTTGGAATTCGCGCACGAAGTCGGCCATGTTGCCCACGCGCGCGCCGCGAAACGCGTAGATGCTCTGGTCATCGTCGCCCACGGCGAGAACGCAGTTGCGACTGGCAAACTCTGCGCCTTGAACGTCGCCAGCCAGCATCTTGATCCATGCGTATTGCAGCTTGTTGGTGTCCTGAAACTCGTCGATCAGGATGTGGCGAAAGCGCCGCTGGTAGTGCTCGCGGATGGGGTCGTTGTCGCGCAGCAGCTCGTAGCTGCGCAGCATCAGTTCGCCGAAATCGACCACGCCTTCGCGCTGGCACTGGTCTTCGTAAAGCGCGTAGATTTCGGCCTTCTTGCGCGTGTCCGGGTCGGTGGCGATCACGTCCTTGGCGCGCTGACCGTCCTCCTTGCAACCTGCGATGAACCACTGCAACTGCTTGGGCGGAAAGCGCTCATCGTCCACGCTGAACTGTTTGCACAGGCGTTTGATGGCGCTCAATTGGTCCTGGGTGTCCAGGATCTGAAAGCTCTGCGGCAGATTGGCCAACTTGTAATGCGCGCGCAAAAACCGATTGCACAGCCCGTGAAACGTGCCAATCCACATGCCGCGCACGTTCACCGGCAGCATGCCCGAGAGGCGCGTCATCATCTCCTTGGCGGCCTTGTTGGTGAAGGTCACGGCGAGCACACCCCCGGGCGTGACCTGGCCCGTCTGCAACAGCCAGGCGATGCGGGTGGTGAGGACCCGGGTTTTTCCCGAGCCGGCACCGGCCAGAATCAGCGCGTGCTCGGCCGGTAAGGTGACGGCGGCAAGCTGCTCCGGATTCAGATGCTGTAAGAGAGGGGAATCTGGCGCGACTTCTGTGAACATACGTCGATTGTAGGAAGCTTGGAGCCTATGAAGTTACTCACCACCCTGATCCTTGTCGGCTGCACCGCCCTGGCACGGGCCCAGTCCCTGTGCAGCAGCGATGGCCTGAGCGCGCCCACGGCGCTGGCGGAACGCTTCATCAGTGCCGATTGCGAGGACTGCTGGACGGCCCCGGATGCACAACAGGCCACAGGGGACGGCAACACACTGGTGCTGGACTGGATCGTTCCCGGACTTGAAGGCGACCAAGCGCCCCTGTCCGCAGCCGCCACCCGCGACGCGTTGGCCCGGTTGCAGATGCTGCAAGCGGCAACACCGCTGTCATGGTCGCAGCAACGTCAGGCACTGACGACCCATGCGCCAGGGCTCCTGCGCGTCGCGCATGGACCGGCCCTGGCGAACTACATGGGCGCATCCATCGCGCTCGCTCCGGCCAGCGGCGGCCCCTGGACCGCGGTGCTGTTGCTGGTGGAGCAGATTCCGCCGGGCATCGATGGCACGCCCATCGCCAGAAATCTGGTGCGCAATATGTTGGTCATTGCCTGGGATCATGCCCCACTGCCGGGGTCAGATCTGCAAAGGTTTTACGAGGCGCGCCCCATGAGCCTGCCTGAAGGAACGACGGCGAATCGGGTCCAAGTGGTGGGCTGGGTACAAGACGCCCAGGGGAAACTGGTGGCGCTGTCGCAATCGCGGTGCGAGCCCTGAAAAATTTCTCCAGCTTTGCTAAAGTTCGATTCCACTCTCTACTTGGAGTCCTTCATGTCCACTTCCCACTGCGAATTTGTCTGGTACGAACTCATGACAACCGACGTCCAGGCCGCGACCCGTTTCTATCGAAATGTCACAGGCTGGAGCACCGCCGATTCAGGTCTGAATGACCGACAGTACATGATTGTGTCAAATGGCCAAACCGGCGTGGGCGGCGTGATGGCGCTGCCGACCGAGGCGCTCAAAATGGGCGCCCGTCCGGGCTGGATCGGCTACATCGGCGTAGTCGACGTCGATGCCTATGTAAAAAATGCTTCCCAGGCAGGCGGTGTGGTACGCCGGGCGGCTGAGGACATCCCGGGCGTTGGTCGCTTCGCCGTGATGGCCGATCCTCAAGGCGCTGCATTTGTTCTGTTCAAAGGCTCGTCCGAGCAGCGTCCGCCACAGCCTCCCGCGGGCACACCTGGGATGGTGGGCTGGCACGAACTGCATGCGGGCGAACGTGTCAACGCGTTCGCGTTCTATTCTGATCTCTTTGGCTGGACCCAGGCTGACGCCATAGACATGGGGCCCATGGGCATTTACCAGATCTTCAAAACCGGCGCCGAGCCCGTCGGTGGCATGATGACCAAGATGGCGGAGATGCCGGTGCCGATGTGGTTGTACTACGTCAATGTGGACGACATCGACGCCGCAGTGCAGCGCGTCAAAGACAGCGCAGGTCAGGTGATCCATGGTCCGAATCAGGTTCCCGGCGGAAACTGGATCGCTCAGTGCCTGGACCCACAGGGCGCCGTGTTCGCTCTGGTCGGACCATCAAAGCCAGCCGCGTAGCCGCTCCCGGTTGGCACCGTCCGGCGCCCCAAAAAAAACCCCGCAACGCGGGGTTTTTTGCGACTGCCAGTGGCTGATCAGCCCATGTGCAGGCCACCGTTCACGGAGAAGTCCGCGCCCGTGGCGTAGCCGCCTTCGTCCGACGCCAGCCAGGCGATGATGGAGGCGATTTCTTCCGGTGTCCCCAGGCGTTTGGCCGGGACCGTGGCGACGATCTTTTCCAGCACTTCGGGACGAATGGCCTTGACCATTTCGGTGCCGATGTAGCCCGGGCTCACGGTGTTGACGGTTACGCCCTTGGAGGCCACTTCCTGCGCCAGCGCCATGGAAAAGCCATGCAGCCCGGCCTTGGCGGTGGAATAGTTGGTCTGACCGAACTGCCCCTTTTGCCCGTTCACCGAACTGATGTTGATGATTCGACCCCAATTGCGCTCGATCATGCCCTCGATCACCTGCTTGGTGACGTTGAACATGCTGTCCAGATTGGTGGAGATCACGGCATCCCAATCGGCCTTGCTCATTTTGCGGAACTGCCCGTCACGCGTGATGCCGGCGTTGTTCACCAAGACGTCCACGCGGCCATGCTCGGCCATGACCTTTTGGAACGCCGCCACGGTGGAGTCCCAGTCGCCCACGTTGCCCACGGAGGCGAAGAAGGTATAGCCCAGCGCCGCCTGCTCGCCGATCCACTTGACGTGATCGCGCGTGGGGCCGCAACCGGCGATGACGGTGAAGCCTTCCTTGCTCATGCGCTGGCAAATGGCGGTTCCGATGCCACCCATGCCACCGGTGACGTAAGCTACTTTTTGACTCATGGTGTTGCTCCTTTATTGAGAATTTTTCTGTCCGGAGCCAACTGTAGCTGCAAATTCTGTCGGCTGGCTTGCGGAAAACACCAAGATTCTGCTATTGCCGTGGCTTCAATGCTTGGTCAGTGCCGCTTTCCAGTCACGGAACACGTCGATGTCAAAACCATCGGGGTAGAACAAAAGCCCAGGTTTGTGACCCTTGACATTCTTTTCTCCATACTGCCAGATCACCTTTTTGGTCTTGCGGTCGATCACCATGACGCGGTCGTGCAGGTCGTCCACGATGAAGATGTCGTGGGTATCGGGCAGTTCGCGCGCAATGCTGGAGTGGTCCAGCATGCCCTCGCCTTCCTTCACGAAGTACTCCCAGCTGACCTTGCGCGTGGCCGGATCGAAGATCACGACGCGGCCGGGCTTCCAGAAGTCGGCCACGATCACCTGCTTGCCGTCCACCGTCATGAAGGCGTCCGAAGGGTAGCGGATGTTGGGCGCCTTCACGCTCCACAGCAACTTGCCCTCGCGCGTGATGCGCGAGATTCGGGCGTCGGAAATCTCCGTCACCAGGATGTCGCCGTTCTCCAGCGGCGTGGCGCCGTTGGGATGCGCCAATTCATGCGGAGGATTGTGCCGACATTTGCCAGGCGTACCCCATTGGGTGGTGATCTTGTCGGTCTTGGGGTCGATGATGATGATGCGGCAGTTGCGAATATCGGCGGTGATGACCTGGCCGTCAGCCAGCATGTGGGCATCGTCTGGATAGTTTAAAAAGCCCGGCGCCCGACCCTTGGTGTCGGGCGTGCCGTAGGTCCAGGTCAGCGCCTTCTTTTCGTAATCGACCAGGTGGATGTCAAAGTTGTCCTCCTCGCTCACGGCCAGCATCTTGCCGTCGGCCGAGAAGTTCACGTCTTCGTTGCCCCGGTACACGGCCAGGCTGGGCGAGACAAATTCCCAGACGATGCTCTTGTCGGGCGCGATTTCAATGAGCCGGTTGTTGCGCCGGTCCGCGATCACAATCGGATATGGCAAGGGCTTGCCCCAGGATGGCACCGGATTCTTGCGGCTACCGGTGACGGGAGGAATCGGCAGCGGCGCCACGCCACTGGAGACGATGCCCGCACCCGTCATTTCGGACGTGACAATGACCGCGATACCGCTCGCGCTGGCAGACTTGGGCTTGACCGCTTGCTGCGCCGCAGCGCACAGGCACAGCGTGCTCACGGCCAGCAGAGTGGCGGCTCGCAATGCAAGGCAAAAATGAGTTTGGACAGGCATCGGGGGTTCCTTGGGTTGGGCGCTTGAAGAGAAGCTGCAAACCCGCCATTTTCCGCGACCGATCATGGCGGCCTTTTGATCTGGCACAGCAGTTTCGGAATGCACCGAAAATATTCCCGCTCACGCAAGTCGCTATCGCACGCCGCTCTCGAAATCTGCCAGCGGCACCGGGCGGCCCAGCAGATAACCCTGGCACAGCGTGCATCCGTTTTGCTCCAGGAACGCACGCTGCGCCTGCGTCTCCACGCCCTCGGCGATCACTTCAAGTCCCAGGTTATGGGCCATGCCGATGATGGTTTGCACGATCAGGGCATCCGCGGGCTTGATGCCGATGTTGCGCACAAAACTCTGGTCGATCTTGATCTGGTCCAGTGGCAGGCGCGTCAGATACGAGAGCGACGACTGGCCCGTGCCAAAGTCATCCATGGAGAAACGCACGCCTACCGATTTGATCGCGTTCATCTTGGCGATGGTATCGGCCACGTTGTCCAGCACCACACTCTCCGTGAGTTCGATCTTGAGCAAATGAGCACGTGCGCCGGTCTGTTGCAGCACCGCAGCCACCTGCGCCACGAAATCGGTCTGACGAAACTGGCGTGCACTCACGTTCACCGCCAACTGCAAGTCCCTGCACGTCGGCACCAACTCCCAGGCCTTGAGCTGGGCGCAGGCCGTTTGCAGGACCCACAGACCGATCGGCAAGATCAGCCCGGTCTCTTCGGCCAGCGGGATGAAATCAAAGGGTGACACCAGACCACGCTCCGGGTGCCGCCACCGGATCAGTACCTCGGCACCGACCGAGTGCCCGGCGTGGGTCACCTGGGTCTGATAGTGCAGCACAAATTGCCCGTAAGTCAGGGCTTGGCGCAGGTCTTTCTCCAGTGCGGCTCGCTTTGATATGCTGGCCTGCATTTGCGGATCAAAAAAGCGCAAGGCATTGCGTCCCGCGGCCTTGGCGTCGTACATGGCCAGATCGGCCTGCTTCAACAGTTCGTCGATCGACTGCTGTTGCCCGGTGAACAACACCGCACCGATGCTGCATGAGCTGTGGTGGTGGTGGGAGGCGATGTCATGGGCCTGATTCAGACTGGCCAGTACCTTCTCGCCCACAATTTTCGACTGTTCGGCGGCGTCAATGGCGTGCTCGCTCAGATCCTCCAGCAGCACCACGAACTCGTCGCCACCCAGGCGTGCCACGGTGTCGCCTTCGCGCACTGCGGCGGCCAGACGCTGTGCCACTTGCCGCAACAACACATCGCCGAAGTCGTGTCCCAGGGTGTCGTTCAACACCTTGAAGTGGTCCAGATCCAGGAACAGCAGCGCCCCTTTGCGCCCGCTGCGTGCACTGGAGACCAGCGCCTGCTGCAAGCGGTCCATCAGCAGGCGGCGGTTGGGCAAAGATGTGAGCGGGTCGTAAAAGGCCAGGCGCTCGATTTCCTCCGCTGCAGCCTTGCGCAGACTGATGTCGAGCAGGGTGGCCACGAAGTGCGTCACCGCACCGGCTTCATCCTTCACCGCTGTGATCGTCAGGTGCGCAGGAAACATTTGGGCGTTCTTGCGCCGAATCATGATTTCACCCTGCCAGTGGCCGGTCTCGATGATGCTCTGCGACATCGCGCGATGAAAAGCCCGATCCTGGTGGCCCGAGCTGAAGATGCGGGGGTTGCGCCCCAGCACATCCTGGGCCTCATAACCCGTGGCCTCGATGAAAGCCTGATTCACGCGCAAAATGCGGCGGTTGGCATCGGTGACGAGTATCCCTTCCTGAGACTCAAACGCCGTCGCGGCGATGCGCAGACTGGCCTGAGCTCGCTTTTCCTCGGTCACATCGTTGATCACGCACACCGTGCCACCGTCCGGCGTGCGGCGCAGAAACACCTGAACCACCTGCCCGCTGGGATAGAGCATTTCCTTCGTTCCCTGGGTGCCGAGAAGCAACTGGGCGCGGGCCTCCACCCAAGCGCTGCGAGCAGCTTGGTCGGCATCGGGCATGATTTCCAGACAAACCAGCTCGAACACCTCGCGAAACGGCATCAGCGGTGCCAGCCGGCCGCGTACTCCGGGGATGATCTCTTCGTAATGCCCATTCCACTTGACCAACCGATGTTGCGAGTCCAGCAGGAAAAATCCACTGGCCATGGAATTGAGTGCCTGATCCAGCACCAGCTTGGAATCGGCCAGAGTTTGGGTCGCCCGCCCCAGGCGCGACAGGTACCAAAACACAAAGGCGCCGCCCAGCAGGGTCAAGACCAACACCACCGATGCGGCACCGAGCACGGTCTTGCGGTCGCTGCGCCATTGCGCCAGGGCGCGCGCCAGCGGCAACGCGGTGGTAATCCAGACGCCCCGGTAGAGCGTGCGGCGCACAGTCAGCAAGGCCGGCACGGCGCTCAGACGACTCTGCCCTTGTTCCACGGCTCCCGATGCAACCAGATCCTCCAGCGGCGGCGCTCGTTCGGTTGAAAGTTTAGTCGTGAGCGGGGCGCTCACCAGTAATTGGCCGTCGGCGCGCTCCAGCGTGACCTCGAGTTCACTCGCGCCCGTGCCCTGAACCAGGATCGCAGCCAACAGGCCCACAGGGACCTCGGCCACCGTCACCCACTCGCTTTGATCCAGCAGCTTGACCGTGCGCGCAAGGTAGATCAAGCGCTCACCGTCGTCCCCAGCCGGCACCGGATCACTCACCGATACCGTGTACAGCGGTGCGCGAACCACGCGTTGCAAAAAGTTGCTCGGCAGCGCCAATTCCTTTTGCGGTCCATCCCGCTCGGACGATGCCACGACCTTTCCGTCCTTCGTCAGTACCGCCACATTTCGCGTCAGCATCGTGTGCTCCACGCCAGCGCGCAGCGCGTGACTGACCTGATTCGAATCCATCCTGTCGCTGCCCAGGCGCGAGGACTGCAGCACGTCGTCCACCGAGGCAAGCATCACGTCCACGGCCAGCAGACTGCGGTTCAGGCTGGTCTGCGCGCCCGTGGAAAACCGCAATACCTGATCTTCGGCACTGCCGATGGCAGATTCGCGCGCACTTTGAATGATGTTGAGCGCGATCAGGATCGTGATGATCCAGGACAGGCACACCAAACCGACGATGGTAAGAATCAGGCGCCGCGACAGCGTTGGCTCAACGGCCGCGTTCATGGTCGCTCGCGCGTGGCACGGGTCAGTCGTTCTATCGTCAGTTGGGCGTCATGCAGCGCAAGGTGTATGTCCTTGCCCTGATCCAGCACCTTGTCCAACTCGCCTTCAACGATGATGCGGGCATCGAGATCGAGTTCATGCACACTGACCTGCGGGATATGCGCCACCGCTTCACGCCATAGCAGGCGTGCCTTTTGTCCTCCCAGGTAGTCGATGGGTTGTTCGAAGAAGGGATCTGCATACGCTTCCACCAGCGCCGGGAAGGCACTTTGCGACTTGAAGGCGCTGATCTGCGAGTCTCGGTTCAAAGTCATGAACTGGATGAAGTCCCAGGCCAGTTTTTTGTTCTTGGCGGCCTTGGGGATGGTGTAGAAGGTTCCGCCCCAGGCGCTCCAACTGCCTTGCGGAAGCTGCGCTGCGCGCCACTTGCCACGGCCGTCCGGCGCGACCCAGGTCGCCAAATGGCCTTGAATCCAGGCGCCCGACGTGACCGCGGCAATGCCTCCATGTCGAACCGCGTCAAACCAGTCGCCGCTCCAGGAAGTCTGCTGTGCGTCCAGATGGAGCTGACGTGCCCGAAGCGCCATTTCAAAGGCATGAACAAATCGCGGCGTCTCGATCAAAGCGCGCCCTGCAGCGTCAAAGTATTGGCCCTCGCCCGGCGCGATATTCGTGCGCGTCAGCACTTCGACCACGTTGCGTGCGTGCGGCATCAGGCTCGCTCCCGTGGCCTCCTTGATCTTCACGCCCGCCGCAAAGTAACTGGCCCAGGACTGGGTGAGGTCCGCCACCGTCACGCCTGCCGCTTGCACCAGGTCCTCGCGATAAAGCAGTGTTCCCACACCGATGTCGGAGGGCACCGCAATCACCGCGCCAGAGCGTGTGCTCGCCTGCGCAAAGGCGTAGGGAGCCAGGCGCGATTGCTGCGCCCGGATCAGGTAAGGCGCCTGCGCCAGGTCGGTCAAACGCCCGCCTGCCGCGAAGTGCCCCAGATACCCCACCTCCACCACCATCACGTCGGGCAAGTTGGTGGCAGTTGAAAGCGCCGTCATCAGCACTGTATGGTGGTCTTCAAAACTGCGGCTCAGCACCCGCACATCGGTGTCCGGATGCAGGCGCTTCCACTTCGGTATCGCGGCACGGATGATCTCGTCCACCGCGGGAAAGGCGGCCACCACCAAGGTCTGCTGCGCCGCGGCAACAACGCCTGCGCCGCACGGGCATAGCAGGATCGCAACGCAGGCCCGGCGCCAGAACGCCCAAGCCAAATTCACTGGCCCTCCTGCACGACTCGCCCCTGCAAAGCTTGAGGCGAACGCATGTTGTCGGCAAAGCGTGCGCGCCAGAACTGCAATTGTTCGACCGATATCTCCAGCGGTTGCTTCAACACCAGCCAGGTGACACCCTCGGTGCAAGGAGACGCCGTGAGCGAGCCCTGGTAGCGATAGTAGGCGCGGTTCTCTGGCAGCAGTTGGCGGGCATCGACCGTGGCACCAGCGACCACGTGGTCGCCGTCAGCCGTGGCCGGAATCCTTGGCCACAACCCGGCCAGCGCCCGGTTATCTGCCCCCAGCTTGAACAGCACCACCAGCGCCAGCAATTGCCCGGAGGCGCTCTTGTGCAGCAGATGCGCGGCCATGGGGAACTCTTCGCCTGCGATGCGCTCGCCGCCTGGCGTATGGAAGTGGAACTGCTGCAGCGTGTAGCTCTCCTTGCCCAGCCCCAGATGACTGCCGTTGGCAAAGCGCACGCGCAGCGTATGGCCGTCATTGGCCAGCCTGAGCGGCGCGGCGTGGTAGCGAAACTCCAGCGTCGGCAGCTTTTGCTTGACGGGCGCGACGATGTCAATCGGCGACTGCCTGTGCCCCAGCCGGCACAGTGGCGCTTCGGCCGCGCGCACCAACCCCGACGCCAACACCATCAGCGTGCCAGCAAGCGCCCAACGCCAACCCCTTGGGCTCATCGCGCCCTCACCCCTGCCCGCCCCCGCGAGCCGCAGAGGGAGAGAATGGCTGGGTCTGGTGCAAGGCTTAGCGCTCGATCGTCAGCGCCACACCCATGCCGCCGCCGATGCACAGCGAAGCGATACCCTTCTTGGCGTCGCGGCGCTGCATTTCGTGCAGCAGGGTCACCAAGATGCGGCAACCGGACGCACCGATCGGGTGGCCAATGGCGATCGCACCGCCGTTCACGTTGACCTTGCTCGTATCCCAGCCCATTTCGTTGTTCACGGCGCAGGCCTGGGCAGCGAAGGCTTCATTGATTTCCAGCAGGTCCAGGTCCTGCGGCTTCCAACCGGCACGCTCCAGCGCCTTGCGCGACGCGCTCACCGGGCCCATGCCCATCTGCGCCGGGTCCAGACCGGTGGTGGCAAAACTGGCGATGCGGCCCAGCGGCGTGAGACCGAGTGCTGCGGCCTTGGCTGCGGTCATGACCATCACCGCGGCGGCGCCGTCGTTGATGCCCGATGCGTTGCCGGCAGTCACGCCACCGGCCTTGTCGAATGCGGGGCGCAGCCCGGCCAGCACGTCGGCGCTGCTTTTGCGATTGAGGAATTCGTCGGCCGAGAAGACGATGGGGTCGCCCTTCTTTTGCGCGATGCTCACCGGCACGATTTCATCCTTGAACTTGCCGGCGTCCTGCGCGGCAGCGGCCTTTTGCTGGCTGGCCAAAGCGAGCGCATCCTGCATCTCGCGCGTGATGCCGAACTTCTTGGCCACATTCTCGGCCGTGATGCCCATGTGATACTGGTTGTACACGTCCCACAAGCCGTCCACAATCATGGAGTCGATCATCTTCCAGTCACCCATGCGCTGGCCGTCGCGCGAACCCATCAGCACGTGGGGCGAGGCGCTCATGTTTTCCTGCCCGCCTGCGATCACGATCTCGGAGTCGCCATAGGCCACCGACTGGGCCGCCAGCATCACCGCCTTGAGGCCCGAGCCGCACACGGCATTGATGGTCAGGCCTGGAATGGACTGGTTCAGCCCGCTCTTGAGCACGGTCTGGCGCGCCGGATTCTGGCCCTGGCCCGCAGCCAGCACCTGGCCCATGATGACCTCACCGATCAGGTCGGCCGGGACGCCCGAGCGCTCGAGCAGCGCCTTGATGACGATGGCGCCGAGTTCTGGTGCAGGGGTTTTGGCGAGGGTTCCGCCGAACTTGCCGACGGCCGTACGGGCGGCGGAAACGATGACGATGTCTTGCATGGATGCTCCTGTTGTAATAAAGAAATTAAGCCTTGACCAACACGTAGCGGCCGGGCGCGGGCTCGATCGCCTTGTATTTTCCCTTGCCGTAGACCTTGGGTGCCGCGATCTGTTTGCCAGCGTTGCCCTGGAGCCATTGCGACCAGTCGGTCCACCAGCTGCCCGGGTGTTCCTTGGACTTGGCAATCCAGTCGTTCACGTCGGACGGGAACTTGTCGGTCGATCCGACCCAGTAGCTGCGCTTGTGCTTCGCCGGAGGGTTGATGACACCGGCAATGTGACCCGACGCGCCCATGACGAAGCGCTTCTTTCCGGGCAGACATTGGGTGCTGGCGTAGGATCCGGTGATCGGGACGATGTGGTCTTCGCGCGAACCATAGATGTAGACCGGAATATCGAGCTTGCGCAGATCGACCTTCTCGCCGCAGACGACGGCTTTACCCGGCTTGATCAGGTTGTTTTCCAGATAGGTGTTGCGCAGGTACCAGGCGTAATAGGGGCCAGGCAGATTGGTTGAATCCGAGTTCCAGTACAGCAGGTCAAAGGGCGGCGGCGTCTCGCCCTTGAGGTAGTTGCCCACCACGTAGTTCCAGACCAGGTCGTTGGGGCGCAGGAAGGCAAATGTGGAAGCCAGGTCCTGGCCCTTCATCAGACCACCCTGGCCGAGCTTTTGCTCCTTGGCGCTGACAAACTCCTCGTCGATGAACACGTCCAGGATGCCGGTGTCGGAGAAGTCCAGAAAGGTCGTGAGAAACGTGGCGCTGGCCACGGGCAGGGGCTTGGATGGCCCCTTCGCGGCCTGAGCGCGAGCCGCGAGCACGGCCAGCGCCGTTCCCAGCATCGTTCCGCCCACGCAAAAGCCCAAGGCGTTGATGTCCTTGGCGCCGCTGATCTCCTGCACCACCGAAATCGCCTTGATCACCGCGTCCTCGATGTAGTTGTCCCAGGTCTTGTGCGCCATCGATTCATCCGGATTGCGCCAACTCACGACAAAGGTGCGATGCCCCTGCTCCACGGCATAGCGTATGAGCGAGTTGTCGGGCTGAAGATCCAGGATGTAGAACTTGTTGATGCACGGCGGCACAAGTAGAAACGGCCTCTCGAAGACCTTGGCCGTGAGCGGCTTGTATTCGATGAGCTGGAACAACTCATTCTCGAACACCACCGCGCCCTCGGTCGTGGCCACGTTCTTGCCGACCTCGAACAGGCTCTCATCGGTCATGGAGACATGACCCTGCTTGATGTCGTGCAGCAGGTTTTGCAGGCCCTGGGCGATGCTCTTGCCCTGGGTCTCGATCGCCTTCTTCTGTGCGTCAACGTTAAAGGCCATGAAGTTGCTCGGCGCACTGGCGGCCAGCACCTGTTCCAGCGAAAACCGGATTTTGGTCTTGGTCTTCTTGTCGGCCTGCACCGCATCGGCCAAGCCCATCAAGGCGCGGGAATTGAGCAGGTAGCTCGCTGCCGAAAACGCAGCCATAGGATTCTGGGCCCAGGCTTCGGCGGAGAATCGTTTGTCTTTCACCGCCGGCGCACCGTGCACGCTTTGATTCCACAGTTCTGCAGCGTCCGCCAGATACTGCTTTTGCAAAGCTTCGAGAGCTTCAGGGTCGAACTTTAGTTGCGCTGCACCCTGGTCCACGCCGGGAGTCGCTTGCGTGCCAGAGAAATTCAGGCTTTGAAACGACTGCATCGCCTTTTGCCAGGCGTCGCCAAAGCTGTGCTGATACTGCTGAGCGGCCTCGGCCAAAATCTTAGGTAGTTCCTGCTGCACGCCATCTCCTGTTGATGTAACTATCGCCGAGCCAGTTCGACCGGTACGGACACTGGCCAATTATCACCATTTGATCCAACGCCATTCTGACGCGCGTGCCTCACCCTGGGGCTTGCTCATCACGCCCGCCAAATGCAGGCGGCCATGCGCCCGCTGACGCGATCGCGCCGATGTGAAAAGAATGCTGCTGGCTGACTCACGGTGCACCAGGCGGCGCTGGCGTCATTGCCGTAAATGCGGGAGATACCCAGCGCCTGCAAGCGCTGACGCGCCAGCCCTGGCAGATCGGCCAGGAACTTGTCGGCCCCATGCGGCTTGAAGCAATCCTGCGCTTGCGGCTGAAGCGCCACGAAAGCCGCACGCACGTCGGCCCCGACCTCAAATGCCTGCGGCCCGATGCAGGGACCAAGCCAGACCAGGGTCTCTGCGGCGGCGGCGTCAGCTGCCAAGGACCTTACCCCGCTTTGCCGCCACAGCTGCTGCAAGGTCGCCTCCAGCACTCCGCCTGCCAGGCCGCGCCAACCGGCATGCGCAGCCGCCACCACCTCACCCGACCGCGTGGTCATCAAGACCGGCAGACAGTCTGCCACCAGCACGGTGCAAGCCAGACCGCGCTGCGTGGTCACTGACGCATCGGCCACCTGGCCGTCGGGCGCTTCGTGATCGAGCCCAGCCACCTGCGCGCCGTGCACCTGCTGCAAGAACACCGGGCGCACAGCCAGTGCCTGGCGCAGCAGCGCACGGTTGTGCGCCACAGCGCCAGGGTCGTCGCCCACATGCTGACCCAGGTTCAGGCCAGAGTAGGGTGCGGCACTGACGCCGCCCAAGCGCGTCGTGCACAGACTGCGCACGCCCAGGGGTGCGGGCCAATTCGGTATCAACCAGGACGCATGCATCACGAGCTCAGTCTGCGCCGCCGGTGAGGGCAGCAAGGAGTGCCGCCGTTTGAGCATCCGGTGCACCGTCATAGCGGGCCGGGCGGTATTTCATCTGGAACGCCCCAATCACCTTGCGTGTCGGCTCGTCCAACTCGCCGCTCTTGGGCACCGCAAAACCGTGCTGGGCCAGCTTTTTTTGAAACCAGGCCACATCGGGCAAATGGCGCTCATAGTCCGCCTGCTTACGTGCCAGCACCGTGGCATCCGGCCAGATCACCAGACCCGCATCGGCCAGTTGCTTCCAGGGAAACAACGGGCCCGGGTCCTCCTTGCGCAGGGGTGCGATATCGCTGTGTGCCAGGACGTGATCGGGGGTCACGCCGTGGCGCTTGGCAATGTCGCGCACCAGCGGAATCAGCAAATCCATCTGGCTTTGCGTAAACGCGCCCCAGACCCGACCCTCGGGAGTGTTGGTGTAGCCCGGATTCACGATCTCGATGCCGATGGAGCTGGCATTGAGGTAGGTGCGCCCCTCCCAGGAGCTCAATCCGGCGTGGAAGGCGCGCTGGCTTTCATCCACCAGCTGGTAGATCTTGGGCGCGGCTCCGTCGGTCAAAAGGTAATGACTGCTGACGCCCTCTTGCGTGAGCTCCTTCAACGATCGCGCCAGATCCAGCGCCGTGTAATGGATGACGATGTAGCGCACGCGGCTGTCCTGGCTGCGTGCCGACAGGCTCGGGTCCACCACAGGGCCGCTGGCGCAGCCGGCGAGAACGAGCACACACAGGGACAGCAGAAGTTTTTTCATGGTGGAGCAGGATGATGAACGCAAAAATGGGCCCAGCGCGCTGCCGCGATCTGGGCCTGGAGGGTGACAAGTTGAAACAATTGATCCAGCGGCAAGGCAGCGCGCATGCTGTGCGCGATCACCGGATGCAATAGCGCGGCGCGACCGCCCAACGCGATCGGCCGTGCTCCATGGCGCGACACCAGGGCATGCCCCAGACGTGCCAGTTCCACACCGGCTTGGCGCAAGATCGCCAGTGCGGCAGGATCGGCGTCGGCGGCAGACGCGACCGCCAGCGCCAGTTGCCCCATGGCGCCACGCGTGCCCGCATACACAAACTGGCGCGATGCGGCCCAGTCGCTGCCACCGATGTGTTCAAACACGCGCTGCGCCATGACGGAGTCGCGCCAAGCGCCCGGCCGTTCATCCTCCTTGCGCCAGATGTGGCGCAAGGCCTCGCGCGCGATCCAGAAGCCGCCGCCCGCGTCGTCGAGCACGCCGCCGCGGCCACCGGCACGCTGCAGCACACCCGATTCATCAAGGAAAGCGGCGATCGAGCCCGTTCCCGCATACACGAGGTAGCCTTGCGCGGGCGTGAAGGCATCGCGGTAGGCCAGCTCGATGTCGCTGCAAATCCGCACCGCTGCACGTTCCAAATGAAATGCCTGCGCCAGCGCGCTTTGCAATGCCAGCGTGGCGGGCTCGTCCGGCGCGCCGGCTCCTGTGACACCCGCGCACAGGTAAAGCACCTTGCCTTGCGCGAGCACGTGCTGCGCCAGTTGCGCGAGTTCATGGGCCAGCGCCACACGCCCCGCTTGATCATGCATTTGCAAGGCACTGATGCCACCCACCGCGCCGCTGCACAGCAACTCGCCAGCCGCGTCAATGGCAGCCCAGCGGGTTTGCGTTCCACCCGCATCCAGACCCAAGGCCAGCGACGGCTGTTGGTCCATCAAGCCCCCACCTGGGTCGCCGTCTTCATAGCCGCGTATTCGCCTTGGCCAGGTAGAACCATTCCTGCCCGGGTGCGGCCAACGCCGCCGGGAACAGGATGTAGCCATCGTCTGGGGCCAGCACAGGGGTGCCGTCGGCGCGCGTTCCGATCCGGTCGCCGCGCACCAGCGGGTCAAAGCTGGCCCAACTGCGGGCAAATTGATCGTCGGTATGTGCGCGATCAATCACTTCGTAGATGCTCAGCGCCTCGATTGTTCGCGCCCGCTCGGGCGCAGCCGCGGCAATCATTTCCAGGTGCGCCAGGGTGTTGCGAATGGCGCGGTAGGCCACCTCGGGCGCTTGGATGTCGGCGTGGTTGCCGCACTCCAGCGTGAGCGCATAGCCGCCCACCGAGCGCATGTATTCGGTCGTGCCCACGCCGTAGCGGGCGTCGGTGTTGAGCAGCGCCTGACGGCTCGAATCTGCACCCATGCGCGCGCGGCGCGCCTCCACGCCACGGGCGTAGGTGCCCAGCCAGCCATCGACAAAGCGGTTCACACCCAGGCGCAGCGCCAGCGCCACTTCCTCGGCCGCGTGGGCAAAAGGTTCGAGCGGACCCGGGTTGTCCTGCGGCCCAACCATGACGAAGGCCTGGCCCTGGCCCTGAAACGAATGCAGGTCCAGCAGCACCTCGTGCTGCGCCATCAGGGGGCACAACCAGTTGGCAATATGGTCTTCAAACTCCCTGGGCTCGCTGGTCGGCGTCAGGTTGCGGTTCAGGTTGCGGTCGCCGCTGCGCTGCGCCAGTTGGTACGCCAACGGATTCGTCACCGGCACAAAGGTGACACTACCGCGCGTAAGTGCCAGTTCCCCGGAGTCGAACTCGGCCAGCACGCGCTGTATGCCGATGGTTCCGCACACCTCGTTGCCATGCACGGCGCCCAGCACCAGCAGGCGCGGCCCGCTTTGGATGGAAGCCAGTTGCACGGCCTTGAAGTTTGGGCGGGATGGGTTCGATGGACTGTTGCTCATGATTTATTCTGTTGGGTGCCAAAGGCCGGGTCGATTTTGATCAGTGCGGTGACGAAGAAACTTGGCACCGCGGCAACGCAGATCCAGATGAAGAAGTTGCCGTAGCCCAGCTGCGACTGTAGCCAACCGCTGAACATGCCGGGCAACATCATGCCCAGCGCCATGAAGCCGGTGCAGATCGCATAGTGCGCGGTCTTGTGCGCGCCCGCTGCCGTCATGATCATGAACAGCACGAAGGCGGTGAAGCCAAAGCCATAGCCGAACTGCTCGAACGCCACGGCCGCGCCGATCAAATAGAGGTTGGTGGGCAGCGCCAGAGCCAGAAAGACGTAGACCAGATGCGGCACGTTAATGGCCAGCGCCATCGGCCACAACCAGCGCCGCACGCCGTCACGCGCCACCAGCCAGGCACTGAGCAAACCGCCCAGGGTGAGGGCCAGCAGGCCGATGCTGCCGTAGATCACGCCCACGTTGGCGGTACTCAGTTCGAGTCCCCCCTTGGAGCGCGCATCCAGCAAGAACGGCGGCGCCATCTTCACCAATTGCGCCTCGCCAAAGCGGTAGAACAGGAGATAGGCCAGCACCACGGCGACGCCCTTCTTTTCCATGAACTTCTTGAACACCGCCGCAAAAGATTGCAGCACGTGCGCCGGATCGCCATGCGCCACATCCTCCTGCGGACGCGGCAGCACGCGCCGGTGATACAGCGACATCAGCACGAACATGGCCGCCAGCACGAAAAACACCACCGACCAGGCCAGCACCACATCGCCCGTGCGCTCGCTCAGCTTGCCCGCCAGATAGACCAAGGCGCCCTGCCCCGTGATCATGGAGAGGCGAAAGAACGTGCTGCGAATGCCCACATAGGCGGCCTGCTGATGTGAGTCCAGGCCCAGCATGTAGAAACCGTCGGACGAAATGTCGTGCGTGGCGCCGCTGAAGGCCAGCAACCAGAACAGCAGCAGCGAGATCTGGAAATAGGCCGGCAGTGAAAGCGTCAGCGCCACCGAAGCGAACAGCGCGCCAATCAGCAACTCCAGTGTCACCACCCACCAGCGCTTGGTCTTGAACAGGTCCACAAACGGCGCCCATAGCGGCTTGATGACAAAGGGCAGATAGAGCCAGCTGGTGTAGAGCGCGATCTCGGTATTGCTGAGTCCCAGGTTCTTGTACAGGATCACTGACAGCGTCATCACCACGACATAGGGAATACCTTGACCAAAATAGAGCGAGGGAATCCACCACCAGACATTTTTTTCGTTGGGCTGTGGCGTCGGCATGAAGGGCTTACAGTTTATGAGGTACGAGCGGCGAAGTGGATGCGAGAGCGGGTCAGAGTTGCGCCCGGTTTCGCCCCGCGTCCTTGGCCCGATAGAGTTGCTGATCGGCGACACGAAAGAGCCCGACCAGACCGTCTTGTGCGCGCTCGATGTAGGCCCCACCCACGGACGCTGTGACCACGCCCCATTCGGCATTCATGGAGTGGGGCAAGGCGCATGAGTGGATGGCCCGAACGATGTTCTGCGCCAGGCCTTCGTAGGCGTGTTTCGGCGCACGCGGCATCACCACGGTAAACTCTTCACCGCCATAGCGCGCGGCAAAGGCCTGGTCCAGAGCGCTGGAGTCCACCGTCGCCTCAATCGTCCTGGCGATGGTGCGCAGGCAATCATCTCCGCCCTGATGGCCGTAATGGTCGTTGTATTTCTTGAAGTTGTCGATGTCGATCATGAGAATGGCAAAGCTGTCGCCAGCCGCGCTGGCATGCGCCCACGCCGTGTCGGTCTTCAGGTCCATGAAGCGCCGGTTGCACAGGCCGGTCAGGCCGTCGCGGTTGGCCAGCACTTCCAGCTTCAGGTTGGCCGCAGCCAGCTTCTGACGCATCGCAGCAACCCGTGCCATGGCCTTCATCTTGGCGCGCAACACGGCCTCGGGCAGCGTCTTGGCGATCAGGTCATCGCCACCGGCTTCGATCGCCGTGACCAGGTTATCGGTGGTGTTGGAGCCGGTCAGGAAGATGATGGGCGTCCAGGCCCACTGCTTTGACGCCTCGAAGGCACGGATGAGATTGGTGGCCTCAAACCCGTTCATGACCGGCATCTCGATGTCCATCAGCACCAGGTCGGGTGCGAACTCGCGAAACCTGTTGAAGGCCACCTCGCCGTTCTCCGCGAGGCAGACTTCGTGCCCAAACGACGTCAGCCGGGACGCCAACAGAATGGACACGGAGCGTGCATCGTCAACCAGAAGAATCTTCATCGTCTTTTTGCCCTCCATGCGGTGTGGTTGCGTCATATGCCAAAGCGCTGCATGGTACAGCCAACCGGCTGACGATATCATCGCCTTGCTCCCAACCGCGTACGGCGCCATCGACCATGTCCATCACCAAGCTCCAGTTGCACCAAATACAGGTGGGCAAGCCGCTGCCCTTTGACGCAGTTGACGCCGATGGCAAGATGCTGCTGCGCCGTGGCATCGTGATCGAGAGTCAGCATCAAATTGAACAGTTGGTGAGCCGCGGTTTGTACCGCGATCTCGGGCCCGAACAACTTTGGAATCAATCTGAGGATGGCACAGGGATGACGATTGGGAACGACCCGCGCCCCGTCGCCAAAAAAGTCTCCGTCTTTGAATTGATGGCGCAGGTTCAACAGTCGCTGGACGCCTTGTTGACCGAGACCGAGCCCCAAGATTTCCCTCTGCGCGTGCAACAGCTGGCGGCCCGGGTTCAGCATGGATTCAAGCTCGACGGTGACGCGGCCCTGGCCACGATCCAGATGCTGCATCAAGGCCGTTACGCGTTGCGGCGCCTGATGCACGGCGCCATTCTGATCGAGTTGCTGATGGCCCAGGCGGGTGGCAACGAAGCGCAACGTCAGGTGGTGATCTGCGCCGCGCTGACCATGAATATCTCCATGCTCGAATTGCAGGACGAACTCTTTCACCAGGCTTCTCCACCCAACCCGCTGCAGTTGGCACAGGTCAGGGAGCACCCGACGCGCAGCGTCGACATGCTGCGCGCCCTGGGTGTGAGCGACGAATCGTGGCTACGCTTCGTGGCGCAACACCATGAGACCATTGACGGCAAAGGAACTCCGCGTGGCCTGGCGGGTGCGCAAATATGCCGCGCCGGCCAACTGTTGTCTCTGGCTGACCGTTACGGCGCGATGGCCACGGGACGCGGCTATCGCGAACCGGCCCTGCCCAACGTGGTGCTCAAGCAGATCTTCATGGATAAAGACAAAAGCGTGGACGCCGGCCTGGCCGGGTTGCTGGTTAAGGCGGTGGGCATTTATCCACCCGGCAGCCTGGTGGAATTGGCCAACGGCGACATTGCGGTCGTCGTCAAGCGCACGCAAAGCGCCAGCCATCCGGTGGTGCGCTGTGTCAAGACCTACAGCAAGCAAATTCTGGCGCAGCCGCGCAAACGGCTCACCAGTGAACCCGCCTATGCCATCAGCCGTTTGATGCCGATGTCGCAACTCGGTTTTGAGGTCGATCCGACGTTGCTGTGGGACGAGGGCTTTGAGGTCGAGCCGCTGTAAATTGAAAGCGTGGCGGCAAACCCTACACTTGCGGCTTTGCCAACTCAAGCCCCACCCATGTTGAACACGGAACAAGCCCGCGCTGACCACACCCAACTCGACAGCTACGCGCCCCAGGAACTGGTCCAGGCGCTGGTGGACGACCAGTTCCAGGCCGTCAGCGCCGTGCGTGCCGCCAGCGCATCGCTGGCCGAAGCGGTAACGCAAGCCGTGCCACGGCTGCTGCAGGGCGGTCGCCTGATCTATGTGGGCGCCGGCACCTCCGGGCGCCTGGGCGTGCTCGACAGCGTGGAGTTGTACCCCACCTTTTCCTGGCCGCCCGAGCGCGCCGTGGCCCTGCTCGCGGGCGGCAAGAAGGCCCTGTTTCGCGCGGTCGAAGGCGCCGAGGACGACCGCGACCTGGGCGCGGCTGACATCGCGGAGGCCCAGGTTGGCGCCAACGACGTGGTGCTGCTGCTCGCAGCTTCGGGCGCCACGCCCTATGTGTTGAGCGCCCTGCATGCCGCGCGCCAGGCCGGAGCGCTGACCATCGGCATCGCCAACAACCCCGACGCCGCAGTGACGCGCGAAGCCCATATCGGCGTCACGCTCGACACCGGCGCCGAACTGATTTCCGGCAGCACGCGCCTGAAGGCCGGCACGGCGCAGAAGATTGCGCTCAACACCTTCTCCAGCGCCGTCATGGTGCGCATGCACAAGGTCCACGGCAACCTGATGGTCGACGTCAAACCCACCAACGCCAAGCTGTATCGGCGTTGCGTCAACCTCACGATGCTTGCCACTGGTGCGGACGACGCCGTGGCGCGCAGCACGTTGGAAGCCTGCGGCTACAAGGTGAAGCTGGCGATCGTGATGATCGAGAGGAAGTTGAGCCTGGAGCAGGCGCAGGCGCGGCTTGATGCATGCGACGGCAGCGTGCGCAAGGCGCTGGCTTGAAACGCTTGCTCGCGCTTCTGAGCCTGGCGGCCCTGGCGGCGTGCACGATGGTGCTCGCGCCGGAGCAAAACACACCAAAACTGTCACCACCGGCCGATCAGGGCGCGCTGCCACCGCCCGCGCCGCGCGAGTTTCGTGCGGCCTGGGTTGCGACTGTGGCCAACATCGACTGGCCCAGTCAAAGCGGCTTGCCGGTAGCAAAACAGCAGGCCGAGATCCGTGCGATCCTGGACCAGGCGCAGCGCCTCAAGCTCAATGCCATCGTGCTTCAGGTGCGTCCAAGCGCGGACGCGATTTATCCGTCCGCGCTTGAACCCTGGTCTGAATACCTGAACGGCGCTCAGGGTCAGCCGCCGGAACCGTTCTACGATCCGCTGGCGCTGTGGATTGCACAGGCGCACCAGCGCGGCATCCAACTGCACGCGTGGATCAACCCCTATCGGGCGCGCCATTCCAGCGCCAGGTCGCCAGTCGCTGCAACCCACATTTCCCGCACGCACCCCGAAGCCGTCAAGGTCTATGGCGACATGCTGTGGATGGACCCGGCAGAACCCGCCGCGCGTACGCAGACACTGGACGTGGTGGCCGATCTGGTGCAACGCTACGACCTGGATGGCGTGCACATCGACGACTATTTTTATCCCTACCCGATCGCCGCACCCACTGGATTGGACGCCGCGCTGGCGTCTTCAGCCGAGCTGGATTTCCCGGACAACCCGGCATGGAGCCGATACCTCGCGGGGGGTGGTCGGTTGACGCGTGCCGACTGGCGGCGCGAGCAGGTGAATCAACTGATCGAAGCGCTCTATGGCCGCGTGCATCAGATCAAGCCCTGGGTGCTGTTTGGCATCAGCCCTTTCGGCCTGGGGCGCCCCGACCATCGCGCCCCAGGCATCGCCGGTTTCAGCCAATTCGACAGCCTCTACGCCGACGCCGAAACCTGGCTCGCCAAGGGCTGGCTCGACTATCTCGCGCCCCAGCTTTACTGGCCGATAGAGCAAAAGCCCCAGGCCTTTGCCACGCTGCTGGAGAGCTGGGCCAAGGAAAACACGCTGGACCGCCACCTTTGGCCGGGGCTTTTCACCAGCCGCATCGACGCCACAGCCAAGTCCTGGCAACCAGAGGAAATCCTGCGCCAGATCGAATTGACCCGCAGCGCTGCGGGCGCCAGCGGACACATCCATTTCAGCATGGCCGCACTTTTGCAAAACCGCAAGGGCATCAGCGATCGGCTGCAAGCCCAAACCTACCCTTCTGCTGCGCTGGTCCCGGCCAGCCCCTGGCTCGAACCGGATGCGCCGGGCGCGCCCAGCCTGCGCCTCGACCCCAAAGCGCAAGCGATCGTGGTTCAGCCTGCTGCAGGCAAGGACACCCCGCTCTATGCCGTGTGGAAGCGCTTTGACAGCGGCTGGCGCTTTTTTACCCTGCCCTCGACTCAGACTCGGATTGAAATTGGAAGGGATCCCGCATGGGGTCACGTCAGCGCCGTGGAGGTGAGCGCCATGGACCGCGTCGGCAACGAAAGTCCGCACGTCCTGATGCAGCTTTCACCCCCATGACCGATGTTTTAATACAACAATTCTTCGCCACAAGAAGCATCTTTACCCCCCGTTTGAGGTAAATCTTCGGCGAATGAATGTAAATCGCGCTTTCCCTATGTGTTGGAATCGTTTACTTAAGTAAAGTGACAGTTCCAATACTCAAGGAACCCAGACCGTGAAACTGAAGAAAATATCCCAGTGCCTGGCTCTCGCCGGCTTCGCCAGTTGTGTCGCCGCCCAGACCACCGATGCCTCGCTGCAACGCGTGGAGATCACCGGTAGCTCGATCAAGCGCATCGCCAAGGAAGGCGCTTTGCCGGTGCAGGTCATCACCGCCGACACGTTGAAGAAACAGCTTCGTCAGTAGAACCTGTGGGTGAGTTCGGGCTCAGGAAGCTTGCCAAGCACGTGATATAGGGCGAGCTCGGTGATTCTGAAGGTCCGAAACCCATAGGACTTTCTCATGGTCACTTTGACTTTGTTGTTCAGACCCT
>CAIVXG010000006.1 GCA_903909815.1 uncultured beta proteobacterium | reverse complement strand
GATTCGCTGATGCTGCAAAAAGAACTTCACAAGTCTGGCCAACCTGCGCCGAATCCGTCCCCAAAGAGTTCAGTTCGCGGTGACGAGTGGAAGTTGCTTCATAGGGCGAGCACGTTCAAATGCAGTAACTTTTCTGAAAATCGATGGCTTTTTACGAGTTACTGCTGAAGTTACTGCATAATTTCTTGGAAGCCATGGGAAGTTACTGCACTGAATTGGACGATGCAGACAAAAGGAACTTTCAGTCGATGACACGTAAGTCATTGAACTAGAAAGACTTTTGGATCGTATTGGACCTAAATGGACGTAAAAAAAACCAACCTTTTAGAGGTTGGTTTTTATGAATTTGGTGGCCTGGGGCGGAATCGAACCACCGACACAAGGATTTTCAATCCTCTGCTCTACCGACTGAGCTACCGGGCCTTTGCATTAGCCCACAAGTATATCAGCCTAAAGCCCGTTTTCCACGGGTCAGGTCCACTCCAAGCTGTTTGAGTTTGCGATAGAGGTGGGTGCGCTCCAGGCCGGTCTTCTCCGCGACCCGAGTCATGGAGCCTCCTTGGCGCGCCAGATGAAATTCAAAATAGGTCTTTTCAAACTCGTCGCGGGCCTCCCGTAGCGGCTTGTCGAGTTCAAAATTCTGGCGCGGTTGCAGCCCGGACTCTTCCGTGAATAAGGCGGCGCTAACCGTGGACGCGACGTCTTCAACCACCATTTCGATATAGCCCTGCGGCGGCGGTGCCGTCGATTTGCGCACCGGGCTTCGTGTCAGGCCCTGCTCTACTGCCTTGAGAAGCTTTTGCAGGGTAATGGGCTTTTCCAGAAAAGCCATCGCACCGATCTTGGTCGCTTCCACCGCTGTGTCAATCGTGGCGTGCCCACTCATCATGATCACCGGCATGGTCAGAAAACCCGTGGTGGACCATTCCTTGAGCAAGGTCACGCCGTCGGTGTCTGGCATCCAGATATCGAGCAATACCAGATCAGGCCGATAGCGCGTACGCGCGGCCCTGGCCTGTTCGGCATTTTCTGCCAACTCGACGTTATGACCTTCGTCATTGAGGATTTCCATGAGGAGATCGCGGATGCCGAGCTCATCGTCGACCACCAGTATGTTTGCCATGATTAACGCATCGTTCCTTAAGTTTGTCAGCGTGCAGGGACGTCAGGCCCGTGCTGCGCTCTTGAGAGGGAATGATAGCGACACTTGAGCGCCCTGCACAACACCATCCAATACCCGATTGGACAGGTCAACGCGTGCGCTGTGTTCGTCGGCGATCCTCTTTACGACTGCCAGTCCCAGTCCGGTGCCCTTTGGCTTGGTCGTGACGTAGGGCTCAAAAGCGCGTTTGAGTATGTGCTCGGCAAAACCGGGGCCGCTGTCGAGTATGGCCAGCCTGACTCGACGCGAAGATTCGCTCCAGTGTGTTCGAACAACGACGCTGGCCTCGCGCGAGGCTCCGGTTGGCAATAATGGCTTGTCATGCAATTCCATAGCGTCCTGTGCGTTTTGCAATAGGTTGTGCACGACCTGTCTCAGTTGTTGACTGTCTGCCATGATCATGGGGCAGCGTGGATCGAGCTCCACCTGCACCGGAACACGCGCATTTTCATGCCCATACAGTTGTAACACTTCGCGCACCAGTGCGTTCAGGTCCAATGGCTTGAGTTCGGCTGTGGGTAGCCGCCCGAAATCTCGAAACTCGTTCACCAGACGCTTCATGGCCTCGACCTGGTCCACGATGGTCTTGACTGATTTGCTCAGTAAGGCCTGATCAGTGGCCTCCAATTTCCCCGTCAGTTTCATTTCAAGGCGCTCCGCCGAGAGTTGTATGGGTGTGAGCGGATTCTTGATTTCATGGGCCAGTCGACGCGCCACTTCACCCCAGGCCTGCGCGCGTTGGCTCGAAACAATTTCCGAAACGTCATCGAACACCAGCAGTCGGTCATTGGAGGGCATTTCAGCGCCGCGCGCCACCAGTGAGATCACGTCCTGCTGTGCTCCTGTGCCACTTCCACGGAGTTCGAAAGACTGCTGCCAGTGATCCAGTCCGTGCTGGGCACGCTCACTCTGAAAGGCTTCGAATTGCGCCTGCACATTTTGAGCAAATTGCTGCAGACCATCGACCTGCGCCAATGATCTTCCATGAAAAGAGCCCAACGGGGCACGCAGGATGCGCGTGGCGCCGGGATTGGATGACTGAATCACACCATGCGCATTCAGCACGATCACGCCTGCGGTCATGTTGTCCAGAATGGTTTGCAGATGCGCGTGGGCGGCGTTGACCTGCTCCATGCTTTGATCAACAGCAGTGCGTGCATCGGACAACTGCTGCGTCATGTCGGCAAAGGACCTCGTCAATCCGCCCAGTTCGTCCTTGCCCTGAAGCGCCAGCTTGGGACTCAAATCGCCGCGCGCAACCTCGCGCACACCTTCGGCCAGCACCAACAGGGGTCGGGCCAATTGATTGCCCAGCACCACGGCCAGCAGCACTGCGCCGAACACCGCCATGAAAAGGCTCAGCGTCAGGGTGCTGATGTACATGCGGCGCAGCCCGTTGCGCGCCAGCGCCCGCTCCTGATACTCCCGATTGGCTTCAGTCACCGCGCTGGCGTTGAGCACGAGCGTGGGCGGAAGTCCTCGTGTGACCTGCAGGAATCGCGGCTCTGCCGACAGTCCAAATCCGCCGCTTGCAACCAGCGCCAACGCCTTGACACGTGCATTCGAGTTGGGGGTCCCCGCACCGTCGTCCAGACCATCAATCTGCGTCACGACGTGCTGAGTGCGCACCTGCCGCAGTTGCTGTGCCGTGGGGCGGTCCGGGTTGATTTGAAAGCGCGACTCCCCGGCGCTCGCGATCAACTGGCCAGAAGCGCTCCAGAGCACGATGTCAACAGCCCCGATCTCTTCGCGCAGGCGCTCCAGCAGAATTCCAGACGCGCTATCGGAAACACCTGTCACCTGTTGAGCCGCAACGCGGGCTTTGGCGCCCAGATCTTGGGTCAAGGTATCGAGCGTGGTTGTGGCCAGATTCAGGCCTGCAGCCAGGGCGCCTTCGACCTTTACGTCAAACCAGCTCTCAATCGAGCGCGTTACAAACTGGTAAGACACCATGTAGATCAACAGCCCCGGAGCGAACCCGACCAGCGCGAAAATGGCGGCCAACTTCACCAGCAAACGGCTGCCAAACCGTCCGCGGCGCAAGCTCAGCCACAATCGTACGGCGACCCAAAGAATCACCCCCAGAAGTATCACCGCCACCGCCACGTTCACGCCAAAGAGCCAGGCGTAGTTGCGTTCGTACAGTTCGCGATTGTTGGTGGCCCAGGTCAAGAGCAACAGCAACACCAAGCCGATGGCCACCATCGCGCTGGCGCCTATGACCAAGGCCCAGCGCATGACGCGCGACCGTTGAGTCATCAAATTCCGCCCTTCGATCGCGCTAGCCTGGCGGTTACTCACTTGGCCGCCTCGATCGTGAGGCGCTGATTCTTGGCGACCGCAACCGTCCATTCGTTTTGGCCCAGGATGCCGATCTGGAACGGTCGCGGCAATTCCGACAAGTCCAGTCGGAAGCTGAAATCCACGTTGTGCCGTGCATCGGTTTCCACGTCGGAGGCGTCGGCAATCTTCCACCGGGACAACCGCGACAGGAATGCGATCGCCTCACGCAGTGCCTCGAAATTCTGGGTCAGCGCGACGCCGGAACTGCCGCCAACACTGGCGTCCTGCATCACACTCACTCGCCAACGTCGGGTCAAGGGATGGTAGCTCAGGCGCCAGCGCCGCGTCTTACTTGCCAGCTTTTTGTCGTACCAATACCAGCGATCGCGCAACAACTGCGCCTCGGCCACAAAATACACGGGGATACCCTTAAACACGGCGTCTTCCACGGCCACGGACAACTCAAACTGGACCAGTGCCGTGAGGAACACACCATCGTCTGATCGCTCCAGCCGCAGCTGGGAGATTTCGGCAGGCAGCACCTGCGCCTGTGCCGCCCCTGCTTGAAGCAAGAGCAGACAGACCCCAGCCAGCAGTAGCGCCAGGCTACGTTGCAAGCTTTTCCAGTAGGCCGTAAAAGAATCCATCGTGATCACCCTGTGCATTGTCCGGGACGGCAGTCCCGTTTCCCCCATTTTTGGGAGGTAAATGCCCTGGCGAAGCCCGTAAACGAGCGTCGCTGTGGTGTCCAAGAAACGTTTGTATCTGATCCTGACCTTCCGCATGGAAAACCGAACAGGTGCAGTACAGCAGGCGCCCTCCGGGCTTGAGCAAAGGCCACAGCGCCGCCAGCAGACGAGCCTGTGTCGAAGCCAGTTGCGCGATATCGCTTTCGCGCCTTAGCCAGCGCACGTCCGGATGGCGACGCACGATGCCTGAGGCAGTGCAGGGCGCATCCAGCAAGATCGCGTCAAAGGGTTCGCTCTGGCACTGCTGCGCCCACCAGGTCTGCGGCTGTGCGGCGTCCGCCGCAACCACGTGGGCAGTGAGACCCAGGCGCTGCAGGGTCTGGTGGATTCGCTCGCAGCGCACCGGGTCCACATCCAGGGCCGTGACGCGGGCGTTGGAAATTTCGAGCAGATGCGCGGTCTTGCCGCCGGGCGCGGCGCAAGCGTCCAGAATATTCAGCGACGCACTCAGATCCAAATCCTGCAGCAACAAAGGAGCTGCCATTTGCGCGGCGGGGTCCTGCACCGACACCAGACCCTGGTCGAAGCCGGGCAGGCCAGCCACCCCACAGGCCTGGGCCAACACCAGACCCGAAGGTCCCGCTGGCGTACCGGCCTTGTACACGGATTCCAACGCTTGTTGGTACTGCTCCACGCTGGACTTGCGCTGGTTCACACGCAAGCTCATCGGGGCCTGTTCGTTGTTCGTCTGCAGGATGACCTGCCAGCTTTGCGGGTAGTCGCGCTGCAGTCGTGCAATCCACCAACGCGGGTGATTCCACAGCGCCACCGGATCGGCATCGCTGCGCTGCACCAGCGCAGCGCGCTCCCTCAGGAATCGGCGCAGGCAGGCATTGATGAAGCTGGCCTGGGCTCGGGCAGGGCCACGCTTGGCCGCTTCCACGGTCTGATCCACCAGCGTGAAGGACTCGTAAGGCGCAGACTCCTCGCGCCAGATCAGCGCCAGCGCCAAGCACAGCAGGGCGTCCGCCGCAGGCGGAGGCGGACGCGGCGCCAGCAGCGAGCGCAGCACCTGCGCTCGCCCCCACTGACGCAGCCCGTGATACGCCAGCGCCTGCGCGGCCGGGCGCAACGCAGGCGCCACGGCGTCCAGTGCGGGCGCGCTGGACTGACCCAGGCCGATCGCCATAAGTACGCCGGAGGCGGCCTGCAACTGTTGCCACAGCGGCACGGATTGGGGGCTCAAAGTCGTCACGTCAAGGTGTCCATTGAAATCAGCAAAAAAAAGCCCCACGCCTGCGTCAACAGTCGTGGGGCGGGTCTTCTGAGAGCTTGCGGGACAGGGGGTTTGGGGGTCAGAGCCCCAATAACCCTTACTCTGTCCTCAACTGATAAGGATCAGCTTACTCGCCAGCCTGACCTTCACCGTGCGCTTCGGTCGTGGCTTCTTCGACGCCCGCCAGTTCCAACGCTTCGGCTTCGGCGATGGCGCGACGTTCGACATCGTCCATCTCTTCCTTGACCTTGCGCGCACGGTGGTATGCCATGCCGGTTCCCGCAGGAATGAGTCGGCCCACGATCACGTTTTCCTTCAGGCCGCGCAACTCGTCGCGCTTGCCCATGATGGCTGCTTCGGTAAGCACCCGGGTGGTTTCCTGGAAGGAGGCCGCGGAGATGAACGAGTCAGTGGACAGAGAGGCCTTGGTGATACCCAGCAACAGGTTGCTGAAAGTCACGGGGATCTTGCCTTCGGCGCGCAGTGCGTCGTTCTTATCCAGCATCTCGGAGCGCTCCACCTGCTCGCCCGCGATGTAGCTGGAATCTCCCACGTTGTCGACCACCACACGGCGCAGCATCTGACGCACGATCACTTCAATGTGCTTGTCGTTGATCTTCACCCCTTGCAAGCGGTACACGTCCTGCACTTCGTCCACGATGTAGCGTGCCAGTTCTTCCGAACCCAGCAGGCGCAGGATGTCCTGCGGGTCCGCTGGCCCGTCGACCACCGACTCGCCCTTGTTCACGACTTGGCCTTCGTGCACCAGGATGTTCTTCTCCTTGGGCACGAGTTCTTCCCAGACCTGACCTTCGGGGTCAGTGATCTGCAAACGCACTTTACCCTTGGTTTCCTTGCCGAAAGACACAGTACCGGTGAGCTCGGCCAACACGCCCTTGTCCTTGGGAGTGCGGGCTTCGAACAGCTCGGCTACACGCGGCAGACCGCCGGTGATGTCGCGCGTCTTCTGACCTTCGATCGGGATACGGGCCAGGACTTCACCGGGACCGACGTCCTGGCCGTCGCGCACCTGCACCAGGGATCCCACCGGGAAGCCCACGGTAAAGGAGTGATCAGTGCCGGGGATCTTGACTTCGTTGCCCGTGGCATCGATCAGCTTGACTTGGGGACGAACCACCTTGGCAGCACCGCGGCGCTTGGGGTCGATCACCACCATCGTGGACAGTCCCGTGACCTCGTCCACCTGGCGAGCCACGGTCAGGCCTTCTTCCACATTCTCGAACTTCACCTGACCGGCGAACTCCGTGATGATGGGGCGAGTCAGCGGATCCCAGTTCGCCAGAATGGCCCCGGCCTTGACCACCTGGTCAGCTTTGATCGTGAGCGTTGCGCCATAAGGCACCTTGTGACGCTCGCGCTCACGGCCATGCTCGGTGATGACGATTTCGCCGGAACGCGAAATCACCACCAGATCCTTCTTGGCATTGGTGACGTAACGCATGGTGGCGTTGAAGCCGATGGAACCACCGGACTTCGCTTCCACGCTGGAGGCGATGGCAGCACGCGACGCGGCGCCACCGATGTGGAAGGTGCGCATGGTCAGCTGCGTGCCGGGCTCGCCGATGGACTGGGCGGCGATCACGCCAACCGCTTCACCGGTGTGCACTAGGCCGCCTCGGCCCAGATCACGCCCATAGCACTTGGCGCAAATGCCGAAGCGCGTCTCGCATGTCAGCGCCGTGCGCACCTTGACTTCGTCCACGCCTGCGGCTTCCAACACTTCGATAACGTCCTCGTCCAGCATGTCGCCGGACTTGACCAACACCGCGCGGTTTTCGGGGTGCAGCACGTCGTCGGCGGCAGTGCGGCCCAGGATGCGGTCACGCAGCGACTCGATCACTTCGCCGCCTTCGACGATGGCGCGCATTTGCGAGCCGTCCACCGTGCCGCAATCCACTTCGATCACCACCAGATCCTGCGTCACGTCGACCAGGCGGCGTGTCAGGTAACCCGAGTTTGCAGTTTTCAACGCCGTATCCGCCAGGCCCTTACGAGCACCGTGGGTGGAAATGAAGTACTGCAACACGTTCAGTCCTTCGCGAAAGTTGGCCGTGATGGGCGTCTCGATGATGGATCCATCGGGCTTCGCCATCAGGCCGCGCATGCCGGCGAGCTGGCGAATCTGCGCCGCAGAGCCGCGGGCGCCGGAGTCAGCCATCATGTAGATGGAGTTAAAGGACTCCTGATCCACTTCCTTGCCGTGACGGTCGATGGTTTTTTCCTTGGCCAACTGGGCCATCATGACCTTGGAGACTTCGTCGCCGGCCTTGCCCCAGATGTCCACCACCTTGTTGTAACGCTCGCCGGCCGTAACCAGACCGGACACGTACTGCTGTTCGATCTCCTTCACTTCCTTTTCCGAGCGCGCAATGATGGCGTGCTTTTCCTTGGGAACGAGCATGTCGTCGATGCAGATGGAGATCCCGGCCTTGGTCGCCAGACGGAAGCCGTTTTGCAACAGCTTATCGGCAAACACCACGGTCTCTTTCAGTCCACACTTGCGGAACGAGACATTGATGAGTCGGGAGATTTCCTTCTTCTTCAGTGCCTTGTTCATGTTGGAGAACGGCAAGCCCTTGGGCAGGATTTCCGACAGCAGGGCGCGCCCGGCCGTGGTTTCCCACATCTTGGTCGATGGCATGAACTCACCCGTGTCCTTGTCCTTGGTGTACTCGGTCAGGCGCACATTGATCTTGGCCGTGAGTTCCACCACACCCGCGTCAAACGCACGCAGCACTTCACCGATGTCGGAGAAGATCAGGCCCTCGCCCTTGCCATTGATGCGTTCGCGGGTGGTGTAGTACAAACCCAGCACCACGTCTTGCGACGGCACGATCGAGGGCTCGCCATTGGCCGGGAACAGCACATTGTTGGACGCCAGCATCAGAGTGCGCGCTTCGACTTGCGCCTCCACCGACAACGGCACGTGCACGGCCATCTGGTCGCCGTCGAAGTCGGCATTGAAGGCGGCGCAGACCAGCGGGTGCAGTTGTATAGCCTTGCCTTCGATCAGGATCGGCTCGAACGCCTGGATGCCCAAACGGTGCAAGGTAGGCGCACGGTTGAGCATGATGGGGTGCTCTTTGATGACCTCTTCCAGGATGTCCCAGACCACCGGCGTGCCGGTCTCCACTTCCTTCTTCGCGGCCTTGATGGTGGTGGCGATGCCACGCACTTCGAGTTGCGCAAAGATGAAGGGTTTGAACAGTTCCAGCGCCATGAGCTTGGGCAAACCGCACTGATGAAGTTTCAGCGTGGGGCCCACGACGATCACGGAGCGGCCCGAATAGTCGACGCGCTTGCCCAGCAAATTCTGGCGGAAACGACCGCTCTTGCCCTTGATCATGTCGGCCAGCGACTTGAGTGCGCGCTTGTTGGCGCCCGTCATGGCCTTGCCGCGACGGCCGTTGTCCAGCAACGAGTCCACAGCCTCCTGCAGCATGCGCTTTTCGTTGCGGGCGATGATCTCCGGCGCCTTCAATTCCAGCAAGCGGCGCAGGCGGCTGTTGCGGTTGATGACGCGACGGTACAGATCGTTCAGATCAGAGGTGGCAAAACGGCCACCGTCCAGCGGCACCAACGGGCGCAGGTCCGGTGGCAACACTGGCAGCACCTCCAGCACCATCCACTCGGGCTTGATGCCCGATTTCTTGAACGCTTCGAGCAGCTTCAGCCGCTTGGCATTCTTCTTGATCTTGACTTCGGAGCCGGTCAGGTCGCCGCGCAGGCGCTCAATCGACAGGTCGATGTCGATACTGCTGAGCAGGTCACGAATGCCTTCCGCGCCCATCTTGGCGGTGAACTCGTCACCGTATTCCTTGACCTTGGCATCAAAGTCGTCCTCGGTCATGATGCCGTACTTCTTCAGCGGCGTCATGCCCGGATCGGTCACAACATAGGCTTCAAAATACAACACCCGTTCGATGTCGCGCAGCGTCATGTCCAGCACCAGGCCCAGACGCGATGGCAGCGACTTCAGGAACCAGATGTGGGCACAGGGAGCAGCCAGATCGATGTGGCCCATGCGCTCGCGCCGCACCTTGGTCTGCGTCACTTCCACGCCGCACTTTTCGCAGATCACGCCGCGATGCTTGAGGCGCTTGTACTTGCCGCAAAGGCACTCGTAGTCCTTGATGGGGCCAAAGATCTTGGCGCAGAAAAGACCGTCGCGCTCAGGCTTGAAAGTGCGGTAGTTGATGGTCTCGGGCTTTTTGACTTCGCCGAAAGACCAAGAGCGGATCTTCTCGGGCGATGCCATGCCGATCTTGATGGCATCGAAATGCTGATCGGGCGTGAACTGCTTGAACAGGTCGAGTAATGATTTCATGGTTTAAATCCTTTTTCTTGCCTGTGGGTGTTAGATGCGTTCCAGTTCCATGTCGATGCCCAAGGAACGGATTTCCTTGACCAGCACATTGAACGATTCCGGCATGCCTGCTTCGATCGCGTGCTCGCCCTTGACGATGCTCTCGTACACCTTGGTGCGGCCCTGCACGTCGTCGGACTTGACGGTGAGCATTTCCTGCAACGTGTAGGCCGCGCCATAAGCTTCCAGCGCCCACACTTCCATTTCGCCGAAGCGCTGACCACCGAATTGGGCCTTGCCGCCCAGCGGCTGCTGCGTCACCAGGCTGTAGGGGCCGGTGGAGCGCGCATGCATCTTGTCATCAACCAAATGGTGCAGCTTGAGCACGTGCATGTAACCCACCGTGGTCGGGCGCTCGAACGCGTCGCCGGTGCGGCCGTCATACAGCTGCGCCTGTGTGCGCGTCGCCGTCAGGCCCTTGGCCTTGGCCACCGCTTCGGGATAGGCCGTTTGCAGCATGGCCATGATCTCGGCTTCGGAGGCGCCGTCAAACACCGGCGTGGCAAAGGTCACACCGCTGGCCAGATTCCCCGCCATTTCCAGCACCTGCTCATCGCTGAGCTTGTTCAGGTCTTCCTTGCTGCCGCTGGTGTTGTAGAGCTTGTCCAGATACTGACGCAGTTCAACCACGCGAGCCTGGGCCTGCAGCATGTCGCCGATGCGCTGGCCGATGCCCTTGGCCGCCCATCCCAGGTGCACTTCCAGCACCTGACCGACGTTCATGCGCGAAGGCACGCCCAGCGGATTGAGCGCGATGTCGCACGGCGTGCCGTCAGCCATGTAGGGCATGTCTTCGACCGGAACGATCTTGGACACCACGCCCTTGTTGCCGTGGCGACC
The DNA here is from genome assembly GCA_903909815.1 of uncultured beta proteobacterium. GTDB lineage: Bacteria > Pseudomonadota > Gammaproteobacteria > Burkholderiales > Burkholderiaceae_C > CAIKVZ01. The sequence continues at coordinate 7,508 of CAIVXG010000006.1, read as the reverse complement.
TGCCATTTTGTCGCCGGGTTGCAGGCGGCGCTTCACTGCCAGGTAGACCTTGACCATCTTGAGCACGCCAGCGGGCAACTCGTCGCCCTGGGTGAGCTTCTTGCGCTTGACCTCAAACGCCAGATCGAAGCTGTGACGCGTCTGTTCCAGCGAGTTCTTGATGCTCTCGAGTTGGGTCGCAACTTCGTCGTCGGCCGGACGGATGTCGAACCAGTGGAACTTCTCAACTGAGGTCAGATAGGCCTTGTCGATCTTGCTGCCCTTGGCCAGCTTGTTCGGACCGCCATTGGCCGCCTTGCCCACGAGCAACTTCTCTATCCGGTCAAAGGCGTCGGATTCCACGATGCGCAACTGGTCGTTCAGGTCCAGGCGGAAACGCTTGAGTTCGTCGTCGATGATCTGTTGCGCACGCTTGTCGCGCACGATGCCTTCACGCGTGAACACCTGCACGTCGATGACAGTACCTTGCGAGCCCTGGTCCACGCGCAACGAAGTGTCCTTCACGTCGCTGGCTTTCTCGCCGAAGATGGCGCGCAGCAGCTTTTCTTCCGGTGTCAGCGTGGTCTCGCCCTTGGGCGTGACCTTGCCTACCAGCGTGTCGCCCGGTTGCACCTCGGCGCCGACGAAGATGATGCCAGACTCGTCCAGCCGATTGAGTTGCACTTCGCTCAGGTTCGGAATGTCGCGCGTGATTTCTTCGGCGCCGAGCTTGGTGTCGCGCGCCATGGCCACGAGTTCTTCGATATGGATCGAGGTGTAGCGATCTTCTGCCACGACGCGTTCGCTGATCAGGATCGAGTCTTCGAAGTTGTAGCCGTTCCATGGCATGAACGCCACCAGCATGTTCTGACCCAGCGCCAACTCACCCATGTCGGTGGAGGCGCCGTCAGCGACGACGTCGCCCTTGGCCAGTTGATCACCCTTCTTCACGATCGGACGCTGGTGAATATTGGTGTTCTGATTGGAGCGCTGGTACTTGATGAGGTTGTAGATATCCACACCCACTTCACCGGCCTGCGCTTCGGCGTCATTCACGCGCACCACGATGCGAGTGGCGTCGACGTAGTCCACGATGCCGCCGCGCGTCGCGGTGACCACGGTGCCGGAGTCAACTGCGGAAACGCGCTCGATGCCGGTGCCGACAAAGGCCTTCTCGGGTCGCAGAACAGGCACGGCCTGACGCTGCATGTTGGCGCCCATCAGTGCGCGGTTCGCATCGTCGTGCTCAAGAAACGGCACCAGCGAAGCGGCCACGGAAACAATCTGCGCGGGCGACACATCCATGTACTGCACGCGCTCGGGACCGCACAGAATGGACTCGCCTTTTTCCCGGGCAGAAACCAGGTCACCGGTGAGCTTGTCGCCCAAGTCCAGCTCGGCGTTCGCCTGGGCGATCACGTACTTACCTTCTTCGATGGCCGAAAGGTAATCGATTTCACGTGTGACCTTGGAGTCGGCCACGCGGCGATAAGGCGTTTCAATGAACCCGTACTCGTTCAGGCGCGCATACAGCGCCAGCGAGTTGATCAGGCCGATGTTCGGGCCTTCTGGCGTTTCAATTGGGCAGACCCGACCGTAGTGCGTGACGTGCACGTCACGCACTTCGAAGCCGGCGCGTTCGCGCGTCAAGCCGCCCGGGCCAAGGGCCGAGACGCGACGCTTGTGCGTGATTTCAGACAGCGGATTGGTCTGATCCATGAACTGCGACAATTGGGACGCGCCAAAGAATTCCTTCAGAGCGGCCGAAATCGGCTTGCTGTTGATCAGGTCGTGCGGCATCAGCGGCTCTTGTTCAGCCTGACCCAGACGCTCCTTCACGGCCTTCTCGATGCGTGCCAGACCGGTGCGGTACTGGTTCTCTGCCAGTTCGCCAACGCAACGCACGCGGCGATTTCCCAGGTGGTCGATGTCATCGACTTCACCGCGACCATTGCGCAAGTCCACCAGGATCTTGACCACGGCCAGAATGTCCTCGTTGGTCATGACCAGAGGGCCTTCGGAACCGGGGCGACCGACCTTGGCGTTGAACTTCATTCGGCCCACGCGCGACAGATCGTAGGTATCGGGGTTGTAGAACAGGCGCTGGAACAGGGCTTGCACCGCGTCTTCCGTCGGTGGCTCACCTGGGCGCATCATGCGGTAGATGGCCACGCGTGCTGCGAATTCGTCCACGGTCTCGTCGATGCGCAGCGTCTGCGACATGTACGGGCCCTGATCCAGTTCATTGGTGTAGATGCACTGCAGCTCGGTGATACCGGAAACGCGCAACTTCTTCAGCAGCGCTTCTGTCAACTCGTCGTTCGCCTTGGCGATGATCTCGCCGGTGTCGGCGTCGACGATGTTACGTGCCGCAACGCGGCCCACCAAGAAGTCTTCAGGCACGCTAATGTGCGTGGTGCCGGACTGCTCCAACTCACGGGTGTGGCGCACGGTGACGCGCTTGTCCTTGGCAACGATCACCTTGCCCGACTTGTCGGTGATGTCAAAGCGCGCCACTTCGCCGCGCAGACGTTCAGCCACAAATTCCATTTGCGCACCGGAGTCCATGAGGCGGAAGTTGTCGTTGACGTAGAAGTTGGCCAGGATGGATTCCGGGTTCAGGCCAATGGCCTTGAGCAGGATCGTCACTGGCATCTTGCGGCGACGGTCGACGCGGAAGTAGAGAATATCCTTGGGGTCAAACTCGAAGTCCAGCCAGGAGCCGCGGTAGGGGATGATGCGCGCGGAGAACAGCAGCTTGCCCGAACTGTGGGTCTTGCCCTTGTCATGTTCGAAAAACACACCGGGAGAGCGGTGCAACTGGGACACGATCACGCGCTCTGTGCCGTTGATGATGAACGAGCCCTTGTCAGTCATGAGCGGAACTTCGCCCATGTAGACCTCTTGCTCCTTGACTTCCTTGACCACCTTGTTTTGCGCAGTGGACGAATCACGGTCGTAAATTATGAGCTGCACCTTGGCGCGAACGGCCGAGGCGTAGGTCAATCCACGGGTCTGGCATTCGCGCACGTCGAACCCGGGTTTGGCCAAGTTGTACTCGACGTACTTCATTTCCACAAAACCGTTGTGCGAAACAATAGGGAACGCCGCTTCAAACGCTGCCTGAAGGCCCTCGTTTGTGCGCTTCTTGGTGGGAACCCCGGCTTGCAAGAACGCGGTGTACGCGTCTTTTTGCATTTGCAGCAGGTAAGGAATTTCAAGGACGCTTTCGCGGCTGCCGAAACTTTTTCGGATGCGCTTGCGTTCGGTATATGTATAGGCCATGAGATCTCCGGGCAAAGACTTGAGGTCTGGGTCTGCAACAACTGGGGTGCTGAACTCTGAACATTTGTTCCGGCTGGATGACTGCGACGCAGTCATCCAGCACCGAGTTCAGCATTCTTGGTGGTTGGCCGCTACCAACCAATGGCGGACGGCTGCGCATTGCACGCAGCCCGAACCAAGGCATCTTCTGCAGTCGGATTCAGAAGACACTCTAAAGGGGCGACAACGTCTTCCCTTTAGAGTGCGCTCTGAAAGCGCAAAAAGCTGGTCCGAGGACCAGCCAGAGTAAATCGAATGCTGAAGCCGAGCCCTGCGGCTCGGCTTCAGAACGATTTACTTGAGTTCAGCCTTTGCGCCAGCGTCGAGCAGCTTCTTCAGAGCAGCTTCAGCGTCAGCCTTGGAGACGGCTTCCTTGACGTTCTTCGGTGCGCCGTCAACCAGATCCTTCGCTTCCTTCAGACCCAGGCCCGTGATTTCGCGCACGGCTTTAATGACGGAGACCTTTGCGGCGCCTGCATCAAGCAGAACCACGTTGAACTCGGTCTTTTCTTCAACCACGGCAGCGGCAGCGCCGCCAGCAGCGGGAGCCGACATGGCGGCAGCGCTCACACCAAATTTCTCTTCGATGGCTTTCACCAGATCGTTGAGTTCCATGACCGTCATGCTGTCCAGCGCGGTCAAAAATGCGTCTTTATCGAATGCCATTTTGATTTCCTTCAATCAGTTGGGGACAGAGCGAGCTTCTGCTGCTTACTGTCTGATTTCTATACTCGGGTTAGGGTCAATTCCGGCACTAGGCAGGAACTGCTTCCGCTGCGACTTCCGTCTCAGCACCACCACCTCGTTGCTCCGCCAGCGCGGCCAGCACACGTGCCGTACGCGAAATCGGGGATTGCATCAAGCCCAGCAACTGCGCCAGCAACACTTCCTTGGAAGGAATGCTTGCCAGTTGTTTAACGCCGTTCACATCCAGGACTTTGCCGCCATAAACACCCGCACGAATCACCAACTTGTCGTTGGTCTTCGCAAACTCGGCCACCACTTTCGCGGCGGCCACAGCGTCTTCGGAAAAGCCATAGATCAGCGGACCGGTCATATGGTCGGACCCGACTTCAAAAGCGCTACCCGCCACGGCTCGGCGTGCCAGGGTGTTCTTCAGAACACTCAGGGTCACACCGGCGCCGCGCGCGTCGGAACGCAATTTCGTCATGGCCGCGACCGTGATGCCACGGTATTCCGCCAACACGAGCGTTTGAGCTTTTGCGGCGAGGCTGGTCACTTCGGAAATGACCGCTTCTTTCTCACTGCGATTCAGACTCAAGGTCTACTCCTTAATAAGTGCTGTTCGGCCCTTTGCCAAAGCAGCACGCCACATTGCAGCGACCAACTGATTCAGGAACTCAATTCCATCTGCAGCGGGATCGCCATCTGCGTTGGCTGTTCACGGATTAAGTGCATTGCTGCACGCCAACGGTCTTGGATGGCCCGAACCGGCTTTGCACCCGGTCCGGCCCACCACACAAGGACCACCCTTGCGGGTAGCCCCAATTCTCAATACCTATCAGGCAGCAATCGTCTGGGTGTCGACGCGCACGCCCACGCCCATGGTGCTGGAAACCGCCACCTTGCGCAGGTACAAACCTTTGCTGGTCGCCGGCTTCGCCTTGTTCAAGGCGTCCACCAATGCAGCCAGATTGCCTTGCAATTTGTCCGAGTCGAACGAGCGACGTCCGATGGTCGAATGCACGATGCCGGCCTTGTCGACGCGGAACTGCACCTGGCCGGCCTTGGCGTTGCGCACCGCCTGAGCCACATCGGGTGTGACCGTTCCCACCTTGGGATTAGGCATCAGACCGCGCGGGCCCAGGATCTGGCCCAGGGTACCGACGACGCGCATCGCGTCAGGTGCCGCGATGACGATGTCAAAGGGCATATTCCCAGCCTTGACCATCGCAGCCAGATCGTCCATGCCAACGATGTCGGCACCGGCAGCCTTGGCTTCTTCTGCCTTGGCGCCTTGGGCAAACACAGCCACCCGCTTGGTCTTGCCGGTGCCGTTGGGCAACACGACCGCGCCGCGCACGACCTGGTCCGACTTCTTGGCGTCAATACCGAGTTGCACCGCTACGTCGATGGACTCATCGAACTTGGCGTTGGCGCATTCCTTGACGAGGCTCAAAGCGTCAGCCAGGGGATACAACTTGTTTGAGTCAATTTTGCCCTGGAAGGACTTTTGTTTTTTGGTGAGTTGGGTCATTTGACACCTTCCACGTTCACGCCCATGGAGCGAGCCGAGCCGGCAATGGTCCGAACCGCTGCATCCATATCGGCCGCAGTCATGTCCTTCATCTTGGTCTTGGCAATTTCTTCCAATTGGGCACGGGTGATGGTTCCGACCTTGGCGCTGTGCGGCGTGGCGGATCCCTTGTCCAGCTTGATGGCCTTCTTGATCATGTAGGTCGCGGGAGGCGTACCCATCTTGAAGGTAAAGCTCTTGTCTGCATACGCAGTGATGGTCACAGGAATCGGCATTCCAGGCTCGAGCCCCTGGGTCTGGGCGTTGAACGCCTTGCAGAATTCCATGATGTTCAAACCGCGCTGACCCAGTGCCGGGCCGATCGGTGGGGACGGATTGGCCTTACCAGCTGGTACTTGCAGCTTGATGAAGCCGACGATTTTTTTCGCCATACTTTTCTCCTTGCGGGTGATAACGCCACGATCCGCCACCTATTGGCAGACCCAGGCTCCCCGGGGTTGACGACTCACCAACAACATCCGCACCGAGTCGAAAGGCGCGGAATCAAAAAATCTTTGAAGCCCTAAGCTTTCTCGATCTGGCTGAACTCCAGTTCCACCGGCGTTGCACGCCCGAAGATCGTGACCGACACGCGGGCCTTGCTCTTCTCGTAGTTGACGTCTTCGATGGAGCCATTGAAGTCGGTGAACGGCCCCTCCTTCACCCGCACATACTCTCCCACGACGAACTCGACCTTGTGGCGCGGCTTCTCCACGCCTTCTTGCATCTGGCTCATGATCTTCTGCACTTCGGCTTCGGAGATCGGAGCCGGGCGGTTCTTGGCGCCACCAACAAAGCCTGTTACCTTATTTGTGTGCTTGATCAGGTGCCAGGACTCGTCGTCCATGATCATTTCAACCAGCACGTAGCCGGGGAAAAATTTGCGTTCCGTGGTCTTGCGCTGGCCGTTCTTGAGTTCCACAACCTCCTCCGTTGGAACCAGGATACGTCCAAACTTTGCCTGCATGCCCGAGCGTGCAATGCGCTCCAGAATATTGCGCTCTACCGCCTTTTCCATGCCGGAATAGGCATGGACAACGTACCAGCGTAGGTCCGGGTTAGCGGCGGCAACAAGCGCCACCGGAGCTTGTGCAACTTCGGTCATCATTTTTTCCACCCCAGAATCAAGTCGTAAAACACCCACTCAAGGGTCTTGTCCGTCATCCACAAGAATATCGCCATGATCAAGACAAAGACAAAGACATAGGTCGTCATCTGAACGGCTTCCTTGCGCGCGGGCCACACCACTTTGCGCACTTCGCGCCAGGCTTCGCGTCCAAAAGCCACCAATTGCCGGCCCGATTCCGAGGTGAAAAACACCACGATCGCCGCGCCCAACCCAACCACCAGAGTCGCCCATTGCGCCGCCGGTCCTTGCTTTGCCAGCGAATAAAAACCCACCAGCGCGGCAATAACCAGAACACCTGCGACAGCAAGCTTGGCTTTGTCGCCAGCGGTGTTGACCGTCTCAACGGGAATATTGGCCATGGTCGTTTCCTGCGCTTTCAAAATCCACATCCGCCTCAGCTTGAGGCGCCAAAGCCCGCCAGTTTCGTGGCGGGCTAAACACTTGCACCGATTCTCGGGAACCAGGTGGCAGGGGCAGTAGGAATCGAACCTACAACCTTCGGTTTTGGAGACCGACGCTCTGCCAATTGAGCTATGCCCCTCTTTGCCCGCCTCATCCAGTTGCTGCGCTTGGCACCTTGACCTTCGCGTGCGTGCCGTACGCTTGTACGGCGGTGCGCGATTCAGGCCAACCTGCCGGCGCTCGCGACGCTGGCTGAAGCAGGCATAACTTACTTACGCTATGATCTTTGCCACGACACCGGCGCCGACGGTCTTGCCGCCTTCACGAATGGCGAAGCGCAGGCCTTCTTCCATGGCGATGGGGTTGATCAGCTTGACCGTGATCGACACGTTGTCGCCAGGCATGACCATTTCCTTG
>CAIVXG010000005.1 GCA_903909815.1 uncultured beta proteobacterium | reverse complement strand
CACCGAAGTGCAGCGCCGCGCCATGCAGCTGGCCACCATCCTGGAGCCGCTGCTCATCGTCGCCATGGGCCTGGTCGTGATGCTCATCGTGCTCGCCGTGCTGCTGCCCATCATCCAACTCAATCAACTGGTGAAGTGATCATGAACCCCTATCGTCATCGCGAGCGCAGCGCGGCGATCCATGGTGGAGAGAAGCAGAAGAGGTCATGGATTGCCACGGCCTGCGGCCTCGCAATGACGGATCTGAGGGATGTTCGTGGAAAAGAGCTCAGCGACGCGGCAACACGACCTGCGGCCTCGCGATGACGAAACTTGGCGTAACGGGAGTGCCACTATGAGCGTCACTTTGGATGGTCAACTCGTGGTCGCGATCTCTTCGCGCGCGCTGTTCGATTTCGAGCAGGAGAACGAGGTGTTCGAACAGCGCGACGACCGCGCCTATATGAAGCTGCAGCTGGAGCGTCTCGAACAGCCGGCCAAGCCCGGCGTGGCTTTTTCGCTGGTGAAGAAACTGCTGGCCTTCAACGATGCCGATGCACAACGGGTCGAAGTGGTGATCCTGTCACGCAACGATCCGGTCTCAGGCATGCGGGTGTTCCGTTCGGCCCAGCACTACGGCCTGGCGATACAGCGCGGCAGCTTCACACGCGGACAACCGCCCTGGCGCTACCTCAAGCCGCTGCACGCGAACCTGTTCCTGTCCACGCACCTAAGCGACGTGCGCGCGGCGCTGGACGCGGGCGTTCCGGCGGCGCAGGTGTATCCGCACTCGGCGCTGGCGTCGGAGGCGCACCCGTTTGAGGTGCGCATTGCCTTCGACGGGGACGCCGTGCTGTTTTCCGACGAGGCCGAGCGCGTGTTCCAGACGCAGGGGCTGGCGGCCTTTCAGCAAAGCGAGCGCGACAAGGCGTCCCAGCCGCTGCTGGCCGGCCCCTTCAAGCCGCTGCTGCTGGCACTGCAACGGCTGCAACAGGAGGGCACACCCCAGATGCGACTGCGCACGGCGCTGGTGACGGCGCGCAGCGCTCCGGCGCACGAACGCGCCATCCGCACGCTCATGAACTGGAACATCGAGGTCGACGAAGCCATGTTCCTGGGCGGGCTGGCCAAGGGGGAGTTTTTGCGCGAGTTCGAGCCCGACTTCTTCTTCGATGACCAGACCGGGCACATCGAGTCCGCGGCGCAGCACGTGCCCTCGGGCCATGTGGCCAGCGGCATCTCCAATCCGCCCGATCCTTCATTGCGAGCGTAGCGTGGCAAACCCTGTTGGCGAGCCGAAGAACAAGACATGGATTGCCACGGCCTACGGCCTCGCAATGACGGGCAGAGCCTACGGCCTCGCAATGACGGGCAGAGCCTGCGGCCTCGCAATGACGGGCAGAGCCTGCGGCCTCGCAATGACGGGCAGAGCCTGCGGCGTCGCTATGGCGCTGTTCGTGGGTCACGCCCAAGCGGACTCGATGCCCAGCACCCAAGCTCCCTTCGGCATCGAAATCATCGTGCGCACGGCACAGAACTTTCACCGTGCATCGGACGTGAGGGCGTTCGTGGAGCAGGCGGCGAAGAACGGCGTTCAAACCATCAGCCTGCTGGTGAAGCAGGACGAGGACGGCGCCGTTCCATCGGGTCGGGTCTATTACCGCAGCGGGCTCGCACCGTCGGTGCGCGGCTACGAACATTTCGATGTGCTGCAAACGCTGCTGGACGCGGCGCATGCGCGCCAGATCCGGGTGCGGGCCTGGCTGCCGCAGTTCCACGATCAGGTCGCAGCGAAAGCTCACCCTTCGTGGCAGATGAGGTCAGCCAAAAACGGCAAGGTGCAGCCCTTCACCGGCTCCCATCAGAAGGAATTTTTTGTCGATCCGCTCAACCCCGAGGTTCAGGCCTACGAACTGTCGCTGATCAGGGAGGTGGTCGAAAAATACCGGGTCGATGGCCTGATGCTGGACTGGGTCCGCTTCGACGACTACAACATGGATCTGGGTGACACCACCCGCGCAAAGTATCAGGCTTTGCACGGCATCGATCCGCTGACGCTGGACTTTTCCAAACCCGGCGCCGCGCTGGACCAATGGAATGACTTTCGCACCGACGGTCTGGCGAACTACGTCAGCACCGTGCGCAGCGAGGTGCCCGCAGCCATCGAGATCGGCGTCTACATCCTGCCGCCCGAGTTCATCGAAGTGGGACAGGACGCCGCCAAATTCAACACCCGCGTGAATACGCTCGCGCCAATGTGCTATTTCAAGGACTGGGGCTTTCCGGTGGAATGGTTCTGGTCAAGCTGTCTGTCATCCACGGTGGCGAAAGCAGGCCAGGCCGGGATCGCACCCGCGATCGATGCCAATCTGAGCGACGCGCAATACGCCGCCATGCTGGACCATATGCGCCGGGATTTTGCGCAGATCAAAACCATTGCCTGGTTCCAGCACGAGGCCTGGACACCGGCGCTGATGGCTCGGGTTGCCCGACTGAGCACGCGCTGACCTCGTCGGATTAACGTGACGGAATGACTCGCAGCGTTCGACGCGAAGCGTGAACGTTAGCTGCCGCGATACGTGGAATAGCTCCACGGACTCACCAGCAGCGGCACGTGGTAATGCTGGTCCGGTTGCGCCACGCCAAAGTCCAGACTCACCTGGTTCAAAAAGTTGGGCTCGGGCAGCGCCACGCCGCGGCTCTTGAAGTAGCCTGCCACGTCAAACACCAATCGGTACGTCCCCTGTTTCAGCGCGCCCTGGTCCAGCAGCAGGCCCTCGGGGTTGCGCCCATCGGCGTTGAGCAGCACTCGCTTGAGCAGTGTGGCCTGCTCGCCCGCGGTCGCGTACAGCGCCACGCGCATGCCGGCGGCCGGGCAACCGGCCATGGTGTCCAGTACATGTGTGCTCAGGCTCATGGTATTTCCTCCTGCGCCAAGTGTATGCACTCTGCACAACGCCTTATGATGAAGCCATGCGCCATTACGACAGCACCCGTTCCTATCCGCGCGACCTGGTCGGCTATGGCCGCAAGCCGCCGCACGCACGGTGGCCGCAAGGCGCGCGCATCGCGCTGCAGTTCGTACTGAACTACGAAGAGGGCGCAGAGAACTCGGTGCTGCACGGCGACGCGGGTTCGGAGCAGTTCCTCTCCGAGATGTCGAACCCGGCCAGCTACCCGGAGCGCCACATCAGCATGGAAGGCATCTACGAGTACGGCTCGCGCGCCGGGGTCTGGCGCATCCTGCGCGAGTTCGAACGTCGACAGTTGCCACTCACCGTCTTCGGCGTCGCCATGGCCTTGCAACGCCATCCGGAATTGACCGCCGCCTTCACCGAACTGGGCCACGAGATCGCCTGCCACGGACTGCGCTGGATCCACTACCAGCACGTGGACGAAGCGGTCGAGCGTGCGCACATGCACCAGGCGCTGGAGATCATCGAGACGCTCACGGGCACACGCCCTCTGGGCTGGTACACCGGGCGCGACAGCCCGCGCACGCGCCGTCTCGTGGCCGACGACGCCCGTCTGCTGTATGACAGTGACTACTACGGCGACGACCTGCCGTTTTGGATGAAGGTGCAGCGCAGCGACGGCCAAGGGGTGCCGCAACTGATCGTTCCCTACACGCTGGACACGAACGACATGCGCTTTTCCCTGCCGCAGGGCTTTGCGCAGGGCGAGGACTTCTTCATCTACCTGCGCGACAGCTTTGATTGCCTCTACGCCGAGGGCGATCCGCAGGGATTGAATGCGCCCAAGATGCTGAGCGTGGGCCTGCACTGCCGACTGCTCGGGCGCCCCGGCCGCATGGCCGGTCTGCAGCGTTTTCTGGACCACGTGCAGCAGCACGACCAGGTCTGGATCTGCAAACGCATCGACATTGCGCGGCATTGGATCGCCACGCACCCTTATGCCGAAACCATGGGCACCACATGAACTTCACTCTGGATCAACTCAACGCGGCCAGCGCCAGGGAAGCCGCGGCCATGCTCGATGGGCTGTACGAGCATTCGCCCTGGATCACGCAGCAGGCGCTCCGGCTGCGGCCGTTCGGCTCGCTTGCGCACCTGAAGCACGCCTGCGCCGTGGTGCTCGACGCTGCCGACCGCAAGGCGCAACTCGCGCTGGTGCTCGCGCACCCCGAGCTGGCGGGCCAGGCCATGGTCGACGCGACGCTCACGCCCGAGTCGGGCGCGGAGCAAAATTTGGCGGGGCTCACCCGCTGCACGCCGGCAGAGTTCGCCCGGATCCAGCAGCTCAACACCGACTACCAGGCGCGCTTTGGCTGGCCTTTCATTCTGGCCGTGCGCGGCCCGCGCGGCACGGGCTTGAGCAAGCAGGACATCATCGCGACGTTCGAACGTCGCGTCATTGCCCAACCGGAACAGGAACTGCGCGAGTGCCTGCGCCAGATCCACCGCATCGCCGAGCTGCGCCTGAACGACAAGTTCGACGCGCAGCCGCTGCTGGGCAACGAGGTCTGGGACTGGCACGAGCAACTGGCGCAGCACACTGACGCGGGTTTCGCTAAAGATGCACAACTCACCGTCACCTACCTCACACCCGCACACCGGGCCTGTGCGCGCGAAATCTCCGAACGCATGGTCGATTGCGGCTTTGACGAGGTGCAGATCGACGCCGTAGGCAATGTGGTGGGGCGCTATCTGGCCAGCAGCGCTGGCGCCCCAAGCCTGCTCACAGGTAGCCACTTCGATACCGTGCGCAACGCCGGCAAGTACGACGGGCGTCTGGGCATCTTCGTGCCACTGGTCTGCGTGCGCGAGCTCGCGCGCCAGGGCCGACGCCTGCCGTTTCATCTGGAAGTGGTGGCCTTTGCCGAGGAAGAGGGGCAGCGCTACGCCGCGACCTTCCTGGGCTCCAGCGCGCTCGTGGGCGACTTCAATCCCGACTGGCTGGAGCAAAGCGACGCCACCGGCGTCACGCTGCGCGCGGCGATGCAGCAAGCGGGCTTGAAGGTCGACGACATCGCCGCTCTCAAGCGTGATCCCGCCGACTATCTGGGCTTTGTCGAAGTGCATATCGAGCAGGGCCCGGTGCTGAATGAACTGGACCTGCCGCTGGGCGTGGTCACCTCCATCAACGGCGGCGTGCGCTACGCCTGCGAAGTGGTGGGCGTGGCCAGCCACGCCGGCACAACGCCGATGGAGCGCCGCTTTGACGCCGCCACCGCGGTGGCCGAACTGATGCTGTTTGTGGAGCAGCGCGCGGCGCTCGACGGCATCCGCGTGGGCCGGCACAAGAGCGACGGATCGGTAGGCACGGTGGGCATCTTGCACGTTCCCAACGGGTCCACCAACGTGGTGCCCGGGCGCTGCCAGTTCACGCTCGACCTGCGCGCGCCCAGCGACAAGCAGCGCGACGCGCTCGTCGCCGACGTGCTGGCGCAGCTGGAGTCGATCTGCCAGCGCCGCGGCCTGCACTACCAAAGGCAGGAAACTATGCGCGCCGCGGCCGCTCCCAGCGACCTGTCGTGGCAGCAGCGCTGGCAGATGGCACTGCAGAGTTTGAGCGTGCCGCTGCACCGCATGGCCAGTGGCGCGGGACACGATTCGATGAAGCTGCACCAGATCATGCCGCAGGCGATGCTGTTCGTGCGCGGGCAAAACGGGGGCATCAGCCACAACCCGCTGGAATCCACCACCAGCTGCGACATGCAGCTGGCCATCGATGCCTTTGCCGCCTTGCTGAATCAGCTGGATCAGGAACTCACATGACGCAAGACCAACTTCTGGATGCCTGGGTCGACGCGCACTTCGACGAGGAAGTGCGCTTTTTGCAGGAGCTGGTGCACGTTCCCACCGATACGCCGCCGGGCCACAACGCGCCCCATGCGCAGCGCACGACCGAGCTGCTGCGGGCCTTTGGCTTTGAGGCGGAGCAATACCCCATGGACCCGGCGCGGGTGCGCTCCTATGGCATGCAAAGCATCACGAATCTGATCGTGCGCCGACGCTACGGCCAGGGCAGGACGATCGCGCTCAACGCCCACGGCGATGTGGTGCCCCCGGGCGAGGGCTGGAGCCACGACCCCTATGGCGCAGAGATCGTCGACGGCAAGATGTATGGCCGCGCCACGGCCGTGAGCAAGTGCGACTTCGCCAGCTTCAGCTTTGCCGTACGCGCGCTGGAGTCGCTGCAGCTGCCGCTGCAGGGCACAGTGGAGCTGCACTTCACCTACGACGAAGAATTTGGCGGCGAACTCGGGCCCGGCTGGTTGCTGGAGCAGGGCTTGACGAAACCTGATCTGATGATCGCTGCGGGCTTCAGCTACCAGGTGGTGACCGCACACAACGGCTGCCTGCAGCTCGAAGTCACGGTGCACGGCCAAATGGCGCACGCCGCCATTCCCGAATCCGGCGTGGACGCGCTGCAGGGGGCGGTGCAGATCCTGAACGCGCTGTACGCGCAAAACGCCTTGTACAGGAACATCACTTCGCAGGTGCCAGGCATCAAGCACCCCTACCTGAACGTGGGCTGGATCGAGGGCGGGACCAACACCAATGTGGTCCCGGGACGGGTCACGTTCAAGCTCGATCGACGCATGATTCCCGAGGAGGATCCGACCGAGGTGGAGGCCACGATCCGGCAAGTCATCAACGAAGCCACGGCGCGCTGCCCCGGTGTGCGCGTGGAGATCAAACGCCTGCTGCTGGCGCGCGCGCTCAAACCGCTGAGCGGCAACGCGCCGCTGGTGGAAGCGCTGCAGAAACACGGGCGCGAGGTCTTTGGCGAAGCCATCCCCGCACTGGGAACGCCGCTGTACACCGACGTGCGCCTGTACGCCGAGCATGGTATTGCGGGCGTGATCTACGGTGCCGGTCCGCGCACGGTGCTGGAGTCGCACGCCAAGCGCGCCGACGAACGACTGGACCTGGAAGACCTGCGGCGCGCCACCAAGGTTGTGGCGCGCACGCTCAAAGACCTGCTGCTGGCGCCCTGAGGCGCAAGCGTCACGGCCTCAGAGTCAGCGCACCCAGTCCTCGCTGCGCTGCCACAACTCGGCCGCCAGCGCGGCGTCGCTGGCCACGCGACTGGGGCGCTTGACCTGACACTTATCGTAGTAAAGGCCGGTTTCTTTCTCCACGTCGGGCGATGTGGCGCAATGCAGCGTCGTCTTCGCGCCCTCTTGGGGCGAGATCATGAAGAGCTTGATGAGCGGGCGCAACGGCCAGGGGAGCGAGCGCCACACGTCGGATGCGACCACGCCCGGATGCAGCGAGTAGGTCGTGACGCCCGTGCCCTGCAGGCGGCGCGCGAGCTCGGCGCTGAACAGCACGTTCGCCAGTTTGGAGACGCAGTATTCGGGCAAGCCGGTGGCGCTCTGGGTGCTCTCGCGCACGGCAGTCCAGTCGATTCCCTTGGCCCGGTAATGGGCGCGGCTGGCCACGGTCACGATGCGCGCCGGGGCTGAATGCCGGATGCGCTCCAGCAGCAACTGCGTCAGCAGGAACGTGCCCACGTGATTCACGCCGAAGCTCAGCTCAAAGCCGCTGGGCGTCCTGCCCTTGGATGCGGCGAGACCGGCATTGTTGATCAGCAGGTGCAGCGGCAGGCCCCTGGACAGGAACTCCTGCGCGCATTGCCGAATGGATTGGAAATCCGCCAGATCGAGCGCCAGCCATTCGATGTTGGCGTCAGGCTTGGCTGCGCGCACCTCGTCCAGCAAGCTTTGCGTGCGCTGCAGCGAGCGGCAGGCGACGAACACGTGCACACCCGTCAATGCCAGTTCGTACGCCGTGACGCGGCCGATGCCGGTGTTGGCACCGGTGATGAGCGCGACGCGCTGGGTCTGAATCGGTTGCGTTGTCATCGGTTTGCCCTGGTTTGGAAGCGGCTAGGCGCCGCGGTGCGCCTCTCAGGCACGGCTGAAAATGAGCGTGGCGTTGGTACCGCCAAAGGCAAAGGAATTGCTGGCGGCATGGCGCAACTGGGGCGCGTGCTCGCCGGCACCGAGCACGTGTCCCAGACCCTCGCAGCGCGGATCCAGCGCCGTCACACCCTGCGTCGGGGGGATCTCGCCGCGCTCCAGCGCCAGCACCGTCCACAAGGCCTCGAGCGCGCCGGCCGCGCCCAGCAGGTGCCCGTGTGCGGCCTTGGTCGAGCTCACGCGCAGCGACGCAGCTGCGTCGCCCCAGACCTGGCGCAGGGCCTCGCATTCCACCACGTCGCCCACATGCGTGGCGGTGCCGTGGGCATTGCAATAGCCCACGTCGGATGGCGCGAGTCCGGCAGCCTGCAGCGCGGCGCGCACCGCCGACGCCTGGCCTGGCGCATGGGGGTTGGTCAGATGCATGGCGTCGCAGCGCACGGCGCTGCCGGCAAGCCAGGCACGCGCATTCTGGCCGCGCGCACGCAGATCTTCCTCGCGCTGCAGCACCATGAAGGCCGCTCCCTCACCCAGCACCAGCCCGGCGCGGTCGGCAGAGAACGGGCGACAGCTGTGGCGCACGTCATGCGCGTCGATGGGTGCGAGCGTGCGCAGCGCGTGCCAGGCAATGACGGTGCCGCGCACCAACAGCGCCTCGGCGCCACCGACCAGGGCGATGTCGATCTCGCCGCGGCGCAAGGCGTGCGCAGCCTCGCCGATCGCCACGGCGCTCGATGCACAGGCCACGGCGTAGGTCAGCACCGGTCCCCGAATGCCGGTGTTGATGGCGATCACGGCAGCCGTGCCGTTCACCATGCCGGTGGGTACGGTCAAGGGCGGAATGCGGTGCCCCGAGTAGAGCGCGGCATAAGCCGAATCCATCGTGCCCGCACCACCCATGCCGGTGCCCACGTACAGGCCCACGCGCTCCGCGTCGGGCCAGCCCGAGATGTTGGCATCGGCCAGGGCATGCCGCGCCGCGCCCAAAGCCATCTGGCTCACGCGCTCAGTGCCTACCTGGTGCAGCTTGCTGAGCACCGTTGCCGGATCAAAGACCACGGACGCAACGGGTAAATCGGGCACCCCCTGCCAGGACATGCTTTGAACCGCACTGTCGCCGGCCATGAGCCGCGTCCAGGCGACGTCCAGATGGTCGCCCAAGGGGCTGATCAGCCCCAGGCCGGCAACACCGATGCGTGAATCCCGGCTCGGCATGCGCTCAGGCGGTCTTGGCCGCCAGCAGGCCGTCCAGCATGGTCGCGAGTTCGCGCAAGGTGGTGACGGTGGCCAGCGCCTCGTCCGGCACCACCACGTGGAACTTGTCTTCGATCGCGAACAGCAGTTCGGCCAAGGTGAGCGAGTCCACGTTGTAGGAAGCAAAGGGCTGGTCCGCATCGACGGTGCCAGGATCGATGTCGTACTCCTGCTGAATCAGGTTTTTGAGTTGTTCGATGGTGTCCATGGTCAGTCTCGGGTTATCAGGTTCATTTTGCCAGAGCCGGCGGTGTCCGTGCTAGCAACTGAATCCGTGCCAGCCACGCGGGTCATGAAGTCTGCCAATTCGGCGGCCACGCGCTGACGGTCGTTGTCGGCCGTGATCATGTGGTAACTGTCCTCCAGCACGCTCAGGCGCAGTTGCTGCGGCGGCACGCGCCCCAGCACCTGCTGCATGCTTTGGAGCGAGCAAATCTCGTCGGCGCGCGCGTGCAGAGCCAGCATCGGCAGGGTCTGCCGGGACAGCCCCGAGACCACATGGTGCGACAAGCGCTCGCTCTCGCGCACCACCTGCAGCGACACCTGCGCCGGTCCCACCAGCGTGGCTTGCTCGGTCTGCAGCTGGCTGCGCACCAACTGGCGCATGCGTTCGTTCTTCAATCCATAAGGCGCGCGTTCGCGCATCGAAAAATGGCGCTCCAAGTGCATCCAATACGCCAGGTGCCGCATCCGGTACCACCAGGGAAGCGCCCAACCGTCGTAGGAGAACAGCGGCGACAACAGCGCCAACCCACGCAGTCCGGGAAGAGGGCGCGTCGCCGCCACCGCCAGCGCCAGCATGGCGCCGGTGCAAAGACCGCCCAGCACATAGGGCTCGGGCGACGAACCCACCGCCGCCTCAACGCACTCCGTTGCAGACGCCACCCAGTCCTGCCAACGCGGCGCTTCAGCCAGAGAACCGTAACTGTAAAGCGGCACCTCGGGTGTGACCAGTTTCACCCCGAGCCGACGCAAGGGATGGACCATCATGCCGAATTCCTTGGGTGTGCTGGCCAGGCCGTGCAGCAATACCAGTCGATGTGCGGCCGCGGGCTGCGGCTTATGTGGCATGGACGAACGCGTTGCGGGGTGAAAGAATGAAAGGCAAGGGAAGATCAGGGTGTGAAAAGTGAAACAGGCGCAGGCAGCCAGTTTGATGCTCCATTGTGGCACATCCCCTGCCCAAACTGCAGCAGAAAATCTCTTTACCCTCGACTCACAATCAGGCTTTGGCGCCGGACCCGGCGGCTTTTCCGCCGCGCATGAGCGTGAGTGCGAGCAAGGCCGAAGCCACCATCAGGAACAGGCTGACCGCGTTCAGCACCGGTGTCGCACCTTCGCGCATGCGTCCGTACATCATCACCGTCAGCGGCGCATCCGACCCCACCAGCATGAGCGTGGTGTTGAAGTTCTCGAACGACATCAAAAAGGAAATCGCCGCCGCGCCGATCAGCGCCGGCTGCAGATAGGGCAAGGTGATGGTAGTCAAGACCGCCGCGCGGCTGGCACCCAGGTTGTAGGCAGCTTCTTCCAGCGTCAGGTCAAAGCGCTTGAGCCGCGCCGTGATGGTGAGCGTGGCGATGGACACGATGTAGGAAAACTGCCCCAGGATCACCAGCGGCAAACCCGGGCGCAGAAAGTCCAGTTCCCAGCCCCACAGGTCGTCTGCCAGATTGGCGATGCGGCTGGCGAAAGCCAAAATGGAAATGCCCAGAATCACCCCAGGAATCACCAGTGGTGCCAGCATCAGCAGCGACAGCGCCTGCTTGCCGCGAAACTGCGTGCGCTCGATCAGGAAGGCGTTGGCCGTGCCCACCAGCACCGACAGCAACGTGACCCAGCAGGCCACGACCACGCTGGTCCACAGGCTGCCCAGCATGGCTGTGTCGGCGAACAGGCCGCGACGGCCCGCCTGGCTGCTCCAGAACCAGTCCAGTGTGAAGCCGCGCCAGGGCGGCGCCGGATAAGGCGCGTCGTTGAAGGCAAACACCGCCACCACCACCAGCGGCAGGAACAGGAACGCAAAGAAGATCGCTGCGTAACCCACGGTGCTGACGCGCAACCAGGCTGGGCGGGGCAGTGAGGGGATCATGATTGCTGCATCACTTCGCCAAACTTCTGTCCACTGAGTTTCAGACCCAACCAGACGATGGCCGTGGACAGGCCCAGCAGCAGGAAGCCAAAGGCCGCCCCTTGTTCCCAGTTGAAGCGGGTGATGAACTGGGTGTAGATCTGCTCGGTGAACCACTGCGAATTTTTGCCCCCCAGCAGCGTGGGCGTGAGGTAGTTGCCCAGGGTCAGCATGAACACCACGATGCAGCCCGCGACGATGCCCGGAGCAGCGTGCGGAATCACGATCTGGCGCAGAATCGACCAGCCGTTGCCACCCAGGTCGTAGGCGGCCTCGATCAACGAGTCGTCCAGGCTCTCCAGCGCGCTGATGAGCGGCACGACCATGAACAGCATCGAGGTGTAGACCAATCCCACCAGAATCGTGGCGTCGTGGTACAGCAGTTCCACCGGCGCGGGCGTCACGCCCAGCCACACCAAAAATGCCGGTAGCACGCCCGACTCGCGCAGCAGAATCATCCAGCCCAGGGTGCGCACGGTTTCGCTCACCCAGAACGGTATCAGACACAGCCCAAACAGCATCGATTTGGAGCGGCCACGCACCAGCTTGGCAATGGTCCAGGCAATCGGGAAAGCCATCAACAGCGTGACCGCGGTCGCCGTGATCGACATCAGCGCCGTGCGCACAAAGGTATGCCAGTACAGCGGCTCGTCAATAAAGGTACGGTACTGCGCCAGACTGGCCTCGTAGATCCGAGGCGCAACGCGCGCGCGCAGCGACAGCATGCCCAGCTCCACATGCGGCAGCAAAATCAGGCTCACCAGCCACAGCAGCGCCGGGGCCAGCAACAGCAGCAACAGCAGGCGTGCGCGTGCCTGATTGCCGTCAGACTTTGGCGTCGCCATGGCTGGCCGCAAAACACACGGCCCGTTGGGGATCGAATCCGAACACCACGGACTCCCCGACCACCAGGTCCGAGAGGTGTCCCGTTTGCGGCAAGGCAATGCGAAATTCCGTGTGCGAGCTGTCCTCGCGCACCAGCACCGCCGAGTTGGCGCCGTCAAACAGCAGGCTCTCGATGCGGGCGCGGTAGTGCGGCACACCCGCATCGGAAAACACCGCAGCCGTGCGCGCCACACTGGCGACTTCGGGCCGCACAAAGGCCTCGACCTTGTCGCCTGCCACGACCGTGCCGATGGCGCGTGCCGACAGCACCAGGCCTTGCTCGCTGGTGAGCGTCACCAGGCCCGCGTTCACCTGGGAGACGCGGCCCTTGACCGGATTGTTGGCGCCAACAAAACCCGCCACGAACGGGGTTTGCGGCTCGTAGTACAGCGCCTGTGGCGTGCCCACCTGTTCGAATCGTCCCTGGTTCATCACCGCCACGTGGTCGGACAGCACCAGCGCCTCCGACTGGTCATGCGTGATGTAGACAAAGGTGGTGCCGAACGATGCTTGCAACTGCTTGAGCTCGATCTTCATGTGCTCGCGCAACTTCAGGTCGAGCGCGCCCAGCGGCTCATCCAGCAGCAGCAGCGTGGGCTCCAGCACCAGGCTGCGCGCAATCGCCACGCGCTGCTTTTGCCCACCCGAGAGTTGGTCCACACGCTTGTCCTGGGCGCCGGCCAAGCTCACGCGCTCCAGCATTTCGCCCACGCGGCGCTTGATTTCGTCCTTGGCCACGCCGCGCCGCGCCAAACCGTAGGCCACGTTTTCGCCCACCGACATCATGGGGAAAAGCGCCAGGTGCTGAAACACCATGTTCACCGGACGCCGGTTCGGCGGCACGTCGTGCATGTCTTTGCCGGCGATGCGCAACTCGCCCGAATCCGGGCTCAAAAAACCCGCGACCATGCGCAACAGTGTGGTCTTGCCGCAGCCCGAGGGACCCAGAATGGAAAAGAAGCTGCCCCGTTCCACCGTGAACGACAAATTGTCCACGGCGACAAAGCCGCCAAAGCGCTTGCTTAAATGCCCGGCCTCAAGGTCAGGCTGCGCACAGACTGGCGCACCACTGGCTGTCACATTCAAAGGGCAATTTCCCGCCGGGCCGCCCCAAGGGAAATTAGCCCCCCTGGGGGGCAGAGAGGACACAAAGTGCCGAACGTTGGGGTCATTTAATTGGCCGCCTTGATGCGGTCCAGCACGCGGCCTTCGATGTCTTCGATGCCAGCGGGGACCGCCGGGTACCACTTCACATTCTTCAGAGCAACCTCAGGGAAGCTGGCAGCGAACTGGGCCTTGAGCGTGGGAGACGCCAGTTGATCCGCGCCCTTGGAGGCGGTGAAGTTGCCGGCCGAGGCGCCGACCTTGGCGGCAATTTCCGGACGCATGTTGAAGTTGATCCAGGCGTAGGCCGCAGCATCATTCTTGCCCTTGGCAGGAATCGCGAAGGTATCGATCCAGCCCAACGCGCCCGCCTTGGGAGCGATGAACTGGATTTCAGGCTTTTCGCTGTTGAGCTTCCAGCCACCCGTGTCCCACATCATCGCGCCGACGATTTCACCGGTGCGCATGCCGTTGAGCAACTGGTCCTTGTTGTCCCAGTAGAACTTCAAATTGGACTTGCACGCGATCATGGTCTTGCCGACTTCGTCCATCAGGGCCGAATAGGCCTTGGCATCGTTGTACAGGGCGAATGGGTCCTTGCCAGCGGCGAAGGCGAAGGCCAGCAAGGTCGGGCGCTTCAGACGCACAGCGGTCTTGCCCTTGACGTCAACGCGGCACAGATCAGGGTAGTCGGACATCTTGGTGAGCTTGGTGTTGACCACCAGACCGTCCGTGCCCCAGATGTGCGGCAGGCCGTAGACCTTGCCCGCAAGCGTGGTGTTCTTCTTGGTCGCTTCCAGCATGGAAGGAATGAACAACTCGGCCTTGAGTTTGCTCAGGTCCATGGGCTTGTAGATGCCGAACTCCTGCTGCGGCCCGGTGATGCGGTCCTGTGAAGGCTGGGCCAGATCGAAGCCGGCGCCGCCGGTGGCGCGCAGCTTGGAGATCATTTCCTCGTTGTTGGAGAGCGTGAGCTCGACCTTGTAGCCGCTTTCCTTCTCGAACTGCGCCACCACGTCAGCGGGCGCATAGTCGGCCCAGGTCAGCAGGCGCAGGGTTTTTTCCTGGGCCAGAGCGGAGCCGGCCAAACCCAGCGCGAGCGCGCAGGCAGCAGTCAGGGTACGGTGAATCTTCATGAGCATTCCTTGGATGTATTGGTAACTTGAGCCCAGACAGTGACATCCGGTCGCCCGTGGAGGCTACCGCACGAAGAAGGCATTTTCATGTCAGTTTCATGACGACGACAGGGTGTTTTCCCTAGCCATCATGGCCGCACTGCGCCGCGCCCGGGCGGCTCCGGATCAAGGTGGATTTTGAGCTGGTACCGGCTTGTCCGGCGAGTCCACCAAACGCTCGACCGGCACTTCCAGAAACGCCGCTGCCTGCTCCGGCTCCAGACCGAAAGTCAGTGAGAACTCGCTCCCCCCGAGCAAGCCGCGTCCGGTGCCACTCAGTGCTGACAGTGACTGAAAACTCACTCTCACGGCCTGGCCGTTGCTGCACGCCAAGTCGATCCAACCGGCGGTGCTGGCGTTAAAGCGCAGTGGACCAAAACACGTCAGGCTCGGTCCGGCATTGCTCTGTAGCGTCACGCTGGCCTCTCGTTCGCGCGTGAAACTCACCTGCCCCAGCAGCACGCGTGCGCCAACGGCCGCGCTGGCCTGGGTGCTGGAGGCCAACCAGCCGTCGAGCTTTTCACCCACGCTGGCGCAGCCGCACAGAGCCAAAACCGCCGTGCAGGCCAGGATCAACGGGCGCAGCGCGCGCTTTGAAGGGTTGGCTTTCATATTGTGTCAGTCCCTCAGTGAATACGAAAAACATCCACGGTTTCGCGCAGCAGCTGCGCATCTTCCCGTGCCGATTGCGCCACCGCAGTGCTTTCTGCGGCCAGTGCAGCATGGTGTTGAATCGCATCATTCACGAGTTGCATGCTGCTTTCCACGCTGCCCACGCCGCGCGCCTGCTCGGTCGCCGAAGTGGCCAATTCCTGGGCCACATTTTGAGTCTCGCGCGCGCCCGTCGTGACGTGTTGCAGCAACGTGCTCACGCCTTGTGCACTTTGCACGCTGATCAGCATCTTCGAGCGCACATCCTGGGTGATGCCGGCCGCGCTCGAGGCGGCGTTGGCGGTCATCGTCGCCAGCCGGCGCACCTCCTGCGCCACCACCGAAAATCCCCGCCCGACTTCACCCGCGCGCGCCGCCTCGATGGAAGCATTGAGCGCCAGCAAGTTGCTGGAAAACGCGATGTCGCCCACGGACTTTGCCATCTCCTCGACCCCCACCAAGGCACTTCTGGCTGCCTCCATCTGCGCCACAAGCTGGTCCAGTGCATGGCTCGAACTGATGGCGAGCTGGGTTGATTCTTGCGCCTGCTGGGACACGTTCTTGGCATGCACCGCGTTGCCGGTGGCGGTCGAGGCAATCTGCGTCGACGCTGACGCCACCGATTCCACCGCAGCGGCCTGTTGCGACACCGACTCCGACAAACTGGCCGCACCCTGCGCCATGTGGTCAGCAGAGGCACTCATACTGGCAGCGTGCAAACTCGTGTCGCGCAACACCGCCCGCATCTTGGTCACGGCCTGACTGGCCGCCAGCGACACCGCCTGCAGTTCCCCCGCGTCGGCGTTCAGCGGCAACTCCGTGCCCAACTCGCCACCGGCAATGCGCTGCATGGCGGCTTCAATGCGCTGGCAAGGCCGCAGGATAAAGCGCTGAAAGTACCAGGCTTGCGCCAACGCCGCCGCAACCCCCGCCGCCCCCAGCGTCCAGGCCAATGCGCTCACTGAGCTGCCAGCCAATCCAGTCGGCTGGCTTGCCAAAAGCACCAAACCGGCGAACAGTGCAATCGACGTTGCGGCGAACAAGGCCAGGCGCGCCGCCACCGGAATGGCAAAGGGATGGAGCAGTTGGGCAAACCAGCGACTGTCCCGAAGCTGGCCATTCTTGAGCACCATGTGCTCGGCCTTGCCGTCGTTCCAGAGTTGGTACAAGGCGGCGGCAGCGCCAACCTGCTCGGGCGTGGGACGTCCGCGCACCGAGCTGTAGCCCACGAGAGCACCGCGGTCAAAAATGGGCGCAACGTTCGCCACCACCCAGTAGTAGCGGCCGTCCTTGCAGCGATTCTTGACGATGCCGGTCCAAGGTTTGCCCGCGCCGACCGTGTCCCACAAATCCTGGAATGCACGTGCCGGCATGTCAGGGTGACGCACGATGTTGTGCGCCTTGCCCATGAGCTCTTCACGCGAAAAGCCGCTGACTGCGATAAATACAGAATTGACGTAGGTGATGCGACCCTTGGCATCCGTGGTCGAGACGATGTTGTCGTCGGCTGGCGCCAGCACTTCTTCATCGACAACAGGCAGATTGATACGCGGCACGATAATCCTTGGTAGGCGGTGGGTCAGAACAATGTGTACGACATTTAGCTCATCAGGCTGGGCGTGACACAACTATGCTTCATGACTCGGTGCGCGTCGCAGCCCGGTGCAAAAGTTTTCACGGCTGTCCCCCATTCTTCCGATAGTCAGATGTCAATTGGCACAAGCTCTCTCACCCGGTTGACTTGAGTGCTGCATGCACGGCGCTGGGGTCCAGTCCGTACATGTCGGCAAATTCTTCCACCGTCTTGCCGCTGCTCCCGAACGTGCGCACCAGGGCGTCCTGCTTGGCCAGACGCTGGTCGCGCTCGGCCAGTGCATCGTCCAGCGCCAAGTTCGCCCCCGCATCGTGGGTCTGGCACTTGGCCAGATAGTCCTGGCGCGTCAGGCCCGAGGCTTCGAAAGCCGCGATCAGTTGCCGACGCAGCTTGGGGGCCAGATCTTCGGGGCTGCGCGCCTGGCGCCGACGAAACAATTCCATGATGGCGTGATGCACGTGCTCGGGCGCCACGGCTTCGGTCGCCACGCCTTGCAGGTCGTGGCGCATTTTTCCCGCGGCCACGCTTTGCAGGTAACGCGTCGAGCGCGTGTGCAGGCCCAGCGCCGCCTTGAGCGTTTCACGCTCGAACAGTGCAGGGTGAAGCTCCATCAGTTCCTGGAAGATTCCGAGCTTGAGCGGCGCAAATTCGGCGCCAAAGAGATGCGGATACAGTTCAAACAACTGTTCCAGCACAGGCTGAGCCGCGGCTGGGCGCGGCGCCTTCCTGGAAGGTTTCTGGCTGGGCGTGGGCGCATTGACAGGCGCTGCTTCGGATGTGAGGGTCATGGAAATCAGGGAAGAAACAATCCTCGATTGTCAACCAAGTGGCCCGTCCTCTGCAGAATCGCCCCCGCTGGCGCTGCGCAGCAGGCGCATGCGCTCCACCAGCGCCTCAAATTCGACCACCGGCAGGGCGTGGCTGAACAAATAGCCCTGGTAGGAGTGGCAGCCCTGCTGCGCCAGCAGGTGCCTTTGCTCCTCGGTCTCCACACCCTCGGCGATCACCGACAAGCCCAGACTGGTACCCAGGGCGATCACCATGTTGGCGATGGCCGCGTCGTTGGCGTCGACCAGGATGTCGCGCACAAAGCTCTGATCGATCTTGATCTGATCCAGCGGCAGGCGCTTGAGGTAGGACAGCGACGAATAGCCCGTGCCAAAGTCGTCCAGGGAAAAGCCCACGCCGCGGGTCTTCAGCAGCAGCATCTTCACGATCAGGTCCTCGACATTGGACACCAACATGCTCTCCGTCAGTTCCAGCTTGAGCCGATTCGGATTGGCGCCTGTGCGCTCCAGCACCTCCAGCACTTCGTCGACGAATTCCGGGCGATGAAACTGGCGCGCGCTGACATTGACCGACACCGTGAGGTGCTCCGTGCCGCTGTGCCTGGCCCACAGCGCGAGTTGCGTGCACGCGGTTTCCAGCACCCACTTCCCCAGCGGCAGGATCAGGCCGGTGGCCTCGGCCAAGGGAATGAACTCTGCGGGCGGGACCATGCCCCGGTGCCCGTGGCTCCAGCGCAGCAGCGCTTCGGACCCGGTGAGATGGCGCTGATCCCGCAACTGCGGTTGGTAGTGCAGACTGAAATGATTCAATTCCAACGCTTCGTGCAGGTCGCGCTCCAGGGCGGCGCGCGCGCTCACCGCCGCCTGCATCGCCGGGTCGTAAAAGCGCAGCGTGTTGCGCCCGCCCGACTTCGCCTGGTACATGGCCAGATCGGCGCGGCGCAGCAACTCGTCGATGCTCTCCTCGTGGTCGCTGAACAGCGTGATGCCGATGCTGGCGCTGTTGTGGTGGGCGTAGCCCGCCAAGTTGCATGGAAGTGCCACCATCTGCAGGATCTTTTCACCCACCATTTCGGCCTGACTCGCCGCCTCCAGCGGGTTCTCGCTCAGGTCGTCCAGAATCACCACGAATTCATCGCCCCCCAGGCGCGCCACGGTATCGCCTTCACGCATGCAGGCGCTCAGTCGCTGTGCCACCTGCAGCAGCAGCAGGTCGCCCTTGTCGTGCCCCAATGTGTCGTTCAGGTCCTTGAAGTTATCCAGATCGATGAACAACAAGGCCCCTTCGCGGCGATGGCGCGAGCTCGCGGCCAAGGCCTGCTTCAGTCGGTCGATCAGCAGGCGACGATTCGGCAAGCCGGTCAGCGGGTCGTAAAAGGCCAGGCTGTTGATCTGATCCTGCGCTGCTTTCTTGGCGGTGATGTCCTCCTTCACCGCTACAAAGTGCGTGACGCGGCCATCAACCTGACGAATCGGGCTGATGCGGGCCAACTCGACGTAGTGGCTGCCGTCCTTGCGCTGGTTGAAAAATTCACCTTCCCAGCGCTCGCCCCGATTCATGGCGTCCCACATTGCGACGTAAGTCTCCTTGGGCGTGTTGCCCGAATGCAGCATCCGAGGGTTCTGACCCAAGACATCTTCGCGGCTGTAGCCGGTGTTCAAGAGAAATGCATCGTTCACGTACTCGATCTGGGCGTCGATGTTGGTGATGACTATGCTCTCGGCGCTTTGTTCCACCGCCCGCGAGAGCTTGCGCAGCTGGTTTTCGGCCGCCTTGCGCTGCGTGATGTCGCGCGTCACCGACAGTATGCAGGCTTCGCCCCGGATCGTGATCAGGTGCGCCGACATCAGCGCCGTGAGCACGCGTCCGTCCTTGGCCATGAAGTCGGCCTCGAGGTTCTCCACGTAGGTGTCGCGCTTCAAGCCGTCCACCATGCGCTTGCGGTCGTCCAGGCTGCGCCAGATATTGAGCTCAGCCGAGGTCTTGCCGACCACCTCCTCCCGGGTCCAGCCCAGCAGGCGCAAAAATCCCTCATTCACCTCCAGGTACCGACCGTCGGCCAGTCGATTGATGTTGATGGCGTCGGGGCTGATCAGAAAGGCGGTGTGATAGCGCTCCTCGTTTTCCTGCAGCGCCAGCGCCTGCTGCCCCGGCGTGCCCACCAGGTTGTTGAAGCCCTTGAGCAAGCGTCCGATCTCATCGTCGCGATTGATCGGCAATGCTTGCAGCGGACGCTTTTCATCGGCCATGTCGGAAAAATCCTGTGCCAACTGGTGCAGCGGCATGAGCTGGCGCCTGAGCATCCACCAGGTCAGAACTCCGGCCAGCAGGGTCAGCAAGACAGTAGCCCAAAGCATGCGCCGCTGCATGGCGCGGATAGGCGCAAACGCCTCTTCCGTGGGTGTCGACAACACCACGAACCAGTCGGCTACCGGTACACCCTTGACCGAGGCCAGTCGCTCCACGCCGGGTGAACTGACGTACACCGCCGTGCCCTCAAAGCCTTGCACAGCGCTATCGATCATCGGCACCACGCCGGGCGCCGGCAGCGCGTTCATGATGCGGCTCTTGTCGGCTGAGGTGACGATCAGCCGGTGCGCGCGCGATACCAGCGAGTAGCCGCTGTTCTTGCCATAACGGCTTTGCGTGACCACGTCCAGAAAATTGGGCTGGTTCAGGTTGATCAGCCCCACCAGCGCACCCACCACCTTGCCCTGAGCATCGCGAATCGGCGCTGCGACCGCGACCAGCGGCGCCTGCACCGACTTGCCCATGATCGGGCGTCCGATACCGGCCCGGCCTTGTTGCAGCGCCGCGGCGGCGACATCGACGTCCGCGATGTCGATGTCGCCGCCGCCACCGGGTGCCAGCGGCACAGCGGCTATGGCCTTGCCCGCGCGGTCCAAAACGGTGACGCCGCCATTGAAGTGCGCCTGCAGTGTTTGCTGTTGCTCCAGAAAGGCTTGCGTAGCGCTCGCCTGCCGCAGCAGCGCCAGCGGAAACGCCTTGGCCACCAGTTGCAGCGTCTGCAATCGCTCATCGATTTCCCGGTTGACCTGGGCTGCCACCAGCGAAACCGAGGCGTACTGCTGCTCGCCCATCAGGCGCTGCATGTCTTCACGCAGCAGGCGGCTGGCGTAGAACGCGAGCGACCAGATGCTTGTCACAAAAATGACGAGTGTGAACAGGGTCACCCTGGTATTGAGCGACCGCAACTGAGGAACTTTTTGGAACACGGAACTGGGGATGAGGATGGCGCGAACGCCAAAGGCCCAATTCTCGACAGTTCGACCGGTGGCCGCTCAGAGATATCCGTCAATCTGAGTACAGCTTGATCCAGGTCAATTGAATGCTGTCCCATTTCGCCCTCCTAACCCGCCACCGCATCATATTCCGGTCGACTCGGCCCCTATCATGGCGAGGTACTCTACGCCACCCGTTGACCGTGCTCATTATTTTTCACGAAACCTTCCACCAGTCTTATTATTCCGATGACCGGTACGACAACGCCGCCATCCCGGACCGGCTTGTGGGCATGATGGACGCGTTGCGCGACGAGGGTCGCTACGAGGTGCGATCGCCCGAGGCGGCGAGTCGAGCCGACCTGATGCGCGGCCACAGCGAAGCCCACATCGACAGCGTTGCCGCCAAACCGCAGCTATTCGCAATGGCGTCGCTCGCCGCCGGCGCCGCGCTGCTCGGCGCCGACCTTGCCATTCGCGGCGAACCCAGTCTTGCTTGCGTGCGCCCGCCCGGCCACCACGCGAGCCGGTCTTCGGCCTGGGGTCACTGCACCTTCAGCAACGTGGCGCTGGCGCTGCTGCGGCTGCGCGACCTGGGGCTGATCACGTCGGCCACGGTGGTTGACTTTGACCTGCACACCGGCGACGGCACGCAGGATGTGCTCAAGGGCTGGCCGCAGGCCCAGGTACTCAACCCCTACGGCGACACCGCCACCGAATACCTGAGTGTGCTCGAGCAGCAACTCCAGCACGCGCCCCAGGTCGACGTACTGGCGGTGTCAGCCGGATTCGATGCCTACAAACATGACCTGGGAGGTAAGCTCGATACCGAGGACTACTTCAGCATCGGTCGGCTGCTGCAGGCCCACGCCATTCGATTGGGACACCAGCGTCGTTTTGCCGTGCTCGAAGGCGGCTATTACCTGCCCGACCTGGGCAAGAACGCCCTCGCCTTTTGCCGCGGTTTCGAGTGAATCCCAACATGAATGTCTTGCCCACCTTCACCGTCATTCCCAAGACTTCGTTGGCCGGCTACGACCGCATCGACATCGATCTGCCGCAGGCGCGCATCGGCAACATCCGCTGCCGCTTCATGGCGGAAAAGGTGATCGTGTACTCGATCCAGATCTTTCCCGAATACCAGAAGAACGGCTACGGCGCGGCTGCCATAGACCTGCTCAAGGGGCGCTTTCGGGTGCTGGTCGCCGACCGTGTGCGCTTCAGCGCGCGCGACTTCTGGGAGAAAATGGAATTCGCGGCGCTGCCCGACGGCAACTGGATCTACCCGCCGCCCGCTTGATGCCAGGCCGGAACGGCCCAGGCTGCGGGAGACTTCCACTGCGCCACCCATGCCGGCAGATCCTGCGCGGGCATCGGGCGTGCGATGCCGTAGCCCTGCGCCAGTTCGCAACCCATTTGCAGCAGCATCGCGCCGTGTTCCACGGTCTCGACACCCTCGGCAATGACCTGGCGGTGAAAGGCTGCTCCCAGGCCGATGACGCCCTTCAGGATAGCCAGGTCGTCGGGGTCCACCAGCATGTCGCGCACGAAGCTCTGGTCGATCTTGAGCTGAGCCACCGGTAGACGCTTGAGGTAGGTGAGCGAGGAGTAGCCGGTGCCAAAGTCGTCGAGGGCAAAGGTGACGCCAAGTTCGCGGCAGGACTTGATCACGCTGGAGATCTGAGCAATGTCCTGCAGTGCACTGGTCTCCAGCACCTCGAGTTCAAAGCACTGCGGTCTGACATCGGGGTGCGTGGCCAGAATCGAGCGCAGGCGCGGCATGAAGTCGCCCTGTTGCAACTGCAACGCCCCCACGTTCACGCTCACCGGGATGTCCAGTCCGTCCAACCGCCAGCGCTCCATCTGACCCAGGGCAGTGTGCATGACCCATTCACCCAGGTCCACGGCCAGGGGATGGTCCTCGATCACCGACAGGAACTCTGCCGGCAGCAACAAGCCGCGCTGCGGGTGCTGCCAGCGGATCAGGGCCTCGGCGCCCACCACCTGACCGGTGCGCATATTTACCTTGGGCTGGTAGTAAAGAACGAACTCGCGCCCGGCCAGCGCGTCGCGGATGCGGTCCAGGTGCTCGTGGTGGCCCCGGATGGAGCTGTCCTGAATGGCGTCGAATACGTGATAACGGTTCTTGCCTGCCAGCTTGGCCTGGTACATGGCCTGGTCGGCCTGGCGCAGCAGCTGATCCGCATCGATGTCCTCGCGCTGCGGGTAAAAAGTCACGCCGATACTGGCCGACACCTGCAGTTCCAGCGCACCGATCGGCACCCGTTGCGCGGCCGCTGCGAGCAGGCGCACCAGCGTCGGCAGGCTGGACTCGATGTCGGTCAAATCCAGCAGTACGGCCACGAATTCGTCGCCACCCAGGCGCGCCAGCGTGTCGCCCTCGCGCAGCGCTTGCTTCATGCGAGCGGCCAGGGCGATCAGCAACTGGTCGCCGGCGCCATGCCCGTGCTGGTCGTTGACGGCCTTGAAACCATCCAGGTCGAGAAAGGCCACGGCCAGACTCTGGTTGCGCCGCTGCGCCTGGGCCAGGGACTGGTGCAGCCGATCGGCCAGCAGCGAGCGGTTGGGCAAGCCGGTGAGCACGTCGAAGTGGGCGATGCGCTCGAGCTGCTCCTGCTGCTCCTTGAGCGCGGTGATGTCGGAAAACAGCGCCAGGTACTGCTGCGTGACGCCGCGTCGGTCGCGCACTGCGCTGAGGGTTTGCATCGTCGCGTAAACCTCGCCGCTCTTGCGCCGGTTCCAGACCTCGCCCTGCCAATGCCCTTGCTGCTCCAGATCGCGCCACATGCTGGCGTAGAAGGCGGCTTCCTGGCGCCCCGAGCTCAACAGGCGCGGGTTCTTGCCCAGCACCTCGGCGCGTGCGTAGCCGGTGATGCGCGCAAAGGCCTGATTCACCTCGATGATGGCGCCATCCGCTGCGGTGATCATGATGCCTTCACGCGAATGGGTGAATGCGCTGGCGGCAAGCTGCAGCTTTTCTTCGTCCTGCCTGCGCTCGCTGATGTCGGTGATGAATCCGTGCCAGAGCGTGCCGCCGTCGGCCTCACGTTGCGGCGAGGCGTTGCCCAGCAGCCAGCGCACCGTGCCGTCGCCAAATTTCACCCGGTACTCGTGGCGCCACAGGCTCAGGTCGCGCGCCGACACCTGGATCGACTCGGCCAGCACGTCGTAGTCGTCGGGGTGGATCGCGGCGAACACCCTGGACGCATCCTCGAACACGTCCTGGGGGCTGACGCGATAGATGTCGCGCATGCCTTCGCTGGCAAAGGGAAAGCAAGAGCTGCCATCGGGCCGCAGCAGGTACTGGTAAACCACGCCCGGCACGCGGCTGGCAATTTTCTGCAGGCGCTCGAGCGACTCCGCGCGCACCGCCTCCAGTTGCTTGAGTTCGGTGACGTCTTGGATGATGGACACCAGCAACGTGCGCTGGCCACGAGAAATCGGCGTGGAATGGACCTCGACGGTGCGAATTTCGCCACTCGCCAGGCGGTGCGGAAAAACGAAAAAGTTGCGTTGGGCCGCTGCCGCCGAAGCGAGCTCGATGGCGACCTGCGGCGCCGCCAGGGCGTTGATGTCCTGGATGCGCATGGAGCGCATCTGCGCCAGTGGCCAACCGTAGAAGTCGCAGGCCGAAGCGTTCGCATCCAGTATCTGGCCGTTCTGCGCATCGATCTGCAGGATGACGGCGTTGTTGCCATCGATCAGACTGCGAAAGCGCTGTTCGCTGCGGCCCAACTGGATTTCGCTGCGATTGCGCCGGACCTCGGCGAAAGCCAGCATCGCGAGAAAAGCCAGGGCGCCCAGCAGCAGCAGGCCCGCGTTCGCGCGCCACTGCGCCAGATAGTCGCGCTCGGCCATGGCGGCGGTGATGAAGAACGGGAAGTTCGACACGGTTCGGTAGCCATTCAGGCGCGGCACACCGTCCACGCGTGAGTCGATGGCCAGCGTTCCATTGGCTGCCCCCTGGAGAATCGCCAGCCGAATCGGCATCTCGGGTGCGGGCCGGTTGTCCAGCTCGATCGTCCCCGGGTAGCGCGCCACCAAGGCGCCGTTGTCCAGCCGACGCAGCGCCACAGCGCCCAGCGTGCCCAGGTCGATGCGGGCAAACTGCTCGCGCAGCGTGCTGAGGTCGATGGTGCTCACCGCCACACCCAGAAAAGCGCCGTCCGCGCCGCGCACCGCTTTGGCCACGTACATGCCGGCGCGCTGCGTGATGCGGCCCAGGCTCACATCGGAAAAGACCGTGGCGCTGCCGCTGCCCTGTTGGAGCTGGCGAAAGAAGGGGCGGTCCGCGATGTTGATCGTGGTTTCGTTCTCGATGCTGGTGTACAGGCGGTCGCCGTTGACGTCGAAGTAGCGCAGCGCCGAGGCCGAAGAAATGTCATGCACGTCGGTCTTGAGCCTTTGCGTCACCTGCGCCGCATAGAGCCCCGCCCGGTTCTGGCGCATGGCCTCAGGTGCAATGCTGGCAGCCATCTCGGTGACGGTGCGATCCGCAGCCATAAGGTCAGCGCTCAATTTGGACTCAAGCACCAGCGCCAGATTGCTGACCTGGGTTTGCGCCGACGCACGCGCCGTGCGGTAGCTGGCATTGAGCTGGTAGGCCACGAGGCACAGGAACAGGCAGGCCAGTCCAAAAAAGATCAGCTTCTGCCGGCTCCTTTCGGACGCCACGGGGGCTAGTTCATCGGGGTTCATCAAGTGCGGTCGGCGTGTTGGCTGCGCCCTTACATGCGCAGTTGCTGCAGAATCTCGCGCCCAATGGCGCTCAGGGTCACGGTCTTTTCCACGCCGCCGCGGCGCACCGCTTCCTTGGGCATGCCATAGACGACGCAGCTGTCCTCGTCCTGGGCCACGGTGCGGGCACCGGCGCTGCGCATCTCCAGCAGGCCGGCGGCGCCATCGTCGCCCATGCCGGTCATGATCACGCCCAGTGCGTTGGCGCCGGCGCATTTGGCGACCGAGCGAAACAGCACGTCCACCGAAGGCCGGTGCCGATTCACCAGCGGCCCATCCATGATCTCCACGTAATACTGGGCGCCGGTGCGCCGCAGCAGCATGTGTTTGCCGCCAGGGGCGATCAGCGCCTGCCCGCGCAGCACGCGGTCGTTGTTCTGTGCTTCCTTCACGTTGATCTGGCACAGGCCGTTGAGCCGGTTCGCAAACTCGGCCGTGAACTTCTCCGGCATATGCTGCACGATCACGATCCCCGGGCAGACCCGAGGCAGGCTGGTCAGAACCACTTCCAGCGCCTGCGTGCCGCCAGTGGAAGTGCCCAGCGCCACCACGCGCTCGGTGGTCTGCGTCATGGCCGAGTGTTTGTCTGAAGCGGGCATGATCACGTCGGCCGTGTTCTTGCTCACCGCCACGACCGGCAACAGGCGCTTCACGTTCGCTTTGGACGCGGCCTTGACTGCGCTTACCAGATCGTCGGAGGCGTCGATCAGGAACTGCTTGAGTCCGATCGTGGGTTTGGTGATGATGGCCACGGCACCGGCGGCCAGCGCCTCGATCGAGGTCTTGGCGCCGGCCTCGGCCAGCGTGGAACAGATCACCACCGGCGTCGGATGCTCGGCCATGATTTTTTTCAGAAAGGTGATGCCATCCATGCGCGGCATCTCCACGTCGAGCACGATCACGTCCGGCCACTGCAGATTCATGCGGGCTATCGCCAGGATTGGATCCGCCGCCGCCGCGATGACTTCGATCTCGGGGTCCTCCGACAGCAAGGCGGTCACCACCTGACGCACCACCGCCGAATCGTCCACCACCAGCACCTTTATTCGCGTCAAAGCAAGTCTCCTTCTGTTGCCGCCGCGCTGGGCGCGATCTGACTGGACCAGACGTCACCGTTGCTGACGTCGAAAATGATCTGGCGGTGACCCACGCCAAACAGACTCTCCGACAGGATGGCGATGCCGTTCTCCCCGAGCAGGCTGATCGCGGCCTCGCCATTGCGCTGCCCCACCCTGCCGCCGGGATGGGCTACGCCGGGAAACATGTTGCCACCGCCAAAGACCTTGGCATGGCACTGTGCCGGGGCTATGTCGAGTCTTTCAAATTCTTCCAGCATCAGTTGCAGCGCCTCGTCGCCATAGCGCGCGTCTAGCCGCTTCGGCCGCCTGGCGCGTCCCCGGCTCGGCAGCAGGAAATGCGACATGCCTCCGGTGCGCGTCTGGGGGTGCCACAGCGTGATCGAGACGCAGGAGCCCAGCAGCGTGCGCAACTTGTAGCTGGCGTCGGCGACGATGAACTCGCCGGGCTGCAAAAACAGGTCAATGAGACCCACCATCTTGTCCATGTCAGGCCACCTTGCGGTAGATCGAAGGTGCCACCGGCGTCACGGCCTGGCTGATGTTGTTCAGGGTCTCGGAATGCCCGACAAAGAAGTGGCCATCGGGCTTGATCGTTGCGAGCACGCGCGACACCACTTCGCGTTTGGTCTCGTCGCTGAAATAGATCATCACATTGCGCAGGAATACCAGGTCGAATTGCCCCAGATGGGGCAGCGGCACGTTCAGGTTCACCTGCCGAAACAACACCTTGGAGCGCAGGCTGCGATCGATCAGCAATCGGCCTTCGTGCTCGCCCGTTCCCTTGAGACAAAACCGGCGCATGTACGCTGGAGGAATGTGGCGCGCGCGCTCCATCGTGTACAGGGCACGCGTCGCTCCCCTGAGCACCTGGGTGCTGATGTCGGTCCCCAGCACTTCCCAGGGCGTGGATTCAAGGCAGTCGGACAGCACCATGGCGATGCTGTAGGCCTCCTCACCGCTGGAGCTCGCTGCGCTCCAGACGCGAAAAGGCTGGGAGCGGTTGCGCGCGGCCAGCGCCCTCTCGCGCAGAAAATCGAAGTGCTTGATCTCCCTGAAGAAATAGGTCTCGTTGGTGGTGAGCAGGTCCACCGCCATCTGCACCTCGTCCGGGTCGTCAGCGCACGCAAGCAGCTTGAAGTAGTCGCCAAAACTGTCCAATTGGTGCAGTTTCAGGCGTTTGCCAAGGCGTCCTTCCACCAGCGCCTTCTTGGTCGGCGCCAGGGTGATGCCTGCCGCGTCAAAAATGAATCGCTGAAAGTGGGAAAATTCCTGATCTGTCAGAGCGTTCATCAGCTATTTTCGGTGTGGCCTTGCTACTGCGTATCCAATGGCCGATGGGGGTCGATGTAGCGCGCAAGCTTGGAATCGGCGTGCAGGATGTGGTCGGTCCAGATAGTGATGACGTTGTGAAGGCTTTGCGGGTCCCAACGATCGGCGGCGATCGATTCGCTCATGCCATTGATCAGCGTGATCAGCTGGTTGTGCGACTCGCGGTGCCGCAGGTAGTCGGAAAAACCGAGCTCGCGCATAAGCTTCTCTTCGCCCTCGAAATGCTTGCGCAGGTGCTTGTAGAAATTCATCGCACAAGCGGTCAGGCTGGCCCTGTCCTTGGCGGCGAGCAACTCGTTGCCCATGGCGAATTGCGCTTCGTGCTCCCGGTCAATGGTCTCATTGCCAACGCGGTAGCTGTCTTTCCAGATGATCTTCATATTGCCCTTGGGTAAGCTAATGCTAAAACTCATCGCGAGGAGCGAAAGCGCCGCGGCAATCACCATGAACACGCCTGTCGTCATCGCGAGCGCAGCGCGGCGATCCATGGTGGAGCACCGCAGCAGGGGACATGGATTGCTTCGCTGCACTCGCAATGACGGATCGGGCGGATTGCTTCGCTGCACTCGAAACGACGGATCGGGCGCATTGCTTCGTCGTCATTGCGAGGAGAAAAGCGCCGCGGCAATCACCATGAACACGCCTGTCGTCATCGCGAGCGCAGCGCGGCGATCCATGGTGGAGCACCGCAGCAGGGGGCATGGATTGCTTCGCTGCGCTCGCAATGACGGATCGGGCGCATTGCTTCGCTGCACTCGAAATGACGGATCGGGCGCATTGCAATGGCGAAGACCTCATGTCGCCGCCAGTTCCGTCGTCGCCGCCACCTGGCCCATGCTGCTGATCTCTTCGGCCGATAGCACCTGGTTCACATTGAGCAGGATCACGAACTTGCCGTTGACCTTGCCTATGCCTTCGATGAAATCGCTGCGGATCCGGGTGCCAAAGCTGGGCGCCGGTTCGATCTCCGAGGCCGGGATCTCCAGCACCTCCTGCACCGCGTCCACCACCACGCCCATATTCTGGCGCTCGCCGTCCAGTGGCGTGTCGACCTCGATGATGACGATGCAGGTGCTCTTGGAGACCGGGCTGGCCGGCTTGCCAAAGCGCGAAGACAGGTCCATCACCGGCACCACGGCGCCGCGCAGATTGATGACGCCACGGATGCACGCCGGCATCATCGGCACCTCCGTCAAGTTGGCGTACCAGATGATTTCCTTGATGCACAGAATGCCGATCGAGAACATCTCGCCGCCCAGCACAAAGGTCAGGTACTGCTTCTTTTCGACCACCTCCGCGGCCAAAGGCACGCGTGCCAGTGGCCTGCTTTCGGTTTTCGCCAATGCGTTCATGAGGCGCTCCTTAATGTGAGAGAACTAACTTTCATGGTGTTGGGGCGCCTTGCGCACCAGGCATGAAAGTCAGAACTTGGTGAACTGCGTTTCATCGACCTCGGTGGCAAACGCCGGCACAGCCGCTGCCCTGGTGGCTCCAGGCTTGGCAGCCGCCTTGGGAGCCGCTGCGCTTCTGCGCGCCGCAGGCGTTGCCGCTCTTGACTGACCGGCGCTTTCCAGCTTGAAGAAGGACATGGTCTGCTGCAACTGCTCGGCCTGGCTACTCATCTCTTCCGAGGTGGCCGCCAATTCCTCCGAGGCAGACGCATTTTGCTGCGTGGTCTGGCTCAACTGGCTCACGGCCGAATTGATCTGCCCGGCGCCTGACGATTGTTCCGTCGAGGCCGCAGAGATTTCCTGTACCAGGTCCGAGGTCTTGCGGATCGCAGGCACGATCTGTTCCAGCAGCTTGCCGGCTTTCTCTGCCAACTGGACGCTGTTGCTCGCCACCTCGCCGATCTCCTGCGCCGCCACCTGGCTGCGTTCGGCCAGCTTGCGCACCTCGGCCGCCACCACCGCAAAGCCCTTGCCGTGTTCACCAGCCCGCGCGGCTTCGATGGCTGCATTGAGCGCGAGCAGGTTCGTCTGCGCGGCGATGTCATCGATGATGCCAATCTTCTTGGCGATCTCCTTCATCGCCGACACCGTCGCGTTCACCGACTCACCACCAGAGGCTGCGTCGTTCGCCGCCTTGCTGGCCATGCCTTCGGTGACCTTGGCGTTCTCGGTGTTCTGCGCGATGCTGGACGTCATCTGCTCGATCGAGGCGCTGGTCTCCTCCACGCCGGCCGCCTGTTCGCTCGCCGCCTGCGACAGCGACTGCGCTGTGGCGCTGACCTCTTCCGAAGCGCTGGCCAGCGCCTGGGCGCCGGAATTCACGTCCGTCACCACCTGGGTCAACTTCTTCATCATGTTGTTCACGGCCGACTTGAGATCGTCCCAGTTGCCCTCGTAGCTCTTCTTCATCGACAGCGTCAGGTCCCCATTCTCCATGGCGCTCAGCACGCCCTGCAGTTCCTGCACCGGTGTGCTCATGGCGACCATGACCGCGTTCAGGCCATCGGCCACCTTGCGGTAGTCGCCCCGGTGCTTTCCGGCATCCAGGCGCGTATCCAGGCGCCCGTCCACTGTCGCCTCCGAGAGCGAGTTGGCGTCGGTCACAAGACGGCTCACAGCCCGGTTCACGTCGATCAGACTCTTGGCCATGACATCGTTCTCGGACCTGACCTTCACCACGGCGCTGAAGTCGCCTTGCGAGATCGCCTGCGCCGCGTTGGCCTGCGCGTTCGTGGCATCGATGCAGGCGTTCAGGTTGTTCTTCAGCGTATTGAAGTCGCCGTTGTAGTTGTCCGTGATCTTGCTCGGGATATCGCCCAACGAAATGCGTTCGACATAGCCTGCGGCCACGTTCAGCGGGCCAATCACCGCGTCGAGTGTGTCGTTCACGCCCTTGACGATCTTCTGGAAGTCGCCCTGATGCTTGCTGGCGTCAGCCCGCGTCTGCAGCTTGCCGTCCACTGCGGCTTTGGCCAGCATGTTGGCATCGGCAACCAGCGCATTGACCGAGTCGACACAGGTGTTGAGGTTGTTCTTCAGCGTGTTGAAGTCGCCGTTGTAGGTGTCGCTGATCTTCTGCGGGATGTCGCCCTTGGAGATGCGGTCGACATAGCCTGCGGCCACGTTCAGCGGGCCAATCACCGCGTCGAGTGTGTCGTTCACGCCCTTGACTATTCGCTGGAAGTCGCCCTGGTGCTTGCTGGCGTCAGCCCGCGTCTGCAGTTTGCCGTCCACTGCGGCCTTGGCCAGCGTGTTGGCGTCGAAGACAAGCGCGTTGACAGAATCCACACAGGTGTTGAGATTGTTCTTCAGCGTGTTGAAGTCGCCGTTGTAGCTGTCGGTAATCTTTGGCGGGATGTCGCCTTTCGAGATGCGGTCGACATAGCCTGCGGCCACATTCAGCGGCCCGATCACCGCGTCCAGCGTGTCGTTCACGCCCTTCACGATCCTTTGGAAGTCGCCCTGGTGTTTAGAGGCGTCGGCGCGCGTATCCAACTTGCCTTCGACCGCGGCCTTGGCCAGCAGGTTCGCGTCGGCGACCAGCGCGTTGATGGAGTTGATGGCCTGGTTCAGGTTGTTCTTGAGCGTGTTGAAGTCGCCGTTGTAGCTGTCGGTGATCTTTGGCGGGATGTCGCCTTTCGAGATGCGGTCCACGTAGCCAGCGGCCACATTCAGCGGCCCTATCACCGCGTCCAGCGTGTCGTTCACGCCCTTCACGATTTTCTGGAAGTCGCCCTGATGCTTGGACGCATCGGCACGGGTTTCGAGCTTGCCTTCAACCGCGGCCTTGGCCAGCAGGTTCGCGTCGGCGACCAAAGCGTTGATGGAGTTGATGGCCTGGTTCAGGTTGTTCTTGAGCGTGTTGAAGTCGCCGTTGTAGCTGTCGGT
>CAIVXG010000004.1 GCA_903909815.1 uncultured beta proteobacterium | reverse complement strand
GGCGTCAGGCGGATTGTGGTGAACGGCAGACTCATTCAAAAGAGGCTTGTCGTGACATAGGGTCGGTCCCATCGTTGCAGATGGTCCAACTCGGCACTGATGGGACCGACCCTATGTCATTTGGTTGGCCGGTCGCTATACGTCCCGAGCACAAGAGTGTGCATCCTCTCAGATACTGAAAGACCGCGACCATGACACCACACGACACCCGTTCATCGCAAGCAGAATGCGACTCGCCGACCCAGCTGGAGCTGTTCGTATCAGCGTCCAGCGTAGATATCGACCCCCCCTCTTTCCTACGCGCCGACCTAGTCGGCAACTTGAACTCGCCCGAGCCATTGCCAGAGGACAAGCGCCTCACGGGTGAGCGTCACGCACAGGCGCTTCTGATGTGGATTCATCGCTTTGGTTGGTTGTCGTCGCGGATGGTGGCGGCACTAATATTTCCGACGGCCTCACAGTCATGGCCATTGGCCCGGCGCCTGCTCAAAAAGTTGCTGGGTGACAAGCTCATCCTGGTTCGGGCTTTACCTCAGGGTGGGGACGTGTATTTGCTGTCCGTAAAAGGCGCGCGATTACTCAACGAGGCTATGGGCGCAAAGGCCACCAGCGGTCAAGGCCAAACCATCACAAGCCCCCTACACCGAGCGTGCGGCAATTGGCACCTAATTAGCCAGGTTCAGGCCGGCCTGCACATCTTCACCGAACATGAGATCGCCAGCGGCCGCGCGCCATTTAGAACACTCAATGGCAAACAATTCGATGGTTTGGTGATTCACGATGGTGGACTAATTACCGCCATAGAAATCGAAAACTCATGGAAAAATCGGTCCCGCCGCCAGGCAGTGTGCGACATCGCCACACATCACCTAGGGCGCGATACGATGACACGCCTCGGCGTTGACGCCTCTGGCAACGAACTCCACTTGGCTCGCATGACCATAGTGGCGACTTCCATGGACGCACTGCGATCGATGGCCGCCACGTTTCAGGAATCGTATCGTAATCGCACCGCGTCGGAGTCGTGTCTAGCGAGTGTCGATGTTTGCGTGTTGCCAGTATCGCCCAGCCTCGTGCCGGGGGAGTCGGTTGCGGGCAATCTTTGGTGGACTGTGATGCAACCGCTCAGCGTTTATTAGGCCACGCTGCTTCAAAATTCAGCAGCGTTGATGGTCTATGTCAATGCCGCGACGCAGGAATTGCCAAGTCCGTTTCCTCGAGCGCGACGAGATAGACAGTATTGGGGTCGTTGTGCTTCGCGGCCAGCCACCACATGCCCATCCACGTGTCCAGCCTGTCGGGGACATATCCATCCGTTGCGGATAAAGCAAGCATGCGGGAGATGGTTGTGGCTCCGTTGAGGCGGAACTCCTCGGTGAGCGCTCCCTCGAATGGATGGCCAAAAAGAAGGGACACTTCATCAGTGTTCCGCCAGTGCTCCAGCAGACCTCGTGTCATGGGACTAAGGGGGTTAAAACATAGCATCATCGACCGCGTCTGCCCACTCAGTAAGATTCCACCGACCCACTTGCCCGGCTGGTAGTCCCCAAGCACCAGCGAAATCTTCTGGCCCACAAGCACTTCGTTTACAAACTGCAGAAATCCAGGTGACTCACTC
>CAIVXG010000003.1 GCA_903909815.1 uncultured beta proteobacterium | reverse complement strand
TTCGATGCCAAGTTAACCGACCTTCAGCACCAGATCATCAACCTGCTTGGCGTTGCGTCCAATGCGTTTCGCTCGCCAGCAGTGGGTCAATAATTCGCGCCATATGGCTCGACCAACCTGCGGAATGTAAGTCGAGGGTTTGATTGATGTCGTCCCGGACCTTGGCCGCGAACCCGTTGAATGTGGCGTCGTCGCGCTCGGCAAAGCGGGTGGCAGTTTCCTGGAACGGGTAGCTGAAACGCGGCATGTCGGCAGCGGTCCGCACCTCGACTGGGTTGACAACCGGCGCAGCAAGTGACGCCGCCGAGCCTGCGGTGGCAACAAGAGCGCAGATCAAAGCGATGAGGTGCGAACAATGGAAGGGCATGACGGGTGTTCCTGTTGGAGAAATAGGAATGTAATCAGATAGAACGAGTATTGCACGACCGCTTCATGATCAACCTGATCGCCAGAGGAGCGATTCATCCGTTCGCCATAGTCAGGCCAAGCGGTCCCGGTGGTGAATGCACGGCGGTCGCTGTTGAGGTCTCGCTGCCCCATAATGGATACCAGCTACCAGGCGAAACGTATGCTTTGGTCTGTCCCGCAATCTCAAAGTGTTGAGGACAGAGCACGCTCGCTGCGCGTAGCTTTGGTCTGTCCCGCAATGTCTCAGTACTTAAATATCTTCCCCGGATTCATGATGTTCTGGGGGTCCAGGGCGTGCTTGATGGCGCGCATCATGTTGATGGCGCCAGCTCCCGCTTCAGTGACGAGGAAGTCCTGCTTGTGCAGGCCCACGCCATGTTCGCCGCTGCACGTCCCTTCCAGCGACAGGGCGCGCGCGACCAATTGCTGATTCAGGTGTTCAGCGATCTCGCGCTCCTGCGCGATGTTGGGGTCGATCAGATAGCCGAAGTGGAAATTCCCGTCGCCCACATGGCCCACAAGGAAGTACGGAATACCGCTGGCGTCGGCTTCGGCGATGGAGTCGAGCAAGCAGTCGGCCAATCTGGAGATCGGCACACAGGTGTCGGTGGAGATCGCGCGGCAGCCCGGCTTGGACTGGATCGCCGCGAAGTAGGCGTTGTGGCGCGCGGTCCAAAGGCGCGTGCGCTCTTCCGGAGTGGTGGCCCATTCGAACGCTTGGCCATCGAACTCGCGCGCAATTTCCTGCACCGTTTGCGCCTGTTCCTTGACGCCGCTGGGCGAACCGTGGAACTCCATCAACAGCAGCGGCTGTTCGCGCAGGGTAAGGTGCGAATGCTTGTTCACCATGCGCACCGTGTGTGCATCGATCAGTTCCACGCGCGCGATCGGTATGCCCATCTGGATGATCTGGATGGTGGTGCGCACGGCCGCTTCGATGCTCGGAAACGAGCACACGGCCGCGGAAATGGCCTCGGGCAGCGGATAGAGTTTGATCGTGACTTCGGTGATCACCCCCAGCGTGCCCTCGCTGCCCACCATCAGGCGCGTGAGGTCGTAGCCGGCTGAAGACTTCTTGGCGCGCGTGCCGGTACGTATCACCTCGCCGCTGGCCGTCACGACCTCCAGCGCCAGCACGTTCTCGCGCATGGTGCCGTAGCGCACGGCATTGGTTCCGCTGGCGCGCGTGGCGCACATCCCGCCCAGCGTGGCGTCGGCGCCGGGATCGATCGGGAAGAACAGGCCCGTGTCCTTCACCGCCTCGTTCACCTGCTTGCGCGTCATGCCGGCCTGTACCGTCACCGTCAGGTCTTCGGCATTGACGCGCAGCACGTTGTTCATGCGGCCCAGGTCTATGCTGATGCCACCCTGGACGGCGAGCAGGTGTCCTTCCAGCGAGGACCCCACGCCAAAGGGAATGACGGGAACTCCATGTTCGCTCGCCAACTGAACGGCGTCGGCCACGTCGGCGGTGCACTCGGCAAACACCACGGCCGCAGGCGGCGGCGCGGCCAGGGGCGACTCGTCGCGCCCGTGCTGCTCGCGCACCACCAGGGCGGTGGAGCAGTTGGCGCCGAAGCGGCTCTTGAGTGCGTCCAGGAACGCGGCGGGAACGCTGCGCTGATCAGCGAGCGTAGGTGCTTTGGTTGGAGTCGATGGTGCGTGCATGGTGGACCTGGGAAAAAAGTCGAAGCGGGGGCCACGATTTTGCGTCATTTGCGCAGCCAGATCTTGTACCCTGGGGTTCGCAATTCACCGACCAGGTATCGCTTCTGGCTTCAAGAAGCCAGGCGCAGGCTTTCCAAATCCTGATTGACGGCGTGGCAAAAGCGCTCGAACTGGCTTATCCGCCTTCGGCGGGTCTCCTCAGTGTCCTGAGTTGTGATCCGGGACTGTGTCAACAGGACGAGTTCCGCCGCCGCGTGATGAAGCCATTTGTGATGCCCCATCAGCATCGTAAAAACCGGATGCTGTCCCAGGCGTTCTTTGCCGCGTCCGTAAATCCAATGCCCAAGCTCGCATGCGTCGTCCTGGCAAACTTCGGCCACCGAAAAAGTCTCGGTCGAAGTCCCGTCCAGATAGGCCAGCAGGCGCCGCCGCCAACTCTCATGCGCGACGATGGCGAATTCAATATCCGGTCCGCGCAAATCCCCGGCCGAGACGGCAGCCTGCGGCGCGACGTCGCCGGCGCGACTGAAATGGTTTCTTATGTATGCGAGCAAGGCGTTCCCCAGATGCTTCGCTGCGGACGTTGTCGTACGCAGTCTTTGACGAAGCGCCATGGTGCACACAACGCCTTGGCAATGCACGCCTTGTATGCGTGAATTTACAGTTGAGGCAAACGCAGCCAGAAGCGCGCGCCGTGGGGCAACAAGGCCTCGTACCCGGTCTGCGCAGCGTGGCCCAGGGCCACGCTGCGCACAAAGTACAAGCCCAAGCCGGTGCTGTGGGGGTCGGCCGCCTGAGCGGCGGAATTTCCGAATTTCTCGAACAGATGGGGCAGCGCCTTTGGACTCACGCCCGGACCTTGGTCGCTGATGGATAGCTCGGCCTGTTGCCTCTGACCTGTCAGGCGCACGGTGATGCGACTGCCGGGCGGGGAAAAGCGCAGGGCGTTGCGCAGCAAGTTGATGCAAGCACGTTCCAGCAAGTCGAAATTGCCGCGCACCCACACCGGCTCGTCTGCAATCTCGCGCACCAGTTGCACGCACTGCTGCTGCGCCAACGCGTAGACCGAGTCGGTCGCCTGCTGAACAACGGCGCCAAGATCAATTTCCACCAGCGCGCTGGGTTCGATCTTCTCGGCTCGCGCCAGCGCTAGAAAGTCCTGGGCGAAATCGTGAGCGCGTTGTAGCAGTCGCTGCAATCGCCTCTGCGCGGCGGCGTCAAGATCGCCCTGGGCCAGTTGCTGCGCGGCTTGGGCCAGCGGCGCGCGGATATCGTGCGAGATGAAGGCCAGGGTTTCATCTCGCTGTTGTTGCAGATCGCGAAAACGGCGTTGCGCCAGTTGCACGTGGATGATGCGTTGTTCAAATCCGAGGCGGCGAAAGGAGGCCGCGCGCGCTGCGCCCCCCAGTTGCTGCAGTTCCCAATCCAGGTGACGGCGGGCAGATTCGAGTCGACGCCAACTCCACAGGGGATAGGCCCAGAATGCGGCCACGAGCGTGCCCGATGGCGCAAACCAGATCCCAAAGGCGATGGGTAGCGCGGCGCTGCAACTGAGCAGCACCAGCAACCAGCCTAGCGCGGCCAGCAAGCCTTGAAGCGGCATGAGGCGGATCGACCAGAACAGCGGCACCAGCGCCAGCAGGGCGCTCAAGACCAGAGTCCAAGCGCGGCTCAGCGGCACAATGAAACTGTCATCGCGCAGATTCAAAACCGTGTTGGCAAGAACTTCCACGCCCGGCATGGTGGTCAGTGGTGTCGACAGCAGGTCGCCCAAGCCCGCTGCGGTCGCACCCACGAGGACGATCTTTCCCTGCAACGCGGAAAGCGGCAACTCGGAATGCAATACGGTTGCGGCCGAAAGACTAGGAATGGTTCCGGCGGGCCCGGCTAAACGCAGTAACCGAAGGTCACTGCGGGCGATGGCGAATGCGTTGTACGGCGCCGTGCTCGGGCTCGCGCTGTGCGCCGTCGTGATCGGCTTGTTCTGCGCCAGTTCCAGCACGGTTTGCGCCAACAAAGGCCAGGCGGCACTGCCTACGCCTTCCCATAGATCGACGCTGCGCGCGACCCCATCGTCGTCCAGGCGCACGCTC
The DNA here is from genome assembly GCA_903909815.1 of uncultured beta proteobacterium. Classification (GTDB taxonomy): domain Bacteria; phylum Pseudomonadota; class Gammaproteobacteria; order Burkholderiales; family Burkholderiaceae_C; genus CAIKVZ01. The sequence goes on along the minus strand of CAIVXG010000003.1, from coordinate 3,243 downwards.
ACACGACCCAGGCCGGCCGCCTCCTGCGCCAGCTCCGGAATCGGCGGCGACTCCAGCAACTGCCCGCCGCCGCGACTGCTCTCCACCAGCAGCGGCAGCGCCACCTTGGCGCACGAGCGCACGGCCTGCGCCAAGGCCTGGTTCGCGGCTGCATCGGCGCCGACTTCGTTGAACGCCATGTCCAGCGCCACAGCACTCGGATGGCTGGCGCAAATTCGCCGCAGCAGTTGTGCCTGAAGTTGTCGCGACCAGGGCCAGCGACCGATCTCTTGCAGGCTGGCTTGATCCACGCTGACGATCACAACGCCATGAGGTGCTGGCTCTGGCGCCCAGCGCTGGGCCTGGTCGAAGACGAAGTGATCGATGCGCGTCAGGACGCCACTGGCCGAAACTGCCAGCGCCAGCGCCGCCAGCGCCGCACCCATGGCCAGCAACTCGCGGGTCGAGCGCAACTTGAGCGTGGTCGCGCGGACTTGCATGGTCAGTGGCTCGGAAACGCCGGACTACAGGGCGAACAATATTGGAATCAGCAGCACCCACAGATTCGGGTAGCGTGATGGCACCGTGATCTTTTGCAGCATGGCGGGCCCGGTCGTGCCGTCTTCGTCGTCCACCAAGCGGACCCCCAGAAATTGCTCGCCCGAGTCGGGCCGTGGCAGGCGCAATTGACCATCGGCCGAGCTGTGCTGGGGCGCCGCACCGGCGCTGTCCGCATTGGCGGAAATCGAGACCTGATAGTGTTGATTGGGTGGCGGTGGCGCCAGGTCCAGCAGCAGCGCATCGCTCTCAAAACGAAGTGCCGCCTTGCTCAAATCCGGTTGCCCGGGCGCGGGCTTGTAGCTGAAGGTCTCGGTTGCGGACCAGGGCCCGTTCTCGCCTGTGGCCGTGATGCTGGCAACACGCCAATGCAGGTTGCCAACGGGCACATCCGCATTCGCAGCCCAGTGCGGAGCTGCCACAGTTTGGTCCGCGAGCGGCGCCGAAAAATCGGCGGATGTGGCCAGTTGCACCCGATAGCGCGCGGCGTCGACGGCATGGATCCAACTCAGACTTGGCCGTGGCGCGCGCAATGTGGCCAGACGCACCGGCGCCTCCAAAGTGGGCGCAAAAGGCCGGGCCCAGACCTTGAAGCGATGACGTGCTTCCAGGCCCTGCAAACCCAGATCGTCAACATGACGCACGCGCAGAATGTAGTCGCCGTTGGGCAGGTCGGGAACGCTCAGGAAAGCGCTTTGACTGGCCTTCTCGGCCAGGATCACGTCGAAGCTTTCGTCCGGGGAGATCTGGCCCCAGCGCGCCACCACACCGGGCGCAGCGGGCAAAGCAAAACGCAGCGGCAATTGCTCCAGGCGCTGTGGCAGCGCAGATACATCGGGCGCCGCCAGCAGGGCGCGCGGTGCCAAGGGTGGTTCACCCGCGCGTGCCACGGTGCCCTGCATTTGGGCCACGGATACGGTGCGGCCACCGGCGCCAACGTCGACCACACCAGACAAGGTTTCTTCTCGCGTCAAGTTGGTTTGTACACCGACGCGGAACACTGTGCCACGCACCACAGCCTGGGCGCTGGGCGTGAGCACGCGCAGGTTCTGCTGGGCGCGTCGCGCCGGGTTGTCGGTGATCTCGGCCTGGCCTTGCTGCAGGCGAAGGCGCGTGTCGGCCATCAAGCCATCGCCGTACAAGCTGATCGTGTCCAGCACCAGAATCGAGCCTGGGTTCAGCCCCAGTCGTGTGCCGTTGGCCAATTCCAGCACCGCGTTGGCCTGGTCGTCCGTCTGCACTTCGCTGCCCACAGACAGACGCTGTCCTTGAGTCGCGCTCTGCCATGGGCCAGAGGTTTCGCGCCAGCGCACGTTGCCGTGCACCACCTTGAGCGTCGCCTGCCCCGGTGTCGAGCGCAACAGATTGGCCGGAACGCGCAACACCGTTGCCGGCGGCATATGCCGTGGATCGGCAATGCGGTTAAGCCGCTGCAGCGCCGGCCAACGCCCGGCATCCATCAGATAGCGCTGACCGATGCCGATCAGGGTATCGCCCGCACGCACGGTGTAAAGCCAATCCGGGATTTGCGCAGTCAGAGCGAGCGTGCCGACCAAGGGCTGCGCGCTCGCTGCCAACGCCAGCGATAAAAGCCAGCCAGCGATAAGCTTTTGCATGGACGCTTTCAAAATGAGGTTGGGGTTCATGGCCTAGACGCCGTCGTGCAGCCATTCGAGCCGATAGCCCTGGCCATATACCGAGATCAATTGCCAACCGTGCTCGGGCGCGAGTTGGAGCTTGCGCCGCAGCGTGCTGGCGTGCACGTCGACCTTACGCGAGTCCAGGTCGCCACCATGGGCCCAGACCGTCATCAGCAGGTGGGCACGGGTGAGCAGGCGGCCGGTGTTCTGGAGCAGATAGAGCGCGAAATCCGTTTCGCGTTCAGTCAGATCCACCCTCTCGCCGTCGATAAAACATTGCCGTTGTGCGAAGTCCACCTCCATGTGCCCCCACTGACGACGCCGGGTTTCCTGTCCCATGCCGGAGCGACGCAGCACGGCGCCCAGCCGCGCCAGCAGCACCGCGCGCGCGGCTGGTTTGACGATGTAGTCATCGGCCCCGGCCGACAGCATTTGCACCACATCCTCGGCGCTGTCGCGTGCACTCAGGAATATCACTGGCGGCGGCTTGTCGGCGAGTTGCAACCGTATCCTTGCCAATACCGCCGGCCCGGTCAGGTCGGGCACCATCCAATCCAGCACACAGGCGTCATAACGACCGCGTTCCACCGCGCGGGCACAGTCGGCGCCACGCTGGAACCAATCCACGCTGTAGCCAGCCTCGCGCAACCAATCGGCAACCGTCGACGCGGCGTCGGCGTCGTCTTCGAGCAAGGCAATCTTTAACGGCGAGGTGTGGGGCATGGGTGGCAAACAAAGAATGAAAACTCAGGTCAATCGGTCGCAAAGTAATGCAACGACCGAGATTCATTTTGCCGCAAAGCCGACCATCGAAGCCTCATTCGTGCTGCCCGCGCGTACAGGAAGGAAATCGTAAAGAATATTTTTCAATTGTATTTATTTGCGAATGATGCAATCAAATGCAAATAGAATGCGCCGACCTGAGGCTAGGGAAACTCTGCATAAGTGTGTCATCGAATTGACCGCTAAAACGTTAAGCATTGATGAAACAAATGAGCCTCGCCACCACCGGATTTGAACTCGTGCACAAGCGGACTCGCAAGCGCGAATTTCTCGATGAGATGGA
>CAIVXG010000002.1 GCA_903909815.1 uncultured beta proteobacterium | reverse complement strand
CTTAGGCGTCGTTAAGAAATAACTTGTTCAATATTTCGTGATCGGCTATCCTCCGATGCATGACGGCTAATTCGCTGATAGGTCAACGGTGGGAAGTGATGCACGCGGCGCTGGATGAGCGCCAGCGGCGGTTGCTGGTTGCAGTGGAAGCCAAGGTGCTTGGCCGAGGTGGGATAACGGCAGTAGCGGTTGCAACTGGGGTCTCGCGCAGCACCATCATGGCCGGGCTCAATGAGATCGAGGCGATGCAAACGAACAAGGCTGCGCAGCAAGAACCAGCAGCCTTGAGCACACGTACGCGCCGTGTCGGCGCTGGTCGCAAAAGCGCTTCTGTCAAAGATGAAACCTTGGTGGCAGACCTTCTTGCGCTGGTGGATCCGGTGACGCGAGGCGACCCTCAATCAGCGCTGCGCTGGACGTGCAAGAGCTTGCGCGCGCTGGCCGATGAACTCAAGGCGCGGGGTCACTCGGTAAGCCACGTTGTGGTGGGCCAACTCCTGAAGCTTCAGGGCTACAGTTTGCAGGCCAATGCCAAGGTGATCGAAGGCAATCAGAGTCCCGACCGCAATGCCCAATTCGAGCACATCAACGCGACGGTGACTGCGGCCATGGCCGCCAATCAGCCCGTGATTTCGGTTGATACAAAGAAGAAGGAACTGGTGGGTGCGTACAAGAATTCAGGGCAGGAGTGGTTACCCAGCGGCGAGCCTGTTCAAGTCAAGGTCCATGACTTCATCGACCCTGAGCTTGGACGGGCCAACCCGTACGGGGTCTATGACATCGGCGCTGATGAGGCTTGGGTAAGCGTTGGAACCGACCATGACACATCGGCATTCGCCGTACAAACCATCAGACGCTGGTGGTTCAGCATGGGCCGTCAGCGTTACCCACATGCCCGACAGTTGCTCATCACCGCCGATGGCGGAGGCAGCAACGGGCACCGCGTGCGCCTGTGGAAACTCGAACTGAGTCGACTCGCCAGCGACACGGGTTTAGAAATCCAAGTCTGCCACTTTCCACCCGGAACCAGCAAGTGGAACAAGATCGAACACCGCTTGTTCTCATTCATCACCATGAACTGGCGCGGGCGCCCACTGATCAGCCACGAGGTCATCGTCAACCTCATTGCCAGCACAAAGACCCGCAGTGGTTTGAAGGTTCGCGCCGAGCTCGACAATGCCGAATACCCCAAAGGGTTGGTCGTGTCCGACGACGACTTCGCTGCCATCAAACTCGAACGAAACGACTTTCACGGCGACTGGAACTATCGCATTCGCCCCGGATAAAATTGCACTGATTATTTGTTAACGGACTCTTACCGTTGATTCACCAGGTGCCCACTGACAAACTTGTGTAGCAAACTGGCCGCAAATGTCTGATAAGGAACGCCCTCCTCAAGCGCGCGTGCCTGCAGATTTTTCAAGTCTCGGGACGAAATTCGGATGTTCAGTCGCTGGTCCTTTTTGAAGGTGCCCTCAGCCACAGCGCGATGGCTTTTGATCTGCTGGGCCATGCCGCTCACTGGCTTGAGCACGCCGGCCTCCCATGCCTGCAAGATTTCCAACTCCTCATCGTCGTACTTGGCATTTGCTTTCATGACTTGCTCCTGTATTGCCTGGTTGCCTTGCGGCTTGGAATGATGGTTTTCAGAAAGATCTCAACTTCAGTTTCGATGAAGGGCACGGCGTACACGTAGTCGTCAACTTGGACCATTGAAACTTTTTGTCCAGAATACTTTTCCTGATTGGGGTGTTCAAGCACGGCCAACTCGTTCCCGCAGCCAATTTCAAAAACAATTCGCTCGAACGAGATACCCCGTTCGCCCACCAGAAGAAGGTTTTTTTGGGGATTCCAATTAAAGATCTTTTGACTGACCACGTGTGCATCTTAAGCACACGTGGTCAGATCTGTCAATGTTGCTGTCTTTTCCGCAGCGCAGTGATCGTCAGTCTGGTCGCGGCTGTCTGCTTGCCCCCTCACCCCTACACTCTCCCGCGGGCGGGCGAGGAAGCAACAGCCAATCCCGTGGCTCATCGTTGGAACTGCGCAAATCGATGAGGCCCGGCAGTACCGGCCTAGCAAAAGACCCGCTTGCGCGGGCCTTTTGCTAGGGTTTTATCGGCGTCGGTGGGACGTCCTGGATGTCTCTATGGCAACTTGTAGATGTAGGTGACGCCTACGACAGCCACGCTTTGCTTGGGCTTTTGTGACACCGTCGTGCCGTCCGAATAAGTGTAGGGAACACCGCCGTAGCTCCAGGCCCAGTCGCTCACGCTGGCGTGCTGGTAGAGGAGGTCCATGCGCACGGCAGAAGCCTTGTCCAGAT
>CAIVXG010000001.1 GCA_903909815.1 uncultured beta proteobacterium | reverse complement strand
GAAGTCACGGTCTGGCCATCGGCGCAGAGCACGTAGTCGTACTCGGTGGCGTGGATCGAGTCCGGGGTGAGGTAGACGAGGAGCGTGCTCATGGGTTGCTGGGGATTGTAGGATCAGCCGATCCGACGAGGCTCTCGCTCACACCGCGCTGGCGCCACAGCGTGATCGGATCTTGTTGTCCCACACGCTGCACCAGCGCGACTTCCTCCACCACGGCGCTGTCCAGGCGCAGTCGGGCGTGAACTTCAAAGTAGCTCGTGCTGACGTCGTAGGGCGCAGCGCCCGTGATGGACCCCACCCTGCGCTCCACCTCGTTCAGGTTGGGGATGGCGTTGCCTTGGCGCTGCTGCACCAGACGGCGCGCATCGCTCAGTTCCAACTGTGGAAAGTTGGCGTAAATCACTTCGGCGCTGGCGCTGTTCAGATTCAGCGGCGTGGCCTCGGGCAGCACTGTGACATAGGGTTTGAGCCAATGCAGGCTGGCAGGGGCCAGGCCCAGCCAGGTTAATTCCTGGACGCGTTGCGGCAGCAGCGGCACGCCCGGGTCGCTGGAGAGCGCCGTGGCAAGGAGCAGGTTTTGTTCAAGCAGGGCCAACTGTTCGAGCGGCACGCCCACCAAGGCGAACAGCTTGGCAAAGGCCCGATGCGCGGGCGCCGACAACTTGTGCGTTGACGCGTCCACCAGGTTCATCACGTTCAGGCGCGACTGGGCGTCGGTGATCTGCCCCGACATATAGGCTTCTTCGCCGTCGGCGCTGGCGTCCTGGGACAAGAAGGTCGAAAGCGGTGTTTCTGCCAGCGGCGTGGACAGCAGATCGGCCGTGCCCGCAGGCCCGTTGCCCGAGCGCGCGTCCTGGCGCAGGAACAGGCGCGACAGGTCCAGCGCGCCGGTCAGGATCCAGCTCGACTGGATGCGCCCGCGCTCTGCGCGCTCGACTTCCACCCCGCGCCACTGCTGCCAAAGCGCGGCCGCGGCCAGCGTGGCCACCAGCGTGACCGTGAGCATCGCAGCCAGAAGCGCTGCACCGCGTTGAGTGCGAGCGAGAAACGCAGGCGGGCGCATCACTTTCACGACTTGCCTGCGCTTTGCGTGGGTTGCACCCAGTCGCGCGTGAGCGTGCCGCTCAAGGCCCGACCCGCTGGCAAGGTGAGCAGAAGGCGCACGCCCTGGGGCAGGTTGGAGGGCGCGGGCGTGCTCGGCGCCGAGGCGCCGGGCGCCGGCGGCAGCGCCGTGGGCCCTGCGCTGGACAGGGAATTGCTCCAGGCATCGTTGCGAAAGAAAAAGATCTGCCACTGCTCCAGCGGCGTGATCACGACTTCGCGTTTCTTGGATTCGTCGCTCGGGTTTTGCGCCCACATATCCACCTGCTGCCAGGCGTCGCTCAGTGCCGCGCGGGTGGACAGCGGCGCTGACTGCCAGCGCAGCCAGTAGCCCTGGCCGTCGATCAGGCGGCGCGTCCAGCCCACCAGCAGCAGGCCCTGCTCGTCGGCGCCGCTGCTGCGTCGCAGCACGCGCAGCACGCGTCCATCCCAATCGAGGGGTTTGAAACCGGGCAAGCCGGGCTGTGCCAGCATCATGGCGTCCAGATCCGCGCTCCACTGCGCCAGTCCCGTTTGCAGCGTCTGCACCTCGTCCGTGCGCTGTTGCGTGAGCGCTTGCGAGCGCGCCATGCCGTCCAGGCCGCGCCAACTGAGCACCGCCATCAGCGCCAGAATGACAATCGCCACCAGCACTTCGATCAATGTGAAGCCTTTGGGCGCTTTTTTGAGGAGGGACGACTTTTGACTCGTCATTGCGAGGCCAGGGACCGTGGCAATCCATGTCGGCACGCCACGAAAATACATCGGTTGCCGCGCTGCGCTCGCAATCACGACCTCCCGGTTCATGGCGCGCCGCATCAGATGCGCCCGATCACCGTGGACAGGCGCAGGATCGGTATGCCGGCGTCCAGCACCTGCGCGTCCACGCGTCGAAAGCTGGGGTTGAGCGTGGGGCGCACGGTGATATTCACGCTCAAGCTGTGCCCGGCCTGGTCACAGCTCTCGCTGCTGTCGCCCACGCCGGGAAATTGTTTGGACAAGCGCGCCTTGATGAGTGTGTTCTCGGCGCACAGCTGCGCCAGCAGCGCGTCGCTTTGGCGCTGCGCGTTGCGCGTGAGCGCGGCGCTGGCCTCAAAACCTGCGATCAGCGAAATGGCGACGATGCCCAGCGCCACCAGCACTTCGACCAGGGTGAAGCCACGTGCCGGGCGTGCAAGTTCGAGCTTCATGGCGCGGCACCCGTGCCCTCGGCCAGCACCGCGAACGGGCGAAGGCCGTCGCTGGCTATGCGCAGGCTGCGCCCAGGCTGGCTCAGGCTGTAGAGCACGACCGCCTGGCGTTCGATGATGGGCTCCGGGCCCAGCAGCAGGGCATTGCCCTCGCGCACGCCGGTGTCGGTGCTGAGCCAGGGGCGCGAATAACTGTTATCGGCCAGACCGTCGAAGGCAAAGCCTTGCGCGCTGGCGCGCCAGTGCACCGCCACCGCACGCGCGCGCGATTGCATGCGCGCCGATTCCAGCAGCGCCACCAGACGCTGACCTTCGCGTTCGAGGCCGGTCTGCGACGAATCGCGCATGGACAGGCTCACACCGGCCGTGGCCATGGCCATGATCGCCACCACCACCAGCAGTTCCAGCAGCGTGAAGCCCAGGGCGTTTGACGCCCATGCTGCGCGTTGTGCGCTCCCGGGGCGTGGCCTCATGCAGCGCGCAGACATGGTGTGGAGCAGCAAAAGTCGGTGTCTGCGGGTTATTGCCAGCTACCGATGTCGGCGTCTTTACCCTCGCCGCCGCTCAGGCCATCGGCGCCAAACGACATCACGTCGACTTCGCCCTTGATGCCCGGGTTGAGGTACTGGTAGGTGTGGCCCCAGGGGTCGTTGGGTAGCTTGTCAAGATAGGGCTTCCAGTTCATTGGCACGGGGACGGTGGTGGGCTTGGTCAGCAGCGCCTGCAGGCCCTGCTCGGCGCTGGGGTAGCGCTGGTTGTCCAGCTTGTACAGCTTGAGCGCCTGCATCAGATTGTTCACGTCGGTGCGCGCTGCCGTGACGCGCGCATCGTCGGCCCGGTCCAGCACATTGGGCACGATGATGGCGGCGAGCATGCCAATGATGACCAGCACCACCATCAACTCGATCAGGGTGAAGCCGCGGTGCATGCGACGCAGCAAGGGGGTAGCCAATGTCTTCATGGTGCCTTAGGAAGTGGGGTGAGCCAGGGCTTCAATCATAATCACACCATGATGACCGCTCCGAACAGCATTTGGTTCCCCCGCTCACTGACCTTTGTCGTGTGGGCGCTGGCCGCCGCCAGCGCCGTGTCCTGGGGTTTGCGTTGGGGTGGCCAGTCTCACCCGGCGCCGCCGAGCGCAGCGCTGGCAGCGCCTGCACCCGTTGTCGATTCAGGCGTGGTGGCGCGTCTGCTGGGCAGCCCCGGCGTACTCGCAGCGGTGGTGAGCGCACCCAGTCGCTTCGCGCTCGCGGGTGTGGTGGCGCACACGGCCTCCCGAACCGGCGCCGCCCTCATCGCCATCGACGGCAAACCGGCCAAGGCGTTCACCGTCGGCGCCCGCGTCGAAGAGGGCCTTTATCTGCGCTTCGTTCAGGGGCGACAGGCCGGTCTGGCGACGAGCCCGGAAGGTCAGGTGTCGCTCACGCTGGAACTGCCCGCGCAAAGCGCGAGCCTGACCACGACTCCGGGAGGGGCAAGCGCTGCCGCAGCATTGACGCCGGCAGCACCGCTGGACGCAGCGCCAAGGGCGACGCTGAGCACGCCTGCGGCACGACCGGCGGCCGGGCGTCGGGGCAGGTCAGCAGGAACAGACGATACACAGGATTAGCGCCCCGCCAGTTGGGGCCACCCAGCGTGGGCACGCCCCGGTCGATGACCCTGTGATTCGACGGCGGCACCGGCAACCCGACCCGAACGCAACCCTAACCGGCCTTTTGCCGGTACCTCAGGGCTGCAGCGTCGCGTCTTCCAGCAGAACCTTGTAGGCGTAGCCGGAGCCGAAATTCTTGTCGGTGCGCACGACCCCCGTCACCGTCACAATGTCGCCCAGCTTGGCCTGACCCAGGGTCGTCACGAGAACGTCATCGGTGTTGTCGGCGGCGGTGCCGGAGCCATCGCGCAGGTGGATCCAGTTCTTGCCCATGATGCCGGGGTTGTACTTCACAACCTTGCCGCGAACTCGCACCGGTTTATCTTTCAACGCCGCCGCCGTGGTCATGATTTCGGCGACCGTGTGCGCGTTCGCGCCGCTGGCTTTGGGAACATGGATCGGCGCGGCATCGACTGCCTTGACGACGCCGGGGCCAACTCCGGGCGTGCCCTTGCCAGCCCCTGCCAGGTTGCCAAAAACAATCGAAGGGAATGTCTTGTTCAGCGCCTTGCTCTCAAAATTTTTCATGACCATGGCGTTTTCGATGGTGACCTTGGCCCCCTTTTTGATCGCCGCGGTCGTCACCGCAGCCCAGGTCTCGCCGTCCTTGGTCTTGAGACGCAGGTAGCTGTAGTTCTCGACGTCCCTGACTTCGAGCACTTCGCCCGAGACGATGGTGGCTGTGGGCCCGGCGGACGCTTCGGTCGCATTCGTGGCAGTGGTGAACAAGGTGGCCAGTGTCAGGCCCAGGGCAAAAAGAAGTTTCATGATGGATCAAGCTGTTGCGATGTGATGAGGATAGCGCAAGAGCGCGTGCAAAAGGTGGATCGGGAATCGCCCGGGCGTGAACACGGTGCCGCACCCGAATGCAGCCACCTCGGGGCGCCGCACTCCCGAAGGAGGGCCGCTGGTCTGAAGAAAAGCGCCCGCCGCGGCTGCGAAATCGGTGTGGCGAGCAAGGCACAAGTGAAATGGTTTCGCCGATATCTGCAGCGAATATGACCTAAGTCAAACTTCATTGCGGTGACAAAAATTAGAGTCACCTAGCGAAAAGTGTAAGAAGAACGTATCAATTTGGCGGTCACGCCTAAGGAGTCTTAAATGAAACTTGAGTTAATGGGTACAAGCCGACTTCGGTCGCGCTGGGGCAAGCTGGCAGCGGTCAGTTTGATTGCCGCAGCAGCCCTTGCGGGTTGCGGTGGTGGCAGCAATGGCACAGACGGTGCTAACGGCGCCAACGGTACGAATGGCACCAACGGTACCAACGGTACCAACGGCACCAACGGCACCAATGGTACGAATCTGGTCAACGTGGTGACTGTGGCGAGCAACGCCGCACCCGCGACGACCGTGTCGGCTGCGGCCTTCAAGGCGCTTGTGCCCCAGGTCACGGTGACCAGCGTGGTCGTCAACGGCCCCCCGGTTGTGACCTTCAAGGTGACTGACGCCAACGGCTATCCGGTCGTGGGTCTGGGCAATTACACAACCACCTCTACCGCCACGGTGCATAGCCTGGCCAACCTCTCCTTCACTCTCGCCAAACTGGTGCCTGCCACCACGGCCACGGTGACGTCAGGATCGTCCACAAAAGTGATCAGCACCGAGCCCAGCAAATGGGTTTCGTACGGGATGCTGAAACCCGTCACGGTGGCGCAGGCTGGCGGCACCATCACCGCCGATGCCTCGTGCAACCAGGTGGCAGCGGTGGGAACGACTCCCGCAGTGCCTGCAACCTGGTGCGGCACTTATCCTGCAGCCGACACCCAGGGAACCCTGGTGGACAACGGCGACGGCACGTACCAGTACACCTTCTACCGTGACCCGAGCAAAGTCGCTGCGATTGCCGCGACCCTGAACGACTCGGTCGATGGTCTGTCAAGGAAAGCCGACATGGGCGACTTGACGTACAACGCCAATCTGACCCACCGTTTGGGCATCTTCATCAGCGGCAACGCGCCCGGCACCGGCACCAACACACCCAACGGTGTGGCCTTTGATGCGACCGCCACCGCCGTGCCCCTGGTCAAGACATTCAACATCGGCTACGACTTCATCCCTGCCACCGGCAAGCCCGTGGTCGTGGGAACGGACGCCACGCGCGACGTGGTGCAGAAGAGTTCGTGCAGCGGTTGCCACGACGGCAAGGGTATTGGCCACGCCAGCACCACGTCGTCGCCCGGTGACAGCGTCGGACGCAACGATCCGCGCCTGTGCGTGACCTGTCACACCGACCAGATCAAGTACTCCTTCTATCTGGCAGGTGGCGCTCCCTTGGCTGCTGATGGCGTGACTTTGACGGGTGTGTACCCAGGGGCCGCGACGCCGACCACAGCACAGAAGCGCGCTGCGCAAGCCATGCTGTACGGACGCTCCGTCGGCAACTACCCCAGCCTGATCCACAAGACCCACATGGGTAACAATTTGGTGCTGCAGAACTACAACTTCAACGCCAATGGCGGCGCGCAGATGTTCAACACGGTCGGCTTCCCACAATCACCGTCGAACTGCACAACCTGCCACGACGGTTCAGCGACCAAGTCGGACGGCTCGGCGAATGCCAACAAGACGACCAACGGCGACAACTGGATGAACGTTCCCAGCGCGCTGGCCTGCGGCGCCTGCCACGACGGCATCGACTTTGTCAAGGGTACCGGATTCACGCTGGCAGATAAGTCTAACGCCACCATCGACGGCGTGGCATTGGGTACGGGCGCGTATACAACCGGCTCCGGCCACACCGGTGGAGTCCAGAATGACAACAGCGCTTGCGCACTGTGCCATGATGCGACCACCGTCCCCGTGTACCACCGTTCCAACACCAAGTCCTTGAACAACGCGGTGACTAAGGCCGGAATTTCGACCTTCGCCTACGACATCAAGAGCGTGACCCGTCTGCCTAACGGCCAGCCTCAGATCGTGTTCCAGATCAAGAAGGATGGCGTGGCTGTGACATCGTTCAATGTGCCCGCTCTGGTGACCAACGCCGCCAATGGGCAACAGGTCGTGTCACCCGCCTTCGAGCCGATCACCGGCTTTGCCAGCGCTCCAACCCTGTACGTGGCCTACGCCGTGCCGCAGGACGGCATTGCAACCCCCGCTGACTTCAACGACTACCAGAGCGTGAGCCTGACCAACCTGCTGGTTGCCAGCGGCTCGCCGAAGGCGGGTATCCTGAGCGCCACAGCCGACGCCAATGGCTACTGGACAGCCACCCTCACGGGTGACCTGGTCGGTCAGCCAGCGGGTGTCGGTTGCGCGAAGCCGGTGGCTCCTGCGGTCGCTGCCTGCGTGAACACGGCCGTGCTCGCAAAGCCGATCGTGATCCCTGCGACCGCCGTCATGGTGACGGGTGCCATCATCGGGTCATTCACGCAGAAGGATGTCTCTGCGGCCTATCCAACAAAGGTCTATGGCTCGCGCTACACCTACGTTGCGGCCAATGTTTCAGTGAATCCGACCACGTCAGCGTCAGGTGGACTGTATCGACCCGCACCGCTGAAGAAGATGGTGGCCACGGGCTACGTGGCGCGTCGCGTGATCACCGATGTCAGCAAGTGCAACAGCTGCCATGATCAACTGGGCACCAGCCCGGCTTTCCATGGTCAGACGATTGGTGCCAATGGAGAGGTTGCGGGTACCGGCGTGCGCAATGACCCAACGGCATGCAATATCTGCCACAACAACACCCGTACCAGCAATGGTTGGATTGCCAACTCCAATACCCACATCCACGGTATTCATGGCGCCAGCAAGCGCACGGTGGGCTACACCTGGGCCGGTAACTCTGCCACTGACAATTTCTCCACGCTGGGTTATCCAGGCATCCTGAAGGATTGCAATCAGTGCCACCTGCCCAACACCGTGAACTTCGGTGCCACTGGCGGCACCACGGTGCAGCCCAACCTGATGTGGCCAACCGGCGCGACCGGTGCGGCTTACACTGCGAGCAACTCGTTCAGGAACTCGCCATACATCACGAGTGGAACAAGCTATGGCAATGGCTTCGTGTACTACCCAGAAGGTCAGACTGTGAGTGCCTACACGCCAGCGACCTCAGGTCTTCCTGTTTCCGCTGCGGCGACAGCGGCTTGGGCGGCTTTGGTGCCACCGGTTGTTAGTACCAAGACGATCGCAGGTACGGCGGTTCCTGCACACGTTGCTGGCGCGGGTGGCGAGTTCGTTGCTGCAGACTCTGCCACGCTGGTGAGTTCGCCGATTGCTGCGGCCTGCTTCTCCTGCCACGACACGACGTCGGCCATGAACCACATGGTGAGCAACGGCGGCGCTGTTTATCAGCCACGTTCCACCATGGCAAGCAAAGGCGAAGCCTGCCTGGTTTGCCACGGTGCGGGTACGGCCTACGACGCGGCTGTCGTTCACCAGTGATGACGACGTGTTGAAACCGGTTATCCGGGCCGAAGTGCCCGGTAGCTGGAACTAAAATTAACCCGGCTGTGGCAACACCGCCGGGTTATCTTTTTTGCAGACCAATTGGATCACCTGATCCCATTCAACGATTCAAGGGAATTTATGAAACACCGACTCATTTCCAGCCTGGGCGCCGTCGCGCTGTTGCTCAGCGCCGGCGTCAGCTTTGCCGCAGACACCGCTGCACCCGCAGCTGCGGCGTCTGCCAGCAAGGCTGCGCCAGCCGCCAAAGCGCTTGCACCTGCAGCCACTGCCAGCAAGGCCACCCCGAGCGCGAAGGCCGCACCGGCTTCCGCCAAGGCCGCCAGTGGCGCCAAGGCAAGCGCTGCTCCCGCGCTGGTTGATATCAACACCGCAACCAAGGAGGAGCTGAAAAAGCTGCCCGGCATCGACGATGCCAAGGCCGCCAAGATCATCGCCGGCCGGCCCTACGGCAGCAAGGCGCAACTGGTATCGCACCAGGCCATGGACGAGCAGGGTTACGACAGCATTCGCAATCTGGTCGTCGCCAAACAGCCGACCAAGGGTGTTGCCAAGAACGAGGCGGCGATCGCCAAGAAGAATTTGGAGACGCAAACTCCGAAGAAATAGCGCAAGGCATCCGGCGCGCAGACCGGTCGGTCACCGTTTTTGCGCCTGATGAACAAGGCAAAAGGCCCGCGAATTCGCGGGCCTTTTGCCTTGGGGTGCAGGGACCTCTGGGCGACGCCTGGGACGCCTATGGCCACTTATAGATGTAGGTGACGCCTACGACACCCACGCTTTGCTTGGGCTTTTGTGACACCGTCGTGCCGTCCGAATAAGTGTAGGGAACACCGCCGTAGCTCCAGGCCCAGTCGCTCACGCTGGCGTGCTGGTAGAGGAGGTCCATGCGCACGGCAGAAGCCTTGTCCAGAT